>NZ_JADEWM010000009.1:0-103388 GCF_015207615.1 Cyanobium sp. LEGE 06113 | reverse complement strand
AACTGGAGCTCGGTCTCGATGACAATCGAGACACCTTGATCTCACCCCAGCAGCTGCAGCGGGATCTGGCCTTCTGGATCGAGGGCTACTACAACCGGGAACGGCGCCATTCAACGATCGGTTACCTAAGTCCGATCGACTACGAGCAGCAGTTCATCACTGCCCGTACACTCACTCCTGTGAACCCCTGATCAGTGTCCACGGAATCGGGGGAACCCCAAGTGGTATTCGAAGGGCGGTTCAAGGCTGGTGGATGGAGCGGTGACCAATCGCCGTCCATACAGCTCAGGGTGTTGGTTGGAGAAGGCAATTAGGCGTTCATCCTCTGAGCGGTAGTGCCAGGACAGAGTCCGGACACCTTGTCCAGGTAAGACCGCCTTGACGGCTTCGAGCAGCGACTCCGCTTCATCGACGGCGTCAAAGGAATCGTCCTCTGGGTCATCGTTAGTTGCGATCTCATCCTCGTCCTCTTTTATCGCGAAGAACGAGGTGCTGGTTGGGGAAAGCTGTTTGGAGTCACCCGCGACGATCGTTTGCTTCCCGCGGAGAATTGAGGTGACTGCCTCAAAGGGAACGATCTGACTGGCCTCGTCAAAGATGACGACATCGAAAAAGGCCTTATCTGGAGGGAGTAACTCAGAGACCACAAGGGGACTCATTGCCCAGCACGGTTTTAGTGCTTTGAGTAATTCGGGTATCTCAGCGAAGAGCCGTCTAGCAGATTTACGCTTACGTCTCCTCTTGTGCTGGGTTTCGATTAAGTCGGCCTGCTCAGGATGTGCGTTCCGTACGGCATGAGCCCGCTCAGCGCAGAGACGGCGTATGCGCGATCCATTTGTGCGTATATGATCTGCATCCCGTTCTCTGAAGTCCTCGATGTTTCGATCGAGGTACTGACGCCCAGAGTTACGTAAGGCTGGCGACTGGATGCGAATGGCTTCTTCGACGTAGTTCGACCACTCTTTCTTCAGGCCATCACAAATCGGCTTCGCGGGTTCACCCGCACAAAGTTGGTCGAGCAGCTGATTAAATAATTCCCTTGAGCCAGCGACAAGCTGCTCGAGAACCTCGAGCTTACGATGTAGGTCAGGGGCATAAGGCAATTGAGTTCGAATCCCTTCAACACGGCTGATAACTGCATCGACCTCTTCGATTGAGCAGCTGTCAGGTATCAAGTCCTCGATCAAAGAGTTGAGTCGCGACAACTCCTCAAAGAAATTCGTCAGGGTGTCTCTGAGATCTTCCGGATATGTTCTCGCTTCTGCCTGCAAACCCACTGCATGAAGGGAGCTAAGAGCAGTTATGGCTCGGCAAGCAGCTCGAAGAGTTGCTGCTGATGGCTGCACGCCCTCTTGCAACGCCGACTTCAGGCCAGCCAGTGAATCTCGGTAACTCTTGTCAAAGAGGTATTTGAAGCACCTCAGTAGAAACGGTTGAGCCAGGTCCTTTTTCAGGCGCCTGAGCTGAGCAGCGGCAGGAAGCTTGCGAGGGTCAGGAGCAATGAGTTCCAGGTTTTCGCTGATGACATCGAAGTTGTCAAGGATTGGCTGGATTTGATGAGGCTCTGTATCAACACCTCTTCGCCTCTTAATCGGGCCTTGGCTTCCACCTCTTGGAGCCAGTCTTTGATTGAGCGTTGTGCTCCTTTGAGCTTGTCCACAGCTTCAAGAGCACTGCGGATTGATTGAGGTGTTTGAAGTTGGCCGTTTCTGATCGCCTTTGCTAAAGGTGATCTGCTGGAGAGCAGGTCTTGAGCTGCAAGAGAAATCAGCTCTGCCAAGCACTTCTCGGTGCATCTGATCTGGTCAAGGGTGATCGCATCCAGGCATGACGTACCTAGATCGAAGCCTTGAGACGGTTCATGGCCAGCCTCCATCGCTAGATTCAGAACCTCTATGTAGGAGCAGTTCCAGGGTTCCTGCTTTGTCTGAATGGCTGCGCTTCGGTCAACAAGCTTTTGCCGAATCTCCTCAAGCTCTAGTTGTTGTGCGCTGAAGTCTCTATCGGGGACTGACTTGATTTCTTTGAGAGCTGAGACGAAGGGCTCAGTAGGCCTTTTTCGAACTGCCTCTGAGGAGTGCACATCGAAGAAGCAATCCCCTAGCCCAACACTGTCAATCCGCTTCTTAACTGCATTGATTGCTGCTCGCTTGTCCGCGACGAAGAGAACACTCTTCCCGACTGCGATGTAGCTTGCGATCAAGTTGGCGATCGTCTGGCTTTTTCCTGTGCCAGGTGGCCCCTCAATGATAAGGTTTTGTCCCTGCAGCGCGGAGTTGATCGCCCACTGCTGACTGGAGTCAGCATCGAGTACTAGGAACTCCTGTTTGGGGGGGATGAAATTTGGTGCGTCCTGCCTCGCGTCACTGATGTCCTCCCTTAGGGCGTCCTTGCTGTCAGCGTCTCCAGCGAGTGCTGCGATCAGCGTGTTCTCTTCAAGCGACTCAGTCGCGTTCTGCAGGTCTGCAACCATTGGCAGGTTGGGGTACTTGAGGTTTTTGATCGCATTACCATCAAGCCTTTGAACTTCGAGGTCTGCAGGACACTGCGCTTCAAACAGCTCCCATAGCTTCTCCTCTGTGGGGTCTTCCAGGTCTTCAAGGCACTCGTCCTTGATGCCTACCGCCATCCGGCGTTGCAGGTGGAGGATCAATACGGGGTTGATCTCCGGTTCAGTGTCGACAAGCCTGAGCTTGGTATTGATGAGTGCGCCTCCTTCGTTCTCCAGTTCGATTGAGTAGAGAAATAACGGCGCGTTGGCTTTGCTGATCTTGTCGGTCTTCCAGGTGGCGAATCCAGAAGCAAGCTTGAGCACTTCGATGCCGCGTTGCTCCTTGAACTCGATGGCCATCTTGATGGCGCCCTTCACTGGCTTGATCTGATCGGGATCAGTGAGGTCGCATAGATCTGTGATCGCGACTGTGTCTCCGTTCAGCAGCTTGGAGAGCCCTTTGGGGGCAGGAAGGATCGTTGATGTCTTAGTGAACTTGAAGTTGATCAGGTCGTTTCTCGCCGTGAGGTCAACGAGCTCGTCAGCCCATCGTTGGAAGCGCTCCTGCAGGTCACTCATTTCAGCTGTTTGGGGTTCCCCCGATTTCGTGGACAGAGGTCAGGGGTTCACACGGTTGAGCGTACGGGTAGCGATCAACTGCTGCTCCGTAGTCGATCGGGCTAAGGAAACCGATCGTTGAATGGCGGCGTTCGCGGTTGTAGTAACCCTCGATCCAGAAAGCCAGATCCCGCTGCAGCTGCTGGGGGGAGATCAAGGTGTCTCGATTGTCATCGAGGTCGAGCTCCAGTTTCAGGGTGGAGAAGAAGCCCTCCGCTACAGCGTTGTCCCAGCAGCAGCCCTTGGCGGACCTGCTGCAGACGACCTTCTGCTCCTTCAGCAGATCGCGGTAGTCACTCGCACGGTACTGGCTGGCCTGATCCGCGTGCAGCAGCAGCTGCGTCGGCTCTACCTGACGGTGGCCGAGAGCCCAATTGAGGGCCTCGATCACCAGAACGGCATCCATCCGCTAAATGCGCATCCAGTCGACCATACGGCGGCTTACCAGGTCAATCCAGACAGCCAGGTACCGCCAACAGGCCGTGGTGCGGACATGCGTGATGTCGTCCGCCCTGAAGCGGTTTGGAGCCGGGGGCGGGAAGCCCTGCTGGAGGGCCATGTTCGCCACCATCACAACGGCTCATCTGCTGCCCCCGGAGCAGGGCCTGAACGGCTTGCGAGCCCTGGCCTTGAGCTCAGCCCGTTGCATGAGGCGAGCGACGCGGTGACGACCGGCCTGGAGGCTCGGAGCTCCTGGTGGATCCGGGGGGAGCCGTAGAAGCCTCGGTACTCGCCATACACCACTTGGATCTCAGCGGTGAGCCGGGTGTTCTCGGCCGCCCGCTTTCCCAGAGCGCCAGGTTGGTGGAGGGAACGCCCAACCGCTCGGCCACGGTGTTGCAGGAAAGGCTCTCCTGCAGGCAGCGCTCCACGGCCTCAGCGTTCTGTGGCAGCGTGAACCGGTGTCTGGTTCTGGTGGGATTGGTCATCGATGAACAGTCTGATGGACATGGCGAGACCCTTACCGACTTGTCCTTGAAACCGGGGGAACCCCACATCGATCCCTTCACTCTTTGGGCCTCTTCAACCGCGGCATCACCGATGCCCAGCGCCAGTGATCGGCCCGCGGACAGCCGGTGGGGGGTGGGGTTCACCGCCGTCCTCCAGATGGCTTCCCTCGCTTCCCCTTCCCGCCAGCAGCCTGCTCCTGCGGCATCACCTGCATGATCGGTTGCGGCTGGTGCCTGAGGTGAAGAAGAGGTTCAGGCCTCGTTCAGCAGGCTCAGCGCCTCCATCACCTGGAGTCGGATGCCGCCCAGACGGGTCCAGGCCCGCACCGCGTCTTCTCTGCTCCGGTAGGGGCGCCAGTCGTCCTCAGCGATGCGGCGTTGCAGATAGGCCGCCACGCGCTGAGCGACGGCCACATCGCTGCGCCTTGCTAATCGCAGCGTTTTCCCACCGATCACCACTTCAGCAGGCATGGCATTCGCAGCCACAGCCGGCGTGGCAGGGCTCACCGTTGGGGTGCCCCATGGCGCAGGCGTCGCTGCAGAACAGCAAGACGCCGCTGCGGAAGGGCGTCTCCGGTTTCACCGTGCAGTTGCACCCAGGACAGGCGCAGTTCAACGCGGTTGGTCTCCCCATGGTCGTGGTCATGGCCTCTGCTTGGTCAGCTCATCTGCACCCACTCTGGCGCCGGCGGCGCTGCGCTGGATCGGCCAGTGGCCACAACCAGGGCAGCGCAAGGGAGTCAGTCGCGAGGGAGTCAGATCGGTGCGGGCTCGGCTGCTGCTGAAGGCCGGCGACGCATCGGACTGAACAGCAGCGCCAGGGCAAAACCGGTGAACTGAACGATCACCACGCAAGGCCCTGAGGGCAGGTTGGCGAGGCCTGACAGAAGCAGCCCGATCAGCGCACATCCCCCGCCCAGGATCGCTGAGACGATCATGTAGGTCGGGAAACGGCGGCTCAGAAGCCGGCCGGCACAGGCAGGAATGACCACGAAGGCGCTGATCAGCAGCACCCCCACCGCCTTGATGGACACGGCCACCACCACCGCCAGCAAGACGATGAAGGCCAGGCGGTGCCAGTGGGCGCGAACCCCGAACGCCCCGGCCAGGTCGTTGCTGAGGGTGAGCAGCACCTGGGCCCGCAGACTCAGGCTGAGATAGACCAACGCGCCGAGCAGGAGTGTGCCGATGACGGCCAGATCCAACCAGCCGATCCCGAGGATGTCGCCGAACAGCAGCTGCTGGATTCCGCCCCGGTAGGTGTCCACCAGGCTGAGAGCCACCACGGCGAAGGCCAGGGATGTGGAGTAAACGATGTTGAGCAGGGCATCAGCCGGCAGCTGGCTGCGTTGCACCAGCTGGTTGATCAGCAGTGCAAAGATCACCGCAAAGGGAATCAGCACCAGGGTTGGGTTGACCCCCAGCAGAATGCCGATGCTGATGCCGAGCAGGGCCGAGTGCCCCAGGGCATCACTGAAGAAGGAGAGCTGACGCAACACGGCAAAGCTGCCCAGCAGCCCGCCCAGGCTGCCCGTGAGCAGGCCGCCCAGCATGGCCCGCTGCATGAAGGGCTGGGCGATAACCCCAAGCAGTGCCGAGGGATCAGCCAAGCCTGCCCAGCTCCTTCCGATTGCAGGCGTGACTGTGCTGATAAGGCACCACATTCGGGCCATAGAGCTCAGCCAGCCGAGCCGGACTCAGGGCATGGTCAGGAGCCCCGCTGCAGCGCAGTCGACGGTTCAGACAGAGCACCTGGTCACAGGTGCGTCGCACCATGTCGAGATCGTGCGACACCTGGAGAACGGTCCAGCCTTCCTGGCGGCGCAGCTCCAGCAGCAGCTGATAGAACTGCTCGCAGGCAAGCCCATCAAGACCCGCCTGGGCTTCGTCGAGCACCAGCAGCTGCCGGGGCCGCACGACACAAAACGCCAGCAGCACCCTTTTCAGTTCACCGCCCGAAAGCTCACTCAGCAGACGCTCACCCAGCTCGCTGCATCCAGTGCGCTCCAGGGCCCGCCTCACCGCCTCCCGGCGGCGTCGGCCGCCAGTCCAGGACAGGCTCAAGCCGGGGGGATCGCAGCCGAAGCCCACGAATTCCGCCACGCTGAGCGGAAAGCGCCCTTGCAGGGCGAGGGTCTGCGGCAGATAGGCAACCTGGGCCCGAATCGAGCGGGGCAGCTCCCCTGCCGGCCCCAGGGCGTGGCCGAGGATCCGCACGGTGCCCGCCTGCCTGGGCAGCAAGCCCAGCAGGGCGGCCACCAACGTGCTCTTGCCTGCTCCATTGGGACCAACCAGGGCTGTGTCCGTTTCCCTGGCCAGCTGAAAGTCCACAGCATCCACAGCCAGAGCCCCAGCACGCTGGACGGTCAGGCCCCGCACCTCGAGCACCACTGGGGACACGGGGGCGCTCATTGGCTGAAGGCCTGTCGCAGGTTGGTTGCGTTGCCGCGCATCACGTTGAAGTACGTGCCGGGGTCAAGGGCAGCTTGCTCGCTGGAGGTTTCCATCGGGTCAAACACGCTGATCCGCACCCCCAGATCTTTGGCCAGGGCGTTGAAGGAGCGGTCTCCTTCCTGAGGTTCAGAGAGCAGTGCCCGCAGCTGGGTCTGTTCCACGATCTCGCTCACGCGTTGCAGGTCAGCGGGGGAGGGGTTCATCTCGGGCACATCCACCAGATACTCTGCCTTCAGGCCATAGCGCTCCGCAAAGTAGGGGGCGAAATCGTGGAAGGCCACGAAGGTTTTCCCCTCGAAGGGCTTGAGCTGGCTGGCGATCTCGGTGTTGAGGCCCTTCAGCTCTTCAGTGTAGGCCTCTGCGTTGCGCCGATAACCCTCTGCGCAGCTGGGGTCGGCCTTCACGAGGCCGTCGCGAATCGTCTCCACCTGCTGCACGGCCCGCAGTGGATCCAGCCAGATGTGGGGGTTCACCTCACCGTGGCCGTGTCCATGCTCCTCCGCGTGGTCAGCCTCGTTGTGGTCGTGCTCCTCCTGGGACGCGATCGTGGTGACCCCCTGGCTTGAATCGATCACGACCAGGTCGGGGTTTTCGGCGGAAGCCACGAGCTTGTCGAGAAAGCTCTCCATTTCCAGACCGTTCTTCACCAGCACCTGGGCCTCCCGCAGGGAAGCCAGATCCCCAGGCTTGGCCTGAAAATCGTGGGGGCTGCTGCTGGGGGGGATCAGCGCGTTGACTTCGGCGCAATCTCCCGCCACAGCACGGGTGAACAGCGTGATCGGCAGGAAGGTGGTGACCACCTTCAGCCCCGGCTCGCCGCTCTCGGAATCGGCGGTTTGCTGTGGGGCTCCACAGGCCACAAGCAGGAAGGCCAATCCCAGCAGGCCCGCGCGCCGCAGACAGGACAACAGAACGCTCATCTGGATAGATTGAGAACCATTCTCACCCTACAGGAGATGGTGGGGCCTCTTCGGTGCCGCCAGCCAGGCCGTGTCACCGCCACGCCGGGGCCGCTCCTAGCCGAAACCGGCTCCGCCCGAGCGGCGTTCCCGCTCCCTGCCAGGCCCGGCAACAGGCCACAGCCACCAGCGGCCCTGGTCGCCGCCGGCCGCCAGGTGCAGCCCATCCGGCCGCCAGGCCAGAGCCTGGAACCCCTGGCCTTCGCCTTCAAGGGGTTGCAGCAGGCGGCCCCGGCTGTCCCAGAGAGCCACGCTGCCATCGGCGGACGCGCTGGCCAGCAGGGGGCGGCCGGGTGCGAAGGCCAGGGCCTGGACCTTGCGTTGATGCCACAGCAGGGGCTCAGGCGTCCAACCTCGTTCACCTTGATCGCGCTGCTGCCACAGCACCACCGTGTCGGCAGAAGCCACCGCCAGGGCAGGCGCCAGTCGCCCGGGCTGATCGCTCCAGGCCAGCGCCCTGACCTTGGCCGGGAAGCCGCTGAATTGCCAGGGCCGACCTTGGCCCGCCTCAGGCCAGAGCAGCAGCGAGCGATCCATCTGGCCACTGGCCAGCAGGTCACCGAACGGCGCGTAGGCCAGCACCAGGCCCACCGAGCCGGTGGGGGCGCGCAGGGGCTGGGCTTGGGGCGCTGCATCGGGTTGCCAGAGAGCCACCTCGCCCTGGCAACTGGCGGCCAGTTGTCTGCCATCGGCGCTCCAGGCCAGGGCCTGGACTGTGCCCGGCAGATCCAGGCGATCCGGGCGCCACTGGCGCACGGCCCCATCCCAGAGGCGCACCTGGCGGCCAGCGGCCACAGCCAGCACCAGGCCGTGGGGTTGCCAGGCCGCCGCATCGAGCCAACCGGCCCCCAGTGGCATCGGCTCCAGAGCCATGGGCCGGATGCCGCTGCCGCCCAGCTCCCAGAGCAGCAGCTCTCCCGCCTGGCCCACTGCCATCAGGAACTGGTCATCGGCACTGAAGCCGATCGCATCGAGACTGCTGTCGCGATCCCCCCGCAGCTGCTCTTCACAACCGGCGCCAAAATCGAGCAGCACCAGTTCACCACCGGCGCTCGCGATGGCAAGAAACGCGCCATCGCTCGACCAGCTCAGGCAGGTGATCGCCTGCTGCAGCTCGCCGCAGAGTCGCTCACACACCAGAGCCGCAGGTGTTGCCATCGCCGCTCAGGCCACGCAGGCGTGGAAGCCAGAGCGCAAGGCTTCCGGATCAAGGTTGCGGCCGATGATCACAAACTGCGTTGAGCGCTGCTCGCCGTCGTGCCAGGCACGGTCGAAATCCCCGTCCAGAAGCATGTGCACCGATTGGAACACATAGCGCTTGCCCTCTCCCTTGAGCTGGATGATTCCCTTCATTCGAAACAGATCAGGACCCCGCTCGGCCACCAGATCCGCCAGCCAGCTCCCCAGCCTGTCCAGATCCATGGGCCGCTCCTCCACCAGCGCCAGCGAACCCACGGCGGCGTCGTGTTCGTGCTCGTGCTCCTCCACCAGGAAGCCAGGATCAAGGCTGAGAGCCCGTTCCAGCTCAAAGGCTTCCACCCCGAGAATCTGCTCCATGGGCACAGCGGCGCCGGTGGCCGTCAGCAGCCTGGCCACCGGGTTGATCGCCCGGATCCGCTGCTCGATCAAACGACGCTCGCTCTCGTCCACCAGGTCGCTCTTGTTGAGCAGCAGCACATCGGCAAAGGCCAGCTGCTCCTGCACCTCCTCCGCCTCCCAGTGCTGGAGCACGTGCTTGAGATCCACCAGGGTGACCACCGCATCGAGCCTGAGCTCATCGCGTAAGTCCTCATCCACAAAAAACGTCTGAATCACCGCAGCAGATGCAGCCATTGTTCATCTCGAAGATCTCTTCATCGGCGTTGACCACCAACTGGTTGTCGATGCCCACTTCGCCGAACTCGTTGACGATCACGGCCACCTTCAGGCCGTGTTCATGGGTGAGGATCCGGTTCAGCAAGGTGGTTTTGCCGGCACCGAGGTAGCCGGTGAGCACCGTGACCGGCAGGCGCTGGGAGGCGGGAACCGCACTGGAGAAGGCCATGGCAGGGGCGGGAAGCCGAAGCCTCTGGTGTGAGAATGGTTGTCATTCTAGTAAGAGCACCGGCACCGGCCGGCCCGCATGGCTCGTTCTGAAACCGCTCGTGTTGTCCACCTCAATCCCTCGCCGGGGGCTGGCGATGGCTGAGCTGCTGATCGCCGGAGCCGGCCCCCAGGCCCTGGCGCTCAGCTGCCAGCTGCTGCAGAAGCGGCCCCAGTGGCGCCGCCATCTGCGCGTGGTGGATCCCACCGGTGCCTGGATGGTGCGCTGGCAGCGGCAGATGCAGGCCTTTGAGATCCCCTGGCTGCGGTCTCCCTCCCCCCATCACCCCCACCCCAATCCCCATGCCCTGCGCCGCTATGCCCAGGATCAGCAGCGCATGCGGGAGTTGGAAGGGCCTTACGGCCTCCCCCACACAGGCCTGTTTGCCGACTTCTGCCGCGGCGTCGTTCGGGAGTTTCAGCTGGCTGAGCGGGTGCAGGCGCTGTCAGTAGCCCAGATCCAGCTGGGTCCGGCTTGTCCTGCCTCGCTGCAGGTGACCCTCAGCGATGGGGCGCTGATCCAACCGCGCCGACTGGTGCTGGCCACGGGAATGGGTGAGCCCGTGCTGCCCAGCTGGGTGACGCGCATCGCGTCGCCCTATCCGGCCGAGGCCCTGCAACACAGCCAGACGCTTGATCTGGCCACGTGCCATGGGTTGCTGGGCCAGCACATCCTGATCGTCGGTGCTGGGCTCACCAGCGCCCACCTTGCCCTCGGCGCGCTGAGGCGAGGTGCCCAGGTCACGATGCTCTGCCGGCGGACGCTCCGGAGCAGGCCGTTTGATGCGGACCCGGGCTGGCTGGGCCCGAAGTATCTCAAGGCATTTCACGCCGAAGCCTGTTGGCGTCGACGCCACAGGCAAGTGGTGGCGGCGCGTGACGGCGGCTCGATCACGCCCCTGTTGGCTGCTCAACTCGATCAGATGCGCCGCCGGGACCGCCTGCAGCTTCACGAGCACGGCCAGGTGCAGTCGGCCTGCTGGCAGGCGGGCGGCTGGCAGGTTGACTGCCTTGATGGCTGCCGGCATCGGGCCGATCGCCTCTGGCTGGCGACGGGCCAACGTCAGGGCGTCAGCCAGCATCCGCTGCTGCGCCAGCTGCTGGATCAGAAGCCCATCGAGCTGATCAACGACTTCCCTGTGCTGACCAGCGACTTGCGCTGGCCCGGCACCAACGTGCACCTGATGGGAGGTCTGAGCGCGTTGCAGCTCGGCCCCGCCGCCCGCAATCTGTTCGGGGGGCTCGAAGCGGCAAAACGCATCGCTCGGGCAGCCATGAAGGCCTGAGCACAGGTTCCGGCTGATGGATCGAGGGTCGCTCGTAGGGTCACCACAGCGGCAGAGCGGTGTGCGCATCAGCATCATTGGCTGCGGCTGGTTGGGCACAGCCCTGGCCGGCGTCTGGCAGGCCCGCGGCCAGCACGAGTTGCTGGTCACCACCACCCGCCCGGAACGCCTGGCCGAGCTTCAGGCCCTGGGTCTGCAGGCACGGCTGCTCCGGGGCGGTGACACCGCCGCGATGGCCGACGCCCTGGCGGAGGCGGAGGTGGTTTTGCTCACCCTGGCGCCCGGGGGCGATCGCCAGGTGGACGCCGACGCCTACGCCTCCACCTACCTCCCCACCTGCCGCTCCCTGCTGGAGCTGCTGCCGCAGCTGCCCCTGCTGCGCCAGATCATCTACACGAGCAGCTGCGGCGTCTATGGCGATGCGGGGGGCGACTGGATCGATGAATCCACGCCGCCCCAGCCCCGCGATGACCATGCCGCAGTGCTGCTGCAGGCCGAGGCGTTGCTGGGGCAGGCCGCCCAGCCGGTGGCCCTGCTGCGCCTCGGCGCCCTGCACGGTCCAGGCCGGGAGCTGGCCCCGCGCCTGGCCAGGCTGGCGGGCAGCCGCCGGCCCGGGGATGGCAGCACCTGGAGCAACTGGATCCATCGCGACGATGCCGTGGTCGCCATCGACCGGGTGCTGGAGAGCGGCTTCAGCGGCACGCTCAACGTGGTGGATGGCCAGCCGGTCACCCTGCGTCAGCTGATGGATCGGGTCTGCTCCAGCCAGGGGCTGGAGCCTGTGCAGTGGACCGGCGGCTCCGAACAGACCCCGGCCGCGAACCGGCGCATTCGCAACACGGGCCTGCTGGCCCTGGGCGTGCCGAAGCCACGTAACGTTGCGGGCCCAACGGCCCAGGCATGAGCTTCCGCTATCTCGATCGGGTCGCCAGCGCCGAGTCGATCCAGCAGTTTCTCGATCTGGCTGACCTGGCGGTGGGCGCCGGCCAGTCGGCAGACAACGTGTTCATGCTCTCGCACCGGCTGCGTGCCTCGCGGCCGATGCAGCTCTGCCTCAGCCGCCTGCAGCGCGATCCGGCCAGCTGGGCCTGGGTGGAGCAGCGCCGCCCCATCGCCCCTTACAACCTCGAAGCCCTCAGAGCGATGCCGAAGGGCAGCCTGGGCCACACCTATGGCACGGTGATGGCCACCCTCGGCTACGACATCAACTTCTTCCCCGAGCCGGCCTTCTTCAACAACCTGGAGAGCGACGCCGATTACATCAACTACCGCGTGTACGCCACCCACGACATCCACCACATCGTGACGGGCTTCAGCCTGGATAACTATGGGGAGCTTGGCG
The DNA here is from genome assembly GCF_015207615.1 of Cyanobium sp. LEGE 06113. Taxonomy (NCBI): domain Bacteria; kingdom Bacillati; phylum Cyanobacteriota; class Cyanophyceae; order Synechococcales; family Prochlorococcaceae; genus Cyanobium; species Cyanobium sp. LEGE 06113. The sequence goes on along the minus strand of NZ_JADEWM010000009.1, from coordinate 91,206 downwards.
TGATCAGCGCCAGCGTGGCCCAGTTCTCCCATCCCGGCCTGGCCTTCACCGATCTCATTGCCCTGCTCACCTCCTGGTTCCGCACCGACACGCCGATCGAGGAGCTCGACAACCCCCGGGAGCAGGCCCGCACCACGGCCTACGTGTTCCGCATGATCAGCCGTGGGCTGGAGCTGGGCCTGGAGGCCCAGCCCCTGTTTCCGGTGAACTGGCCGGAGCGCCTGGAGCAGAACCTCGAAGAGCTGCGGGTGGAACTGGGCATCCAGCCAGTACGGCAGGGCCTGTTCAGCTGGCACAGCGATCAAGACCTGGCGGCGGCCCTGGCCGCCTGAGCTCAGACCAGCAACGGCAGCTGGGCCGGCTCGCTCTGCTGGAAGCGCAGGCGCCCCTCAGCAGCCTCGCTGGCATCGGTGGTCACATCCACCACGATGCTGTGGCCCGGCGTGAACCGGCCCGCCAGGATGCCCTTGGCGATCGGGGTTTCCAGTTCGCGCTGGATCGCCCGCTTCAGCGGCCTGGCGCCGTAGACGGGGTCGTAGCCCACCCCGGCCAGCCAGTCGAGCGCGTCGGCGTTGAGCTGCAGCCCCAGCTTGCGCTCCTCCAGGCGTCGCTCCAGCCGCTGCACCTGCAGTTCCACGATCTCGCGCAGCTCCTCCTGGCGCAGGCTGTGGAAGATGATCGTTTCATCGAGGCGGTTGAGGAACTCGGGGCGGAAGTGGGCCCGCAACGCCTCATTCACCCGCTTCTCCATCTCGCCGTGGCGGGCTGGGTCGCCGGCCAGATCCAGGATCGAGGCGCTGCCGATGTTGCTGGTGAGGATCAGCACCGTGTTGGTGAAGTCCACCGTGCGGCCCTGGCCATCGGTGACGCGGCCGTCATCGAGGATCTGCAGCATCACGTTGAACACGTCGGGGTGGGCCTTCTCCACCTCGTCGAACAGGATCACGGCGTAGGGGCGCCGCCGCACGGCCTCGGTGAGCTGGCCGCCCTCCTCGTAGCCCACATAGCCGGGAGGGGCGCCGATCAGGCGGCTCACAGCGTGTTTCTCCATGTACTCGCTCATGTCGATGCGCACCATGGCGTCGTCGGCATCAAAGAGCTGGGCGGCCAGGGCCTTGGAGAGCTCCGTTTTGCCCACGCCGGTGGGGCCGAGGAAGAGGAAAGAGGCAATCGGCCGGTTCGGGTCGCTGAGGCCGGCGCGGGAGCGCTGGATGGCATCGGCCACGGCGGTCACGGCCTGGGCCTGGCCGATCACCCGGGTGTGGAGTTCGTCCTCCAGGTGCAGCAGCTTCTCCATCTCGCTCTGCACCAGCTTGCTCACCGGGATCCCTGTCCACTTGGCGATCACCTCGGCGATGTCCTCTTCGGTGACCTCCTCGCGCAGCAGGGTTTTTTCGGTGCTGCCCTCAGCACCATCCGGGCCGCTGCCGCCGCTGAGCTCGGCCTCCTTGCTGGCCAGCTTGCGGTGCAGGTCGGCCAGGGTGCCGTACTCGAGTTCAGCTGCTTTGTTGAGGTCGTACTGGCGCTTGGCCTGCTCCACCTGCAGCTGCACCTGTTCGATCTCCTCCTTGAGCGCACCGAGGGACTCGATCGCTCCCTTCTCGGCCTGCCACTGGGCATTGAGACCGCTCTGCTGCTCCCGCAGTTCGGCGAGTTCCCGCTCCAGCCGCTCCAGCCGCTCCTTGCTGGCGGCGTCGGATTCGCGGCCCAGGGAGAGTTTTTCCATCTCCAGCTGCAGGATGCGGCGATCGAGTTCGTCGATCTCCTCGGGCTTGGAGGTGATCTCCATCTTCAGCCGCGCCGCCGATTCATCCACCAGGTCGATGGCCTTGTCGGGCAGGAAGCGGTCGGCGATGTAGCGGCTGCTGAGCACGGCGGCGGCCACCAGGGCGTTGTCGGCGATGCGCACGCCGTGGTGCACCTCGTAGCGCTCCTTGAGGCCCCGCAGGATCGAAATCGTGTCTTCCACGGTGGGCTGATCCACGAACACCTGCTGGAAGCGGCGCTCCAGGGCCGGATCCTTCTCGATGTGCTGGCGGTGCTCATCGAGGGTGGTGGCGCCGATGCAGCGCAGCTCGCCGCGGGCCAGCATCGGCTTGAGCAGGTTGCTGGCGTCCATCGAGCCGCCGGTGGCGCCGGCCCCCACCACGGTGTGGATCTCGTCGATGAACAGCACGATCTGCCCCTCGGAGGAGGTGACCTCCTTGAGCACGGCCTTGAGCCGCTCCTCGAACTCGCCGCGGTACTTGGCGCCGGCGATCAGGGCGCCCATGTCCAGCGACACCAGCTGACGGTTCTGCAGGGCCTGGGGCACATCGCCGTTGACGATGCGCTGGGCCAGCCCCTCCACGATCGCGGTTTTGCCCACGCCGGGTTCGCCGATCAGCACCGGGTTGTTCTTGGTGCGGCGGCTGAGGATCTGGATCGTGCGGCGGATCTCCTCGTCGCGCCCGATCACCGGATCGAGCTTGCCCTCGCGGGCGGCGGCGGTGAGGTCGCGGCCGTACTTCTCCAGGGATTCGTAGGTGCCCTCGGGGTTCTGGTCGGTCACGTTCTGGCTGCCCCGCACTGCCTGCACAGCCTCCTTGAGTTTGTCGGCGCTGGTGCCGGCCTGGGCGAGCAGTTGCTTGCCGCAGCGGTCGTCGATCGCCAGGGCCAGCAGCAGGTGCTCGATGGCGATGTAGCTGTCGCCATAGGTCTGCTTGAGCTGCTCGGCCTGGTCGAGCACGGCGTTGAGCCCCTTGCCCAGGTACACGTTGTCGGGCGGGGCGCTGAGGCTGGGCTGGGCGCTGATGTGGGCCTCCACCTTCTGGCTGAGGCTGCCCACATCCACGCCGGCTTTTTCGAGGATGCGGCCGGCCAGCCCCTGCTGGGCCAGCAGAGCCGAGAAGAGGTGCTCGCTCTCCATCTGCTGCTGGCGCTTCTGCACGGCCAGCTGCTGGGCGGCCACCACGGCGCCCCAGGCCTTTTCGGTGAACAGTTCTGCGGTGGGATGCATGGACGACTCTCCCTGTGATCTTGCGTTGTGATCACGCTATGCACGGCGGTAGCGGTTGAAACCCCTGGGAGCCGAACCGATCGGTACGGCGCTCCGGCAGCTGGTGGGATCTCCGTCGCTCACGGGTGGGGAAGCCGTCCCCCGGGCACCTCCAGCAGCAGTGGCCTCAGGGAGGCTGGCCGTTGGGCCAGGGCCATGGTTGGCCTTCGAGTCCCATCAGTGATTGCTTCAACACCGGCTGCAGAGTGGCCCGCGAGAGGTTTCTGACCATCTCCGAGGCTGCCGGTGCCTGGCTCAGCAGCCATGCCCTGGCCAGGGACGGGTACCGCTTCTCAGGCGGGGCCGGCGACGCCTGGCGTGGCGGTTACCGGGGAGAGCATCCGCTCTATGGCGCCGGGGCCAGGCCCGCCGTGGAGGGTGATCGCTTCAATCGGGTGACCATCAACAACAACTTCTACAGCCGTGACCTCCACGGCTGGAACGACAACTGGCGCGGTGGCGGCTACTGGAACAGCCGGCCCTGGAACCATGGCTGGTATGGCGGCTGGGGCGGCTGGAGCTGGTGGGGGGCCAGCGCTGCGGCCTGGGGTGTGGCGGGCCTGGCCACGGGGGCCGCGATCGGCTCCCTCGTGAATGCTGCGGCAGACCAGCAGTCCACGCTGATCGTGGTGCCCGAGACCGACATCCAGCTTGACTATGGCTCAGTGGAGAGTGTGGGCACCGGCGGAGTGAGCTTCAACTACAACCTGGAGGGCAGCGGTCAGCTCAGCTGCTCAATGCCGTCTGCCAGGTGGCCTACGGCTCTGGCAGCTGAATCACCCCGGCGTTGGGCCCACACAGCCGCAGCGGGCAGCCGTCGGCCCCATAGACCGCGTCATGGGGTGACAGACAGCCGAGTTCGTTTTTGCCCCTCACCTGGTTCGCCGGCAGCCGCTTGGGCTGCAGCTCCCGTTGGCTCTCCGGCACCAGCATGGGGCAACCACCCGTGATCACCCTCTGGGCGCGGGCCGCCTGGCCCAACTGCCCTACCAGGCTCACGGCCAGGCCCAGCATCAAGGCCCGATAGGGGTTGGCCATCGTGGCTCCAGCAATCGCTCCTACTCTGACCCGGTTTCGACGCCGGTACCGTGGCGCTGCAGTGACCCGCCATGGAGATCGGTATGGAAGCACCCGTCTACCCCCAGGAGTTGATCGCCGAGCTTGTCGAGGCTTCCAGGGAATTTGACGCCACCGGGCGTGACCCTGAGCGCAACTGTTGGATGGCGGTGCATCGCCATGTGCACGGGGTGCCGCCGAGTGAATACGACATCCGCGAGGTACCCGAGGATCTGTATCTGGCCGTTCTTGCGCTCCGCAAACAGGATTCGGCTGCGTCCTGAAGGACGACCCTCAGGCTGAGCCAAGGTCACCACCACCAGGAAGACATGAAAAAAGCCCCGGCCTAGACCGGGGCGCTTGCTGTTCGGTGATTGGCCCACCTTTCAGGGTTGGCCAGGCCAGAAACTCAGGCCCAGCCCTTGCCGGCCATGTCTTCCACGTAGGCGGCCACGTCGGCGATGTCGCCTTCGCTGAGCTTGCCGCCGAAGGCGGGCATGGCGTTCTTGCCGTTGGTCACCTGGTAGGCGATGGCGGCTTCGTGGTCGCTGCTGTAATCAGCCAGGTAGGCCTCAAGGGCGTCCTGCTTAAGGGTGCGCTCCGCGTTCACCACATTGCCGCCGCCCATGTGGCAGGCAGCGCAGTTGGCGGAGAAGAGCTGGCCGCCGTGGGCGACATCAGCGGCATAGCTGGGGGCAGCGCCCAGCACCAGGGCGAGGCAGAGAGCGATCAGGGAAAAGAGACGGCGCATGGAGGGGCGCATCAGGCATGGGCTACCCGAAAACTTAAGCGCCGCAGGGGCGGCTGTGCTTGGCGACGCCGAGCTTCGAAACATTTGCGACGTGGCAGCGCATCCCCCTTACTCCCGCCCCGGCGGCGGCGGCAGCGGGCCCCGCTGCGGCAGCCCCGCATCGGCGAAGACCGCCTCCAGGCTGGGCGCGTGGCTCACCTCGCCGAAGCGCTCCGGCGGGCTGATCGGCTGGTGCACGAAATGGCGCTGCCGTATCGAAAAGCGGTCCCAGGGCGTCATCTCGATCCGCAGCAGCTTGATCAGGCCCTCCACCAGCCAGCCACGCAGGTCGAGGCCGAAGGCCGGGATCCAGGTGCCCCGCCAGCGGCCCAGCTGCCGCACGGTCTCATTCACGGTGACGGCGGGTTGGCCCAGCACCAGGCGGCGCAGCGGCCCCTGGGCCGGTTCCGGGTTGGCCTGGTGGGGCTGGGTGGCCAGGTGCACGCACACCCGGGCGATGTCGGCCGCATGGATGAAGTGGAAGGAGGCGTCAGCCCGCAGCCAGCGGGCCAGCCAAAGCCAGCGGGCCGCCTCCCCCAGGCCCGCGGTGAGGTAGCTGGTGGGGAACGGGCCGCCGCCATCGAGCCGGCCGCCGAACACCAGGGTGGGAAACACTGCCACGATGCGCGCTGCCAGGGGGTGGTGCTCCAGCTGCTGCAGGCAGAGGGCCTTGGTCTGGATGTACTCGGTGCCGTAGCGGCTCGCCTCGGGCAGCAGGTGCAGGCGGCGATCCAGCACCGAGGCAGTGGAGAAATAGATCAGCTGCTCCAGCCGCTCCGGATCGGTGAGGTTGAGCAGGATCTTGACGGCTTCCACGTTGACCCGCTGGGCCCGCTCGGGATCCCCCCAGGCCGTGGCCGTGTGGAGGATCCGGCTGGCCGAGCCGATGGCGGCGGCAGCGGCCTCCTGGCCCGGTTTGCCCAGCTCGCGCAGGTCGGTCACCACCAGGGTCACGCGGGGATCGTCCTGGGGCACCGCCGTGAGTTTGGCTGGATCACGCAGCAGCAGTAGCAGCTCGGCGTCGGTCTGGCGGTAGAGCAGCTCTGCGATGTACTGGCCAACGCAGCCGCTGGCGCCGGTGATCAGGATGCGTTGGGGCCGCTGCACCCCTGGGCTCAAACGGCGGCTCCGAGCAGCTCGCTCACCGCCTTGCCGGTTTCAAAGAACACGCGGGCGTTGTCTTCCGGAGTGCCCGGCAGGATGCCGTGGCCGAGGTTGAGGATGTGGCGGCGGCCGCGGGCCTTGCGCACCGTGTCGAGGATGCGCGCGCGGATCGCCTCCGGCGTGCCGAACAGCAGGCCCGGATCCACATTGCCCTGCACGCCGAGGTGCTCGGGCAGCCGGGCGCAGCCGTCGGCCATGTCCACGGTCCAGTCGAGGGAGATGAAGTCCACCCCGGTGCTGGCCATGCGCTCGAGCACACCGGCGCTGCCGGAGATGTAGAGGATCAGGGGGGTGTCGGGGTGGGTGGCCTTCACCTGATCGATCACCCGCTTCTGGTACGGGGCGGCGAACAGGTCGTAGTCGATCGGGCTCAGCTGACCGGCCCAGGAATCGAACAGCTGCACCACCTGGGCCCCCGAATCGATCTGGTAGCGCACGTAGGTGGCGATCGCATCGGCCAGGTGGCCCAGCAGCTGGTGCAGCAGCGCCGGCTCCTGGAAGGCCATCGCCTTGATCACGGAATAGGTCTTCGAGCTCTTGCCCTCCACCGCGTAGGCGGCCAGGGTCCAGGGAGCCCCCACGAAGCCGAGCACGGCGGCGGCGTTGCCCACATCGGCCCGCAGCCGGCCCAGCACCTCGCCCACGAACGGCAGCGCCTCGGCCGGATTGAGGGGCCGCAGGGCATCCACCTGGGCCTGGCTGCGGATGGCGGGCTCGATGACGGGCCCCCTGCTCTCGATGATGTCGAAGTCGATGCCGATCCCCGGCAGGGGCGTGAGGATGTCGGAGAACAGGATCACCCCGTCGGGCTGGAAGGCCCGGTAGGGCTGCATCGAGATCTCGTAGGAGAGATCGGGATTCTCCGAGCGCTCGCGGAAGCCCGGATGGCGGTCGCGCAGGTCGCGGTAGACCTTCATGTAACGCCCCGCCTGGCGCATCATCCACACCGGCGGCCGCTCCACCTGCTCACCTCGGGCGGCGCGCAGCAGCAGGGGAGCGTTCGGGGCCATCGGCAGAGAGTTGAAATGGGGATCTGAAGGGGAACCTACCTGAGCAGGTCTGGGCTTCAGGCGGCTGGCAGGGCTTCAGCGGCCGCTTCGTCACAGACCCTCTGGCTGCGCTTCTCATCCCGCTGGAACACCAGCACGGCCAGGGGGGGCAAGCACAGATCCAGGGAGTGCTCGTAGCCGTGCAGGGCCCAGTCCTCGGTGCAGCGGCCGCCGAGGTTGCCGAGGTTGCTGCCGCCGTAGCGCTCGGCGTCGGTGTTGAACACCTCGTTGTAGTAGCCCTCCACAGGCACACCGATGCGGTAGTGGGAGTGGCTCTGGGGTGTGAAGTTGGCCACCACCACCAGCCAGTGACCCGTGGCACTCTCGCGTCGCATGAAACTGATCACGGAGTGGCGGTTGTCACTGCAATCAATCCACTGGAAGCCGTACTCGTTGAAGTCGTCGCCCCAGAGCGCCCGCTCGGAGCGGTAGAAGACGTTGAGGTCGTCCACGAGGTGCTGGATGCCCTGATGGGGGGCGTGGTTGAGCAGGTCCCACTGCAGGTCACCCCACACGTTCCACTCGGAGCGTTGGCCAAACTCCATGCCCATGAAGATGGTCTTTTTACCGGGGTGGGTCCACATGAAGGCGAGCAGGGCGCGCACGTTGGCGAACTTCTGCCAGTCGTCACCCGGCATCTTGTGCAGCAGATGGCTCTTGCCGTGCACCACCTCGTCATGGCTGAGGGCCAGCATGAAGTTCTCGGTGTAGGCATACCAGATCGAGAATGTGACGTTATTCTGGTGGAACTGGCGATGCAATGGATCCAGCTCGAAATAATCGAGCATGTCGTGCATCCAGCCCATGTTCCACTTCAGGTTGAAGCCGAGACCGCCGATGTCGGTGGGCTGGGTCACCATCGGCCAGGTTGTCGACTCCTCGGCGATGGAAAGGGCGCCGGGGAAGTGCTGGAACAGCACATGATTGGCCTGCTGCAGGAACAGCACCGCTTCGGTGTTCTCGCGGCCCCCCTGGTCGTTGGCCAGCCACTCGCCATCGGGGCGCAGGTAGTCGCGGTAGAGCATCGAGGCCACCGCATCAACGCGAATGCCATCGATGTGGAACTCCTCAAACCAATAGATCAGATTGGCAACCAGGAAGTTGCGCACCTCGTTGCGGCTGTAGTTGAAGATCAGGGTGCCCCATTCCTTGTGCTCACCGATGCGCGGATCGGCATGCTCGTAGAGGTGGGCCCCATCAAAGAACGCCAGCCCATGGGCATCCTTGGGGAAGTGGCCGGGCACCCAGTCGAGAATCACGCCCAGCCCCTCGGCATGGCAGCGGTTGACGAAGGCGCGGAATTCATCCGGTGTGCCGTAGCGGCTGGTGGGGGCGTACCAGCCCGTCACCTGGTAGCCCCATGAGCCATCGAAGGGATGCTCGGAGATCGGCATCAGCTCGATGTGGGTGAAGCCCCGGGCCTTCACGTAGGGAATCAGCCTGTCGGCCAGTTCGGGATAGGTGAGAAGCCGTGCTCCCGGTTTGAGATCTGCGGCCTGGATCGGCGTTCTGGCCCGGCCGTTCTCTTCCAGAAAGGGCTGCTCGGCGCTGCCGTGCATCCAGCTGCCGAGGTGCATCTCGTAAACCGAAATCGGCTGATCCAGCGGATTGCGGCTGTCCCGCTGGCCCATCCAGCCGTCGTCGCTCCAGGCGAAGTGGCCCAGCGGCTCCACGATCGAGGCATTGGCGGGCCGCACCTCGTGGCGGAAGCCGTAGGGGTCGGCCTTCTGGTAGCAGTGGCCGGCCTGGGAGCGCACCTCGTACTTGTAGATGGCGCCGGCGTCCAGACCCGGGATGAACAGTTCCCAGCAGCCTCCCAGCCGCGACTGCATCGGATGGTGGCGACCATCCCAGTTGTTGAAGGGGCCCAGCACCGCCACGCTGCGGGCATTGGGTGCCCACAGGCAGAACATCACGCCGGCGACACCGTCTCGCTCCAGCCGATGGGCCCCCATGCGGTGCCAGATGTGGTGGTGGTTGCCCTCGGCAAAAAGATGGCGATCGAGTTCGCCCATCCACTCGTCGCGGAAGGCCCAGGGGTCGTGGGCCTCATGGGTGAGGCCCCCCCGTTGAACCCGCAGCCGATAGGCCGGGCCGGGGTCGTGGGACAGCTCCGCCTCAAACACCCAGGGGTGGTGGGGTGCGGTCATCGGCAGGCTGAGCTCGCCGCTCAGCAGGCTCACCTGCTCCGCTTCCGGCAGCCAGGCCCGCACCACCCAGCTGCCGCCTCCCAGGGGCTGATGCCCGAGCACGGCAAAGGGATGGTCATGGCGGCACTCCGCCAGGCGGCGGCCATCGTCCACCATCCACTCCACAGTGGGGACCGCCATTGAGACACTGCTTGGGGGACCTGACCTTAGGCGGCCGATCCGCCCTCAAGGACCTGCAGCCGCGCTGGCTTCAGCGGGCTGGAGCCGGGGCTTTCTGCGGGGGGTTGGGATCCTGGGGAAAATCCACGCCCGTGATCTCGTTGTTGCTGTTGAGGATCACGAAGAGGTTGTCGGTGAGGCGGTTGAACTCCGTGTTGACCAGCACCAGCTGACTGTCGTCGGATTGGCTGGCCTCGATCACCCGCACCACCCGCACGAAGTTGCCGGTGCTCCGCTGCAGTTGCATCCAGCGCGATTGGAGCGTGGCCGTGGTGAGCTCCTCCTGCAGGGGAAGGGAGAGGAAGCTGCGGGCACTGATGAAATGCCCCCTGCTGAGGGAGCGCACGAAGTCCGCTGCCACGCGGCTGGCCTTGGCATCGGTGAGGTCGAAGTGGTAGCCGGTGAGCTCGCCCTCGGGGTTGAGCACGATGAACAGGTCGCGTACCCCATCACTGGTGGTGAGGCTGGCCTCCACGGTGGTGGAGGCCAGACCGCCGCGCACGCTGAGCAGGGTCCAGCTCAGCAGATCCGGCTGAGTGCGCATCGTTTCCGCCACCATCTGGGGGCTGCTGATGGCCTTGAGCTCTTCGGAGACTGGGCAAAGCGGAGGTTGGGATCGCGGCTCTGCACCGCCTTCAGGATCCGGTTCGCCGCCGCGCGGGCCTGCTCCACCGTGAGCCCGTTGGAGGCTTCAGCCGCGGCCGCGGCAGCATCGGCCAGGGCCGGCTGAGGGAGCAGGGGGGGCGTGCCGGAGAGCAGCAGGAGGCCCGCAGCGAGGGTGAGGGCCCTGGCCGGCAGGAGCGGCAAGGAACGCGGGGAGCCCGACGGCAGGGAAAACCGCATCAGCAGCGCTGGGATCAATGGCCACAGTTTGCCCCAGCTTCTGTCCAGGCGAAGGGTGCGATGGTCAGCCTGGACTCCGCCGTGGCCAGCCAGTAGGTGATCACCCGGTGGCGGCTGTCCGCGCCGCCCCAGGGTTGCTCCCCCGTTCCCGGGTTCACGGCCAGCTGGGGCCAGGCCGCTCCAGCCAGGGACAGCCGCAGCCGCTCACCCGGCTCCAGGCGGGTCCAGAGGGGCTGCAGGTGCAGGGTCAGGCAGCGGACCTGGCGGCAGTGGGAGCCCCGTTGGCGCAGCACGCCGGTGCAGAGCTGGCGCACCGCCCCGCTGCGCTCCAGCACCGACAGGGCGGCGCAGAGGTCGAAACCGTCCTGATCGGCGGCAACCTGCAGCTCCAGCCGCGGCCAGCCGGCGATCAGCTCAGGGGCCTCCAGGGGGGCGGAGCTGAAGCAGGCCACGTCGGTGCGCCGATCCAGGTCGCTGCGCTCGCAGAGGCCGGCATCGAGGCCGAGATGCCCACCCGCCCCGGCACCGGCCGCCAGGGATCGTGCACCCAGCTCACGGGCTGACGCGGCCGGTCCCCGCCACCGCCACCGCCACCGCCACCGTCGCCGTCGCCAGGGGCGCTGGCCGCCAGCCAGCCCTCCTGCGGGTCCACGGCAGCCAGCCCGGCACTGCCGAGTGCCCAGCTGCGAGGCCCAGGGGTCTGCTCCCGGCCACCTGGCGCTTCGCTCCGGCCCCGCAGCCAGGGGCCTCCGCGGCAGTCCTGGAGGGCCACAGCCTGGGCCAGGTCCTGGGCGGCCTCCACGGCAGGCGTCCCAGTGGGCTCCAGGGGAGCGTCCTGAAGGTGGTGGCGGAAAAAGCGCAGTTGCAGCCCATCGAGGCCACCGTCCCAGCGCAAATGGCTCCAGGCGCCGAGGCGCAACAGGGGCTGGCCGCCTCGACGGCGGGCCTGCTGCCAGAGATCCAGCACTCCTGAGAGATGGGGGTCGTGCCAGCCGCCGATCAGCAGCATCGGCTGGCGCCAGAGGGCATCCGGCGGGCTGTGGCGGCTCCAGGCGGTGGGTTCGCCCGCATCGCTGCGCAACCAGCGCAGGGCCATGCCGCCCGGGTCGTGGCGCTGCAGCAGCTCCGGGCCCGTGCTCAGAAACTGGCCGCTGTCGAGGGCGCCGCGGATCTCGAGCCAGCCCTGGCTGTCGCCGCGGCGACGCAGGCGCTCGGCCGCCAGCTGCAGGCCCCAGCCAAGGCCGAGGGCCCACCAGTGAGCGCCGCCGCTGCTGGCCCAGTGCAGGCGCTCATCGAGTCCGGCCATGGCGGGAGCCAGGCAGTCCGGCAGGGGGCCGTCAGCGTCCAGCAGCAGCTGAGCCAATCCCTGGTAGGAGAAGCCATAGCAACCAAGACGGCCGTTGCTGCCAGGCAGCTGCCTGGCCCACCGCAACGTGTCCGTGCCATCGCGGGCCTCCTGGGCGAAGCCGGCGAAGTCCCCCTCCGAATCGCCCCGGCCCCGCACGTCCTGCACCACCACCAGGAAGCCGTGGCTGGCATACCAGCTGGGATGGGCGTAGGTCACCGTGGAGGCGATGGCGCGGCCGTAGGGCTGGCGCATCAACAGCACGGGCCAGGGGCCCTCCCCCTCCGGTTCCCAGATCCGGCTCACCAGCCGCACGCCATCCCGGCAGGTGAGCCAGTGGTCCTGGGGAGAAGGGGGACCCGAGCCCTCAGCCTGGGGGACCACTCAGCGGACGTCGGGGCAATGGAGGCCCACCACGTAGGTGGTGAGCACCTCGGCATCGCCGGGGCTCAGGTTTTCCTGTGCGGCGATCACCCGGGTGGCCTTGCGGCTGGTGTATGACACGCCCTCGGCATTCATCTGGCGCAGCTGGGCACAGAGCTTCTTGGCCTTGGCTGGATTGCGCTTGACGCTCTCGAGCAGCTGGGACTGGCTGCGGGCGGGTTGGCTCAGCAGCGGCGGCACCAGGGCCAGGGCCGTCAGCAGCAGAGCCACCGCCGGCGCTGCACGGCGATGCCAGGGCTGGCGGGTGAGGGAGAAGGACTGGTTCAAGTTGGACACGGCCATGGATCTGGAGATTTCCCGGCTCCCCTCCATTTGAAAGGGGGTGAGGCGGTCACTCCCCTGGCTGGGGTCAGTTTCTGGTGCGGCGATCCCGGGCCCGCTGGATCCACTGCCTCAAGCGGGCCAGGCTCAGCATCGGGGCTGCCAGGCCGGTGAGACTGCGCTGCAGGCGGCCCATCTGCACCAGCAGCCGCTGGGGGTCGGCCTCGGCCAGGGCGCGCCGATCGGGCACGCCGGCGTACAGCAGCAGGGCGGCTTCGGCAGGCTCCAGGCCCACGTCGATCACCAGCCGCGCCTGGCCGCGCAGGCGGATCAGGCGCGCTTCACTGGCCCCACCGGCCCTGCCCAGTCGCCTCAGGGCGGTGTCGTCGAGCCCGGCCAGCCCGCTCCAGCTGCCGATGCCGGCGGCGCTGAGCTGGCGCTCCTCCCGCGCGAAGTGGGGCGGCAGGCTCCAGCGGGGCTCCCCCTGGGGGCTGGCGTCGCGCTCAGCCAGGGTCGATCTCCACTGTGCCGGTGTTGAGGTTGCGCGTGGCTTCCGCCAGCACCACAGGCGCGTTCAGCCCGGGGCCGATCGCCTCGACCCGGCGCAGCCGCACGTGCACCAGGCCTGTGGGGGTGCTGCGGCCGCTGTTGCGCAGGTTCAGGGCCACCTGCTCCACGCTCGGCAGCGCCGCCTCCAGGGGGAAGTCCGCGCTGGCGGTGGCGATCACCAGATCCCCGCCGTTGTCGTACACCACCGGCACGGCCAGGGCGCCCGGCACGGTGACCCGGGGGCGGTAGCTGATCGCGAAGGCCAGGCAGGAGAGGGCCAGCAAGGCGGTGAAGCTGGTAATCCCCACCAGCCGGAAGCGGATGCCCCAGCGCTGCAGGAAGCCGGCGATGGTCAGCAGGGCCAGAACCCCGCTGGCGGCGCCGAGCCACTCCCCCGCGCTGAACAGGATCGGGTCGGTGGACATGGGGCTGGAGGGGGCTGGGCAACGCCGTTATATTGCGCCCGCACAGCGCGATGGCATCCCCGGGGGAATGGCGGTGGTGCCGGATCAGAACCCTGGGGAGGAGCATTCAGAGGCGGCAGACAAGGCCAGCCAGGCTGACGATCTGCCAGTTGGGAAAAGGCCTCTGCGCTTGGGGCGGCCGACCCCCCTGCTGCTGGCTTCCGTGGCCACGATGGCGGCCACCGGGGTGGCGATCGGCTCCGCCGATGCGCTGCTGGCGGGGGTCTACCGCCGCGTGCAGCCACGCCTGGAATCGACCCTCGGCCGGGCCCTGGGTCACCCCCTTCAGCTCGGCCCCTACCGCGGCCTGGGCTGGTCGGGATTGACGCTGGGTCCCAGCCGGGTGCTGCCCGGCCCCGACGACGCCTCCACCCTGGACGTGCGCCAGCTGTCGCTGAGCCTGGACCCCCTGGCCAGCCTGCGGCTGCGCCGGCCCGTGCTCCAACTCGGGCTGGTCGGTCTGGAGGCCAACCTGCGCCGCAATGCCCAGGGGCGCTACTGGGTGCTGCCGCCCGATGATCCGAACGCCGAACCGCCGCGGCTGGACCTGCGGCTGCGGCTGGAGCAGCCCGCCCAGCTGAACGTCGCCCCCGCTGGCGTGAGCCTGCAGGTGGAGGGCAGTGCCGACCTGAAGCTGCACCTTGAGACGATCAAGTTGCGGGCGCTGGTGCGGCCCTCCGGCCCCGCCGCCGGTCAAGACGGCAGCCTGCGGTTGGTGGGGGAGGGCAACTGGGGCAAGCAGAGCGCCAAAGCCCAGCTGCTGAGCCAGGGGTTTCCGCTGCAGCTGCCTGCCCGGTTCCTGGGATTGCCCGGCTCCCTCAAGGGCGATGGCAGCGGCCGGCTCACGTTCTCCTGGCGGGATGGGGGGCCCCAGTGCGAGGGGGAGCTGCAGCTGCAACGGGTGCAGTGGCAGGCCCCGGGCGCAAACCCGCCGCTGAGCCTCAGGGAGCCCCGCCTGCGCTGCAGGGGTCAGCTGATCTCGCTGCCGGCCACCAGCTGGCGCTGGGGTGACTTCGATGGCCGCGTCGGTCTGCAGGCCCGCTGGCAGCGCCAGCAACTCGCCCTCGACACCCTGGAAGTGCGCCGCCTCAATTCCTGGCTGCGGGTGCGGGGCGAGCTGGGCAAACGCCTGCAGCTCGATGGCTCCTGGCAGCTGCTGCCCAGCGAGTTACCCCAGACCCAGGGCACGCCGCCGGGGCTGCTGGGCGAGGCGTTGCGGGGCCAGCTCCAGGTGCGCGGCAGCTGGCCCAGGCCCCAGGTGGAGGCTGCCCTGAGCCAGGCCAGCAACCCCGTGATCGGCTCCTGGAACGGGCTGCTGCGCTGGAATGGCGAGCAGCTGCGCCTGGAGCGGCTGCGCAGTGCCCACCTCACGGCCAGCGGCAGCCTGCCACTGCGTTTCAATCCCGGTCAGCCGCTGCGCCCCGGCCCCCTGGATCTGCGCCTGGCGATCAGCGATTTCCCGCTGCCGAAGCTCAGCGCCGCCGTGGGCACCGACCTCGAAGGGGTGCTCAATGCCTCCGGCAGCATCCGCGGCCCGCTCACAGGCCTGACTCCGGACTTCGCCCTGACCGTGTCCAGCCCGGGAGCCGGCCCCCTGCGGGTGTCGGAAACGTGGTCTGGCGACTGGTTCGGCAACGCCGCAGGAGGCGGGCGGCTGGCGATGCGCGCCGTGGGAACCACCGAGCCGGCCACGCTGGAGGCGAGCCTGGATCGCCGCTGGGTGCCCGAGTCGGTGCTGTTGCGGCGCAGCGGTGGGGCCCTGGCCCTGAGGGGGTCGCCGCGGCTGTACCGCTGGACCGCCGACGCCTTCCCCCTCGATGGCGTGATGCTCACCCTGGGGCCCCGCAGCCAGCGCCAACCGCTGAAGGGAGCCCTCAGCGGCGCGGGGGAACTGGAACTGCAACCCCTCGCCTTCAGCGGCCAGGCCAGCCTGGATCGGCCGGTGTTGCTCGGTGTCTGGGCCGAGGAGGCCAGCATTTCCGGCCGCTACACCGAGCGCCGCTATCAGGCTCGCGTCGATGTGGTGCCGCTCAGCGGAGGCGGAGTCGCGATCGACTGGAGTGGCCGCTGGAAGGGCCCCTTCCAGGCCACGGTCACGGGGCGGGAACTGCGGGATCCGCTGGTGCGCCAGCTTCTGGAGGCCTGGCCGCTGTGGCAGGGCGAGGGCCAGCTGGCCAGGGGCACGGCGTCAGATCTCGGCACCTTCCTGATCGACACCCTGGGCGGCAGTCTGGATGGCCAGCTGGCGGCCCTTGAGCTGGCGCGCACGGCCCTGCAGGGGGCCCGCCGCGATCCGCTCAGCGGCCTCACCGTGGCCCAACGGCTGGAGAAGCTGGCGGGACGCTTCGACCTCGATGCCACGCTCACCGGCCCCAGGCTGGTGGACACCCGCGCCGACCTCTCCATCAGGGCCCACCTCTGGCTGCCGGGTGAGGACCAGGACCTGGCCCTCACCAGCGAGCCCGTGCAGGTGACGTTGCAGGGCCCCTTCCGCATGGGCCAGGGCCAGCTCTCGCTCTCCGGCCTGCCCCTAGCCCTGGTGGCCCTGCTCACGCCCGTGCCCGAGACTCTGCGGGGCCGGATCGCCGCTCAAGGGCGTTACAGCCTGGGCGGCGCTGATCCGGAACTCAGCCTGGACTTCGCCCTGGAGGATGGGGCTCTCGGAGAGGCGCCCCTGCTGCTCGAGCGCGGCGCGGTGGCCGTGGCCGGGGACGTGCTCAACGTGGATCTGGCTCTGCGCGCCGAGGGGGCGGAGAGCAACGTCGAGCTGGCGGGCCAGGTGCCGCTCAATCCAGCCAGGGAGGGGCTGGAGCTGCGCCTGGCCAGCCGCGACGACGGCCTGCGCTTCCTCACCGAGCTGGCCCGCCCGGAGCTGGAGTGGAACGCGGGAGGCGGCGACCTGCAGCTGCTGGTGCGCGGCAGCCTCGACGATCCGATCGCCAACGGCTTTCTGCGCTTCCGCGATGCCGCGCTCACCCTGGTGGGCCAGAAGGTGGAGAACCTCCAGGCCACCGTGCTCTTCGACTTCGAACAGCTGTTCCTGCAGGAGTTCACCGCCCAGGTGGGCCCGCAGGGGAGCATCAGCGGCAGTGGCAGCCTTGGCCTGCTGGAGCCAGCCGTCATGGAGGACGGTGAGCCCTCCCAGCTCAGTCTGGAGCTCACGGACGTGCCCTTCGCCCTGCCGCGGGTGAAGGCCGTGGCGGCCGGATCCCTGCTGGTGTCAGGCAGCCTGGCGGCCCTGGACATCGGCGGCGACCTGAGCATGTCCAAGGGCACGATCAATGTGCAGCCGGAGGGTGCGGCGCCGGCAGCTGGTGACAGCACCACGACGGTGTCGCGTGAGGCGCTCCAGAACTGGGACTTCAGCAGAGCTCTGGACCTGCTGGGGCCTGGCGTGGAAAGCCGGGCGAGCGCCAACCTGCGCGACCTGCTGCCCGCCGCGAGCGTGATCGGTTTCGACGATCTGCGCCTCAGCCTCGGCCCGGACCTCACCGTGGTGGTGCCCAACCTGGCCAGCTTTGCCTCCGAGGGGATGCTGCGCATCAACGGCCGGCTGGATCCCAGCCTGGAGGCGCGGGGGGTGGTGCGGCTCAAGCGTGGCCGCCTCACTCTGTTCACCACCACCTTCAGCCTCGACCCCGAGGCCCCCAACGTGGCGGTGTTCACGCCCTCGGCAGGGCTGATCCCCTTCGTGGATGTGGCCCTGCGCACCCGGGTGTCCGACACCCTCCAGGTGGGTGGCCTGGGAAGCGGCTCCCTGGGGCCTTCGCTGGCGGAGCTCGAAACCCAGGGGGGCGCCGGCACCCTCGATCAGCTCAACCTGGTGCGGGTGTTTCTGTCCGTGAGCGGGCCGGCCGATCGGCTTGCCGACACGCTCGAGCTGCGCAGCAGCCCGCCGCTGCCCCAGGACCGGCTGCTGGCCCTGATCGGCGGCAACTCCCTGGCGGGCCTCACCGAAGGCGGGGCCGGCGCCGCCCTGGCCACGGTGTTGGGCCAGACCCTGCTCGCCCCCCTGCTCGGTAACCTCAGCGACGCCTTCGATCAGCGGCTCAGCTTCGCCCTCTACCCCGCCTACGTGACCCCCACCCTCAGCAGCCGCTCCGAGCGTCGCTCCCAGCAGGTGCCCCCCCAGCTGGTGCTGGGCTCCGAGATCGGCCTCGACATCAATGAGCGCTTCAACGCCTCGGTACTCGCGGCCCCGAACCGCAGTGACGTGGCCCCCCAGCTCAACCTCAACTACAAGGCCAGCGATCTGATCAACCTGCAGGGATCCGTCGACACCCAGGGGGTGTGGCAAGGCCAGCTGCAGGTGTTCCTGCGCTTCTGAGATGGCGGGCTCCGGACGGCAGGCGATCGGGGTGGATCTGGGCGGCAGTGCCATCAAGCTGGGCCGCTTCAGCGAGGCTGGCGACCTGCTGGCCGAGGCCGTCTGCCCCACCCCCCAGCCGGCCATGCCCGGCGCCGTGACGATGGCGATCCAGGAGGCGGTGGAAGCGCTGGATCCGCAACGGCTGGCCGAGCGGGTGGGCATCGGTCATCCGGGGCCCAGCGACCGCTCCTGCCGCCGCGCCAGCATTGCCATCAACCTGCCCGGCTGGCGGGATGTGCCCCTGGCCGACTGGCTGGAGCCGCTGCTGCAGCGTCCCGTGACCCTGGCCAACGACGCCAACTGTGCCGCCATCGGTGAGCTCTGGCACGGCGCCGCCCGCGGTGCTGCCGACGTGTTGCTGCTCACCCTCGGCACGGGGGTGGGGGGGGCGGTGCTGCTGGGCGGGCGGCTGTTCACCGGGCACGCTGGCGCGGCGGCCGAGCCCGGTCTGATCGGCCTGCAGCCCGATGGCCCGCCCTGCAACAGCGGCAACCGGGGATCCCTGGAGAGCTATTGCAGCATTGCCGGTCTGGGCCGTCTGAGCCCGCTTGATCCGCGGGAGCTCTGCCGTCTGGCCGACGCCGGCGATGCCGAGGCCCTGGCGGTGTGGCACCGCTATGGGCGCCTGCTCGGCATCGGTCTCTGCTCCCTGCTCTATGTGCTCACCCCGGAGCTGGTGTTGCTCGGTGGCGGCCTCAGCGGCGCCAGCCACCACTTTCTGCCGGCGGTGTGGGAGCAGGTTCAGGAGCGGGTGCTGGCCGTGAGCCGCCACGATCTGCGCATTGAACGCTGTGCCCTGGGCAACGGCGCCGGCCGGCTGGGGGCGGCGCGCCTGGCCTTCGAGCGGCTGCAGCCCGGCGGATTGAGATGATGGAGCCATGACCTCCATCGTCTCCAGCTCTCCTGCGGCCTCGTCCACGGCTGATTCGTCCACGGCTGATTCGGCCCGTGCTGCTTCCCCCGCAGCTGCAGCTGTTCCCGATCCCAGCCCTGAGCTGCTGCAGCGGGCGGTCACGGTGCGGCAAAGTGCCATGGACCTGGGCCAGTGCTCCGATCGGCAGCGCCAGCAGGCGGTGCTGGCGATGGCGGAGGCGCTGCAGGCTTCCCGGCAGGCGATCCTGGCCGCCAATGCCGCCGATCTGGAGGCCGCCGCCGCCGATCAGCTGGCGCCGGCGCTCGTGGCCCGGCTGAAGCTCGATGCGGCCAAGCTCGAGGCTGCCATTGAAGGGGTGCGGCAGGTGGCGGCGCTGCCCGACCCCCTCGGCCAGCGTCAGCTGCACACCGAGCTCGATCAGGGCTTGGTGCTGGAGCGGATCACCGTGCCCCTCGGCGTGCTGGGCGTGATCTTCGAGGCGCGCCCCGATGCGGTGATGCAGATCGCCTCACTGGCGATCCGCTCCGGCAATGGCGCCATCCTCAAGGGCGGCCGTGAGGCCAGCCGCAGCTGTGCCGCCATCCTCGACGCCCTGCAGGAGGGCCTGGCCCGCAGCGCCGTGGCGCCCGAGGCCCTGGCCCTGCTGACCAGTCGTGAGGAAAGTCTGGCCCTGCTGAAACTCGATGGGCTGGTGGACCTGATCATTCCCCGGGGCTCGAACGCCCTGGTGCGGTTCATCCAGGACAACACCCGCATTCCGGTGCTGGGCCACGCCGACGGTGTCTGCCATCTCTACGTGGATGCCGCCGCCGACTGCGCGCTCAGCCTGCGGGTGGCTCTGGATGCCAAAACCCACTACCCAGCCGCCTGCAACGCGATTGAAACCCTGCTGGTGCACCGGACGATCGCCGACCGCTTTCTGCCCCTGGCGCTGCCGGCCTTTGCGGCAGCCGGGGTGGAGCTGCGTGGCGATGCGGCCAGCCAGGCCCTCGGAGTGGCCGTGGCGGCCAGCGAGGACGACTGGGGCTGCGAGTACTCCGATCTGATCCTGGCGGTGAAGGTGGTGGAAGACCTCGATGGCGCCCTGGAGCACATCAGCCGCTACGGCTCCCGTCACACCGAGGCCATCTGCACCGCCGACGAGCAGGCCGCCGACCGCTTCCTGGCCGGTGTCGACAGCGCCGGTGTGTTTCTGAACTGCAGCACCCGCTTCGCCGATGGCTTCCGCTACGGCTTCGGTGCCGAGGTGGGCATCAGCACCCAGACCCTGCCGCCCCGGGGGCCGGTGGGACTGGAGGGCCTGATCACCTACCGCTACCGCCTGCGCGGCCAGGGGCAGACCGCCGCCGACTACGCCAGTGGCGAGCGCCAGTTCAGCCACAGAGCCCTGCCGCTGTGAGCGCCACGGGTCAGGGCGCCGTTGCCCCTGGGGATCAGATCCTGGTCCGCGGCCTGCGGCTGTGGGCCCACGTGGGAGTGCTGGAGCAGGAGCGGCAGCTGGGCCAGTGGTTTGAGCTTGACCTCACCCTGGCGGCTGACCTGAGCCGGGCCGCCCGCGAGGACGACCTGGCCGCCAGCCTCGACTACAGCCTCCTGATCACGGCCCTGCAGCAGCTGGCCCGCGCCACGGTCTGCCTCACTCTGGAGCAGTTCAGCGAGCGCATCCTCGAGCGGGCTGAGCAGCTCTATGGCGCCGTGCCGATCCAGCTGGAGTTGCGCAAGTGCTCGCCGCCGGTGCCCGGCTTCGGCGGCCAGGTGGCCGTGCGGCGCCAGCGCCGCTGGCCCGCCGCCGCTGAGAGCGCATCTGGAGCTGCGGGGTTCCCCCATGGCTGATCGCCTCGGCCACTGGCTGCGGGGGCAGGCATGGCTGCGGCGGCAGGCCTGGCTGCAAGGCCTGCCCTGGCTGCAACCCCAGGCTGCGGACCGATCGCCCTGATCTGGTGGGGCAGCTGGCCCCGCGGCGCCACCCTGGGGGATCTGCTGGCGGTGGACAACCTCTCGGCGGCCCTCACCCGGGCCGGGATTGAGCACAGCGTGCTGTCCCACCCCAGCCATGCGGGCCCGGCCCATCGACCCACCCCGGATCCTTCGGCCCTGGCTCCCCAGCTCAGCACCCTGGTGTTCGTCTGCGGCCCCCTGGTGCAGACCAAGCGCATGCGGCGCCTGCTGGCGGCCAGTGGCCACACGCGCAAGCTGGCCGCCGGCGTGTCGCTGCTGCAGAGCCAGCAGGCCCTCAACCGCCAACTCGATGGCGTGGTGGCCGCGACGGCGCGGCGGCCCCTGGCAGCCCAGGCGCAGGAGAGGGCATCAAACCTGGCCGCTTCGATCTGGCCATCAGCCACTGTGAGCCTCCCCTGGAGCGCTCCCGGCCCGCCAGCCTGGCCGAGGCCCGCATCGGCCTCTGTCTCCGCGGCCGCCAGAAGGATTACGGCCTCGGCCGCGATCGCTCTGCGGCCGTGGAGGCACTGTTCACCGAGGTGCTGGAGCGTCAGCCGGGGCTGGTGCAGCCGATCGACACCGTGCTCTCGGCCACCAATCCTCGGGAGCGCATCGAGGCCCAGTTCGCGGCGGTGGACCTGGTGCTCACCACCCGCCTGCACGGCTCCCTGCTGGGCCTGGCGGCTGGCGTGCCGGTGATCGCCGTGGACCAGATCGCCGGCGGCGGCAAGCTCACCGAGGTGCTGGGCCGCATCAGCTGGCCGCTGCTGTTTGCAGCTGAAGATCTCACGCCCGACAGCCTGCTGGCGCTGATGCAGGGCTGCATCGAGGCCTGTCCCCTTGAGGCGATCGCCGCCAGCCAGGCGCGGATGCTGGTGCTCTCGCGCCAGGCCGTGGAGGCCTCGGTGGCGCTGATCAGGGAGCAGGTGCGGAGCGATCCCTCCTGAGCGCCGGCGGCCGCCGCAGGCGGCTGCCCAGCAGGCGGGCCAGCTTCAGGGGCAGGTCGGCCAGCTTGAGGCGCAGCAGCAGCAGCCCCGCCAGCAGCCCATCGCGCTGCCCCCGGGCATGGCGTGCCATCAGCACCTTGAAGCGACCGTGGTAGTGCACGCAGAGCAGCCGCACCCGCTGGCCATTGGCCCTGCGGAACCCATAGGCCTGGCCCTGCTCGAACACCAGCCGTTTCCAGGGGCGCACCAGCAGTGGCAGCGGCCTCACCGCCTCAAAGCCGCGCACGTGCTCGATGCAGCTGTCGTAGAGGGCGTCATCCGCCGGCAGGCGCTCGCGGATCAGCACGGCGTGGCCGGTGCTGCGGCACCAGGCCCGCCACAGCGACATGTCGGAGATCCAGTGGCGGCCATGCTGTTTGCTGTTGCGCGCCATCAGCTCGGCCAGGCGGCTGCCGCTGGCGTAGGTGCGGCTCACCTCACGGCAGAACTCCTCCAGGGCAGCGCGGGCCTGGATGTAGGTGCAATGGGGCAGGGCCCGCTGCTCATCCCAGTGGCTGAGGGCCACGGCATAACGGCTGCAGCGCAGGGCCTCCTGCCGGGCATCGCAGAACAGCAGCACATCCGAATCGAGGGCCAGCACCTGGTCGAGCCCTTCCCGTTCCATCACGGCCAGCAGCACGAACCAGCGCTCAATGCAGAAGCGCTCCCACTCGAGGCTCTGGGAGGGGCTGTGGTGGCGGTAGTCCTGCAGAAAGCGGCGATGCGCGTCGGAGCGGGGCAGGGCGTCGATGGCCACGAAGCGATCCACCGCCAGGGCCTCGTTGCTGGCATCGCCCGCCAGCACGATCGGCACGCCGGGGTTGCAGCGCCGCGCCTGCTGCAGGCACACCGCCAGATAAGGACTGGCGGAGCGGTGCACCACCACGATCCCGAAGCGGCCGCCCAGGCCTTGGCCAGCTGCGGCGTGGGTCATCTCAGAGAGGGCTCGCCTGGGTCCACTGCGGCCTGGCGTGGAAGTCGGCGGCGCCGGCGGGATGGCGCAGGGCCCAGTAGCTGAGCAGGCCACCGCGCTGCTCCAGCACGGCGCTCACCTGCCAGTCGAAGGCCGTGGCCGTGGCCCAGGCCTCGGGCAGCTGGCAGCGCAGGCTGAGGCTCAGGGCTGAGGCGCTGCGCTGGCAGTCGAACGGCAGCGCGTCGAAGCCGGCGGCGGGTTTGAGCCCCTGGCGGTAGCCCTCCAGGGCGTAGACGTTCCAGGCCCCGTCCGGGCAGAGGTTGAACTCCAGATAGCTGGGCTGGCCTGCCGGTGCCACGAAGCACTCCAGGCAGGTGTGCTCCCACAGTCCGTCGCGCCGGGGGGCGCCAGGGGTGGCCTGCGCTTCTGGAATCAGCAGCGCTTCGAGGCCGGGGTGACCGGCTGGGGCGGTGAGCTCGATCAGCAGCTCCAGTGCGGGCCCGCCCTGCTCCCGGGGATCGAGGCTCAGCTGGCCCTGGATCGTCAGCTTGGGGTTGGTGAGCGCGGTCGTGGGGCCCGAGGCCGTGGAGTCTGTAGGCGTTGGGTCCGGGAAGGGGACGAGCTCAAACGGATGGCGGGCCATCAGCGCAGGGCCTCCACCAGGGCACGGATCTCGGCCTCCTGGGCCTCGATGCTCTCGGTGAGCCGGAACTGCACCCTGGCCCGCTGCAGGTTGTGACCCCGATGGGTCACCTTGAAATAGCTGTCCCCAGCCAGGTGGTCGGTGAAGAAGCGCAGACCCAGCTCGAAGCTGATCAGCCGCATCGCCGCGTAGAGGTGATCGAAATCCGCTGGTGTGAGGAAGGCCCTGGCCTGCTCCAGGTAGCCGCCGAGCATCGCTCCGCAGCGCTCCAGGTCGAACACCACCGCCTGGAGATCGCTGGTCTCCTCGCCGGCGGGGTTGCAGCAGGAGCGCAGGCAGTCGCCGATGTCGTAGTGCACCAGGCCGGGCTTCACCGTGTCCAGGTCCACCAGGGCCACGGCGCGGCCGCTGCCGGCGTCCAGCATCACGTTGTTCACCTTGGGGTCACCGTGGATCGGCCGCAGCTGCAGCAGTCCCCGGGCCTTGGCCTCCTCCAGCACCGCCGCCTGGCCCTGGCGCTGCTCAACGAAGGCCACGCACTCCTGCTCGGCCCGATCCAGCCCCGCGGCTGACCGCTCGGCCAGGGCCTGCCGGCACACGGCGGTGTACTGGCTCAGGTAAGCCGGGGTGATGTGGAACCCCTCCAGGGTGTCGGCCAGCTGCTCGCAGGGGAGGTCGTGGATCTGGGCGTGGAAGCGGCCCAGGGCCCGCCCCACCTCGGCCGCATGGGCGAGATCGAGCACGGTGTCGTGGGTGGTGGCCCCCTCCACGTAGCTCAGCAGCCGCCAGCTGCCGCTCGGCTCCGTGAGGTGATGGCTGCCGCCACCGGCCTGGGGCTCTGGTGGCTCCGCCTGGCGCAACGGGATCGCCTCGGGCAGCTGCCAGGGCCGATCCTGCCGCTCAGCGCCGGCTCCCCCGGCGCCTGCCCGCCTGGCCATGTGCCGGTTCAGGGCCACGATGTTGGCCATCACCAGCTCGGGCTGGCGAAACACGGCGGTGTTGAGCCGCTGCAGCACGAAGCGCTGCGCGGCTGAGGTCTCCACCAGGTAGGTGTCGTTGACATTGCCGTTGCCCAGGGGCGCCACGCTGGTGACCGTGCCTGGAATCGCGAAGCGCTGGGCCAGGCGCTGCAGCTGGGGCTGGGGGGGGAGCATGGCCCCATCCTGCCCAGTGGGGTCTTTCGGGCAAGCCCCGGTGGGGCGTCTCGCCGGCTCAGGCGTTGGCCGCCGCCAGCCCCGAATGCCGGATCAGGGCTTCACTGCTGGGCTGGCGGCCGCGGAAGGCCTCGAACACTTCGCTGGGGGAGCGGCTGCCGCCCAGGCTGAGCACGGTGTCGCGGAAGCGGCGGCCGGTGGCCACGATCGCGTCCTCCTGCTCCAGACCCACCTCCTCGAAGGCGCTGAAGGCATCGGCGCTGAGCACCTCGGCCCACTTGTAGGAGTAGTAGCCGGCCGCGTAACCGCCGGCGAAGATGTGGCTGAAGGCGCAGAGAAAGGCGTCTTCGGCGATCGGCTCCAGCACCGTGGTGGTGCGGGCGATGTCGCGGCGCAGCTGGTCAGGGGTCTGGCCGCAGCCGGGGTTCCACTGGCTGTGCAGCCGCAGGTCGGTGAGGGCGAAGTGCACCTGACGCAGGGTGGCGCTGCCGCCCATGAAGGTGCGTGCCGCCAGCAGTTTGTGGTATTCCGCCTCGGGCAGCGGTTCACCGCTCTGCCAGTGGCGGGCCATGCCCATCAGGGTGGCGCGGTCGTAGCACCAGTTCTCCATGAACTGGCTTGGCAGCTCCACCGCATCCCACTCCACGTTGTTGATGCCGGCCGCCTGGGGACGCTCCACCGTGGTGAGCATGTGCTGCAGGCCATGGCCGAACTCGTGGAAGAGCGTTTCCACTTCGTCGAAGGTCATCAGGCTGGGAGTGCTGCCCACCGGCGGGCTCTGGTTGCAGATCAGATAGGCCACCGGCAACACCGGCGTGCCCTCGGGGCTGCGGGAGCGGCCCAGGCACTCATCCATCCAGGCGCCGCCGCGCTTGCTGCCCGGTCGGCTGTAGGGATCGAGGTAGAAGCCGGCCAGCTCGTCGCCGCTGCCGCCGCTGAGCACACGGAAGTAGCGCACATCCGGGTGCCACAGGGGCGCCTCCCCCTCCGTGCTCACGATGCGGATGTCGAACAGGCGCTGGCAGAGGCCGAACAGACCCTGCAGCACCTGCTCCAGGGGGAACCAGGGGCGCAGGGCCTCGGCATCCAGCTCAAAGGTCTCCCGCCGCAGCACTTCGGCCCAGTGGCTCACGTCCCAGGGCTGCAGATCCTCGGCCTCCGGGGCGCCATGGCGACGGGCGCAGGCGCGCAGCTCCTCGATCTCCCGCTGGGCAGCCGGCAGGGCTGCCGCGCGCAGCTCCTCCAGCAGTTGCTCCACCTCGGCCACCGAGCCGGCCATCTTGGTGGCCAGGCTCACCTCCGCCCAGGAGCCGTAGCCCAGGCGCTGGGCCTGCTGCCGCTTGAGGGTCAGAATCCGCTCGATCAGGGGCCGGTTGTCGAGGTCGCCGCTGGAGGCGCGGCTCACCTGGGCCCGGTAGACCGTTTCGCGCAGGTCGCGCCGCTGGCTGAACTTCAGGAAGGGCATGGCCCTGGGCATGTCGAGCCCCATGCGCCAGCCCTCTTCGCCGGCCTCGCGGGCGGCCTGGGCCAGCAGCTCCCTCAGGCTCGGGGGCAGACCAGCCAGGTCGGCCTCACTGCTGAGGCTGAGGCTCCAGTTGTTGGTGGCGTCGAGCACGTGGTTGCCGAAGTCGTTGGCGAGACTGGCCAGCTCGGCGGTGGCGGCATTGAAGGCCTCCTGCTCGGCACCCTCCAGCCCCACCCCGCGCAGCTGCATGTCGCGGCGCTCGGCCTCGAGGATGCGCCGCTGCACGCCATCGAGCGCGCTGCCGGCCAACCGATCCAGGGCCCGGTAGAGCACCTGGCTCTGGCCGGCCCGGCTGCCGAAGGCCACCACGGCCCCCTGCTGTTGCTGGTAGGCCTCGCGCAGCTCAGGGCTGTTGCACACGCCGTTGAGATGGCTCACCGCTCCCCAGCTCCAGCGCAGCCTCTCGCCCAGCCGCTGCAGGGGCTCCATCACCGCCTCCCAGGCCAGGGGCGCGTTCGGGTCGCTGAGCTGCTGCTCCAGGTTGGTCTCGAGGGCACTGAGCTCGCTGTGCAACTGCTCCAGCAGCAGCGGAATCGCCGTGGCCACCTGATCGGCGGTGATCTGGGCGAAGGCAGGCAATCCCTGGCCCTCAAGCAACGGCAGGGTGGCGGTGGCGTGGCCCATCAGCGCGGTTCAGCTGGGCCTATTTCAGCCGATCGATGCGGTGGGCCGTGGTTCAGCCGAGGGCGGGGATCCTGCCCAGGGTGATGGCCGTGACGCTGGCCAGCTGGCTGGAGAGGCCATTGGTGCTGGCCTCGTAGAGATCGATCGCCACCCGCGGCCAGAAGCCGATCACCAGGGTGGGCACCAGCAGGGTGAGGCCGATCAGCAGTTCGCGTGGATTCATGTCGCCCACCACGGCCAGGGCCGGGATCCTGGGCCCGAAGAACACGCGCCGGCAGAGGCTGAGCAGATACACCGGCGTGAGCACCAGCCCCACGGCGGCCAGCACGATGGTGATCACCCGGAAGCCGATCGTGAAGCCGTCGTTGGCGGTGACCCCCAGAAACACCGTGATCTCGCTCACGAAGCCGCTCATGCCCGGCAGAGCCAGGGAGGCCAGGGAGCTGGCCAGGAAGAAGGCGAAGGTGATCGGCAGGGCCTTGGCCAGGCCACCCATGTTGGGAATCGAGAGGGTCTTGGTGCGCTCGTAGAACACGCCGGTCACGAAGAACATGGCGGCGGCGATCAGGCCATGGCTGATCATCTGCAACATGGCGCCACTCATGCCGAGGGCGTCAATGGCGCCGATCCCCACCAGCACGAAGCCCATGTGGCTCACGGAGCTGCAGGCGATCCGGCGCTTGACGTTGTCCTGGGCGAAGGCGTTGAGGGCGCCGTAGACGATGTTGACGATGCCGAGCACGATCAGGGCCGGCGCCAGGGTGAGGTGGGCCTCCGGCAGCATCTGCACGTTGAAGCGCAGCAGGGCATAGCCGCCCATCTTCAGCAGCACCCCGGCCAGCAGCATCGACACCGGCGCATTGGCCTCGCCATGGGCATCGGGCAGCCAGGTGTGCAGGGGGAACATCGGCAGCTTCACGCCGAAGCCGATCAGGAAGCCCACGTAGCAGAGCAGGCCGAAGACCCCGCCGGGGCTGCGGCTGGCCATCTCGCTGAGGTTGAAGCTGAAGGGGCCGCCGTAGAAGGCCAGGGCCAGGCCGCTCACCAGGATCAGCAGCGAGGCGGTGGCGGTGTAAAGGATGAACTTGGTGGCGGCGTACTGGCGCTGCTGGCCGCCCCAGATGGCGATCAGCAGGTACACCGGCACCAGCTCCAGTTCCCAGGCCAGGAAGAACAGCAGGAAGTCCTGGGAGAGGAACACCAGCCCCTGGGCTGAGGCCTGCACCAGCATCAGGGCGAAATAGAGGCGCGTCTTGCGGTTGATGTTCCAGCTGGCGGCCACCGACAGCAGGGTGACGAGGCCGGAGAGCACCACCAGGGGCGCCGAGAGGCCATCGGCCCCCAGCGACCATTCCAGCCCGAGGGC
Organism: Cyanobium sp. LEGE 06113; assembly: GCF_015207615.1. Taxonomy (NCBI): domain Bacteria; kingdom Bacillati; phylum Cyanobacteriota; class Cyanophyceae; order Synechococcales; family Prochlorococcaceae; genus Cyanobium; species Cyanobium sp. LEGE 06113. Next base: position 63,443 of record NZ_JADEWM010000009.1, on the reverse strand, counting down.
CGGCACCCAGCTGACGCGCTCCACCAGCTGCAGCTCGGCGCTGGAGCCCTCGAAGTGCTGGCTGAAGCACACCAGCATCAGCACCAGATCCACCCCCAGGGTGCCGAGGGCCAGGCTGCGGGGCCAACGGGGATCGCTGCCGTCCCCCGGCAGCAATGGCATCGCCAGGGCGACAGCCGCCGGCAGCAGCACAATCAGGCTGAGCCAGGGGAAACCGGCCAGCCCGCCTGCGATCAGGGCGTCGGGCAGGGCCGCGGCCAGGGGGCCCAGGGGAGGAGAGGAACAGGGGGTCTGCGGAATGGACGCGGCCACAAGCGCCAAAGAGCCGTCCATCCGAGTCCCGTCAAGATCTGGAGCAACTTACCAGTTGCAGCAAGGCGGCTGGGTAGAACTACTCAGCGTTCTCAGGCCGATCCGGCAGCGGCAGCCAGTGACTGCCGCGGTGCTGCACGCTCAGCACCTCCGCCCGCGACTCCACGCCGGCGTAGTACCAGGTGCGCACCATCGCCCGGTACACCGTTTCGGCCACCTCCTGGCGGCAGAGCGCCAGCAGGCTCGGGCCGGCACCGCTGATCACGCAGCCCCAGGCCCCGGCCTCCAGGGCCGCCTCACGCACCTTGCGACCCCCAGGGATCAGCCCCCAGCGGTAGGGCTCGTGCAGGCGGTCGTGCATGCCGTCGGTGATCAGATCGCCGTTGCCGGTACGCAGCCCCTGCAGCAGCAGCGTCAGGGCGCCGAGGTTGGTCACCGCATCGGCCACGGGGATCGCCTTGGGCATGGCCCGCCGTGCCTCGCTGGTGGTGAGCCGCACCGCCGGAATCGCCACCACGGCCACCACCTCCGCCGACCACTCGCAGCGCACCACCCGCCAGCGGTGCGAGGCGGCCTTCGCCGTCATGCACAGCCCGCCCACCAGGGAGGGCACCACATTGTCGGGATGGCCCTCGATATCAATGGCCAGCTCCAGCAGCTTCTCCTTGCTGAGCGGCTCGCCCACCAGGGCGTTGGCGCCCATCAGGCCGGCCACGATCGCCGTGGCACTGCTGCCCAGGCCGCGGGCGGGGGGCACGGCCAGGCGCACCCTGGCCTCCAGCCCCACCGGCTCCTCACAGGCTTCCTTCCACACCCGCTGGGCGGAGCGGTAGACGAGGTTGTCGGGCCCGCCGCGCAGGTGGGCCCCCTCTGGGCCCTCGATGATCAGGTCGAAGCGCTGGCTGCCGCCGGCGATGCAGCGCATCTCGAACACGTTGTCGAGGTCGAGGGCCGCCCCGAGGCAGTCGAATCCAGGCCCCACATTTGCGGTGGTGGCTGGCACATGCACCACCACGCCCTGGCCGATGCGGGGGCGCGCCATCGAAGCTTCCTCGGTTCGGCTCAGTGTCTCAGTTCATCGGCGGCGGTTTGGTTCGTGCCTGGCATCCGGGCTGGTTGGTAACCTCGAGACTCAGCCCAGCAGCATCCGAGCCCGGCAGGCGGCACTGAACTGGCCGATGGCGGGATCCAGCACCGCCGTGATCGGCATGTTGGCCAGAACCCGCCCCAACCGCCCCTTGGCCAGGAAGGCCTCGCGGAAGGTGTTGCCCCGCAGGGGCTCCAGCAACTTGGCGGCGGTGCCCCCCGCCAGCCAGATGCCACCCCGGCTGAGGCTGGTGAGGGCCAGGTCGCCGCAGACACTGCCGTAGGCGCCCAGCCACACCTCCAGGGCCGCTGTCGCCAGGGGATCGCCCTCGGCTGCTGCCGCGGTGGTGGCGGCGGGCAGCTCATCTGGCTGTGTGGCCGCCAGGCTCTGGAGGGGATGGGCGCCGCCCGGGTCCTGGGAGTCCAGCAGCCAGCGGGTCACATGGCCCAGCCCGGTGCCGCTCACCACCCGCTCGATCGAGAGGCGCTCGAGGTCCAGGCTGGCCAGCAGCCACTGCTTGAGCGCCCACTCCTGGGCGCTGCGCGGCGCGAACTCGCCATGGGCTGCCTCGCTGGCCAGGGCAGTGAGCTCCGCTCCATCCCGCGCCGGCAGCCCGATCGCCACCCCCAGGCCGGTGCCCGCACCCAGCACCAGCAGCGGCTCGGCGGCCACGGCCTGCCCCGCCACCACCGGAGCCTGCTGGTGGGGCTCCAGATGCGGCAGACCGTAGACCAGCACGGCGAAGTCGTTCACCAGGTTCACCCGCTCGATGCCGGTGTCCCGGCTGAGTTCCGCCTCGCTGAGCTGCCACGGCAGGTTGGTGAGATGGGCCTCCCCGCCCTGCACCGGCCCGGCCACGGCGAAACAGGCCGCGGCAGGAGGGGAGTCGCTGCCCAGGAAGGCCTGCACCATCGGGGCGAGATCGGGCCACTCGGCCGAGGGGTAGCGCTCACTGCGCAGCAGCTCCAATCGGGGGCCGCACAGGGCATACAGGGCCAGCAGGGTCTTGGTGCCGCCGATGTCGCCCGCCAGCACCGTGAGGCATTGCGTCGCGTCGGCCATGGTCAGCGGGGTGTCCCGTCGCCGCCGGCTGCCTGGGCTGCGGCCTCCAGAGCGTCCACTTCCAGAGCGAGACCTGCCCCCCGCTGCTGGTTGGCCTGGCGGGCTGCCGCCAGCACATCGCCGGCCGCCAGCGTGCCCAGATCGCCGTCGCGGCGGCTGCGCAGGCTGATGGTACCCGCTTCCACCTCCTTGGCGCCGATCACCCCCAGCACGGGGATCTTCATCTGCTCGCCCGTGCGGATCAGCTTGTTGAGCCTGTCGCCGGAGCCATCCACGCTGCAGCGGATGCCCGCCCGGCGGAACTGCTCGCTGAGCGAGGCCGCGTAGGGGCGTACCTCGTCGGTGACGGGCAGCAGCCGGATCTGTTCCGGTGCCAGCCAGAAGGGGAAATCGCCGGCGTAGTTCTCGGTCATGATCCCGAAGAACCGCTCCAGCGATCCGAAGATGGCGCGGTGAATCATGATCGGCCGCTGGCGGCTGCCGTCGGCGGCCACGTAGTGCAGATCAAAACGTTCCGGCAGGTTGAAGTCGAGCTGGATGGTGGAGCACTGCCACATCCTTCCGATCGCATCTTCGATCTTGAGGTCGATCTTGGGGCCGTAGAAGGCACCGCCGCCCTCATCCACCTTGTAGTTCCAGCCCTTGCGCTCCAGGGCCTCCACCAGGCCCTGGGTGGCGAGCTCCCAAACGGCGCTCTCACCGATCGACTTGGCGGGCCGGGTGGAGAGGTTGATCTCGTAGCTGCGGAAGTCGAAGGTGGAGAGGATCTGCTCGGTGAGATCGAGAATGGCCAGGATTTCGTCGCTGATCTGCTCCGGCAGGCAGAACACGTGGGCGTCGTCCTGGGTGAAACCCCGCACCCGCATCAGCCCGTGCATCACCCCGGGCCGCTCGTAGCGGTACACCGTGCCGAGCTCGGCCCAGCGGATCGGCAGCTCCCGGTAGCTGCGCAGGGTGCTGGCATAGGTGAGCACGTGGAAGGGGCAGTTCATCGGCTTGAGCTGGTACTGCCGCTCATCCACCTGCATGGGCCCGAACATGCTCTCGCTGTAGAAGTCGAGGTGGCCGGAGGTCTTCCACAGGCCCAGATCGGCCACGTGGGGGGTGTAAAGCAGCTCGTAGCCGGCCGCGAAGTGGGCCTCGCGCCAGAAGTTCTCGATCTCGAGGCGCATGCGGGCACCGCGGGGATGCCAGAACACCAGGCCGGCGCCGGCTTCGTCCTCGATCGAGAACAGGTGCAGGTCGGTGCCGAGGCGGCGGTGGTCCCGGCGCAGGGCCTCGGCCTTGCGGCGCTTGTGCTCGGCCAGCTGCTCGGGGGTTTCCCAGGCGGTGCCGTAGATGCGCTGCAGCTGGGCCTTGGTCTCGTCGCCGCGCCAGTAGGCCCCGGCCACGCTCTCCAGCTCGAAGGCCTTGGGGTTGAGCTCGCTGGTGTTGGCCACGTGGGGCCCGGCGCAGAGGTCCCACCACTCCTCGCCGAGGGTATAGAGGCTGATCGGCTCCTCGATCGAGGCCAGGATCTCCAGCTTGTAGGGCTCGTTCTGGGCCCGGATGCGCGCCTCGGCCTCGGCGCGGCTCACCTCAAGCCGCTGCAGCGGCAAGCGGCGGCCGATGATCTTGCCCATCTCCTTTTTGATCGCCTTGAGATCGGCCTCGGTGAAGGGTTCCGGGTGGTCGAAGTCGTAGTAGAAGCCGCTCTCGGTCCAGGGGCCGATCGTGACCTGGGCCTTGGGGAACAGCCGCTGCACGGCCATGGCCAGCACATGGCTCATCGAGTGGCGGATGCGCAGCAGTTGCTCGCTCTCGCTGGTCCTGGGCAGGGCCACCGGCTCGGCTGTTCCCTGCTGCTGCCTGGCCACTGCCTCCGGGTGGGGACGGGACGGGGGCGCGGAAGCGGGCACGGGCGGGAGCTGTCAACGGCGAAGGCCGATCCTACGCAGCCCTTCTAGGCTGGGCCCCATGACAGCCTCCCCACCTCCCCAGGAGCCTGCGGCCGATCTGCTGGAGCACCTGCTGGGCTCCCTGCTCGCCGATTTCGGGGTCTGGTTCAGCCGCGGCGAGCTGCTGCTTGACCTCTGCCCCGACCGGGTGATGGCCGAGCCCGAGCGGCTGCAGTTGCGCCAGCGGCTGGACGAGGCCCGCCGCGAGCTGGCCGCCGCCGCCAGCCTGCGCCGGGCGGCTCCGGTGCCGATGGCCCTCGGGCTCGACGCCATGGCCCCCTGGCACCAGCTGGTGCTGCGGGTCTGGTCCCTCTCGGCCAGCCTGCGGCGCAGTGGCGTGGCCCTGCCGCCGATGGACTGGCCCGAACCCCCCGCCATGCCCGCTCTGCTGCCGCCCCCCGAGGCGTCCGCCTGATGGCTCTCACCCAGCCGCGCCACCTCGGGGTGGCCTACCTGCTCTGGGCGCTGGGACTGGTGGGCGTGTGCGGCATCCAGCGCTTCTACAGCCGCCGGCCGATCAGCGGCACCCTCTACCTGTTCACGTTCGGGCTCTGCTTCATCGGCCAGCTGGTGGATCTGTGGCTGCTACCGGATGTGGTGGAGCAGGCCAACGCCGTGTACCTGCTGCGGTCCAGGGGCGCCTCCCTCGAGCGCCAGTTGCTTGAGTTGGCCCGCCGGAACGGTTCTGCCGGCTTCACTCTCAACGATGCCCTGCTGGCCCTCGAGGGGCAGCCTGGGGTCGGCAGTGAGCAGCTGCGCAGCGAGATCGAGCGGCTGCTCCACGGGCATCTTCTGGATGTGGGCAACGACGAGCGCGGCCGGGTGATCTACCGCGAGCCCTAGGCCGGGTTGGCGTTCTCGCTGGAGTCACTGCTGCTGCCCTTGCGCCGGGCCTCGCCCAGGGCAGCCTGGTAGAAGCGGGTGAGCTCCTGGCGGCTCTTCACCGGCTGGCCGTAGTAGCTGCCGCCATGGCGGTAGGGGATCGAGGCCCACTCGGGCGCCAGCCGCGCCATCACCTCGCTGTCGAGGCCCTGGCGGTCGAAGCGGGTCAGGGCGCGGCGGCGCTGGATCAGGTAGAGGGCGGCCTGGTCCTGGTTGTGGGGCTCGAAGCTGCGCAGCCCCAGTCGGCGCGACACCTCGTGCCAGGTGCTGGGTAGAAACTGGTAGGCGCCTGCGGCGGCACTGGTGTACATCCGCCGCACGCTGATTTCGGGGTGGCGTTGAAAGCCTGGAAGAGTTGTCCGCCATACAGAACCCGGTAGCCCTCGGCGCGCCCCCCCTTCCAGGTGCCCTCGGCATAGCGGATGGTGTTGAGCAGGGCCCGCCGCTCCGGCGTGACCGTGAAGGGGCCGTTGGCGGTGCGCACGGCCACCTTTGTGGCGGCAGGCAGCTGGGGGCTCGGGGCCGCCAGCCGTGCAGGGCCTCCAGGCAGCTCGGCCGAGGAGGCCAGGGTGGTGGGCACCGTGGCGGCCAGACACAGGGCGACGGCCAGGGGCCTGCGGGAGAGCTTCTGGAACAAGGGGGTGGTCAGGCAGGGCTTGGGCGAGTCGCCATACCTTGCTGATCAGGGGGTGTTTCCAGCGACCCCACCCGCTGGGGGGTAGACAGGGGCGCCGCCGTGTGCATCCGCTGATGGTGTGACCATGGCGACAGTTCCCAGACCCCTGCCGTGTAAGTGCTTTTACTCAGTTTTGTCGCCAGCGGCGATGGGCTGGCGTGATGCGGTGGCCCATGGCCAGGCATCAGCAGGCCTGATCATTTCTGCAGAGACTGTTAAGACTCAGGCTGCAGGTCTCAGCGCCGCGGCGGCAGGAACCCCAGGCAGTGCTCCACTCGCTGCAGGGTGCTCTCGGCCACGGCGTCTGCCCGGGCCCGGCCGTCGGCGAGCACCTGGTCCAGGGCTGTGGGGTCGGCCCGCCACTGGCGGTAGCGCTCCTGCACCGGGCTGAGCGCCCCGATCAGGGCCTCGGTGAGCAGGGGCTTGAAGCGCCCCCAGCCCATCTCGGCGCATTCCAGGGCAGCGGCGTCGCGGCTCTGGTCGCTGAGCAGGGCATAGAGGCCCAGCAGGTTGTCGGCTTCGGGACGCTCCGGGTTGCCGAATTCCAGCCCCAGGGTGGGATCGGTCTTGGCGCGCTTGATCTTGCGGCTGATCAGCTCCGGCGGATCCAGCAGGGCGATGCGGGAGCCCTCGTTGGGATCGCTCTTGCTCATCTTGCTGCTTCCGTCGCTGAGGCTCATCACCCGGGCCCCCTCAGGCAGGATCAGGGGTTCGGGCACCTTCAACACCGGCTGACGCTCCCCGTCGGGCCCCGGGGGGCCAAAGCGGGCGTTGATGCGCTGCTGGGCAATGTCGCGGGCCAGCTCCAGGTGCTGCTTCTGGTCTTCGCCCACGGGCACCAGATCGGCGTCATAGAGAAGGATGTCAGCCGCCATCAGCACCGGGTAGTCGAGCAGCCCAGCCGACACCTGGTCGCCCTGCTTCACGGCCTTTTCCTTGAACTGGATCATCCTCTCCAGCCAGTTGAGCGGCGTCACGCAGTTCAGCAGCCAGCAGAGGGCGCTGTGGGCGCGCACATGGCTCTGCACGAACACGGTCGAGCGGGCCGGGTCGATGCCGCAGGCCAGATAGAGGGCGGCGGTGCTCAGGGTGGCCTCCGCCAGGGCGGCGGGATCGTGGGGCACCGTGATCGCGTGCAGGTCCACGACACAGAAGAAGGTGTCGTGGCTCTCCTGCAGGTCGACCCAGTTGCGGATGGCGCCGAGCCAGTTGCCGAGGTGCAGGCCCCCGGTGGGCTGAACGCCGGAGAGCACCCGGGGCCGTGCCATCGCGCTCAGCCCCCCTGGGCGCTGGGCTCTTCAGCCTCTGCCGCAGCGCTGGAAGCCTCTGCTGCGGTTGCGGGATCGGCCGGATTGCTGCTGTCGGTGTCGGCCGTGTCGGCGCTGACGGGTTCTGGAGCGGGCTCGGCGGCCACTGGGCTGGGTTTGGGCTTGCTCGGCCGCGCGAAGGGATCGACGCGGTCCTGCCGCTCGGGCCTGGGCCCGCGACCCTCGGAGCCGGGGCGACGGCCAGCGGCGGGCTGGTTGCGCATCTCATTCACCAGGGCGTCGAGTTTGCCTTCCTCGAGCAGCTGGGCCACGGTGCGCAGGCAGAAGCCGAGCACGGCCACGGTTGAGCGCAGGCGGAAGGCCTCCTGCACGGCCCGGGCCGCGCGCATTTCGTTGTCGCTCAGGCGGATCCGGAACCCTCCCGGCTCACGGTTGCCGCCGGGTCTGCCACCCTGGGGCAGGGCCGTGCTCGTCTCGTCAGCCATGAAGGCCATCTAAGCAGTCAGGCGCAAGTGTGCCGCATCGACGGGCGCGGAGGTTTCAGCCACAGGAGCCGATGCGACTCGGGGCTGTAGGGCCGTGCCAGCTGCAGCAGCGGCAGCGATCGCGGCGCGCTGCGCTCCATCTGCTGGCGGTAGCGGGCCAGCAGAGCCTGGTAGGTGGCGAGGGTCCAGCCAGGGCTCCTGGTCTGCTGCTGCCAGTAGGTGCGCAGGGCCTGCTGGCAGGCCAGCTGGCCGAACTCCTCCCAGCAGTGCAGCTCCGCCAGCCATGGGTCTTCCCCGGCCTGCAGCCGTTCGCGGTAACGGCTGAGCTCCGGCGCCTCAGCGCTGCAGTCGGGCGGCCACTGCCGGGCCAGCTGGCCCACGGGCACCGCCCGCAGGCGCAGCCAGCAGCGTTCATGCACCACCACGGGCAGGTCGCCGCTCCAGCCGCCGGCCCTGGCCAGGTCGGCCTGCCAGGCCAGCAGCTGGCGATGCTGGCTCGGCGTGAACGCCTCAGCCCGATGGCCTGTCATGGCCTCGGGTCCGCTGTCGGCGCTGCCCCTGCCACTGGATGGACCTGCCATGGCTGCCAAGCTATTGGTGACGGGTGAGGCGTGACGCCGTGAGGTGAGCTAAACAGATGCAGCTCCGCTGGTCACCCGTTGACGTCGCCCCTGCTGTCCGAGCTTCCTCACACAGCGGCCGCGAACCGGGCAGCCCAGAGCAGCTGGCCGCCTGCGACCCTGCTGTCGAGCTTGGGGCGCCGCTGGTGGCCGCTGGGCGCCGCCGTCGTGACGGGGGGCGTGGTGCTGGATGGGGTGGCTCACCTCTCCAGCGTTCCTGTGGTTTCCGCCGGCACCGGGGTGGCGGTATTGGCCGCCGGGTGGTGGCTCCTGCGCCGGCCCGCCCCTCTGGCGGTGGTCGATCCCGGCGATGTGGCGGGCTGGCTGAAGCGGCTGGAGGCCATGCAGGAGCAGTTTCGACAGCTGGAGGACCCTGGGGCCCAGCGGTTTCCCTTCAGAACAGAGGCTCCCCAGCTGACTGCGCCTCTGGCGTTGGCTGAGGCGAGCCCCATGCCGTCAACAAGGCCTTCAGCTGATCTGCAGCGTGCTGCCGATCGCCGCGCCCATCGGCGTGCCCTGGCCCTGGACAGCCAGCGGGCCCTGCTTGAGCGTTCCGGTCTCACCCTGGGAGTGGCTGCCACCCTGGAGTGCCCCCAGGAGCGCCAACCCCTGCTGGCCCAGGCCCTGCGCGGCTCCGTGCCCCTGACGCTGCAGTGGTCGCGCCCCCTGCCCAGCTGGAGTGACAGCTGGACCTGGCCTGAGCCCCTGGCATCGGCCGACGCTCTCATCTACTGGCTGCGGATGCCCCTGGGGGCTGCAGACCTGCGCTGGATTGAGGCCCTGCCGCCGGGCCTGCCCACCTGGCTGCTGGTGGAGCACGACGAGGGCTCCGAGCCCGCCGCCCTGGCCGAGGAGCTGAAGGCCCAGCTGCCCCTGGGACCAGCCCACAATCTTCTGTTCTGGTCGCCCCAGGCGACGTCGCTGCAGCGGCTGCTGGCGCCCCTGGCCACCCAGCTCGGACGGCGGGCTGCGGCCCTGCGCCATGACCGCCAGCTGCGGGGGCTGCGCAATCTGCACGACCGCTGGCAGGTGGAGCTGGAAGCGCTGCGGCGCCAGCGCTTCATCAGCTTGCAGCAACGCACCCAGTGGCTGGTGGCCGCTGGCGTGGTGGCGGCACCGCTGCCCTCTCTGGATCTGGTGGTGCTGGCGGTGGCCAACGGCCTGATGCTGCAGGAGATGGCCAGGCTCTGGCAGTGTCCCTGGACGGCGGAGCAGCTGCGCGCGGCCGCGCTCGAGCTCGGCCGCGCCTCCCTGGCCCTGGGGGTGGTGGAGTGGAGCACCCAGATGCTGGCCTCGCTGATCAAGCTGCATGGCGCCACCTGGTTGGTGGGCAGCGCCATTCAGGCCCTCAGCGCCGCTTATCTCACCCGGGTGGTGGGCCGGGCCATGGCCGACATGCTCGCCCTCTCAGCGGGGGTGACGGAGCCGGACCTGCAGCGCATCAAACGGGAAGCGCCGCTGCTGGTCGCCCGGGCGGCCGAGGCGGAAAAACTCGACTGGAGCGGCTTCCTGCAGCAGGGTCAGCAGTGGTGGCGAGCGCGGCAGGCGAGCTCCGCCTCGGCCTGAACCATGTGAAGCCTTTGTTGCAGCCGCAATTAAGTTATACGAAGCATTCCCACGTTTGTTGAGATTCGGGGTTCCTTCAGGGCGTTCTGCGTAGGGTTTTGAAGAGCTTCTGATCAAGAAGCCCGTCCTGTTCCTCCATACCCGACCCTTCGGGGTCCTCCTGCCATGACCACTGCTGTACGCAGCGGCCGCGCAACAAGCTGGGAAAGCTTCTGCCAGTGGATCACCTCCACCAACAACCGCATCTATGTCGGTTGGTTTGGCGTGCTGATGATTCCCTGCCTTCTGGCGGCCACCATCTGCTTCATTGTGGCGTTCATCGCCGCTCCCCCCGTTGACATTGACGGGATCCGTGAGCCCGTAGCCGGCTCCTTCCTGTATGGCAACAACATCATCTCCGGTGCTGTTGTGCCCTCCAGCAATGCCATCGGCCTGCACTTCTATCCCATCTGGGAAGCCGCCAGCCTCGACGAGTGGCTCTACAACGGCGGTCCCTACCAGCTGGTTGTGTTCCACTTCCTGATCGGCATCTCGGCCTACATGGGCCGTCAGTGGGAGCTCAGCTACCGCCTCGGCATGCGGCCCTGGATCTGCGTGGCCTACAGCGCTCCGCTTTCTGCTGCTTTTGCCGTGTTCCTGATCTATCCCTTCGGTCAGGGCTCCTTCTCGGACGCCATGCCCCTTGGCATCAGCGGCACCTTCAACTTCATGCTGGTGTTCCAGGCCGAGCACAACATCCTGATGCACCCGTTCCACATGCTGGGTGTGGCCGGTGTGTTCGGTGGCTCGCTGTTCTCCGCCATGCACGGCTCGCTGGTCACCTCCTCGCTTGTGCGTGAAACCACCGAGAGTGAGAGCCAGAACTACGGCTACAAGTTCGGCCAGGAGGAAGAGACCTACAACATCGTGGCTGCCCACGGTTACTTCGGTCGTCTGATCTTCCAGTACGCCAGCTTCAACAACAGCCGCAGCCTGCACTTCTTCCTGGCGGTGTGGCCGGTGGTGGGCATCTGGTTCACCAGCCTCGGGGTGAGCACGATGGCCTTCAACCTGAACGGCTTCAACTTCAACCAGTCGATCCTGGATGCCCAGGGCAAGGTGGTGCCCACCTGGGCCGATGTGATCACCCGCGCCAACCTGGGCATGGAGGTGATGCACGAGCGCAACGCCCACAACTTCCCCCTGGATCTGGCTGCGGTGGAGTCCATCCCCGTGGCGCTCACGGCTCCGGCGATCGGCTGATCCAGCCACCCTGCTGATCCAGCCCCAGTGCGCCGTCACCAGGTGGCCGCTGTCCCCTCCCCTGCTTCGGCAGGGGTTTTTCATGGGCGTCTGACGTCGCATCCGCCCAAGCACTGACAACCAGGGCCGTCATGTTGCAGAGCGTTGCGCGCTCCGGGGCCACCGCAGGGGCCAGGGCCGTGTTTTGTATCGTCCCTAACGAAAGACCACGCTGGGGCATGGACCCACGACCGGCTCGTGCCTGCGGCCCCCTGAAGGCGTGGAGCGGCTTTGGGCGCCCCCTGGCGGCGACGCTGGCTTCCCTGCTGCTGGCCGCCTGCGACGCCCCCAGCCCCGAAGCGCGCCAGGACCCCGCGGACGACCGCCCGGTGGTGCTCACCACCTTCACGGTGCTGGCGGACATGGCCCGCCAGGTGGCCGGTGATCGCCTGCAGGTGGACTCGATCACCAAGCTGGGCTCGGAGATCCATGGCTACGAACCCACCCCCAGTGACGTCGAGCGCGCCAGCCGGGCCGACCTGATCCTGGAGAACGGCCTCAACCTGGAGCTCTGGTCCCGCAGGTTCACCGCGGCGGCCGGCAACGTGCCCGTGGCCACGCTCACCGAGGGGATCGCACCCCTGCCCATCGCCGAGGATGCCTACGCCGGCAAGCCCAATCCCCACGCCTGGATGTCGCCCCGGAAGGCCAAGCGCTACATCGACAACATCGTGAGCGCCTTCAGCCGGTTGGACCCCGAGGGCGCCGCCAGCTTCCAGGCCAATGGTGAGGCCTACAAGCAACAGCTGGCCCAGCTGGATCAGGAGTTGCGTGCCTCCCTGGCCACGATTCCGGAATCGCGGCGGGTGCTGGCCACCTGCGAGGGCGCGTTCACCTATCTCGCTCACGACTACGGCCTCACTGAGGCCTATCTCTGGCCGGTGAACGCCGAGAGTCAGGTCACCCCCAAGCGGATGGCCCGCCTGATCGACACCGTCCGCGACCGTCAGGTGCCCGCTGTGTTCTGCGAGAGCACCGTGAGCGACGCCTCCCAGCGGGAGGTGGCCAGGGCCGCCGGTGCCACCTTTGGCGGCACCTTCTACGTGGACTCGCTCTCCACACCCGATGGGCCGGCTCCCACCCTGCTCGCCATGCAGCGCCACAATGTGGGTCTGATCCAGCGGGGTCTGGGCACCCCTCAGAGCAACGGAGTGACCCCATGAGGGCAGCCCGACCACCGCTGGGCGCCGAGCGGCTGCGGATCGAGGCCGACCAGGTCTGCGTTGACTACAACGGCACCATGGCCCTGCACGACGCCAGCCTGCGGCTGGAAGCAGGCTGCATCTGCGGCCTGGTGGGCATGAACGGTGCCGGCAAGACCACCCTGTTCAAGGCCTTGATGGGGTTTCTGAGGCCCTCCAGGGGCTACATCCGCATCAATGGTCTGCCGGTGCACCAGGCCCAGCGCCAGCAGGCGGTGGCCTATGTGCCCCAGAGCGATGGCGTCGACTGTGCCTTCCCCGTGTCGGTGTGGGATGTGGTGATGATGGGCCGTTACGGCTCGATGAACCTGCTGCGGCTGGCCCGCGCCTCGGACCGGGCCGCCGTGCGCCATGCCCTGGAGCGCGTCGAGCTGCTGGAGCTGCTCGATCGGCCGATCGGCTCCCTCTCGGGTGGCCAGCGCAAGCGGGCCTTCCTGGCCCGGGCCATTGCCCAGGACGCCTCGGTGCTGCTGCTGGATGAACCCTTCAATGGCGTGGACGTGCGCACGGAGAAGCTGATGGCCGATCTGTTCATGCAGTTCCGCAAGGAGCAGCGCTCGATCCTGATCTCCACCCACGACCTCAGCCACGTGCGCAACTTCTGCGACCGGGTGGTGCTGATCAACAAGACGGTGCTGGCCTACGGCGAGACCTCCGAGGTGTTCACCCCGGAGAACCTCTCGCTCACCTTCGGGGGCCTGCCGCCCAATCTGCTGATGGGCCCCACCCCCTCCCGCGAGAACGAGCGATGACGGCCTCCCTGGCAACGGGCCTGCCGCTCACCTGGCTGCTCGAGCCGATCAGCCATGGCTTCATGGTGCGGGCCCTGCTGGTGAGTGCCCTGGTGGGGGGGGTGTGTGGCCTGCTGTCGTGTTACATGACGCTCAAGGGCTGGGCGCTGATGGGGGATGCCGTGTCCCACGCGGTGATGCCCGGCGTGGTGGTGGCCTACGCCCTGGGCCTGCCGTTCTCGGTGGGGGCCTCGTGTTCGGGGTGGGCTCGGTGGCCGTGATCGGCTTCGTGAAGCAGAAGTCGCGGGTGAAGGAAGACACGGTGATCGGCCTGGTGTTCACGGGCTTCTTTGCCCTGGGCCTGGTGCTGATCTCGAAGATCCGCAGCAACATCGATCTCACCCATATTCTGTTCGGCAATGTGCTTGGCATCTCTGCCGGCGACATCACCGACACCCTGGTGATCTGCGCCATCGTGCTGGCGGTGTTGCTGGTGCTGCGCCGCGATCTGATGCTGTTCTGCTTCGATCCCACCCACGCCCGCTCGATCGGCATCAACACCGGGCTGCTGCATTACCTGCTGCTCTCGGTGTTGTCGCTGGCGGCGGTGGCGGGCCTGCAGACCGTGGGCATCATTCTGGTGGTGGCGATGCTGGTCACCCCCGGGGCCACGGCCTACCTGCTCACTGACCGCTTCGATCGCATGACCCTGCTGGCGGTGGCCAGCAGCGTGTTCTCCAGCGTGGGAGGGGTGTATGTGAGCTACTGGAGCGACAGTTCCACGGCCGGATGCATCGTTCTGGTGCAGACGTTCCTGTTCCTGCTGGCCTTCTTCTTTGCCCCTCGACACGGCATCTTCAGGCAGCAACAGACCTGAGCCAGCCGGTCACGGCAACCCCCTTCGCCCGCGCCAGTGCCACCTCCCCCTGCCGTCCCCCAGCCTCACCCCGCCCGCGGCGATCAGCGCTGGCCCTGGTGGCCCCTGTTGCCGCTCTACCCCTACGGCCGCCGCCGCACCCTGGTGCGGGAGCTGATCCCCGATCAGGTGTGGAGCTTCGAGCAGCTGCAGGGGCTGCTCTACGTGGCCGTGCCGATTCGCATGACGGTGCTGCGGCTGGCCGGCGGGTTGCTGCTCTACGGCGCCCTGCCGCCCACCCGGGAACTGCGCCGGGCCCTGGAGCAGCTGGAGCAGCGCTACGGGCCTGTGCTGAGCATCGTGTTGCCCACCAGTTCAGGGCTGGAGCACAAGCTGCCCCTGCCGGCCCTGGCCCGGGCCTTCCCCGCCGCCCAGGTGTGGATCAGCCCGCGCCAGTGGAGCTTCCCGCTGCCGTTGCCCCTGGGCTGGCTGGGCTTCCCCCGGGAGCGCACGCGGGTGCTGCTGGAGCAGGGGGTGCCCTTCCCCCAGGAGCTCGACTGGGTGGCCCTGGGCCCGCTGGACCTGGGGCTGGGCACGTTCATGGAGGTGGCCTGCCTGCACCGCAGCAGCGGCAGCCTGCTGGTGACCGATGCCCTGGTGGCGATCGGCCCCCAGCCCCCCGCCCTGTTCGAGGCCGACCCCACCCCCCTGCTGTTCCATGCCCGCGACCGCGGCGATGAGCCCCTGCACGACAGCGCCGAGCGGCGCCAGCGGGGCTGGCAGCGGCTGGTGCTGTTTGCCTCCTACCTCAGGCCCGAGCGGCTCCAGGTGCCTGGCCTGCTGGAGCAGCTGCGCTATGCCATGGCCCCGGGGCTGCGGCGGTCAAAGGCCTACTTCGGGCTCTATCCCTTTCAGTGGCTGCCGGGCTGGCAGGAGGAGTTTGCCTCCCTGGTGCCCTCCGGTGGCCTGCAGCTGCAGGTGGCTCCGGTGCTGGAGCGGCTGGTGTTTCCGCGCTGCCGGCCGGCGCTGCTGGCCTGGATCCGCCGCCTGGCCGCCCTGGAGGGGGTGCGCCAGTTGATCCCGGCCCACTACGAGGCACCCGTGCCCTGTGACGGCGCCGGCCTCGAGGCGCTGGCCACGGCCCTGGAGGCCCGTCCCTGGGCTCCGGCTGAATCCAGCTGGACGTTTCTGGCCAGCGTCGATGCGGCCCTGCTGCGCTGGGGCGTGGTTCCCGAGCAACCGGGCTGCTGAAGGACCCGTTGGGCCCCGCGGATGCCTGCTTCAGAGCCTCAGTTCGCCGGGGTCGGCGTCGCAGGAGTCGGAATCGTCGCCATCGCTGGAGAGCAGGCTGGAGTCCAGCTCCATGCGCTGCTCCATCTGGCGCAGGAAATAGCCGGTCATCATGGCCGAGGCCAGCAGGCCGGCCAGGTTGTCGCGGTTGGTCTGGATCTTCACCTCGAAGTGCTCGCCCGGCAGCATGCCGAGCAGACCCTGCACGTTGTGGCGAATGATGTCCTGGATGTCGCCGCTGGCCGAGCGCGCCACCCGCTGCAACACATCCGGAGACTGTTCCTGGAGGTACTGGATCAGCGAATTGCCACTGATGGCTTCATTGTCCGTGGTCAGGAACTCCGGGTTGAACATCTTCCGGTGTGCTCCGCATCACCACGGAACCTTAACCCAGTCCTTGTGACAAGCCGAGATCATCGGCTGTTCGGGAAAACCGAATCGCACCGAAGCGCTGCAGGGGCCAGTAGCGCCACACCGCCGCCCCGACCAGCTGGTCCTCCGGCAGGGGGCCCCAGAGGTGGGAATCGAGGCTGGCGTTGCGGTTGTCCCCCAGCACCAGCAGCTGCTGGGGCGGCACCAGCACGGGTCCGAAGCTGTAGTCCATCGGTTCGGCGGCCCAGTCGGTCTGAACGGCCTCGCCGTTGCGCCAGAGCCTGCCCTGACGCACCTCCACCTGATCCCCAGCCCGGGCCACGACCCGTTTGATCAGGGCGGCCTCCGGGGCATAGCCCGCCGCCACCAGCACGGCGGGGGGGTGGAACACCACCACGGAACCCACGGGCAGGGGCCGGTGCAGGCGGGTGCGCACCTTCTCCACCAGCACCCTGTCGCCTAGCTCCAGGGTGGGCAGCATCGAACCGGAGGGAATCCAGCGCGGCTCCACCACGGCCCAGCGCAGCAGCAAGGCCACGGCGACCCAGAGCAGCAGAGGCAGCAGCTGGCGGCGCAGCCTCTGCTGCGTCGTGGCCGGCGCCAGGCTGGCTTCGGGCTCAGATGGGGAGGGGGACAAGCCGGTGGCAAGGATGGTGCACCCATCCTGCTCCTGAGAGCGTGGACCTGGCTCGCCGCAATCTGGAGGCCTCCGTTCGCCTGCTGCAGGCGCTGATGGCGGCTGGGCTGGAGCTGGTGGTGGTCTGCCCCGGCAGCCGCTCCGGTCCGCTCGCGGTGGCCGCCGGTCTGCTGGAGGGAGAGCGCCTGCGGCTGCGCACCGCGCTGGATGAGCGCTCGGCGGCCTTTTTCGCCCTGGGCCATGGCCGCGCCTCGGGGCACGCCGCCGCCGTGATCACCACCTCCGGCACGGCGGTGGCCAACCTGCTGCCCGCCTGTGTGGAGGCCGATCTCGGCGCGATCCCGCTGCTGCTGATCAGCGCCGACCGTCCGCAGCGGCTCAAGGGCTGTGGTGCCAACCAGGCCGTGAACCAGGAGCAGTTTCTGCTGGCCAGCGTGCGCCTGCTGCTGCAGGGCCACGCCGAGGGGCTGGCGGCGATGGCGGCCGCGGAGCTCGAGCAGCTGGCGGCCCAGGCGCTGGCCGCCACGACGGTCTGCCCGGGGAGGCCTCCCGGGCCGGTGCATCTGAACCTGCCCATCGAGGAACCCCTGCACGGGGATGGGCCGGCCCTGGAGAGCACCAGGGCCTTGGCGGTCCGGCTTGAGGCTGCGCAGCGGGCTCGGGACACGGGCGCCGGGCCCGAGCCTGGCTCAGCCGGGGCCGGGAACCAGACCTGGACCCGGCCCCTGGGCGTTCCAGCGATCGGCAGCGGTGGTCTGGATCCCGACCAGCCCGGGCTGGTGGTGGCCGGCCCCTGGCGGGGTCTGCCCCAGCACGGCCCGGCCTACCGCGAGGCCGTGGCGGCCTGGCAGCGGCGCAGCGGCTGGCCCGTGCTGGCCGATGGCCTCAGCGGCTTGCGGGGTTGGCCTGGCCTGGAGCTGGTGACGGTGGCGGATCTGCTGCCAGACCCCGTGCCTGCCGCCCTGCTGGCCCCCCAGGTGCTGCGGCTCGGTCCCCTGCCGGCGAGTCGGCGGCAGCAGCAGCTGCTGCGTTGCTGTGGCGGCCGGCAGTTGCTGATCACGGAAGGCGAGCCGCGCCACCTCGATCCGCTCGGCACGGCCTCGGGCCAGTGGCCGGCAGGGCTGGCCGCCTGGATCGCCCAGCTGCCCCCTGAGGCGTGCTGCGGAGCCCCGGGGTCCGCCAGCTTGGCCCTTGCCCGCCGCTGGCACGTCCTGGAGCGGCAGCTGCAGGCCGGGCTCGACACGGCCCTGGCCGCACCGGCCTGGGGCGAGCCGGCCCTGGCGCGCCAGCTGAGCCGGCTGTTGCCGCCCTCCCTGCCGCTGGTGATCGCCAACAGCTCCCCCGTGCGCGATTGGGACAGCTTTGCCGCCGCCGCCGCTCCCTTCCGGGAGGTGTATGCCTTCCGGGGCGCCTCCGGCATCGACGGCACCCTGTCGCTGGCCTGCGGCGTGGCGGAGGCCGTTGGCGCGGCGGTGCTGCTCTGTGGCGATCTGGCCCTGCTGCACGACAGCAACGGCTGGCTGTGGCGGCGCCAGCTGGGCGGGCGGCTCACGGTGGTGTTGATCGACAACGGCGGCGGCGGCATCTTCGAGCAGCTGGCGATCCGTCCGCAGCAACCGGCGCCCCTGGATTTCGAGCGGCTGTTCGCCATGCCCCAGGCCGTGGACCCCCTCGCCCTGGCCGCAGCCCACGGCGTGCCCGGCCGGGAGGTGGCCGCCGCCGCCGAGTTGCCCCTCGCCCTGAGCTGGGCCCTGGAGCAACCGCTGGCCCTGCTGCGGCTCTGCAGCGACCGCCGCCGCGACGCCGCCGCGCGGCAGGCCCTGCGCAGAATGGCCTGCGTCCCGGCCCCGCCTCCATGACCGCCGTTCCCGTGAGCTGGCAAGAGGCCGGTCGCTACCAGGACATCCGCTTTGAGCTCTGCGACGAGGGCATCGCCCGCATCAGCATCGACCGGCCCCACAAGCGCAACGCCTTCCGGCCCCTCACCGTGCAGGAGCTCTGCGATGCCTTTGCCAGGGTGCGCGACAACCCCCGCATCGGCGTGGTGCTGTTCACCGGCGCCGGCCCGGCGGCCGATGGGGGCTGGGCCTTCTGCGCCGGCGGCGACCAGAGCGTGCGCGGTGATGGCGGCTACGTGGATGAGCAGGGCCTGCCCCGGCTCAACGTGCTCGACCTGCAGCGGCTGATCCGCAGCCTGCCGAAGGTGGTGATCGCCCTGGTGGCGGGCTACGCCATCGGCGGCGGCCAGGTGCTGCACCTGCTCTGCGACCTCTCGATCGCCGCCGAGAACGCCCGCTTCGGCCAGACCGGCCCGCGGGTGGGCAGCTTTGACGGCGGTTTCGGGGCCTCCTACCTCGCCCGGGTGGTGGGCCAGCGCAAGGCCCGCGAGATCTGGTTCCTGTGCCGCCAGTACGGCGCCGACCAGGCCCTGGCCATGGGGCTGGTGAATGCGGTGGTGCCGTTGGAGCAGCTGGAGGCTGAGGGCCTGGCCTGGGCCCGGGAGGTGCTGCAGCACAGCCCCACCGCCATCCGCTGTCTCAAGGCCGCCTTCAATGCCGAAACCGACGGCATGGCCGGGCTCCAGGAGCTGGCCGGTCAGGCCACCCACCTCTTCTACCGAACCGCCGAGGCCCAGGAGGGGCGTGATGCCTTCCTGGAGAAGCGCCCGCCGGACTTCTCCGGCTCCGCCTGGCTACCGTGAGTTCAAGTCGCCTGCCCAGGCCCTTGCGCCGTCTGGCCCTGTCTGCCCTTGTCGGCGCTCTGCTGGCCTCCCTGCAGCCGGCAGGGGGCATGGCCGCTCAGCAGGCCGCCCAGGCGGTATCTGAGGACTCCGGGCCGCAACGGGAGCTGGTGCTCGATCGGCGCCGGCGCCATGTGCGGGTGATGGCCGGTGGTCGGGAAGTGCGCCGCTTCCCCGTGGCGGTGGGCCGCCCCGGCTGGGAGACGCCGGTGGGCCGCTTTGAGGTGATCGAGCTGGTGAAGGATCCGATCTGGGAGCATCCCGCCACAGGCCAGCGGGTGCCGCCTGGGCCCGCCAATCCCCTGGGCAGCCGTTGGATCGGCTTTCACCGCGACTGCCTGGGCCGCAGCGGCTTCAATGGCCGCCAGTACCTGGTGGTGGAGGGCTGCGTGAGCTCCGGCTTCCACGGCACCCCCAACCGCGACAGTGTCGGCCAGGCCGTCTCCCACGGCTGTGTGCGGCTGCTCGATGAGCATGCCAGGGAGCTCTACGAGCTGGTCAGCCTGGGCACCCCCGTCACCGTGTTGCCCTGACGGGACCCCCCCTAAAGTTGCGCCCTCCCTGGGCCGATCTGCATGCGGGTTCTGTTTGCAGCTGCTGAATGTGCCCCGCTGGTCAAGGTGGGGGGCATGGGGGATGTGGTGGGTTCGCTGCCGCCGGCCCTGGCCGCCCTGGGCCACGACGTGCGGATCATCCTCCCGGGCTATGGCCGCCTGTGGTCGCGCCTGCAGATTGCCGCTGAACCGGTGTGGCGCGGTCACACCATGGGCAACGACTTCGCGGTGTTCGAGGCGCACCATCCCAGCAACGGTCTGCCGCTCTATCTGGTGGGCCACCCGGTGTTCGATGCCGAGCGCATCTACGGCGGCGACGATGAGGACTGGCGCTTCACCTTTTTCGCCAGTGCCACAGCCGAATTCTGCTGGCACCACTGGAAGCCCCAGGTGCTGCACTGCCACGACTGGCACACCGGCATGCTGCCGGTGTGGATGCATCAGGACCCGGAAGTCAGCACGGTGTTCACCATCCACAACCTCCGCTATCAGGGCCCCTGGCGCTGGAAGCTGGACGGCATGACCTGGTGCCCCTGGTACATGCAGGGGGACCACACGATGGCGGCGGCGCTGCTCTATGCCGACCGCGTCAATGCGGTGTCCCCCACCTACGCCAAGGAGATCCGCACGCCGCAGTACGGCGAGGCCTTGGACGGCCTGCTCAATTTCATCAGCGGCAAGCTGCGCGGCATCCTCAACGGCATCGACACCGAGGACTGGAACCCCGCCACCGATCCCACCCTGCCGGCCCGCTTCAGTGCCGCCGACCTGACCCCCCGGGCCGAGAACAAACAGGCCCTGCAGAAACACTTCGGCCTGACGCCGAGTCCGCGCTCCTACCTGATGGGAGTGGTGAGCCGGCTGGTGGACCAGAAGGGGGTGGATCTGCTGCTGCAGGTGGCTGATCGGGTGCTCGCCTACACCGACAGCCAGATCGTGGTGCTGGGCACGGGGGATCGCAACATCGAATCGGGCCTGTGGCAGATGGCGGCCCGCCATCCCGGCCGCTTCTCGGTGTTCCTCACCTACGACGACGCCCTGGCGCGGTTGATCTATGCCGGCACTGATGCCTTCCTGATGCCCAGCCGCTTTGAACCCTGCGGCATCAGCCAGATGCTGGCGATGCGCTACGGCTCGGTGCCCGTGGTGAGGATGGTGGGGGGTCTGGTGGACACCGTGCCCCCCAACGACCCCCTGGCCGGCACGGGAACGGGCTATGGCTTCGACCGCTTCGAGCCGATCGACTTCTACACCGCGATCGTGCGCTCCTGGGAGGCCTACCGGCACCAGGACAGCTGGCAGCAGCTGCAGCGCCGCGGCATGGGCATGGACCTCAGCTGGGCCAGCTCAGCCCTCGCCTACGAGGCCATGTACCGGGACGTGTGTGGCATCAAGGAGCCCACGCCCGAGGCCGCCGAGGTGGAGCGCTTCTCCCAGGGTCAGGATGCCGACCCCAGCCGCAAGGGGCTGGCGGCCCTGCTGCGCCGCCGCTGAGTGAGATCCGCATCTGCTGGGGGCAGTGCCTGTGGCCGGGTCCAGTCCTGAGGGCGACGGCCCCGGCCGCGTTGATGCCGCGTCGGCCCTGCCGGCTCCCTATCTCGACCCGTGGCGGTTGCTGCGCCGCGATCTGCGGGCTGTGGCGGCCAGCACGCGCCTGCGGTTGCAGGAGCTGGCGAGGCTCAATCGGGAGGGTCAGCTGCCGCGCCCGGGCTTCTGGCCCGCCTCCTGGGCGGCCTGGTTCTGGCCCCTGGTGCTGGCGGCGGCCCTGGGCAGCCTGCTGGTCCTGGCTGCTCTCCTGATGCCGGCGCTGCCCTGGTCGCGACCCGCCGCGATCGCCCCGGCCGAGCCCACCGTCGTGGTGGAGGGCCTGGACACTGCTGGGGATGGGGCTGCGTCCCCGGACGGTTCCCCGCAGCCCGAGCCGCTGCCCCCATCCCTCCCCTCCTCTACGTCGCCAGCGCCTTCCGTGCCGCCTCCGGGCGGCCTCAGCCAGTCCCCTGAGCCTGAAGCGCCCGAAAGCGCCCCCCTTGCCGTGGAGGATCCTCTGCTGGAGGCCTTTCAGGCGGCGATCCCGGGGCGGGAGGATCTCGTGCTCAAACTGGAGCCGGCCGTGGCCGCCCGTCTGCCCCTGCTGCAGCTTCTGCTCGGGCCGGCTTGGCCGGAGCTGGCGGCCGCAGAGCAGCAGCAGCTGGCCGATCGCTGGCTGCTGCTGAGCCGGCAGCTGGACTACGACGCCCTGGAGCTGCGGGATCCGGAGGGCCGGCTGCTGGCCCGATCGGCCCGGGTGGGTTCAGGCATGATCCTGCTTTCTGCGCCCTGAGCTGCACCATGGCCCTGCGCCTCGCCGAGCTGGATGCGATCTGGGCTGAACCTCCGGGTGGGGCAGGGGCTGGCCATCCGGGCAGCCGGCTGGATTCCGAAACGGTCCTCAGTGCCGTGAGCACTGACAGCCGCCGGCTCGAGCCCGGTGGCCTGTTCCTGGCCCTGGTGGGCGAGCGCCACGATGGCCATGCCTTCGTTCAGCAGGCCATCGAGGCCGGCAGCCGGGCTGTCGTGGTGCAACGCGACCGCCTCACTTCTGAAGCCCTCGCTGCCCTGGAGCAGGCCGCCGCCGAGCGCAGCTGCCAGCTCTGGGTGGTGCCCGACAGCCTGGCGGCCTACCAGCAGCTGGCGCGGCACTGGCGCCGGCAGCTGAAGGCCCCGGTGGTGGCCGTGACCGGCTCCGCCGGCAAGACCGGCACCCGCGAGCTGATCCGGGCGGCGCTCGCCCGCCTGGGTCCGGTGCTGGCCGCCAGCGGCAACAACAACAACGACATCGGCGTTCCGCTCACCCTGCTGCAGGCCACCTCCGAGCACCGGGCGGTGGTGGTGGAGATGGGCATGCGCGGGCTGGGGGAGATCGATCGGCTCAGCCGCTGCGCCGAGCCCGATGTGGCGGTGATCACCAACATCGGCACGGCCCACATCGGCCGGTTGGGAAGCCGCGAAGCGATCGGCCAGGCCAAGTGTGAGATCGCCTCTGGCCTGCGCCCGGGCGGCCTGATGGTGATTCCGGCCGGTGACCCTCTGCTGGATGCGGCCCTGGCCAGCAGCTGGGCGGGGCGGGTGGTGCGCGTCGCCCTGGCCGGAGAGGGTTTCGAGGCCAAGGCCGACTGGGTGGGCGAGCTGGATGAAGCGGAGGGCCTGTTGTGGCTCGATGGCCATCGGCTGAGGCTGCCCCTCGAGGGCCGCCACCAGGCCCGCAACCTGATGCTGGCCCTGGCCGTGGCCCGCGAGCAGGGGGTGGGCCCTGATCGCCTAGGCCACCTGGAGGTGGACCTGCCTGGTGGCCGCAGCCGGCGCCTGGAACGGGGCGGCGTGGTGCTTCTCGATGAGACCTACAACGCCTCGCCCGAGGCCGTGCTGGCCTCCCTGGAGCTGCTCGCCCGCCACAGCAGCGGTCGCCGCTTCGCGGTGCTGGGCACCATGCTGGAGCTCGGCGAGCAGAGCCTCAGCCTGCACCGCCAGGTGGCCCAGCGGGCGTTGGACCTGGGGTTGGAGGGTCTGCTGATTGTGGATGGCGGCCAGGAGGGGGCTGCGATGGAGGCGGCGGCCCATGGCCTGGGCCGGCTGGCCAGGGTGAGCAGCCCGGAGGCGGCGGCCGCCGAATTGCGCGGCTGGCTGGCTCCTGGCGACACCGTGCTGTTCAAGGCCAGCCGCGGGGTGGCCCTGGAGCGGGCGTTCCCCCTGCTGCTGGAGCCGCAGAGCAGCTGAGCCTTCGCCGCCTGAGCCTTCGTGTTCAGCCCTGGGGGCCAGCCCAGTTCTCCTTCACCAGCTGGCGGGCGCGACCCAGCGCCAGGGCGCCGGAGGGCACGTTGCGGGTGAGGGTGGAGCCGGCGCCCACGGTCACGTTCTCGCCCAGCTGGATCGGCGCCACCAGCACCGAGTTGGCGCCGGTCTTGCTGCCCGCGCCGATCACGGTGCGGTGCTTGCGCACGCCGTCGTAGTTGGCGGTGATCGTGCCGGCCCCCACATTCACCCCGGCACCCAGGTCGGCGTCGCCGATGTAGCTGAGGTGGTTCACCTTCACGTGGCTGGCCAGGCTGCTGCTCTTGACCTCCACGAAGTTGCCCAGGTGGCAGCGCTCCCCGAGGTTCGAGCCCGGCCGCACCTGGGCGTAGGGGCCGATCGAGCAGCCGGCCCCCACCACCGCGTCGCGCACCACGCTGTAGAGCACCTCCACCCCAGCCCCGAGGCGGGCGTTCTCCAGCAGGCAGCCTGGGCCGATCCGGCAGCCCGAGCCAACTTCGGTGTGGCCGCGGAAATGGCACTGGGGCTCCACCACCACATCCCGCCCGAAGCGGCTGCCCTCGCTGAGGGTGCAGCTGGAAGGATCCACGAAGCTCACCCCCTCCGCCATCCAGTGGCGCCGCAGCCGCTCCTGCAGCACCGCCTCGCACTGGGCCAGCTGGATCCGGTCGTTGATGCCGTTGATCTCGGCCGCGTCGGCCACCTCCAGGTGCGTGGCCGACTCCAGCATCGCCACGGTGTCGGTGAGGTAGAGCTCGCCCTGGTCGTTGTCGCTGCTGAGCCTGGGCAGCACCGCCGCCAGCTGGGCCCAGTTGAAGCAGTAGATGCCGGCGTTGATCAGGGGATTGAGGCGCTGCTCGGGGCTGCAGTCGCGATGCTCGACGATGGCGCTCACCCGCCCGGAGGCATCGGCCATCACCCGGCCGTAGCCACTGGGGTCGTCCAGCCGGGCCGTGAGCAGGGTCACGCCGGCGCCCCTGCTGCGGTGCTGCTCCAGCAGCGCCTCCAGAGTCTCCGGCCGCAGCAGGGGCACATCCCCGTTCAGCACCAGCAGGTCGCCGCTGAACCCCTGCAGGGGCTCCAGCAGTTGCTGCACCGCATGGCCGGTGCCGTTCTGGGGCTGCTGCAACACGAACTCGAGGCCTTCCAGCGCCGCCAGCGAGGCCTCCACCCGTTCGGCCTGGTGACCCACGATCAACAGCTGCCTGTCGGGGGCCAGGTGCCGGCAGCTGCCCAGCACCCGCTCCACCAGCGTGGCCCCGGCCAGCGGCTGCAGCACCTTGGGCAGCTCGCTCTTCATCCGTGTGCCCTTCCCAGCGGCCAGCACGGCAACGGCGAGCATGGGCGTAAGCAACGGCTGGCGGGAATCTACGTGGGCCCAACCACGCCGTTGCGGCGGGGATGGTCCAGGCCCCAGCGGCGCCGCCAGGCCCCCGTGCTGCTGCGGCCGGCCTGGGCCTGCATCTGCAGTCTGCTGGCCTGGATCTCCGTGGCGCCGGCCCGAGCGGAGGGGTCGCGGTATGGCTCACCTGCCCTGGTGAGCAGGTGCTCTTCCTCCATGGCGCTGAGGGGGCGAAGCAGGGTGCTCGGGGCCAGGGGGCGGGGGCCTGCCACCGTGCCCCCACTCCAGCGGGGCCGCAGGCGTGGAGCCCCTGCGGGGGCCTGGAGTGCAGCGAGCTCAAGGCCGGCGTCCCGCAGACTGCCCCTCGCGGCTGCCGCTGAGCAGTACGTGAGCAGCCTGCCGCCTGGGGCCAGCAGGCGGGCCAGCCGCCCCAGGAAGTCCTGGCTCCAGAGCTGGGGGCAGTGCCGGGGAGAGAAGGGGTCGAGCAGCACCAGATCACAGCGGCCCCGCAGCCAGGGCTCCAGGCCAACCAGCTGCTGGCGGGCATCGCCCCAGAGGATCCGCCCGGGCCAGCCGGCCTCACCCCGCAACACCTGGCCCAGCTGCTGCAGGGTGGAGGGCCGCCACTGGGCGCAGAAGCCAGGATCGGCCAGGGCCAGCCGCAGCGGCCGCGGGTCCTGCTCCAGTCCCCACCAGCGCAGCGTCAGGTCCCGCTCCGCCGCGGCTTCCAGCAGAACGGCGCTGTTGTAGCCCAGCCCCACCCCCACATCGAGCACCCGCAGCTCGGCGCCGGCCGCGTAGCGCTGCAGCTCGGCCGGCCCCAGGTAGGTGTGGTCCGCCTCCCAGCGGGCACCCGCCGGGCTGTGGAAGCCCTCAGCGAACGCACCGCTGTGCAGGCTGAAGCTGCCGTCGGCCCCGGCCTCTGGCCTAAGTGCTGAGGCGTTGCAGGTCATCCCAGAAGCCGGGGTAGGACACGGCCGCCGCCTCGGGCCGGTGCAGCAGGCTGTCGCCGCTGGCGAGTCGGCTGGCCACCGCCAGGCTCATGGCCACCCGGTGGTCGGTCTCGCTGTCGAGCTCGGCCCCGTGCAGCGGCACACCGCCCGTGATCGCCAGGCCGTCGTCAAAGGCCTCGATGCGCGCCCCCATCGCCCCCAGCTGACGGGTCATCACGGCCAGCCGGTCGGTCTCCTTCACCCGCAGCTCGGCGGCATCGCGGATACGGCTGATGCCCTCGGCGCAGCAGGCGGCCACCGCCAGCACCGGAATTTCATCCACCAGCCGCGGCACCAGGTCGCCGCCGATGTCAAAGGCCTGCAGTGGACCATGGCTCACCCGCAGATCCCCCACCGGTTCCCCGGCCACAGTGCGCCGCTGCAGCACCTCCAGCCGGGCCCCCATCTGCTCCAGCACGTCCAGGATGCCGGTGCGGCTGGGGTTGAGGCCCACGTTCTCCACCGTGAGCTCGGCACCGGGGATCACGGCAGCGGCCACCAGCCAGAAGGCCGCCGAGCTGATGTCGCCTGGCACCACCACGTGCTGCCCCGTCAGGCTGGCTCCCGGCCGCACGGTGACGCAGGTGCGCGCCTCCCCGCCCACCTCCAGATCGGCCCCGAAGGCCCGCAGCATGCGCTCGCTGTGGTCGCGGCTCTGGGCCGGTTCGATCACCGTGGTGTCGCCCCTGGCCGTGAGCGCCGCCAGCAGGATGGCGCTCTTCACCTGGGCCGAGGCCACCGGGGTGTGCAGGGTGCTGCCCTGGAGTGGGCGGCCCAGCACGGCCAGGGGCGCGAAGTTGCCGCCGCTGCGGCCATGGATCGAGGCCCCCATTGCGGTCAGGGGGTCGCCCACGCGCCGCATTGGCCTGCCCCGCAGGGAGCCATCGCCGTTGAGCACGAAGTGGCGCCCCTGCCGGCCGGCCAGCAGGCCCAGCATCAGCCGCATGGTGGTGCCGGAGTTGCCGCACTCGAGCACCTCGCCCGGCTCCTGCAGCCCATCGAGCCCCACCCCCTGCACCCGCACCAGCTGGCCCGCGGCGATCGGCGACACCTCCACGCCCATGGCCCGCAGGCACGCCGCCGTGCTGAGCGGGTCTTCGGCCGGCAGCAGGCCCTCGATGCGGGTCTCACCGCCGGCGATGGCGCCGAACAGCAGGGCCCGGTGCGAGATCGACTTGTCCCCCGGCACCCGCACGCTGCCGCGCAGGCGGCCTCCGGCCGGCAGGGGGAGCGGCGTGCTGCTGGAGAGCTGGACCAAGGCGGCGGCTTCGCGTTGCGGCGATCCTATGGAGCGCGCCCGCTCAGCCCAGCAGCAGACCGGCCTCGCCGTCGCGGCAGGCCTCGGCACTGCGCAGGTCGAACAGCAGCTCCTCCAGGCTCAGCTCCAGCAGCGCCCGGGTCACGGCCCGCTGCAGCCGGGCCTCCAGGGCCCGGGTCACCTGGTCAGCGGCGGAGCCACCGCTCTCGGCAGAGGGGCTGGAGGGTCCCTGTATGGCGGCGATCACCTCCTGCACGCCGATCTGATGGGGCGGTCGGGCCAGGCGGTAGCCCCCCAGGCGGCCGCGCCGCGCCTGCAGCAGGCCGGCCCGGCGCAGCCTCAGCAGCAGCTGCTCCAGCATCGGCTCGGCCAACTGCTGGGCCTCGGCCAGCTCCCTGGTGGAGCGCCAGCGCTCCGGAGCCTCAGCCAGTTCCAGCAGGGCCCGCAGGGCATCGGTGCTGCCCTTGCTCAGCATCAGCCGCCCAGGCCGGCCTGGCTGAGTCGCTCCAGCACGTGTTCGAGGGTGTAGCCGAACAGGGCGGGGTCCGCCTGCTGGCTGCCCACATCCCCCAGCCCCAGCTCCTGCCAGCGGCCGTCGAGGCGGGCCTCCAGCTCGGCGGGGCGCTGCAGGGGCTCGCCCCAGGGGTGGCGCTTCTCCGGGCCCACCTTGGTGGTGGCATCGATGGCCAGGCGGCCGCCCAGGCCCAGCCGCTCGCTGGCGAAGTCGAGGCTGTCGAAGGGCGTGTCGCCCAGCACGAACAGATCCCGCTGGGGATCCACCAGGGCGCTGATGGCCCAGATCACCTGGCGGGGATCGCGGATGTTGATCGCCTTGTCCACCACCACCACGAACTTCGTGTAGGTGAACTGGGGCAGGGCCGTCCAGAAGGCCATCGCCGCCCGCTTCGCCTGGCCGGGGAAGGCCTTGTCGATGGCGATCACAGCCAGCTTGTAGCTGAGGCCCTCCATCGGCAGGAAGAAATCCACGATCTCCGGGATCTGCTGCCGCAGGATCGGCGTGTAGATGCGGTTCAGGGCGATGGCCAGCATGGCGTCCTCCTTGGGGGGACGGCCGCTGAAGGTGGTGAAGTAGATCGGCTGGCGGCGCTGGGTGACGCACTGGAAGCGCACCAGCGGCGAGGGCTCCTCGCCGCCGTAGAAGCCCATGTGATCCCCGAAGGGGCCATCGGCCAACGCCTCGCCGGGGGTGATCGTGCCCTCCAGCACCACTTCGCTGTGGCTGGGCACTTCGAGGTTCACCGTCTTGCATTTGGCCAGCCGCACGCCTTCGCCGGCGTAGATGCCCGCGAACAGCCACTCGCTGAGCTGCACCGGGATCGGTGTGGCCGCCGCCATCACCAACAGGGGGTGCACGCCGATGGCGATGGCGATCTCCAGCTTCTTGCCCAGGGCCGCCGCCTTGCGCAGGTGGCGGGCACCGCCGCGCACGCTCAGCCAGTGCACGGTCATGGTGTTGATCGACTGCTGCTGCAGCCGGTAGACGCCCACGTTGGGGGTGCCGGTCTCGGGGTCCTTGGTGATCACCAGGCCCAGGGTGATGATCCGGCCGGCATCGCCCGGCCAGGGGCGCAGCATCGGGATGGCATCGAGGTTCACGTCCTCGCCCCGGAACACCTGCTGCTGGCAGGGGGGCAGCAGGTCGAGGTCGGGGCGGGCCTTCACCACGTCCCAGAGCACCCCGCCGAAGCGGGTGGCCTCGCGCAGGCCCTTGGGCGGCCTGGGTTGCTGCAGCAGGGCCAGGCGCTCGCCCAGGGCCTCCAGCTCTTCGGGCCGCTCCATGCCCATGCTCCACAGCACCCGCTCCTGGGTGCCGAGCAGGTTGATGGCCACCGGCATCGAGGAGCCCAGCACGTTCTCGAACAGCAGGGCAGGCCCGCCGCAGCTCAGCACCCGATCGGAGATCGCCGCCAGCTCCAGGTCCGGGTCCACCGGGGCCTGGATGCGCCGCAGCTGCTGGCGGCTCTCCAGCAGCTCCAGGAAACCGCGCAGATCCCGGCGGTTGCGGCGACGGGTGACGGGGGCAGCCTCGGTGGCGGTCATCGCGGAGAGGGAATTCGGTGACATCGAGCCGCGGCACGCCAGGACGCGCCGCCTGATGCACTGTGCCGCAGCCACTCCCGCCGCTGCGGCCTGAGCCTCGTGGGGCACGCTCCCTACGCTGAGGCCGCCAGCGTTGCCGCCTTCGTGCAGATCTCCTACTACCCCACATCCGAGTGCGTGCCACCCGTGGTCGCCGCGGCCGAGGGCGGGCCCGAGGCCGCCGTGGTGATCGATGTGCTGCGGGCCACCACCACCATCGCCTGGTCGCTGCAGAACGGCGCCGAGGCGATCGAGGCCTTCGCCGATCTGGAGGCCCTGGACCGGGCCGCCGCCGCCTGGCCCCCAGCGCAGAGCCTGCGGGCCGGGGAGCGGGGCGGCCAGCGGGTGGCGGGCTACGACCTGGGCAACTCACCCCTGGCGGTGACCGCTGAGCGGGTGGGGGGCAAGCGCATCTTCATGAGCACCACGAACGGCACCCGCTCGCTGCAGGCGGTGCGCGCGGTGCCCCTGCTGGTCACCGCCTGCCTGCCCAACCGCACTGCCGTGGTGCGACGGCTGCTGGAAGCGGGCGTGGAGCGGGTGTGGATCGTGGGCAGCGGCTGGGAGGGCGACTACTCCCTGGAGGACAGCCTGGCGGCGGGGGCCGTGGCCTCAGCCGCCATCGAGCTGGCGGTGGCTCCCCACCGGGGAGTGGACCTGGGCAATGACGAGATGCTGGCCGCCCTGGCCCTCTGGCAGCAGTGGCACAGCGACCCTGAAACCTGCCTGCGGGCCGCCAGCCATGGCAAGCGACTGATCGCCCTGGGCGACCACGACGCCGATTTCGCCTGCTGCAGCGCCGTGGACACCCTGACGATCGTGCCCACCCAGAGCGAGCCTGGGGTGCTCAGAGCCGGCTGAGGGGGAGGCCCTTACAGTGCGGCGATTCTTTTTCGGCATCAGGTGAGCAGTTATCTGGCGGCAGCGGTGCAGCTCACCAGCACTCCGGTCCCGGACGACAACTTCGCCGCCGCCGAGGAACAGATCGAGCTGGCCGCCCGGCGTGGGGCCGAGCTGGTGGGTCTGCCCGAGAACTTCGCCTTCATGGGAGACGACGAGCTGCGTCTGGAGCTGGCCCCCAGCCTGGGGCAGCGCTGCAGCAGCTTTCTGGTGACCATGGCGCGCCGCTACCAGGTGACCCTGCTGGGTGGGGGCTTCCCCGTGCCGGCCGGGGACGGCCAGACCCTGAACCGGGCGGAACTGGTGGGCACCGAGGGCCAGCTGCTGGCCCGCTACGACAAGATCCACCTGTTCGACGTGGACCTCCCGGACGGCAACACCTACCGCGAGTCGGCCACGGTGCGTCCCGGCACCGAGCTGCCCCCGGTTGTGGCGGTGCCGGGGCTGGGTCGCATCGGCATCTCCATCTGTTACGACGTGCGCTTTCCTGAGCTCTACCGCCACCTGGCCGGGGCCGGCGCCGATCTGCTGATGGTGCCCGCCGCCTTCACGGCCTTCACCGGCAAGGATCACTGGCAGGTGCTGCTGCAGGCCAGGGCGATCGAAAACACCGCCTACGTGCTGGCCCCGGCCCAGACGGGCCACCACTACGGCCGCCGCCAGAGCCATGGCCATGCCCTGGTGATCGACCCCTGGGGCACGGTGCTGGCCGATGCCGGCGATGCGCCCGGTCTGGCGGTGGCCCCGGTTGACCCACGCCACGGCGAGCGGGTCAGGGCTCAGATGCCGAGCCTGCAGCACCGTCGTCCGGCCCTGTTCTGAGTGGCGGCCCCCATGCCACTGAGGCGCTCCGGCAGCGCCAGGTCCCCGCGACGCCTCGGCCTGCTGCGGCTGCTGCTGGCCGTGGCCCTGGTGCTCGCCGACCTGCCGGCCCTGGCCTCGAGCCTGGCCGCCTGGCGGATCACCCGTCAGGGTGCCCTGGAGCTGCGCACCAGCCCCAATGTGCGGCTGCAGGCCTTCTTTGAAGACGGCACACGGCTGCGCGGCCCGCGGGTGTGGGTGGATCTGCCGGGGGCTCCTTCCCGCTCCCGCTCGATCCGCGGCAGCGGCGATGTGCGCGAGGTGCGGATCGGCAAGCCCACGCCCACCACCACCCGGATCGTGGTGGAGTTCAGACCGGGCACCCAGCTCGACCCTGCGGACCTGCGCCTGGTGGGCACCGCCTCGGACCGCTGGAAACTGGAGTTCAAGGGTCTGAGCCGGCCGGTGCTGCTGGGCCTGGGCGAGGGGGATGTGGACCGCCGCACCCCGATCGCCTCGAGGCCCGGCCCCGCCTTCCCGACGGCCAGCACACCTCTCTCCGCCGACGGCCTGCCCGTGGTGCCCCGCGGCCGTTTCCGGGTGGTGATCGACCCCGGCCACGGAGGCCCGGACCCCGGCGCTGTCGGGATCCGCGGCCTGCGCGAAACCGACATCGTGCTCGACGTGTCGCTGCAGGTGGCCCGCCTGCTGCAGGCCCGCGGCGTGAACGTGGTGATGACCCGCACCTCGGAAGTGGATGTGGACCTGCCGCCGCGGGTGGCGCTGGCCAACCGCGTGGGTGCCGATGCGTTCGTGAGCATCCACGCCAACGCCTTGAGCATGGCCCGCCCGGATGTGAACGGCGTTGAGACCTTCTATTTCTCCGGAGGTCGGTCGCTGCGCCTGGCGCGGTTGCTGCAGGCCCAGATGATGGCTGTGTCACCGGGTTCGCCGGATCGGGGCGTCAAGGCCGGCCGCTTCTTCGTGATCCGCCGCACCGTGATGCCGGCCTCCCTGGTGGAGATGGGTTTTGTCACCGGGGCCTTCGACGCGCCGCGCCTGGCCGATCCCTCCCATCGCCGCCGCCTCGCCATGGCGCTGGCCACGGGCATCCTGCAGTTCCTGGGGGGGCGCTGATGGAGCTGCTCGTGGGCCTGTTCGACAGTGGCGTCGGCGGGCTCACGGTGCTGCGCCGGGTCACGGAACGGCATCCCCACTCCCGCTGTCTCTACCTGGGGGACACGGCCCGGGTGCCCTATGGGAGCCGCAGCCCGGAGGAGATCCGGCAGATCGCCGCCGAGGTGGTGCGGTGGCTGCGGGCCGAGGAGGTGGGGGTGCTGGTGATGGCCTGCAACACCTGCAACGCCCTGGCGCTGGACGTGGCCGTCTCCGAGGCCGCCGTGCCGGTGCTCGGGCTGATTGACAGCGTGGCCACTGTGATCAAAAGTGATCGGGTGGGCGTGCTGGCCACCCCCGCCACCGCCGCCAGCGGTGCCTACCGCCGGGCCATCCATGCCAGCCGCCCCATGGCCGTGGTCACCGAGGTGGGCTGCCCGGAGTTCGTGGGCCTGATCGAGGCTGGCCACCGCGATTCCGATGTCCTGCGTCGGGTGGCTCAGGCCTACCTGGCACCGCTGCTGGCCGCCGAGGTGGACATGGTGGTGCTGGGCTGCAGCCACTACCCCCTGCTGCGGCCCCTGCTCACCGAACTGCTGCCGGCGGGGGTGGAACTGGTGGATCCGGCCCTGGCGGTGGTGGAGCGGCTCGGCCCCCTGCTCGGCAGCCTCGGCGAATCGCCGGAGGTGGAGCGCCGCAGCGAGCTGGTGCTGCCGCTGCAGCAGCGTTCCCGCCTCTGCGTGACCGGCTGTCCAGACACCTTCGCCGCCGGCGCTGAGGACTGGCTGGGTCATCGCCCCGCCGTGGAGCGGGTGGACCTGCGGACGGCAGCACGTGCCTTCTAGGATCTCGGCACGGCGGAGGTGATGTGGCAACGGTTGCAGAGCTGCTCCAGCCGGTGGAGGCCGATCTCGACACCCTGCTCTCGGATCTGCGCAGCCTCATTGGCGCGGGGCATCCCATTCTTCAAGCGGCGGCCGAGCACCTGTTCGCCGCAGGCGGCAAGCGATTGAGGCCGGGCATCGTGCTGCTGCTCTCGCGGGCGGTGGCTCCGGATGGGGAGCTCACGCCGCGCCACCGGAGGCTGGCTGAGATCACCGAAATGATCCACACCGCCTCCCTCGTCCACGACGACGTGGTGGACGAGGCGGCCACCCGCCGCGGCGTGGACACCGTGCACAGCCGCTTCAACTACCGCGTGGCCGTGCTGGCCGGAGACTTCCTCTTCGCCCAGGCCAGCTGGCACCTCGCCAACCTCGACGACCTCGACGTGGTGAAGCTGCTCAGCCGCGTGATCATGGATCTGGCCGATGGCGAGGTGAAGCAGGGCCTGTTCCGCTACGACACCACCCAGAGCTTCGAGAGCTACCTCGAGAAGAGCTACTGCAAAACGGCCTCGTTGATCGCCAACAGCGCCCGGGCCGCCGGCGTGCTCTCGGCCCTTCCCCCCAGCCACCTGGACGATCTCTACCGGTTCGGCCGCCAGCTCGGCCTGGCCTTCCAGGTGGTGGATGACATCCTCGACTTCACCGGCAGCGACCAGCAGCTGGGCAAGCCCGCCGCCAGCGATCTCGCCTCCGGCTACCTCACGGCACCGGTGCTCTACGCCCTGCAGGAGCGGCCTGCCCTGGCGGGGTTGATCGAGCGCGAGTTCTCCGAGGACGACGATCTCGACCAGGCCCTGGACCTGGTGCGGGGCTGCGAGGCCATCCCCCGCTCCCGGGCCCTGGCGGAGCAGTTTGCGCGGGAGGCGGCCGAGTCGATCGACTGGCTGGCCCCATCCGAGCCGCGCAGTGCCCTGCGAGGTCTGCCGGATTTTGTGCTCAGCCGGCTCTACTGATCACCTGCGCACTGATCCCCCAGCAGAGCTACTCGAGCAGCACGTCCTCGAGTGAGCGCAGGCACTGCACTGCCGCTGGATAGTGCTCCCTGAGGGCTCCATCGGGCAGCAGCACATACACCTGGCAGCCGGCCCCCAGGGCCGCCTGGCTGCCGGCAAGGGAGTCCTCGAAGGCCCAGCAGTCGCAACTCGGCACCCCGAGACGTTGCGCTGCCATCAGGAACGGATCAGGCGCCGGTTTGCCGGCGCTGAGCTCGGGGTCATCGCCATAGACGCAGGTCTTCATGCCGCCCAGCCAGTCGTGGGGGGCGCACTTGAGCGCCACGGAGGCTTCGGCGCTGCTGGTCACCAGCGCCATCGGGATCGCCCGCTCGCGGCAGCGCTGCAACAGCTGCGGGGCTCCCTGGATCGGAGGGGCCTGCACCAGCAGGGCCTCCGCGATCGGCTGGCGCACGGCCAGCAGTTCGGCCACAGCGGGCTTGGCAGCTGGGCTGGCGTTGGGGCTGGCGCTGATCCAGGCGCACACCTGCTCGGCGCAGTCCAGGCGGCGCCGTCCCCGCAGGCTGCTCAGCTCCTCGGGGCTCAGGGGTCGGCCGAAGCGGCTGGCGGCCTCCTGCCAGGCCCTGGCATGGAGCGGTTCGGTGTCGAGCAGGAGCCCGTCGAGATCGAACAGGCAGGCCGCGGGACGGTTCATGGCGCCATTCTCTCAGGGCGGTTGCCCTCACGGCGCTGGCGCCGGCCGGCTGAACGACACTGCAAACCGCCCCGGCTGGCCACAGGCCTCGGGGTGGAGCCAGCTCCAGCGGGTCCAGATCAGTAGTGAGAGCTGGGTGTTCTCGGGACCCTCGGCCCAGTCGCTGCCGAGGTAATGCCCCCAGACCACGGGTGGGCCGCTGCCCTGGGAGGACTGGGCCGGGCCCCTGGCCAGCTCGCTCCTGTGCAGGATGACCCGGCCGTTGTAGGTGAACACGGGCTGCAGACCTTTCAGCGCCCCACGATCCACCCGGAACCACACCCTCTTGCTGGTGCGGAGGTACCAGAACCCCCAGGCGTGCCCGCTCACGGCATGGTTGCCGTAGGTGGAATACACAATGCCGCGGGCCTGGTAAGGGTGGGCACTGGCCGCTTCAGTGGTTCCTGCTGGTGCCAGTGGCTGTTCCTCTGGGTCGGGTCGTCGCAGCTCAGAATGCATCCTGACTGCTGCCATGGCGATGTCTGAGGTCACGATCGAATCGGTGCTCCACGAGGAGCGGGTCTTTGCGCCGCCGGCAGAGCTGGCCGCCAGCGCTGGGATCGGTTCCATGCAGGCCTACCGCGATCTCGTGGCCGAGGTGGAGGCGGATCCGGATGGCTTCTGGGGCCGGCAGGCCCGCGAGCACCTGCACTGGTTCGAGCCGTTCCACACGGTGCTCGACTGGAGCGATCCGCCCTTTGCCCGCTGGTTCGAGGGTGGCCGCACCAACCTCAGCTACAACTGCCTCGACCGCCACCTGGCGGGGCCCCGGGCCGACAAGACGGCCCTGATCTGGGAGGGAGAGCCCGGCGATACCCGCCGCTTCAGCTACCGCGAGCTGCATGGGGCGGTGTGCCGGGCGGCCAATGCCCTCAAGGCCCTCGGCATCGGCAAGGGCGATCTGGTGGCCCTGTACATGCCGATGGTGCCGGAGGCGGCCATCGCCATGCTGGCCTGCGCTCGCATCGGGGCACCCCATTCGGTGGTGTTCGGGGGGTTCTCGGCCGAGGCCCTGCGCGACCGGCTGATCGACGGCGACGTGAAGCTGGTGATCACCGCCGACGGCGGCTTCCGCAAGGACAAGCCCGTGGCCCTCAAGCCGGCGGTGGATGCGGCCCTGGCGGGCGGTGCCGCCCCCAGCGTTGAGCATGTGCTGGTGGTGCGGCGCACGGGCGAGAACTGCGCCATGGAGCCGGGGCGGGATGAATGGTGGCAGGAGCTGGTGGATCCCCAGGCCGACAGCTGCCCGGCCGAGCCGATGGCCAGCGAAGACCGGCTGTTCGTGCTCTACACCTCCGGCTCCACCGGCAAGCCCAAGGGGGTGGTACACACCACCGCCGGCTACAACCTCTGGGCCCATCTCACCTTCCAGTGGATCTTCGACCTGCGCGAGGACGACATCCACTGGTGCACCGCCGATGTGGGCTGGATCACGGGCCACAGCTACATCGTCTACGGGCCCCTCTCCAACGGCGCCACCACGGTGATGTACGAGGGGGCACCGCGTCCTTCCAAGCCGGGTGCCTTCTGGGAGGTGATCGAGAAGCACCGGGTGACCCTCTTTTACACGGCCCCCACGGCGATCCGGGCCTTCATGAAGAGCGGACGCGAGGTGCCCGATCAGCACGACATGAGCAGCCTCAGGATCCTCGGCACGGTGGGCGAGCCGATCAACCCCGAGGCCTGGATGTGGTATCGGGAGGTGATCGGCGGCAACCGCTGCCCGGTGGTGGACACCTGGTGGCAGACCGAGACCGGTGGGGTGATGGTGAGCCCGCTGCCGGGGGCCACCCCCACCAAGCCCGGCTCCTGCACCCTGCCCCTGCCGGGCATCGTGGCCGATGTGGTGGACCATGAGGGGGTGTCTCAGCCCGCCGATGCCGGCGGCTACCTGGCGGTGCGGCGCCCCTGGCCGGGGATGATGCGCACGGTCCACGGCGACCCGGAGCGCTTCCGCAGGAGCTACTGGGAGGAGATCCGCCCGGCCGACGGCTCCTGGCTCTACTTCGCTGGCGACGGTGCCCGCCGCGATGCCGACGGCTACTTCTGGGTGATGGGCCGCGTCGATGACGTGATCAATGTGAGCGGTCACCGCCTGGGCACGATGGAGATCGAATCGGCCCTGGTGAGCCATCCGGCCGTGGCGGAAGCCGCCGTGGTGGGCCGGCCCGATGACCTCAAGGGCGAGGGGGTGGTGGCCTTCGTGACCCTCGAAAGCGGGCGCGCCGGCGACCAGGCCCTGGTGGCTGAGCTGCGCGCCCACGTGGGCCAGGAAATCGGCCCGATCGCCCGCCCCGATGACATCCGCTTCAGCGATGCCCTTCCCAAGACCCGCAGCGGCAAGATCATGCGGCGCATCCTGCGCTCCCTGGCGGCGGGCCAGGAGGTGAGTGGCGACACCTCCACCCTGGAGGACCGCTCCGTGCTCGATCAGCTGCGGGTGTGAGGCTCCGGGCCGATAGGCCCTCAGCTTCGCGCCAGGCGGGTGGCCACGGCGTCACTCCAGCTGCTGATCTGCCCCACCAGCCGCTCCATGCCCCGCTGGCGGGCCGGATCATCGGCCCAGGCCCCGAGCACCTGCTTGCGCAGGCCACCGCTGGCCGGCGTCAGGTGGTCGCCGGGCAGCTCCAGCAGGGTGGAGTCGTCGCCGGCACGGGCCTGCAACACCCCCAGCAGGCGGCTGCTCTGGTCGATGCCGTCGCGGCTGAAGCGCACCAGCAGGTTGTGGGGCTGCAGATAGGTGGCGCTGATCTGGCTCAGCGTCTGCTCCGGCGAGGGGCTGAACTCACTGCGGAAGCGCAGCTGCTGGCCGAGTTCCGCCAGCAGCGGCACGGAGCGCTCGGCTGAGAAGTTGTTGAAGCTCAGGGCCACCAGAGCGGCGTTGCGGCGGCCGCCATCCGGCGCCAGCAGGTGCAGCTTGCAGCCGAGGCTGTGGCCCAGGCGCAGCACCGGCAGCCGGGCCGCCGCCGCCGATTCCAGCAGGGCGCCGTCGCCGGCCCGGCTGAGCCGAAACAGGCGCCAGGCCTGATTGGCCTGGGCCTGGTGGTCGAAGCCCGGCACGTAGCTCCAGGCATGCACCCGCCAGCCCTGGGCGGCCAGGGCCTCCAGCAGGCGGCGATAGCTGAGCTGGGGGCTGGCGGCCAGATAGCTGCCCCCGATGAACTCGATCAGACCGCGGGGCCTGCCCGCCGGCTCCAGGCACCAGAGCTTGTCCCGTTGTTGCCAGGGCGCCATGGCGCTCGCTCCGTGTCGGTGGTGGGCTCTCTAGGTCGGCTGCAGCGCCTGCAGGGCCTGCAGGGCCTCGCGGCGATGGGCTGGGCCATCGAGCAGGTTGTTGAACTGGTGGCGCACCACCCCCGCCCCATCGATCACATAGGTGACCCGGCCGGGCAGCAGGCCCAGCACGCTCGGTACCCCGTAGGCCTTGCGCAGGGCATTGCCCTGATCCACCAGCAGCGGGTAGGGGAGGTTGTGGCGCTGGGCGAAGCGGCTGTGGCTGGCGGCGTCATCGCCACTCACGCCCCACACCTCGGCGCCGAGGGCCTGCAGGTCGGCGAAGCTGTCGCGGAAGGCACAGGCCTCCATGGTGCAGCCAGGGGTGTCGTCCTTGGGGTAGAAGAACAGCACCAGGGCCCGGCCCCCCAGCTGGTCGCTGCGCCGCTCGCAGCCGCTCTGGTCGGGGAGGGCGATCAGGGGGGCCCGATCGCCGACGGCAACACCCATGGTCAGCAGTCGTGGTGCCCAGACCCTAAGCAGCGGCAGGGGCTCATCGCTTGCCGGGGCTGGGAGGATGGAGGGGCGCGACCGCCAGCCCTGTGAGTGGACCTCCTCCGGAACAGGACAGCCTGTGGCAGCAGCAGGACCTGCTGGGGAGTCTGCTGGCTGCTCCCGCTTGCGCAGAGCCTGAGCCCACACCAGCTCGGGGCCCTGAGGCCGAGCTGCAGCTGCTGCCGAGCGCCGAACCCGAACCCGAACCGCAACTGGACCGAGGGCCTTCAGGGGAACAGCGGGCTGTGCCCGAGTTTCTGCTGATCCTTGACACCGAAACCAGCGGGCTGGATCCCCGCGAGCACGTCTGCCTCGAGGTGGGGGCCATTCTGTTTCACGTGAGCGGCCGGGCTGTGCTCAACCAGGTGTCTTTCCTGCTGCCGGCCCACAGCAATCCGGCCGAGGCGATCAATGGCATCGCCCCGGCCATCACCCGGCTGCCCCAGCCCTGGCGGCAGGGCCTGGCCTGCTTCGAAGCGATGGCGGCCCACGCCGATGCGGCCCTGGCCCACAACGCCCGCTTCGATCGGCAGTGGTTTGGCCGTCAGGAGCTGCCGGAGCTGGCGCTGCCCTGGATCTGCTCCATGGACGATATCCGCTGGCCGGCCGAGCGTCAGCTGCGGCCCAGCCCCTCGGTGCGCGATCTGGCCCTCGCCTATGGGGTGCCGGTGTGGGCCGCCCACCGGGCGCTCACCGACTGCATCTACCTGGCGGAGGTGTTCGCCCGCTGCGACGATCTGGAGCCCCTGCTCGAGGCAGCCCTGGAACCGAGGCAGCTGTTCCGGGCCCAGCTGCCCTATGCGGAACGTCATCAGGCCAAGCAGGCCGGATTCCGCTGGAACAACCCCGTGGCCGGCGCCTGGACGCGGCGCCTGAGTGCCCGGGAGGCCATGGCCCTGCCCTTTGCCGTGGAGCCCGTGGCGGAGGGCAGCGCCGCGGCCTGATGGCCAGCCTGTTGCCCGGCCTCCTGATGGGCCGCCTGCACCGTTTTGCTTCCAGTGGTTGAAGCGCAGCGGTGGGTTCCGGCCTCAGCCGCAGCGTGCTCTGCATCCTGGGGCTAACAGGGTTGTTCAACCGATGGTCATGCCCTATCGACCCTGCCGCCGGGCCGGCAGGCCTTCGCCGCGGCTGCGGCTCAACCGCTGGCAGGTGAGCCGCTCCTGGGCCCGGCTGATCCGGGAAGCCGAAGGGCTCTGGCGCGTGGATGTGCGGGCGCTGCATCGCCTGGCCGCCCAGGAACTGGGCCAGCTGCACGAGGAGGTGCCCGGCCTCCTGCGCGGCCGGGTGAACCGCTGGCTGGTGGGTTTCAGGGTGCGCACCCGCCTGGTGCCCAGCCCAGCAAAAAGCCGGCTGGGGAAGCCGGCGGAGGAAGACATCACAGCTGAGCGGGCTCAGGCTGGGCCCTCAAGGGGCCGGTTGAATCGGAGCGGCGGGATTTGAACCCACGACCCCCACTACCCCAAAGTGGTGCGCTACCAAGCTGCGCTACGCCCCGGCAGAACAGAAGCTATCACAGCGCTTTGCGCCTTCTCAGCCGCCTCAGCAGCCGGGCCGCGAGCTGCTGGCGCGACAGCCCCGCGTAGCCGGGAAGGCGGAGTTGCCGAGCCAGCAGCCTCAGCTCCGCCAGGGACATGCCGGCCAGCCGCAGTTCCGGCAGCCGCCTCCAGGCTGCGGAGGCCGGAGCCAGCAGCTGCCCGCTGCGCTGGTCGCGGAAGCCGCTCAGCACGCTGCCGGCCATCCACTCGGGCACCAGCACGAACAGCACCGCCAGCAGGCCGTAGAGCTCCACCAGCCCCCGCGGCAGGGGGTGCAGCTGGCGCTCGCCTCTCTCCTGCTCGGTCTGCTGGGGGTCGGGGGCAGGGGTCACAGCAGCCGGCCGCGGTCGCCAGTCGGCCAGGCCGGGCTCTCGGCGGCTGGGGCATCTCGCCACTGCATCGGCAGCTCGAGGCGGGGATT
This sequence comes from Cyanobium sp. LEGE 06113, assembly GCF_015207615.1. Taxonomy (NCBI): domain Bacteria; kingdom Bacillati; phylum Cyanobacteriota; class Cyanophyceae; order Synechococcales; family Prochlorococcaceae; genus Cyanobium; species Cyanobium sp. LEGE 06113. Next base: position 23,290 of record NZ_JADEWM010000009.1, on the reverse strand, counting down.
GAGCTTCACGGTCCAGAGCACCAGGGCAAAGCACACCCCGATGGTGCTGACCACGGCCACGATCACGACACGGTCCGGCAGGGGGGTCATGGGCTCAGGGGCAGAGGTGGGCTCAGACCCGCTCGGTGCGGGTGCAGTCAATGCGGCTGGGCAGCTGCTCGAGGGTGAGGATGTCGCCCCGCAGAATCAGGGTGCGGCTGCGGTTGCGGTAGCGCAGGCCCGGCAGCTGGGACGACTCCCTGAAGAAGGTGGCCCGGGTGCCGCCGCTGATCAGCGAGGCCTGGGAGTCGTTGCGCTCCACCAGCACCCGGCCCTTGTTCGGGCAGATGAAACTCTCGGTGCTGTCGTAGTTCTCCCACCAGGGGGAGAACTGGCTCAACAGCAGCATCGACGACAGCAGCAGGCTGGACATCAGGGCGGGATCAGTCGAGGCGGATGGGCGCGTTGTCGCCCCGCAGCACGCAGTGGCTGATCGACCAGTCGTAGGCCTGCCAGACCCTGGGGTCAAGCCTGTAGTCGGCGTCCACGAACGCCCCCAGCGGCACGCCGGTGGGCTGGGCCGAGCAGTAGGGCCTGCTGCCGGGTTTGGCCAGGTACTGCTGGTGGTAGGTCTCGGCGGGCCAGAAGGGAACGTCCTGACGCAGTTCGGTGGTGATCGTGCCCAGGCCGGCGGCGCTGAGCAGAGCCTGGTAGCTCTCACGGCTGGCCTCGGCCAGCTGCAGCTGCTCGGCGCTGGTCACGAAGAGGGCCGAGCGGTACTGGGAGCCGCGGTCGTTGCCCTGGCGATCGCCCTGGGTGGGGTCGTGGCATTCCCAGAAGAGCTTGAGCAGGTCGGCAAAGCCGATGGCGCTGGACTCCCACACCACCCGCACCACTTCGCTGTGGCCGCTGCGGCCCGAGCACACCTGCTGGTAGCTGGGGTCTGTGAGGGAGCCACCGGCATAGCCCACGGCGGTGGTGACCACCCCTGGCAGGCGCCAGAACCCCTTCTCCGCTCCCCAGAAGCAACCGCAGCCGAAGAACACCTCCTGCTGGCCGTCGGCCACGGGGGCGTCAATGGGGGTGCCCAGCACTGCATGCAGCCGCTCCTGCTGGACCCCCGGCTGCTGGCTGCTGGTGGAGGAGTCGGGCTTCTGGAAGAGGCCGAACAACGGCTTCAGGCAACTGGTTTCAGCCTAGTCAGGGTGAGGGGGCGGCCGGCCTCGGCTCCAGGGCGATGTGGTTGAGCAGGGTGGTGGTGAAGGCGAACAGCAGGAACGGCAGCGACAGCACCAGGATCAGGCCCACCCCCACCAGGGCCACGATCGGTTTGCTGGCCCCCATCAGCGCCAGGCCCGCCGCCAGGCTGGCGAAGATCACCGCCATCCAGATCAGGATCTGGCCGTAGATGTCCCCGAAGGTGAGGGTGCAACGCAGGGCGTAGGCCTGGGTGTCGAGCCGGGGTTGCAGGCTGCTGGCGGACGACATGGCGGGGTGGGGGCGAGGGGCAGAAGGTCCCACCCCACTCAAGCCAGCTCCGGGGGACCTGGCCGTGGCGCTCAACAACTGTTTGGAGAAGGCCCCCTGAGCTCCGAGCAGCGGGCCTCAGCCGGCGGCGCGCAGCTGCTCGGAGGCCTGCTCGCGGGCCCACAGCCGCCGGTAGGTGCCGGGCTGGGCCAGCAGGGCGTCGTGATGGCCCTCCTGCACCAGGCGGCCCTGCTCCAGCACCAGGATCCGATCACAGGCAGCCGCCGCCGAGAGCTGGTGGCTGATCATCAGGATCGTGCGGTCGGTGACGCCACCGGTGACCCCACTGGTGCCGCCGCCCCCCTGCTGCCCCCGGCGGATGGTGCGCAGGATCTCCGCGGCGGTGGTGTTGTCCACGCTGGCCAGGGCGTCATCGAGCACCAGCAGCGGCGCATCCACCAGCAGGGCGCGGCCCAGGGCTGTGCGCTGGCGCTGGCCGCCGCTGAGGGTGATGCCCCGCTCGCCCACCAGGGTGCGGTAGCCGTCGGGGAAGGCCTTGATGTCGCCCTCCAGCCGGGCGTCGCGGGCGGCCTGCTCCACCGCCTGCAGCGGCGCCTGGGGTTCGCCGTAGCGCAGGTTGTCGGCCAGGCTGGCGGTGAACAGGTAGCCCTCCTGGGGTACCAGGGCCACCTGCCGGCGCAGGTCGCTGAGGCTCAGGCTGGTGATGTCGTAGCCATCGATCCAGAGCTCGCCGGGGTCCACCTCCACCATCCGGCCCAGGGCGCGGGCCAGGGAGGTCTTGCCGCAACCCACAGGCCCCACCACTGCCACCAGCTCGCCGGGCCGGATCCGGAAGCTCACGTCCACCAGGGCAGGCCGCACGGCCCCCGGATAGCGCACGGTGAGGCCGCGTGCCTCGACGGCGCCGCGTCCGCGACCGCGGAAGGGCACCGGATCGGGGGGCGACTCCACCAGGGGCTTGCGGCGCAGCAGGTCCTCCACCCGCTCCAGGCTCACCTGCCCGGTCTGGAAGGTGTTGAGGGTGAAGCCCAGCAGGGCGGTGGGGAACACCAGCCGCTCCACGAACAGGATCAGGGCCACCAGGTTGCCGATGCTGAGCCGGCCGCTCTCCAGCTGGCCACTGCCCAGGGCCAGCAGCAGCAGCAGGCTGATCGAGGAGATGCCCTCCAGCAGGGGGAAGAGGGTGCTGCGGGTGCGGGCCAGGCCCAGGGCGGCATCGCGGTAGAGGCGGTTGCGCCAGGCGAAGGCCTCCTGTTCGGTGGCCTCCTGGCCGTAGATCTTGATGGCGCTGATGCCGGAGAGGTCTTCCTGGATCAGATCGCTCAGGCCGGCCAGGGCCTCCTGCTGGCGGCGCTGCTGGCGCATCATGCGGCCGCCGAACAGGCGCACCGTGATCAGCATCAACGGGTAGAGCCCCACGGCCGCCAGGGTCAGCCAGGGGTCGATGCTCAGCATCGCCGGCAGGGTGAGGGCGTAGGCCAGGGCGGTGTTGGTGAGGCTGAGCACGGCGAAGCCGAGCAGGCGGCGCACGTTCTCCACGTCACTGGTGGCGCGGCTGATCACCTCGCCGCTGCCGGTGCTCTGCACCCAGCCGGGCTCCTGCAGCAGCAGGTGGTCGAAGATCTGCTGCTTGAGGTCGGCCTCCACCTGGCGCCCCACCCCGAACACCAGCACCCTCGAATAGAGCCGCACGGCGCCCATGGCCGTGGCCAGGGCCATGATCAGGGCGGCCTGCAGGTACACATCGCGCAGGGCGAAGCGTCCTGGAGGTCGTCGATCACCCCGCGCACCAGCAGCGGAATGCTCACGCTCAGCAGGTTCACCACCACCAGGGCGGCCGCCCCGATCAGCACGGTGCGCCGGTGGGGCCGCAGATAGCGCCTGATCAGATCGAGCCGGAACCCGCCCACGCGGCCTTCGCCAAAGTGGGACCAACCTAGGGATCGCGGCCATGCACCCCGCGCCTGCCTCCCCCCTCCTCCCATGTCCCAGCCCCAGAGCCATCCCCTCCATGCCCTCGATCGGGTGGTGGTGGATCGGCTGCTGGCGGCCGCCGAACCAACCGATGCGGATCTGGTGGATGCGGCCCGGTTGCTGATGCGTTACGAAGGATTTCCGGGTGCTCAGGACATCCAGGACGACCTGGCCAAGGTGCTGCGCTTCTGGACGCTCAGCCGTGCCGCCCTGCACGAGCGCACCCGCGCCATCTGGGCCGCCGACTTCCGGCCATCGCCCAGCGGCGGCGAGGCCGTGGGATCGGGCTTTGACACCTCCGCCCAGGAGAGCTGAGGCCCCTGGCCCCAGGTGCTCACGGCTCGGCCCGAGGGCCTTTTCGCCTGTCAGCTGGTCCTGGGCTGAGCATGTTGCGGCATGGGTGTGTCCCGGAGAGCCCCGCTTCGGGTGATAGTGGGTGGGTCCCCATCACCCGGCCCGGAGTGCTCTGCACCCGGGCTTTTTCTTGCCGATTTCTGCCCAGCCATGGCCGCCACTCCCCCTCCTGCCAGTCCGTCTTCCGGTTCCGCTGCGTCGGGCAGCCCGGCCGCCTGGAGCGCTTTGCTGGAGCAGCTGCTGGCCGGCGAGGCCCTGTCGGCGCAGCAGGCCACGGCCCTGATGCGCGGCTGGCTGGATGAGCAGATTCCAGCGGTGCTCACCGGCGCCCTGCTGGCCGCCCTGCGGGCCAAGGGGGTGGAGGCGGAGGAACTGGCGGCGATGGCTGAGGTGCTGCTGGAGGCCTGCGCCCTGCAGCTGCCGCGGCCGGCCCTGGCGCTGGTGGACACCTGCGGCACCGGTGGCGATGGCGCCGACAGCTTCAACATCTCCACCGCGGTGGCCTTCGTGGCCGCCGCCTGCGGTGCGGCCGTGGCCAAGCACGGTAACCGCAGCGCCAGTGGCCGGGTCGGCTCGGCGGACGTGCTGGAGGCCCTGGGCATCCACCTGCAGGCGCCGCAGGAGCAGGTGCTGGCCGCCCTGCCCCGGGCCGGACTCACCTTTCTGTTTGCCCCCGGCTGGCACCCCGCCCTGGTGGGTCTGGCCCCCCTGCGCCGCAGCCTGGGGGTGCGCACCGTGTTCAACCTGCTGGGGCCCCTGGTGAATCCGCTGCGGCCGCAGGCCCAGGTGCTGGGGGTGGCCCGCGCCGACCTGCTCGACCCGATGGCCGGCGCCCTGGCCCGCCTCGGCCTGCGCCGGGCCGTGGTGGTGCATGGGGCCGGCGGGCTCGATGAGGCCTCCCTGGCCGGGGTGAATGACCTGCGGCTGGTGGAAGACGGCCAGGTGCGCCATGAGTGGCTCGACCCGGAAGCGCTCGGCATGGCCAGCGCCCCGATCACGGCGCTGGCGGGTGGCGATCTGGCCACCAACCGGGCCATTCTCGAAGCGGTGCTGCAGGGCCGGGGCAGCCAGCCCCAGCGCGATGTGGTGGTTCTCAATGCCGCCCTGGTGCTGTGGGCGGCCGGCCTGAGCGAGACCCCGGCAGCGGGCTGTGAACCGGCCCGGCGGGCGCTGGCCGACGGCGCCGCCTGGCGCAGCCTCGAGGCCCTGCAGGAGGCCCTGGCACCGGGCTGAGCCCTGCTGTGCCCTGAAGTGCCCATGCACACCGGCGGCGGTGGTGACCCAGGGCATGATCGATGCAGGGAGAACGCTTCCGCTGCGCCCGTTGCTTCCCGCCACCCTCCGTCCGCCAGCCCGTGCCCGACACCGCCCTTCTCGACACCGCTCTGCCCGAGGCCATGACCGCTTCCCCGCGCGCGGCCCTGCTGGTGCTCGCCGACGGCACCCTGTTGCGCGGTGAGGCCTTCGGCGCCGTGGGCACGGCCATCGGCGAGGTGGTGTTCAACACCGGCATGACCGGTTACCAGGAGGTGATGACCGATCCGAGCTACTCCGGCCAGCTCGTGACCTTCACCTACCCCGAACTGGGCAACACCGGCGTCAACGCCGCCGATCAGGAAGCCCCCCGGCCCCATGTGCGCGGCGTGATCGCCCGCCAGCTGGCGCCCGTGGCCAGCAACTGGCGGGCCGAGGCCAGCCTCGACTCCTGGCTGCAGCAGCACGGCGTGGTGGGCATCCGTGGCGTTGACACCCGGGCCCTGGTGCGCCATCTGCGCGAAGGCGGAGCGATCAATGGGGCGATCAGCAGCGATGGCCGCTCTGCCCAGGAACTGCTGGCCGAGATCACGGCGGCACCGTCGATGGAGGGGCTGGATCTGGCCTCCAGGGTCAGCACCCCTGAGCCCTACACCTGGACCTCCACCTGCCAGGCCGGCTTCGACGAGCGGCTCCAGCCCAGCCCCGACCAGCGCTACCGGGTGGTGGCGATCGATTTCGGCATCAAGCGCGCCATCCTCGATCGCCTCGTGGCCCACGGCTGCGACGTCACCGTGCTGCCCTCCAGCTCCACCCTGGAGCAGGTGCTGGCCCACCGCCCCGAGGGGGTGTTCCTCTCCAATGGCCCCGGCGACCCCGCGGCCGTCACCACGGGCGTGGAGCTGGTGACGGGCCTCCTGAAGCAGGCCGATCTGCCCCTGTTCGGCATCTGCATGGGCCACCAGATCCTGGCCCTGGCCCTGGGGGGACGGAGCTTCAAGCTCGGCTACGGGCACCGGGGCCTCAACCATCCCTGCGGCAGTCCGGGCCAGGTGGAGATCACCAGCCAGAACCACGGTTTTGCCATCGCGGCCGACTCCCTGCCGCCGGAGCGGGTGTCGATCACCCACCTCAACCTCAACGACGGCACCCTGGCCGCTCTGGCCCTGCGCGACCAGCCGGTGTTCGGCATCCAGTACCACCCGGAGGCCAGCCCGGGCCCCCACGACGCCGACCATCACTTCGGCCGCTTCGCCGGCCTGATGGCCGAGCGCCGGGCCTGAAGCCCCAGCCCAGGCGCACTTTTGTTGTGGCTTGCTGCAAGAGCGGTGGACCTCTCTACACTCCCCGCAGTCACGTCTTGGGGGCAGTGCTATCACCGACCTGCAGCGTCTCACGGTGTCTCTTCGCGGCGGCTTTGAGCAGCAGGCCCGCTGTCAGTTGTTCCGTTTCACGGGCCAGCTGGATGCCTATTCCGACAAGCAATTCGGCACGTTCATCGCCGAGCATCGCAGCCCGGGCCAGCCCCTGGTGGTTGATCTGAGCAGCATCGACTTCATCGATTCCTCAGGACTCGGCGCCCTGGTGCAGCTCGCCAAACAGTGCAACACCGACAAGCAGCAGTTCCTGGTGGTGGGCAATGCCCGGGTGGTACAGACCGTGAAGCTGGTGCGCCTCGAGGAGTTCCTGCACCTGCAGCCCGACCTGCCCACAGCCCTTGAGCGCCTCGCCCCCTGAGCCGGCCGTCCCAGCCCGGTTGAGCTGGTTGGCGGATCTGCAGGCCCGCCCCCCTGACTCAGACCTGGGCCCGCTGCAGCTGGCCTGGCTCGGCGATGCCGTGTGGGAACTGCACCAGCGGCTGGAGCGCTGCCGCACGCCGGCCCGGGCCAGGGATCTGCATCGGCAGGTGGTGGACGAGGTGCGCGCAGAAGCCCAGGCGCGGCTGCTGGCCAAGCTGGAGCCTCGGCTGACGCCGGCGGAAGCGGATCTGGTGCGCCGGGCCCGCAACCGCGCCGGCCGCGGACCGCGCGGCAGCGACCCAGCCACCTATGCCAGGGCCACGGGTTTTGAGGCCTTGCTGGGCTGGCTGTTCCTGCACGATCCGCCCCGGCTGGTCGTGCTGCTAGATCACTTGCAGCACCACAACCCCTGATCGCACAGACCATGAGCCCTCGATTTGATCGCCGTCCGGACAAGCGGACGGGCAGTGGGGGCCGAGGGGCCGCGCGCCGGGCCGGGATGGAGGGCGTCTGTATGGCCGCGACCGGGAGCGCTCCAAGGGGGGCTCCAGAGAGGGGCCCCGCGAGGGCAGTCGCCCTGGCCGGGACGACGCGGCGGAAGGTCGCAGCCGAGCAGCCGACTCGGGCTGGGAGCGCGCCCGTCCTGCGGCCGCCCGCCGGCTCGGAGGCCCCCGCAGCCAGGGGGAGCGCAGCTCCTTCTCGCGCCGCAGTCCGGATCGCCCTGGCAGCGCGGCCGTTCCAGCTGGAACCGGGAGGGGCCGCCCCGAGACGGCGCCGCCGCCGGCGGCAGCCGCGACTGGAGCCGCCCGCCCGCCCGCCGTGAGAGCAGCAGCCGTGGTCCGGCCCGCAGCTACAGCGGCCCACGTCGCCCCGGAAGCTCCGAGCGCCCCGCCCGGGTGGTGGCGGTGGACGCCGACCAGGCCCGTCCCCTGCCGGAGGCCGAGCGCCATGGCGAGGACAGGACCCCGGATGACCTGATCTGGGGCCGCCATCCAGCCCAGGCGGCCCTGGAGGGCGGTCGGCCGGTGCACCGCATCTGGTGCACGCCGGAGCTGCGCTTCAGCCCACGCTTTCTGCAGTTGCTGCGGGAGGCCAAGGCCTCGGGTGTGCTGGTGGAGGAGGTCACCTGGGCCCGGCTCGGCCAGCTCACCGGCGGCGCCGTGCACCAGGGCATCGTGCTGCAGGTCGCTGCCGCCGAAACCCTCGACCTCACCTCCCTGATCGAGGGCTGCCGCACGGTGGGCGAGCCGCCCTTGCTGATGGCCCTCGATGGCATCACCGACCCCCACAACCTCGGCGCCATCGCCCGCAGCGCCGAGGCCCTGGGAGCCCACGGCATGGTGCTGCCCCAACGCCGCAGTGCCGGCCTGACCGGCTCGGTGGCGAAGGTGGCCGCCGGCGCCCTGGAGCACCTGCCGGTAGCCCGGGTGGTGAACCTCAACCGGGCCCTCGAGACCCTGAAGGAGGAGGGCTACCGCGTGGTGGGCCTGGCGTCCGAGGGCACGGTGAGCCTGGAGCAGGCCGACCTGGAGGGTCCGCTGGTGATCGTCACCGGTTCCGAATCCGACGGCCTGGCGATGCTCACCCGCAAGCACTGCGACCAGCTGGTGAGCATCCCGCTGCGGGGCGCCACCCCCAGCCTCAACGCCTCGGTGGCCACGGCGATGTTGCTGTACGAGGTGGCCCGCCGCGGCTGGATGCAGGGCCTCAAGGGGGGCCAACCCGCGCCCCGGCTGCGTCGGCCCCAGCTGCCGGTGCCCCAGCCGCTCGCCGAGGCCCAGCCCTCTGCTCTCGATGCGACTCCTGCTGAGGAACAGACCCTGGAGTCGGTTGCGCCTGAGGCGACCGAACCGCAGGAGCTCTCGGCAGCCTTGCCAGAGGCTCTCTCAGAGGTGTTGTCGGTGCTCGAGTCAGAAGGGCTGATCCAGGCCGATTCCGTGGAGCAGCCCGAAGTCCTGTCTGAGCCCAGCTCTGGGCCCCAGCCCATGGCTGAGCCCAGCTCAGATCCGGCCTTCGGCTCCGACATCACCCTCTGAGCCCGGTCTGGGAGGAGCCGTCCCAGCGGACGGGCACAATGGGCGCTTGAGAGGCTTCTGTGCATGAACCTGCTGCTCTGGCCTTTGCGCAGCTGCGCCAACGGTCTGGGTCTGGCCTGGTGGGGACGGGTTCGTACCCAGTCTCCCGAGGTCACGTACTGGTTCGGCCCCTTTCTGCGGCGCAGCAGCCTCGAGGCCCGGCTGCCGGCCTTTGTGGCCGACCTGCAGGCCGAAGCGCCCGGTTCCCTGGACGTGCAGCTGCTGCGCCTCCGCCGCGGCGAGCCGCTCACTGAGGTTGGCTGATAGCGTCGCCGCAAGCACCTGAGCGGTTGGATGGGTATCGCCGAATGGCGTGGGCAGCTGGAGCGGGGCGAGGTGTCGGCCCGGGAGCTCACGGACCGCCATCTGGCCCGGATCGACGCCGTGGACGGCACCGTGAAGGCCTTCCTCACCGTGACGGCTGAACGGGCACGGGCCGATGCCGACCGCGTCGATGCCGCCCGGGCCGCGGGCGAGCCGCTGCCTCCCCTGGCCGGGATTCCGCTGGCGATCAAGGACAACCTCTGCACCGCCGGCATCGCCACCACCTGCTCCAGCCGCATGCTGGAGGGCTTCGTGCCGCCCTACGAGTCCACCGTGACCGAACGGCTCTGGCAGGCCGGCGCGGTGCTGGTCGGCAAGACCAATCTCGATGAGTTCGCCATGGGCAGCTCCACCGAGACATCCGCCTTCGGGCCCAGCCACAACCCCTGGAACCCCGAGACGGTGCCTGGTGGCAGTTCGGGTGGCAGCGCCGCCGCCGTGGCCGCCGGCGAGTGCCTCGGTGCCCTCGGCTCCGACACGGGCGGTTCGATCCGTCAGCCCGCCTCCTTCTGCGGCGTGGTGGGGTTGAAGCCCACCTACGGCCGCGTCAGCCGCTACGGGCTGGTGGCCTTCGCCAGCTCCCTCGATCAGGTGGGCCCCTTCAGCCGCAGCGTTGCCGATGCGGCGGAACTGCTGCAGGTGATCGCCGGCCCCGATCCCCGCGACTCCACCTGCCTGCGCCTGCCGGTGCCCGACTACCGCGCCGCGCTGCAGCAGCCGGTGGCGGGGCTGCGGGTGGGCATCGTGCGCGAGTGCCTGGAGGCCGAGGGCCTGGCCCCCGAGGTGAAGGCGTCGGTGCTGGAGGCCGCCGCCACCCTGGAGCGGCAGGGCTGCGAGCTGGTGGAGGTGAGCTGCCCCCGCTTCAACGACGGCATCGCCACCTACTACGTGATTGCCCCGTCGGAGGCCTCGGCCAACCTGGCCCGCTACGACGGCGTCAAGTATGGCTATCGGGCCGAAGGGGCCGCCAACCTGGCCGAGATGACCGCCCGCAGCCGCGCCGAGGGCTTCGGCGATGAAGTGCAGCGCCGCATCCTGATCGGCACCTATGCCCTCTCGGCCGGCTATGTGGATGCCTACTACAAGAAGGCCCAGCAGGTGCGCACCCTGATCCGGCGGGACTTCGACCGGGCCTTCGAGGCGGTGGATGTGCTGCTCACCCCCACCTCCCCCACCACCGCCTTCGGCTTCGGCGCCCACACCGACGACCCCCTGGCCATGTACCTGGCCGACCTGCTCACGATCCCGGCCAACATGGCCGGCCTGCCGGCGGTCAGCCTGCCCTGCGGCTTTGACGAGCGCGGCCTGCCGATCGGCGTGCAGCTGATCACCAACGTGCTGGAGGAGGGTCTGCTGCTGCAGGTGGCGCACCACTACGAGCTGGCCGCCAGGGTGATGGAGCGCCGTCCTGAGGCGGCCCTGGCCGTCTGAGCCATCCCACCCCAGATCTGGTGGTGCGGCCCTACTCTGACCACCACAGATGCGGTTGTCCGTGGCCTTCGTCCCCCTCCACAACCACAGCGACTACAGCCTTCTGGATGGGGCCAGCCAGCTGCCGGCCATGGTGGAGCGGGCCGTGGCCCTGGGCATGCCGGCCCTGGCCCTCACCGACCACGGCGTCATGTATGGCGCCATTGAACTGCTGAAGCTCTGCGCCAGGGCCGGCATCAAGCCGATCATCGGCAATGAGATGTACGTGATCAACGGCTCTCTGGACGATCCCAACCCGCCCAAGAAGGAGCGGCGGTATCACCTGGTGGTGCTGGCCAAGAACGCGGTGGGCTACCGCAATCTGGTGAAGCTCACCTCCCTCAGCCACCTGCGCGGCATGCGCGGCCGGGGCATCTTCGCGAGGGCCTGCATCGACAAGCAGCTGCTGCGCCAGCACAGCGAGGGGCTGATCGTGGCCACGGCCTGCCTGGGCGGCGAGATCCCCCAGGCGATCCTGCGGGGCCGGCCCGAGGTGGCCCGCGAGGTGGCGGCCTGGTACCAGGAGGTGTTCGGCGACGACTTCTACCTCGAGATCCAGGACCATGGCGGCCTTGAAGACCGCATCGTCAACAGCGGCATCGCCCGCATCGGCGCCGAGCTGGGCATTGAGCTGATCGCCACCAACGACGCCCACTACCTCAGCGTGGGGGATGTGGAGGCCCATGACGCCCTGCTGTGTGTGCTCACCGGCAAGCTGATCAGCGATGAGAAGCGGCTGCGCTACACCGGCACGGAATACATCAAGAGCGAGGCCGAGATGCTCGGCCTGTTCGCCGATCACCTGGAGCCGGAGCTGATCCAGCGGGCGGTGGCCAACACGGCCCGGGTGGCCGAGAAGGTGGACGACTACGACATCCTGGGCCGCTACCAGATGCCCCGTTTCCCGATTCCGGAGGGCCACACCGCCGTGAGCTATCTCACCAGCGTGGCGGAGCAGGGCCTGCGCGATCGGCTGGAGCTGGCCGCCGGGGCGCCTTTCGATCCTGCCTATGGCGAACGGCTGCACTTCGAGCTGCAGGTGATGGAGCAGATGGGCTTCCCCACCTATTTCCTGGTGGTGTGGGACTACATCCGCTTCGCCCGCGACAGTGGCATCTCAGTGGGGCCGGGACGGGGCTCGGCGGCGGGTTCCCTGGTGGCCTATGCCCTGGGCATCACCAACATCGATCCGGTGGTGCATGGGTTGCTGTTCGAGCGTTTCCTCAACCCGGAGCGCAAGTCGATGCCTGACATCGACACCGACTTCTGCATCGAGCGCCGCGGCGAGGTGATCGATTACGTGACCCAGCGCTACGGCGAAGACAAGGTGGCCCAGATCATCACCTTCAACCGCATGACCTCCAAGGCCGTGCTCAAGGACGTGGCCCGGGTGCTGGATATTCCCTATGGCGACGCCGACCGGCTGGCCAAGCTGATCCCGGTGGTGCGCGGCAAACCGGCCAAGCTCAAGGAGATGATCGGCCCTGAATCGCCGGCGCCGGAATTCCGCGAGAAGTACGAGAGGGATCCGCAGGTGCGCCGCTGGGTGGACATGGCGATGCGCATCGAGGGCACCAACAAGACCTTCGGCGTGCACGCCGCCGGCGTGGTGATCGCCGCCGATCCCCTCGATCAGCTGGTGCCGCTGCAGCGCAACAACGACGGCCAGGTGATCACCCAGTACTTCATGGAAGACGTGGAGTCGATGGGGCTGCTGAAGATGGACTTCCTCGGCCTCAAGAACCTCACCATGATCGACAAGACCCTGGCCCTGGTGGAGGAGAGCACCGGCGCCCGGGTGGACCCCGACCGCCTTCCCCTCGATGATCCCGCCACCTACAGCCTGCTGGCCCGCGGCGATCTGGAGGGCATCTTCCAGCTGGAATCGAGTGGCATGCGCCAGATCGTGCGCGATCTGAAGCCCTCATCCCTGGAGGACATCTCTTCGATCCTGGCGCTCTACCGGCCAGGTCCCCTGGATGCGGGGCTGATTCCCAAATTCATCAATCGCAAGCACGGCCGCGAAGCGATTGAGGTGGTGCACGCGGCCCTGAAGCCGATCCTGAGCGAAACCTACGGGATCATGGTGTATCAGGAGCAGATCATGAAGATCGCCCAGGACCTGGCCGGCTATTCGCTCGGTGAGGCGGATCTGCTGCGCCGGGCGATGGGCAAGAAGAAGAAGAGTGAGATGGAGAAACACCAGAGCCTGTTTGTGAAAGGGGCCACCGATCGCGGTGTGGAGCCCCGGGTGGCCGAAACCCTGTTCGAGCAGATGGTGCTGTTCGCCGAGTACTGCTTCAACAAGAGCCACTCCACGGCCTATGGCGCCGTGACCTTCCAGACCGCCTACCTCAAGGCCCACTACCCGGTGGCCTACATGGCGGCGCTGCTCACGGTGAATGCCGGCGCCTCCGACAAGGTGCAGCGCTACATCGCCAACTGCAATGCCATGGGCATCGAGGTGATGCCCCCCGATGTGAATGCCTCCGGCATCGACTTCACGCCGGTGGGTGATCGCATCCTGTTCGGCCTCTCCGCTGTGCGCAATCTGGGCGATGGCGCCATCCGCCAGCTGCTGGAGAGCCGCAGCAGCGACGGCCCGTTCCAGGGCCTCGCCGATCTCTGCGACCGCATCCCCGGCCACCAGCTCAACCGCCGCGCCCTCGAGGCCCTGATCCACTCCGGCGCCCTCGATGCCCTCGAGCCCGCCGCCAACCGGGCCCAGCTGATGGCCGATCTGGATCTGGTGCTCGACTGGTCCAGCTCCCGGGCCAAGGACCGGGCCAGCGGCCAGGGCAACCTGTTCGACCTGATGGGCAGCGCCAGCGACCCGGGCCCTGACGCCGCCGCCGGCCGGGCCGATCTGAGCACGGCCCCGAAGGCCGCGCCAGTGAAGGACTACCCCCCCACCGAGAAGCTGCGGCTGGAGAAGGAGCTGGTGGGCTTCTACCTCTCGGACCATCCGCTCAAGCAGCTGGCCCGGCCGGTGAAACTGCTCTCACCGCTGGCCCTGGCCCACCTGGAGGAGCAGGCCGACAAGGCCAAGGTGAGTGCCGTGGTGATGGTGCCGGAGCTGCGCCAGGTGAACACCCGCAAGGGCGATCGCATGGCCGTGCTGCAGCTCGAAGACCTCACCGGCAGCTGCGAGGCCGTGGTGTTCCCGCGCAGCTACGCCCGCCTGGTCGACCACCTGATGGTGGATGCCCGCCTGCTGGTGTGGGCCACGGTGGATCGCCGCGATGACCGGGTGCAGCTGATCGTGGATGACTGCCGCTCGATCGATGACCTGCAGCTGCTGATGGTGGAGCTGCCCGCCGACCAGGCCGGCGACATCGCCATCCAGCACCGCCTGCGGGAATGCCTGCACCGGCACCGTCCGCCCCAGGACGAAGCCGGCCAGCGGGTGCCGGTGGTGGCCCTGGTGCAGCAGGGGGAGGCGGTGCGCTTCGTGCGGCTCGGGTCCCAGTTCTGCGTTTCCGATCCCGCCGCAGCCCTCGACACGCTCACGGCTGCGGCGTTTCAGGCGCGGATCAGCGCGCCCCTGCTGGCGGCCTAGCTGCCGCTGCGCAGGCTGCGCAGCGACTGGCGCAGACGGCCGATGTTCAGGCCCAGCTGCTCCTGGCCCAGCAGGCTGCCGGGCTGGTCTTCCCAGCTGGCGGAGAGCACGCCGTAGCTCAGGCCCACCAGCCCCAGCAGGAAGCAGCCGCCGGAGGCGGCCAGGGTGAGGCCGGGGGAGATGTCTGCGATCTGGCGGCTCACCAGCAGGTAGCTGCCCACGAACACCCCCATCCCCATCACGGTGGGGATGCCGGTGGCGATGGCCACCCGGCGTGCCATGCGATTGGCCACCACATCGGGAATGGCCCGGGCCGGGGCCTTCTTGCTCGGCACCGCGGCGGCTTTCTTGCTCGGAACAGCCGACGGCTTGGAGCGGCCGGAGGATGACCCCTTGCGGCTCGCGCGGGCGGCCGCGTCATCTCCCAACCCCTTACCGGCCATGGACTCGCTCTGCGGTGGCGTGCTGCTGGACGGCTTCAGCCGCGGATGCCGAGCTTGGCGATCAGATCGGCGTAGCGCTGCTGGCTGATGCCCTTGAGGTAGCCCAGCAGCCGCTTGCGGCGGCCGATCATCTTGAGCAGCCCCTGGCGGGAGGAGAAGTCGTGCTTGTTCTGCTGCAGATGGCCGGTGAGCTGGCTGATCCGCTCACTCAGCATCGCCACCTGAACCTCCACGGAACCGGTGTCGGTGCCATGGGTCTGGTGACCGTTGATCAGGTCCTGCTTCTGGGCGGTGGTGAGCGGCATGGAGTGTGGGAAGTGGCGGAGCGCGAGCCTGCAGCCTGGTGGCCCCGGCAGGGCCTGCCCCGGCCTCTGCGGTGCAAACCGATACTTTACCGCCCTGTCAGGCGGCGGATCGGGCCAGCCAGCGCAGGCAGCAGCGGATCCACTCCTCGGCGCTGGCGTCGGCGGCCAGCCCCTGGGCGGCCACGCCCCGCACGGCCCGGTGGATCTCCAGCCCCTCGTAGCCCAGGGCAGCGAGGGTGGCGTGCAGGTCGTCGCGGCTGCCGTCGCTGAGGGCGGGCAGGGGTTCGAGCTCGGCCTCGCCGCCCGGGCCCGGCCCGCCCAGGAAGCGCTCCTGCAGCCGCACCCGCAGCTCCACCGCCAGCCGCTCGGCGGTGCGCTTGCCCACCCCAGGCGCCTGGCAGAGCTGGCGCAGGTCGGCTTGCACGATCGCCAGCACCAGGGCGGTGGGCTCCAGCACCCCCAGCAGGCCCAGGGCCATCTGGGGCCCCACCCCGCTCACGGCCACCAGCTCCCGGAACAGATCCCGCTCCTGGCGCTCGGCAAAGCCGAACAGCGTCCAGCCGTCCTCGCGGATGCTCTGGTGGATGTGCAGGCCAAGGCTGCCGCCCTGGGGCGGCAGCCGCTGCCACTGGCGCTGGCTCACCTGCACCTCGTAGCCCACGCCGCCGCAGACCAGCAGCAGGCCGCAGCGCTTGTCGTGCTGCCACGGATCGGTGATGTCCCCTTGCAGCCAGCCGATCATGGGGGAAGTGAAACCGCCCCCATGCTGCCCGCCCTGCGGACCCTTGCCCAGCGGCTGCTGCCACCGCTGCTCTCACCGCTGCTCTGCCTGCTGCTGCTGTTGCCGATCAGCGGCTGCGGCGGCGTCGGCCAGCCGCCCCGGGGGGTGCTGCTGAGCGCCCTGGCCCTGCAGATCCAGCTCACCCAGGGGTCGATTGCCCAGTCGCTGGGTCTTGAGCCCGACGGCATTCCGGAAGTGAGCCGGGTGCGGGTGAGTGAGCAGCAGGCGGTGGCGATCGGCGAGGCCCGCGGCCTGCGGCTCAGCGGCAGCTTCGACTGGCGCCTGCCGGGGGACCGGGTGCGGGTGGACAGCCCCTTCGAGCTCTACCTGCAGCGCGGCGAGCGGGGCGAGAGCTGGCGGCTGGCCCGCCCCAGCGGCGCCATCGGCGGCGACACCCAGCTCTGGCTCACCGATCCCCTGCCGTCCTGAGCGGGAGCCCCTGATCCGGCAGGGCTGGAGCGCGGCACTGCAGCAGCTCGAGCACGGCATGCAGGAGGATCAGGCCCAAACAGATCACCAGCACCAGCTGCAGGTTGCTGCTGGCCAGGCCGGAGCTGGCGAAGGAGACCAGCATCAGTCCCAGGCCATAGAGCAGGGTGCAGGTGGCCCAGCAGCGGCGGTGCGCCTGGCTGGGGACGAAGTCGTGGATGCGCAGGTGGGTGAGGCTCACGATCATCCAGGTCCAGCAACCCAGCAGAAAGGAGCCCAGCACCACCAGCTCCTGGCTCTCTCCCCAGGCGAACAGGGCCGCCGCCGCCACCCCGGCCAGGGCCACCCCCACCAGACAGTGCCGGGTGGCCCAGGCGCGCGGCAAACACACCACCAGCAGGGAGCCGCCCATGGCACCGGCCCCGAAGATCGCCAGGCCGTGGCTGTCCGCCACCGGTCCGGCGCCGAAGCGCTGGCTGAGCAGCAGCGGCTCGTAGAACACGCTGGGCACCGACCCCATCGCCGCCACGGCGTAGGCCGCCGCCAACAGGATCAGGCCGGCGGGCCAGACGGCGCGGTGGGTCTGGCCCGGGGATGGCCCCGGCTGGCCCTTGGGACTGGCTGGGGACACCGGCGGATGCCGCCGGTTGCGCAGCAGCAGGGCCACGATCGGCAGGGAGAGCAGCAGGCTGAGGCCGGCCAGCAGGATCCAGGCAAGCCGGGGCGAGGAGGGGGCGAACAGCCCCACCGCCAGGGCCCCCAGCAGGCCACCCAGGCCCGCTCCTCCCATCACGATGGCCGTGCTCAGGCGCAGTTGCCTGGCCGGCACCCGCCGCAACGCCAGGCTCGGCACCCCGGTCATCAGCTGGGCCGCCGCCCAGCCCCCCACAAACCGCCAGACGGCCTGAGATCCCGTGCTGCTCCAGAACCCCTCGGCCAGCATCGAGACCACGGTCAGCACCAGGGCCAGGGCAATCACGCCAAGCACATGCTGGTGCCGGCGCAGCCGCGACTGGTGAAAACAGCCGATCAGATAGCCGATCAGATTGCCGCCGGAGAGGTCGCCGATCGAGGCTGTGTCGATCCAGCCGGCGGTGGCCATCTGCTTGGCCAGGATCGAGAAGTCGAAACGGGCCAGGCCGATGCCGATGGCGATGGCACAGGTGCCCGCCAGCACGTCCGCCCCGATGCCCAGCTCTGTTCTGGTGGTCATCCTCAGCCCGCCCGGATGCTGAGCAGGGTCGCACCCAGCACCAGGGCGGCGGCCAGCAGCAGGGAGGGAGCGAGGGTCTCCTGGAACCAGAACACGCCCCACAGCGCCGCCAGGGGCACCTGCACGTAGCTCATCGCCGTGGCCCGGCCCGCGGCCATGCCCATCAGCCCATAGGTGAGGCCCAGCTGCCCCAGCTGGGTGAACAGGCCCACCCCCAGCAGCCAGGCGAACTCCACGGCCGTGGGCTGCACCGGATCCAGCAGCACCAGGGGCAGGCTGATCGGCAGGGCCATCAGCGGGAAGTAGAACACCACCACCAGGGGATGCTCACTGCGGCGCAGGGCCCGCACGCTCACGTAGGCCAGGGCCGAGAGCAGGGCTCCGGCCAGGGCCAGCAGCAGGGGCAGCGTCGGCAGCTGGTCGGAGAGGGCCGCCAGCCCATCACCGGCCGGGATGGTGAGCACCCCCACCCCGAGCAGGCCCAGCAGCACAGCCCCTCCCACCCGCCAGCCGGGCCGTTCGCCCAGCAGCGGCCAGGCCAGCACCGCCGTGAAGGTGGGATGGAGGTACTGCAGCAGCGTGGCCACCGCCAGGGGCAGGCCGGCGATCGCCTGATAGATGCAGTAGAGCCCCGCTGTTCCCAGCAGACCCCGCCCCATCAGCAGCCCGCGGCGGTTGCCCCAGGGATCGATCCCGGCCCTGCCCAGCAGCCACCAGCTGATCAGCACGCTCACCACGGCCCGGGCCAGCACCACCTCCGACACCGGCAGGCGCCCGCCGAGGGCCTTGACGCACACCCCCATCAGGCTGAAGGCCAGGGCGCTGGCCAGCATCCACAGGGGCGCCCAGTTGTGGTGGTGTCCGGCAGAATGGGGGCGATCCAACCCCCATCGGTAGCGCCACTCCTTGAGCCAGCCCGCGCTCCATCCCCGCCTGCATCCGCGCACGATCGAGGCCGTCAAGGAGCGTGCGGACATCGTCGATGTGGTGGGAGAGCACGTGGTGCTCAAGAAGAAGGGGCGCGAGTTCGTGGGGATCTGCCCTTTCCACGACGACACATCGCCGTCGATGACGGTGTCGCCCGCCAAGCAGTTCTACTACTGCTTCTCCTGCGGCGCCGGCGGCAACGCCATCAAGTTCCTGATGGAGCTGCAGCGCCACAGCTTCAGTGATGTGGTGCTGGAGCTGGCGCGCAAGTACCAGCTGCCGGTGGAAACGCTGGATGGCCCCCAGCAGGAGCGGCTGCGCAAGCAGCTCTCCCGGCGCGAGCAGCTGCACCGGGTGCTGAGCCTGGCCTCGGGCTGGTTCCGCAGCCAGCTGCGTGCCCCGGGCGGGGCGGCCGCCCTGGCCTATCTGCGCGAGCAGCGGGGCCTCAGTGAGGGCACGATCGAGAGCTTCGAGCTGGGTTTTGCCCCCGACCGCTGGGATGGGCTGCTGAACCACCTGGTGCAGGTGGAGGGGGTGGCCCCGGAATGGCTGGAGGCCGCCGGTCTGGTGGCGGCCCGCAAGGGGGAGGCCGGCGACAGCCGCCGTGGGCACTACGACCGCTTCCGCGGCCGGGTGATGGTGCCGATCCGCGACCGCCAGGGGCGGGTGATCGGCTTCGGCGGCCGCAGCCTTGAGGGCGGCGAGCCCAAATACCTCAACTCCCCGGAAACGGAGGTGTTCGAGAAGGGGCAGCACCTGTTCGGCCTGGATCGGGCCGCCAACGAGATCCGCCGCGATGACCGGGCGGTGGTGGTGGAGGGCTACTTCGATGTGATCGCCCTGCATGCCGCCGGCATCACCAATGCGGTGGCCTCCCTGGGCACGGCCCTCAGCCGCCAGCAGATCACCCAGCTGTGCCGCTGCTGCGAGAGCCGCCGCCTGATCCTCAACTTCGACAGCGACGGCGCCGGCGTGAGGGCGGCCCAGCGGGCGATCGGCGAGGTGGAGCAGCTGGCGCTGCAGGGGCAGCTGGAGCTGCGGGTGCTGCACCTGCCCGCCGGCAAGGATCCCGATGAATTCCTGAAGCAGAACGGCGCCGGTGATTACCGCGCCCTGCTGGATCAGGCGCCCCAGTGGCTCGACTGGCAGATCGCCCAGGTGCTGGAGGGCAAGGACCTGGCCCGCTCGGATCAGTTCCAGCAGGCCGTGAGCGCCCTGGTGGCCCTGCTCGGCAAGCTGCCCCAGAGCGCCGTGCGCAGCCACTACCTGCAACAGGTGGCCGAGCGGCTCAGCGGCGGCCAGGCGAGGCTGGCGATCCAGCTGGAGGACGACCTGCGCCAGCAGGTGAAGGGCCAGCGCTGGCACGGCCGCTCCCAGAAGTGGGAGCAGCCCGGTGAGGCAGGTCTGCGGGAGCGGGCCGAGGCGGAGGTGCTGCGGCTCTACCTGCACTGCCCGCCGGAACGGCCCCGCATCCGCGCCGAGCTGCGCCGCCATGAGCTGGAGGACTTCGGCCTGGCCCACCACCGCCAGCTCTGGGCCGCCATCTGCTCCCTGGAGGAGGACAACCTGGGCGCCGGCCGGCTGGAGGCGGTGAGCCGCGGCCTCGATCCTGGCCTCGATCTGGCCGACCTGGAGCTGCCCCGCCTGCTCAGCGACCAGCTGCTGGTGGAGGAGAGCAGCCTGCTGACACGGCTCACGCCCCTGATCGAGCCCAGCGAACTGCAGCAGCTGCAGCTGGGCCAGCCGCAACTGCAGCTGCGCGGCGCCCTGGCCTCATTGGAGCGCCAGCGCAGCCTGAAGCGCTGCCGGCATCTGCTCGACGCCTGGAGCAGCCAGCGGCTGGAAACCCTGGAGCGCTGCATCGCCCGCCTGCTGCAGTTGGAGCGCAGCGAAGAGGATGCCGGCCTGGTGCCGATCAGCGACATGGAGGGCCGCATCGAGCAGCTGTTCGCCGAGCTCAACAGCGACGCCCTGCGCTTTCAGGAGCTGTATTACAACGAGCGCCGCTACCTCGAGGCCCTCGACGCCAGGCGGCGGGCGGGCTATGCCGAGCTGGAGGCCGGCTCGGCTGAGTCGAGCAGCAGCGACTTGACGGTGGCGGCGATCGGCACGGCGGTGATCACCCCGTAGAAACTGGCGA
The DNA here is from genome assembly GCF_015207615.1 of Cyanobium sp. LEGE 06113. Taxonomy (NCBI): domain Bacteria; kingdom Bacillati; phylum Cyanobacteriota; class Cyanophyceae; order Synechococcales; family Prochlorococcaceae; genus Cyanobium; species Cyanobium sp. LEGE 06113. The sequence goes on along the minus strand of NZ_JADEWM010000009.1, from coordinate 2,836 downwards.
GGGTGGCGCCCACCATCACCGAAAACAGGATCACGATCGGGTTGAGGCCGGTGAGCTTGCCCAGCAGCCGCGGCGGCAGCACGTTCTCGATCACCTGATCCACCACGATCAGCACGGCGAAGATGCGCAGCCCCAGCCAGAAGCTCTTGAGCATGAACAGCACACTGAACAACAGGATGCCGAGGATGGCCCCGAACGGGATGAAGCCCATCAGACCGATGCTCACCCCTGAAAGGATGGGGAACGGCGCCCTCAGCAGCCACAGGGTGGGTGTGAGTACAGCCATCAGCACAGCTGAGAGGATGAGCTGGTTGAAGATGTAGCTGTTGAAGTTGCGGCGCAGCACGGCCAGTGCCTTGAGGCCGTTGTCGCCAGGCAGCCAGGAGGTGAGGCAGTTGCGCACGAAATCACCGCCATAGATCAGGAAGAAGATCGTGAGCACAAACAGGAAGAAGAGGCTGAAGAAGTTCCCCAGCGATCCGGTGATGAAGGCGGGGATGTTGAGCAGCAATCCCTCCAGCTGCGCGGTGAGCCCCGCCGCCAGGCCCTCGATGATTTCGCTGACCTCGATCGGCACGCCCAGATAGGAGGCCCTGCCCCTGACGGCGTCGAGCTGCTGGGCGGTGGCGGAGATCCACTCCGGCAGCACCTGCGTGAAGGCCAGAAACCGCACCACCAGAAGCGGCAGCAGGGTGGCGGCGATCAGGCCGGCCAGGGCCAGGAACAGCCCCACCACCAAACCGATCGCCCAGCTGCGCCCCAGCCCCAGGCGCCGCTGCAGCAGGCGCACCGGCAGGTTGAGGATCAACGCGATCACCCCGGCGAGGATGAAGGTGGAAGCGATGCCCTCAAAGGCCCTGTAGAGCGAGGCGAACACCCACAGGTTCAGCACCACGAGCGGGAAGGACAGCCCCAGCACCAGCGGGCGGGGCAGGCCGGAGGGCAGGGGCATGGGGAAGGTCTCCTGGGCAGGGGCTGGTGGCGGCATCATGGCCGCTGGCCAACGCTCAGGGCTCCCGCCGCTGGAACCGGTAGCCGTCGTAGCTGAAGCTGGTCGCCCGGCCGTCGGGGCTGGTGTTGAAGGTCTCGCCGTCCCAGGGGGTGAGTGGGGCCCGGTAGCGGGCCGCTCCCGCCAGCACCTCCAGGGCTCCCTCCTGCTCTGCCACCGTCCAGGTGCCGAACAGGGGGTTCTCTGGTTGCGGCGTCCACCCCACTGCCGGGGGCATAGCCCGGCAGACCGTCGCCGGCCCGGGCGGCGGGCAGGGCGGCGGGCAGGGGGGCTGCCAGAGCCAGGGCGGCGAGCCCAAACAATGGCGTCAGGGTCCGAACCACGGGCCTCGGCAGCAACGAAGGCTTGGAGGGGGCTTGGGCCGACCCTGCATTCCAGGCAGCTGTGGTGCTGCAGGTTGACCATGGCCATGCGGTGACCTGCCTGGCGCCCCTTGACTTCGGCGGCCCGGACCTGGGCGAGCGGGTGCTGGCGGGCGATCGGGAGGATGCCATTCTTGAGCATCTCATTGATGCTGCCTGACGACTTCCGGGGCGCTTACAACATCAATGAGATGAATTCGTCGATCAATGTGAAACGGAATCTCAGGGTCAGCGACAGCTGGCCGTTCCCGCCTTCTGGGTAGACAGCAAGGCGGCAGTGCCCAGAATCGGTAGACCTGAAGCCACCCGTTCGATCTTCGATGCCACTCCGCTCAGCCAGCGAATTTCCTGTGAGTCCAGAGCCTGAGGCGCTGCAGGACACCTATCAGGCTGTCGCGCGGCCCTGGTGTCGGCCAACCGCTCCCGCGGGATCCTCAAGGCCCAGAGCGATCGCCGTGGGGTGGTGATCTCTGAGCTGCAACGGGAGTTGGTGGAGCTGGAGAGAGATCTGGCTGATGAGGCCCGGACCAAGGCGCGGCTCCATGCCCTCAACGCCAGGCTCGGCAGCGTGATCCGCGAGCTGGAGGAAACGGGCGATGCGATGGTGGGACTGATTGAGGAGAGCGAACGCCAAAGCGGCTTCTGGCTGGTGGAGATGTTCCGGCGGTTGATCCAACAGGCGAGGCGCTGGCGCACGGTGAAAGCCAAGGCCGCTGCGATCCAGCCTGGCGGCTACGACCAGCTCGGTGAAACGCCATGAGCGCTCGGCCTTCGATCGCCGATCTGCTGGAGCAGACCAACAGGGAACTGGCTGGCACCGATGCCCGGGTGTACCGCCGGATGGCAGACCATCTGCAGCGCTCCAGTGCTGCCCTGGATGACCTCCGGGATCCCCAGCCTGTAGACCACAGCAACCCAAGGGCCTTGCTGGGCAAGGGGAGTTTTCTGCAGCAGTCGGTGGCCAGCCTCAAGCGGCTGTGCAAGGAGCACAGGATCAAGGGCACCTCCAAGCTCAGGAAGGCTGATCTGGCCAAGGTTCTCGAACGCCATGGCGTGACGCCCCCATCGCCGCCCCTGGAGAGCTTCACGAAGAAGGAATTGATTGCTCTGGTGCGGCAGCTGCTGGAGCAGGGCTGAAGGATGTAGACCCGGCGCGGGCTGGGCACGGTGGTGGAGTGTGACGCCTACGAGAAGGTCATCCTGTTCGGCTCGTTAGCCCGTGGTGATGCCCTTCGAGGGTCGCTACAGGGGGGGGGGATCCGGTCGTGCGCGAGGCGCTCGACTCGCCATCGGCCGCTCGCCCTCATGGCTCACGTCGTCGGCAAAACCAAGGCAGTGTGTCCGACGACAATCTGGTTGAGGGGTCGCGCCAAACAGGTTGACCGCTCTGGAGTGGATCAGCTGAATCCGGTTGCCATGCGCAGGGCACCGGGCCATGCCTGCTCCCCTCAACGCTCACCAGATT
>NZ_JADEWM010000008.1:0-156731 GCF_015207615.1 Cyanobium sp. LEGE 06113 | reverse complement strand
CATGCCCCAGCAGCGCAAGCCCTAAAGCGTCGTCAGCCATGACGGCTGGGGGAGCATCAGCGTGGCTGAGTTCGAGAACCTGGAGGAGACTCAGGAGCTGTTTCGTCTTTGGAATGCGCGTTGTCACAGGCGCCGCTGGGCCGCCACCCGGTTCTGCCACTGGGAGCGGTGCTCACTGGCCGCCACCACCAGGGCACCCTCCACCAGCCGTCCCTCCAGCCGCCGCAGCGCCCGCGCCCGCAGCGCCGACGGCAGCGCCTGGGAGGCCGCCAGATCGAACACCAGCTCCACCCGCGAATCGGTGGTGTTCACGTTCTGTCCCCCCGGGCCCGAGGAGCGCGAGAAGCGCCAGCGCAGCTCCGCCGCCGGAATCAGCACCGCCGGCGTCACGCGCAGATCACCGCCGGGCAGGTCGCTGGCCATGGTCTGAGCCTGCCACGGGTCTGGAAGCGCGCTGTGCAAGCGTACGGATCAGCTTTCCGCAGCACGCCCTGCCCCCATGGCCCCCTCCCCCGGCTGGATCGATGAGGTCTACGACGGTGTGCGCTATGGCCTGGCCGGCCGGGTGATCGCCGAAACCGATTCGCCCTACCAGCGCATCACGATCATCGAGAGCGAGCGCTACGGCAAGGGCCTGCTGCTCGATGGCTGCTGGATGACGGCCGAGCGCCAGGAACGGCACTACCACGAAGCCTGGTGCATCCGGCCCTCTGCGGAGCCAGCAACCTCGAACGGGTGCTGGTGATCGGCGGCGGCGACGGCGGCACCGCCCGCGAGTGCCTGCGCCACCCCGGCGTGGGCCAGCTCGACATGGTGGAGATCGATGGCCAGGTGGTGGCCTGGAGCCGCGAGCACCTGCCCAGCCTCGGCGGCGGCTGCTGGGATGACCCCCGCTTCCAGCTCACCGTGGGCGATGGCATCGCCTGGGCCGCAGCCGCCCCGGACGCCAGCTACGACGTGGTGATCGTGGATGGCTCCGACCCCGCCGGCCCGGCCGAGGGGCTGTTCAACCGCGCCTTCTTCCAGCACTGCCGCCGCATCCTCAGGCCCGGGGGCGTGTTCGCCACCCAGAGCGAATCGCCGGAGGCCTTCCGCGCGGTGCACCTGGAGATGGTGCAGGTGCTGCGCCAGGTGTTCGGCCATGCCGATCCCCTCTATGGCTGGGTGCCGATGTACCCGAGCGGCTGGTGGAGCTGGACCTTTGCCGCCATCGACGGCCGTCGTTATCTGCAGCCGGATCCCGCCCGTGCCGCGGCCGTGGTCGATGGCTGTGAGATCTGGAGCCCCCGCTGGCAGCGCGGCGCCTTCGAGGCGGTGCCGGCGGCGATCGAGCGGGCCCTCAACGCCTGAATCCCACCGCCATGGCCTCCCTCCCCCTGTTTGACACCGACGGCGCCATCTACATGGCGAGCCGCCGCGATCCAGCCGGCTGCCGCGTCGGCCTGTTCGGGGTGCCCTACGACGGCACCACCTCGTTCCGCCCCGGCACCCGCTTCGGGCCGGCGGCGATCCGGGAGGTGAGCAGCGGCCTCGAAACCTATTGCCCCCAGCTTCAACTGGATCTGGAGGATCTCGCCTTCGCCGATCTGGGGGCTGTGGAGATTCCCTTCGGCAACCCCGAGCCGGTGGTGGCCGCCGTGCGCCGGGCCACGCAAGCCGTGCTCGAGCTGGGGCTCAAACCCCTGATGCTGGGCGGTGAGCACTCGATCAGCTCGGGCGCCGTGGCGGCCGTGGCCCAGCGGCATCCAGAGCTGGCCCTGGTGCAGCTCGATGCCCACGCCGACCTGCGCCAGGAGTGGCTGGGCGCCCGCCACAGCCATGCCTGCGCCATGCGCCGCTGCCTGGAGGTGCTGCCCAGCGGCCAGCTGCTGCAGATCGCCATCCGCAGCGGCACGCGGGAGGAGTTCAGGGAGCTCAGCAGCAGCGGCCGGCTGGTGGCGATCGAGCGGATGGCCGAGGCCCTGCGGCTTCTGCGCGGCCGGCCCCTCTACCTCACCGTGGACCTCGACTGGTTTGATCCGGCGGTGATGGCCGGCACCGGCACCCCCGAACCGGGCGGCTTCCACTGGCCCGATTTCGCTGCCCTGGTGGAGGAGCTGCGCCAGCACCAGCTGGTGGGCGCCGACGTGGTGGAACTGGCCCCCCAGCTCGACCCCAGCGGCGTCAGCAGCGTGCTGGCCGCCAAGGTGACCCGCAGCCTGCTGCTGCTGCTGGGTGCTCAGTAGCAGCAGGTGCCGCTGGTGCGCTGCTCGCGCAGGCGCTGGTGCTGCTGGCCGATCAGCTGCACCGCCAGGGTGGGGTGGTTGTGCAGCAGGTTGAGGAAGCCGAGGCGGTCCAGCCGCAGGATTTCCACCGGCGTGCGGGCCAGGGCGTCACTGCGGTGGATGCCGTCGCCCCACACGATGTCCTGATAGCTGAACATCTCCCCCGGCCTGTAGCTGAGCCGCTCTCCGGATGGGCCCTGCACCTCCACGATGCCGCGGCGCACGCCATAGATGGAATCGGCCGGCGCCCCGACGCCATACACCTTGGCTCCCGTGGGCAGGGTCACCACTTCACAGTCGGCATGGGCCGCCATCAGGGCAATCGGGGCGGTTTGAGGAGCGGTAGCGATCAACGGCGTGGCCAGCGGGTAGCAGAGTGAATCAACCTATTTTGATCGTCTCCCTGACATCAAGGGGTGTCGAAGACAGCCAGATGTGCTCTGCTGAACGATCTTTCGATTTCGTTCAGTATTGTGGCAGCAACGCCTCCAGGCTCAGCTGCTGGCTGCCGCCGAACATGGAGGGCCCGCCGAACACGGAGTGATCAGCAACTGACTCATCCGTCCTGGCCAGGACGCCTTCGCTGCGGCCAGGCTGAGTCTGGCCTGTCACAGAGGCCAGGGTCTGGCCGGGCGAGGCAACCCCGGCGTCCGAATCGGCTCGTGGATCCTGAGGATCGCCGAGGGGCAGCCGCGGTGGCCGGGCCGTCCAGTGGTGGCACCACAGCTCGGAGGAGTGAGCGGAATGGATCGCCAGACGCCTCAGATGGCACCAGCCCGCAGCGGCTCCCGGAGAGGAGGCGCAATGGCGGCAACTGCGGCAGCTGGGGCGATGACCCATCAAGCAAGATTTCTTGAGGGACCCAAAGTAGGGAGATTGGGCCTGGAAGGCCGGGTTGAAACCCGAATCTCCGGATTGTCTTCGCAGCTGGGCTGCGCCACAGCCAGGCTGCTGGAGTGCGGCCATAACCTCAAGGCCCCGCTGTGCTCCTGGTGGACCTGCTGCGCACCCCTCTTCACGCCGTGATTCAGGCTGCGGGGGGGCGGCTGGTGCCCTTCGCCGGCTGGGAGATGCCCGTGCAGTTCTCGGGCCTGGTGGCCGAACACCAGGCGGTGCGGCAGCACTGCGGAGTGTTCGACATTTCCCACATGGGGGTGCTCACCCTGCGCGGTGACGGCGCCAAGGATGCCCTGCAGGGCCTCGTGCCCACCGACCTGTTCCGCATCGGTCCCGGCGAGGCCTGCTACACGGTGCTGCTCAACCAGACCGGCGGCATCCGCGACGACCTGATCGTCTACGACCGGGGCCGCCAGGCTGACGCCGCCGCTGAGACCTGCGATGAGTTGGTGCTGGTGATCAACGCCGCCTGCGCCGCTGAGGACACCGCCTGGATCCGCAGCCAGCTCGAACCCCAGGGGATCAGCATCACCGACCGCAAGGGCGACGGCGTGCTGCTGGCCCTGCAGGGCCCGGAGGCCCAGGCGCGCCTGGAGGCCCTGAGCGGCACCAGCCTGGACAGCCTGCCCCGCTTCGGCCACCGGGAACTGACCCTGGCGGGCTGCACCGCCTTCGTGGGCCGCACCGGCTACACCGGCGAAGACGGCTTCGAGCTGCTGGTGCCCGGCGAGGTCGGCCCGGCCCTCTGGCAGCAGCTGGTCGAGAGCGGCGTCACCCCCTGTGGCCTCGGCGCCCGCGACACCCTGCGGCTGGAGGCCGCCATGCACCTCTACGGCCAGGAGATGGACAGCGCCACCAGCCCCCTGGAGGCCGGCCTGGGCTGGCTCGTGCACCTGGAGATGCCGAAACCCTTCGTGGGCCGCGAGGCGCTGGAGCGCCAGAGCGCCGCCGGGGTGAGCCGCCGCCTGGTGGGCCTGAAGCTGCAGGGCCGCGCCATCGCCCGCCACGGCTACCCGGTGCTGCGGGATGGCGAGCCGGTGGGGGAGGTCACCAGCGGCACCTGGTCGCCCAGCCTGGGCGAAGCGATCGCCCTGGCCTACGTGCCCACGGATGCCGCCCGCCCCGGCACCGAGCTGGCCGTGGAGATCCGCGGCAAGGCCGAACCGGCCCTGGTGGTGAAGCGGCCCTTCTACCGGCGCTAGGCGCCGCTGCCGAACTGGCTGGTGAGCTGGGCCAGCAGAGCGGCGGAGCGCTCGGGGTGGCCCTTCACCTGCAGTTCGCCGGAGCCAGGCCAGAAGTTGATCATCTCGCCGGCCTCGAGCCGAAACACCTCAAACACCCCCTCGTGGCTCCAGTGGCCAGGGAGTTCCAGGGCAGCCACGTGGGCCTTGAGCGCATCCAGCGAACCGGAAAAGTGCATGGAGCAGCAACGCAGCGAGCCGCCTGCATGCTGCCCCATCCGGGCGGCCCCGGCTGCTGCAGACCAGGGGCCGCCCGACCGGATGGGAAAATCGCCGATTGCTCAGGGATCTTCGGCATGCGCAGCCACGGGTGCGGCGACCTGCTCCAGAACGTCAGCGGCCAGGAGGTGCAGCTCTGCGGCTGGGTGGACCGGCGCCGCGACCACGGCGGTGTGATCTTCATCGACCTGCGCGACCGCAGCGGCACGGTGCAGATCACGGTGGACCCCGACCAGGGGGCTGAGGCCTTCGCCGCGGCCGAGCACCTGCGCAACGAGACCGTGATCCAGGTGAGCGGCCGGGTGCGGCAGCGGCCGCCTGAATCGGTCAACACCAAGCTGGCCACCGGCGCGGTGGAGGTGCTGGCAGGCGCCATCACCGTGCTGAACAGCGTCAAGGCCAACCTGCCCTTCCCCGTGTCGGTGCACGACGAGGAGAACACCCGCGAGGAGCTGCGCCTGCGCCACCGCTACCTCGACCTGCGCCGCGAGCGCATGAACGGCAACCTGCGCCTGCGCGCCCGCACGATCCAGGCCGCCCGCCGCTTCCTGGAGGAGCAGGACTTCATCGAGGTGGAAACGCCGGTGCTCACCCGCTCCACCCCGGAAGGGGCCCGCGACTACCTGGTGCCGTCGCGGGTGTGCGGCGGCGAGTGGTTCGCCCTGCCCCAGTCGCCCCAGCTGTTCAAACAGCTGCTGATGGTGGGCGGTATCGAGCGCTACTACCAGGTGGCCCGCTGCTTCCGCGACGAAGACCTGCGCGCCGACCGCCAGCCGGAATTCACCCAGCTGGACATCGAGATGAGCTTCATGGGCCAGGAGCAGATCCTGGAGCTCAACGAGGCCCTGATCAGCGCCATCTGGCAGGCCGTCAAGGGCGTCGAGCTGCCCCGGCCCTTCCCGCGCCTCAGCTGGCACGAGGCCATGGAGCGCTACGGCACCGACCGGCCCGACACCCGCTACGGCATGGAGCTCACCAACGTGAGCGATCTGGTGGCCGACATGGGCTTCAAGGTGTTCTCCGGCGCCGTGGCCGCCGGCGGCGCCGTGAAGTGCATCGCCGTGCCCGGCGGCAATGACGCCATCAGCAACGTGCGCATCAAGCCGGGCGGCGATGTGTTCAGCGAAGCCCAGAAGGCCGGCGCCGGCGGCCTGGCCTTCATCCGCGTGCGCGACGGCGGCGAGATCGACTCCATCGGCGCCATCAAGGACAACCTCAGCGCGGACAAGAAGGCCGAGCTGCTGCGGCGCACCGGTGCGGAACCCGGCAGCCTCATCCTGTTCGGCGCCGGTGACACGGCCACGGTGAACAAGGCCCTCGATCGCGTGCGCCAGTTCCTGGCCCGCGAGCTGGAGCTGGTGCCGGCCGAGCGGGACAACAGCAGCTGGAACTTCCTCTGGGTGGTGGATTTCCCGATGTTCGCGTTCAACGCCGCTGAGAACCGCCTCGAAGCCCTGCACCATCCCTTCTGTGCCCCCAACAGCGCCGACCTCGGCGACGACCCCGCCGCCTGGGCCACCACCCTGCCGGGCGCCCGCGCCCAGGCCTACGACCTGGTGCTCAATGGCCTGGAGCTGGGCGGCGGCTCCCTGCGCATCCACGATTCGGCCCTGCAGCGCCAGGTGCTGCAGACGATCGGCCTGCCTCTGGAGGAGGCCGAGCGCCAGTTCGGCTTCCTGATGGAGGCCCTCGACCTGGGCGCCCCGCCCCACGGAGGCCTGGCCTACGGCATCGACCGCATCGTGATGCTGCTGGCGGGGGAGGAGTCGATCCGCGACACCATCGCCTTCCCGAAAACCCAGCAGGCCCGCTGCCTGATGACCCAGGCGCCCGCCGGGGTGGCCGACCAGCAGCTGCAGGAGCTGCACGTGGCCAGCACCTGGGTGGAGGAGGAGGCCGAGACGGCGGGCTGATCCGGGCTGCGGGGCAGCGGATCCGCCGCAAATCGGCCGCAAATCGGAAGCAAAGCAGCCGAATCCTGCAGCCAGGCCGCCCCCGTGACAACGGTGATGGGGATCCGAGCGCCGTCCTTGACCCAAGCCAAGGCCACCACCGACCCGATCCGGCTCTACCTGCAGGAGATCGGCCGGGTCAGCCTGCTGTGCCAGGAGGAGGAAATCCTGCTGGCCCGCCAGGTGCAGCAGCGCGAGCAGCTCCTGGGCCACAAGGGCGACGGTGCCCTGGAGGACTGGGCCGAGCGCTGCGGGCTCAGCCCCGCCGCTCTGCGCCAGGCCCTGCGCCGCGGCAGCCGCGCCAAGCAGCGCATGCTCCAGGCCAACCTGCGGCTGGTGGTGGCCGTGGCCAAGAAGTACCAGCGCCGGGGCCTGGAGCTGCTGGATCTGATCCAGGAGGGCACCCTCGGGCTGGAGCGGGCCGTGGAACGGTTTGATCCCCGCCGGGGCTTCCGCTTCAGCACCTACGCCTACTGGTGGATCCGCCAGGGCATCACCCGGGCCCTGGCCAGCCAGAGCCGCACGATCCGGCTGCCGGTGCACATCACCGAGAGCCTCAACAGGATCCGCACCAGCCAGCACCAGCTGACCCTGGAGCTGGGCCGCCCCCCCAGCCTTCAGGAGCTGGCGGACGCCGTGGGCCTCGATGTGGCGCGGCTGCGCAGCACCCTCACCCACATCCCGCGGCCCGTGTCTCTCGAGGGTCGGGTGGGCGGCCAGGCCGACACGCCCCTGGTGGATCTGCTGGAAGACGGCCACGCCACCCCGGAGCAGGCCCTCACCCGCCAGCAGCTGCACGCCGATCTGGAAGCGTTGCTGGAGCAGCTGAGCGGCCGCGAGGCCACGGTGATCCGCCAGCGCTTCGGGCTCGAGGACGACACCCCCCGCACCCTGGCCGAGATCGGCGAGCAACTGCAGCTCTCGCGCGAACGGGTGCGGCAGATCGAGTCGCGGGCCCTGCTGAAGCTGCGCCAGCCCCAGAACCGCTGCCGCGTGCGCGACTACCTCGGCAGCCTCGACGGCGGCCCCTGAACTGGGAGCACTCCGCTCACCGATGGGCTAAAACGGAGTTACTTCGCTTAAGCAGCCATGGTTGCCACCTCCCCCCGCATCGACATCGGCATTCCCGAGGCCCAGCGCCTGGAGATCGCCGAGGGCCTCGGTCGCGTGCTTGCCGACACCACCGTGCTCTACGCCAAGACCCATGGCTTCCACTGGAACGTCACCGGGCCGATGTTCAACACCCTGCACCTGATGTTCATGGAGCAGTACACCGAGCTCTGGAACGCCCTCGACGTGATCGCCGAGCGCATCCGCGCTCTCGGCCTGCCTGCCCCCTTCGGCGCCTCCACCTACGGCGGCCTCTCCTCCATCCCCGAGAGCAACGGCATACCCGCTGCCCTCTCCATGGTGAGCGAGCTGGTGCAAGGCCATGAAGCCGTGGCCCGCACCATCCGTGACGTGTTCGTGATCGCCGATGGGGCCAACGACCAGCCCACCGCCGACCTGCTCACCCAGCGGCTGCAGATCCACGAGAAGACCGCCTGGATGCTGCGCAGCCTCCTGGAGGACTGATCCTGCCGGTGCGGCATCGGACCGGCGGAACCCGGCCGGTCGGTGCTGGGTGAACGGAACGGCCTCGGTAGATTGGGTGGTCAGTCAGGTGCCCCATGCCTCCGTCCCCCAACCCAGCCCGACACGCACCCAAGTTCGTGTTCGTGACGGGCGGTGTGGTGTCGAGCATCGGCAAGGGCATCGTGGCGGCCAGCCTGGGGCGGCTGCTCAAGAGCCGCGGCTACAGCGTGTCGATCCTGAAGCTCGACCCCTACCTCAACGTGGATCCGGGCACGATGAGCCCCTACCAGCACGGTGAGGTGTTCGTCACCGAGGACGGCGCCGAGACCGACCTCGACCTCGGCCACTACGAACGCTTCACCGACACGGCCATGTCACGCCTCAACAGCGTGACCACCGGCTCCATCTACCAGGCGGTGATCAACAAGGAACGCCGCGGCGACTACAACGGCGGCACGGTGCAGGTGATCCCCCACATCACCCGCGAGATCCGCGAGCGCATCCACCGGGTGGCGGCCAACAGCGGCGCCGACGTGGTGATCGGTGAGATCGGCGGCACCGTGGGCGACATCGAATCCCTGCCCTTCCTGGAGGCCATCCGCGAGTTCCGGGGCGACGTGGGGCGCCAGGACATGGCCTACGTGCATGTCACGCTGCTGCCCTACATCGGCACCTCGGGCGAACTCAAGACCAAGCCCACCCAGCACTCGGTGAAGGAGCTGCGCTCGATCGGCATCCAGCCCGACCTGCTGGTGTGCCGCAGCGACCGCGCTATCAGCCCCGACCTCAAGGCCAAGATCGGCGGTTTCTGCGGCGTGCCGGAGCGGGCGGTGATCCAGGCCCTCGATGCCGACAGCATCTACGCGGTGCCGCTGGCGATGGAGCAGGAGGGTCTCTGCCGTGAGGTGCTCGACGTGCTCGGCCTGTCAGACCACGACAGCGACATGGCCCGCTGGCAGGAGCTGGTGACCAAGCTGCGCCATCCGGGCCCCGCCGTGAAGGTGGCCCTGGTGGGCAAGTATGTGCAGCTCAACGACGCCTACCTCTCTGTGGTGGAGGCCCTGCGCCACGCCTGCCTGGAGTGCGATGCCTCCCTGGATCTGCACTGGATCTGCGCTGAGCAGATCGAGGAGCGCGGCGCGGCCACCCTGCTCGCCGGCATGGATGCGGTGGTGGTGCCGGGGGGTTTCGGGCACCGGGGGGTGGACGGCAAGGTGGCGGCGATCCGCTGGGCCCGGGAGCAGCGGGTGCCGTTCCTGGGGCTCTGCCTCGGCATGCAGTGCGCCGTGATCGAGTGGGCCCGCAACGTCGCCGGCCTGACCGGCGCCACGAGCGCCGAGCTCGACAGCGCCAGCCCCCATCCAGTGATCAACCTGCTGCCGGAGCAGCAGGACGTGGTGGACCTGGGCGGCACCATGCGCCTGGGCGTCTACCCCTGCCGCCTCACCCCAGGCACCATGGGCCAGCGTCTCTACGGCCAGGAGGTGGTGTACGAGCGACACCGCCACCGCTATGAGTTCAACAACGCCTACCGCAACCTGTTCCTCGATTCGGGCTACAGGATCAGTGGCAGTTCACCGGACGGCCGCCTAGTGGAGCTGGTCGAACTGGAGGACCACCCCTTCTTCACCGCCTGCCAGTACCACCCGGAATTTCTCTCCCGGCCCGGCAAGCCCCATCCCCTCTTCCGCGGCCTGGTGGAGGCCGCCCAGCTGCAGCACACCCGTCAGGAGTCCGAGCCAGCTGCCGCCCGCCTGGAAACCCCCGTGGCCTCCTGAGCGAGCGAACAAGAGGCTTCATCCGGGCCGAAGGATCAGAGGCGCTTGAGCGAGTCGGTCTTGTCCTTGAACTCGCCCAGCAGCAGCTGCAGGTAGGTGACCTTGCGCAGCTTGATGTTGGCCGTCAGTGACATCCCCACCTGCAGCGGCAGTTCACTGCCGGACTTCAGCTGCAGCTGCTGGTCCTGGAGCTTGATCACCGCCGGGAAGCGGTAGTTGGGCTTTTGCTCTTCCGGTGGCAGGGCATCGGAGCCGATCGAGGCCAGGGTGCCGTTCAGCACACCGAAATCCGAGGAGGGGAAGGAATCAATGCTGATGTCCACCGGCTTGCCCACCCGCACGAAGCCGATGTCAGCACTGTCGATCTCCACCTTGGCCTCGAGTTCATCGAGGGGCACGATCTTCATCACCGGCTCGCTGCCCTGGGCCACGAAGCCCGGGCCCGTGGGCTTGAGATCAAACACCACCCCATCCACCGGCGAGCGCACGTCCTGATAGCGGATGTTCACCTTCGATTCCGTCAGCCGGCTGCGCAGCTCAGAGAGTTCCACCTCCAGCTCTGACACGGCCTGCTGGAGGATGGCCACCTGGCGCAGACGATCCACCTTGGTCTTCTCCAGGTCGCCCTCCACTTCGCGGGTCTGGTTGCGCTGCTGCAGGTATTCCAGTTCGGGCACCGCGCCCACGGCCTGGAGCGACTCCAGCCGGGCCAGCACCTGCTGTTGGAGCTCAAGGTTCCGCCCCAGCACCTGCTGCTCGGTGTCGTTGAGGGTGAGATAGCGCTGCAGCTCAAGCTGCTTGAGGGCGAACTGCTGTTCCTTCGAGCGAATCGAGTCGAGCAGGCCGTCGCGGCGGTCCAAGGTGGTTTCGTTATCGAGGCGCAGCAGCACCTGGCCCTTGGTCACCCGCTCCCCCTCCTTCACAAGCATGGTGTCGAGCACGCCACCCACCGGCATCTGCACCGTCTGCACGTCGCCGATCGGCTGGAGCTTGCCGGCGGCGATCACCACCTCCTCCGTCTGGGCCAGGGCCAGCCAGGCCAGGGCAAAACCCGTGGTGCCGATCAGGGCCCAGGTGATCGCGCGCGCCATGAAGCGCGACTGCTGCAGCACCATGCCCTCATGGCCACTCTTGACCCGCTGTTCCAGGGCGTTCTGACCGGCCCGCATCAGCGACGACGCCCGTGGCGCCAGGGCCGAATCGGCGGGCTTGGCTGGGGTTGGGGTAGGGGAGTGCTCTGGGGTCACGAGGCCTCCTGCTGGCGGTAGAGCGCGTAGTAGCGCTCACGCTGCTCGATCAGCTGGTCGTGGGTGCCTGTCTCAACCACAGCGCCATCCTGGAGCATCACGATCAGATCTGCCCGGCGGATGGTGGAGAGGCGGTGGGTGATGAAGAACACCGTGCACTGGCGCAGGTTCTCCAGCAGGTTGTCGCAGACGCGCCGCTCGGTGTCGTAGTCGAGGGCGCTGGTGGCCTCATCGAGCACCAGCAGCTTCGGGCGCGACAGCAGGGTGCGGGCCAGGGCGAGACGCTGCCGCTGCCCTCCAGAGAGGCCGGCGCCGCGCTCGCCCACGTTGGCGCTGTAGCCGCCCGGCAGCTCCATGATGAAGTCATGGGCGCAGGCCAGCCGGGCCGCCTCCACGATGGCATCACTGCTGGCATCCGGATCGGTGAGGGCGATGTTCTCAGCCACGGAGCCGCTGAACAGCAGGGGCTCCTGGGGCACGATGCCGATCTGGCGGCGCAGCGAGTAGAGCTCCACCTTGTCGATGTCGTAGCCGTCGATCAGGATCTTGCCCTCGTTGGGGGCGTAGAGCCGGGTCAGCAGCTTCATCAGGGTGCTCTTGCCGCTGCCGCTCTGGCCCACCACCCCCACGAAGGTGCCGGCGGCAATCTGCAGATCCACGTGGCGCAGCACCGGCGGCGAGCCGGGTTCGAAGCTGAACGTCACATCGCGAAAGGCCACATCCCCGTCAATCGGCGGCAGGGGGATCTTCTGCTTGTCGGCCTCGTTGGATTCCTCCGGAGTGTCCACCACATCGGCCAGACGCTCAAAGGACACCTTCAGCTCCTGGATGTTCTGCCAGATCGAGGAAAGGCGCAGCAATGGCTGGGTGACATAGCCGGAAATGATGCGGAAGGCGATCAACTGGCCCAGGCTCATCTCACCCTTGAGCACCAGGCTGGCCCCCACCCAGAGCACCAACAGCTGGGAGAGCTTCTGCAGCACCTGGGAGGTTTCCACCAGGGCGGTGCCGGTGATCGTCTTCTCGAAGCTGCGGGCGATGTAACGGGAGTAGAGGTCCTGCCACTTCCAGCGGCTGATCATCTCCACGTTCTGAGCCTTCACCGTCTGAATGCCGGTGAGCACCTCCACCAGGTGACTCTGGGTACGGGCATTCTCCTCGGCCGCCTGGCGGTACTGGCGCCGGAACAGGGGCGCCCCCAGCACCGTGAGACCGATCTGAATCGGCAGCACACAGAGGGCGATCAGCGTCAGCAGCCAGCTGTAGAACACCATCACCACGATGTAGATCACCGAAAAGGCGGTGTCCAGCAGGGTGGTGAGGGCCTGGCCGGTGAGGAATTCGCGGATGTTCTCGAGCTCGGCCACCCGGGTGCCCAGCTCGCCCACCGGGCGCCGGTCGAAATAGCCCAGCGGCAGGCGCAGCAGGTGATCAATCACCTCGGCGCCGAGCCGCAGGTCGATGCGGTTGGTGGTTTCGGTGAACAGGAACGTGCGCAGGGCGCCGATCAGCCCCTCCATCAGCGTCACCACCACCAGCGCTATGCCCAGCACCTGCAGCGTGTCGAGGCTGCGCTGGGCAATCACCTTGTCGATGATCACCTGGATCAGCAGCGGATTGGCGAGGCTGAACAGCTGCACCACGAAGGAGGCCACCAGCACCTGCAGCAGCAGGCCGCGGTAGCGCTTCAGGGAGGGCCAGAACCAGTTGAAGTTGAAGCGCTGATCGGGGGTGCTGTTGCTGCGCTCCATCAGCAGCAGCTCAATGCCCTCCGGGAAGGCCGCTTCCATCTCCGCAGGCATCACTTCCACCCAGCCATCCCGGGGTGAGGCGAGCACCAGACCCCGGGCGTCGGAAGCCCGCACCAGGGCAAAGCCCCCCTTCCAGGGCACCAGGGCCGGCACCTGCAGCCGTGTGCCCTGGGAGGCCGGCACCCGCACGCCACTCACGTGCAGCCCCATCAGGCGCCGATGTTGCCGCACAGCTGCAGATCCGGGGTCTGGCCGCGGCGCAGCACATCCCGCAGGATCTTCTCGATCGAGTCGCGCCGGAAGGGCAGCCGCAGCTCCATCGCCAGCATCTGGAAGCAGGCGAGGGTTTCCTCCAGGGGGCCGCTGCCCCGCAGCAGGCGCAGCTCCGGCCTGGGCTGCTGCCCCAGGTCGAGGCGGCTGGCCTGGGGGCCCTCGCCCGCGCCCAAGGGCACCAGGGCGGAGGAGCCCTGCGGCCCAGGCTCAGCCTCGGCGTCCTCCAGTTCCGCAACGACAGGGAGCGGATCCGCCAGGCTCGCCACCAGCGCCTCCGGCAGGGCGATCAACCGGGGCGGCAGGGGTGGCCGCGGCTCGGGCACACCCAGCTGGGGGTCCAGGCGCGTGCCCAGGGCCTGGCCGGGCAGGTTGGAGCTGGCGGCGAACAGCACCATCCCCGGGGGCAGTGCGGCCAGGGCGTCCGCCTCGGGAGCCACCAGCATGGCCTCCGGCGCCACCTGGCCATGGAGCTCCAGCAGCGAGGCCTCCCCACGGGACTGACGCTCCAGCAACCCGGCCAGCAGATCGAGCAATTCCGCTGTGAACAGCTCCGAGGCACACCAGGCCGCAAAGCTCGGCTGCTCAGCCAGGAGCTGCAGCACCAGCTGATCGGGAAGCACCAGGGCCTCCACCGCAGAGGCGGCACTCACCTCCTCGCAGGGAGCGGCCCGCAGCAGCGAGGCCAGCCCCACCAGGCTGCCGGGCCCGAGCCGGGCGGCACTGCGCAGGACTCCCTGATCGCGCACCAGCAGCCGCGCCGTGCCCTCCAGCACCAGCAGCACCTCGGCGGGGATCAGGCTGTCGTGGCTGAGGGGCTCCCCCAGGGAAAAGCGGCGCCGCTGGCAGCCGTCCTGGAGGTGGGCGATCGCGGCCTCGGAGAGGCCCGCGAAGGCCGAGTGCCGCTCGAGCCGTAATCCCTGGGAGCTGGTGGTCATCAGCCCACCACTGCAGCCTGTCGGGGCGTCTCGCACAACCGGGCCAACCGCACGTCAACCTCCTCCTCCAGCCACTCGTCCAGCAGCTCCTGAATCATGGCGTCAGCCACTTCGTCGTCAAAACTGGCTGGCTCCAGAGACTCCAGCCTCACCAGCAGCCACCACTCGCCGATCGGGAACGGTTCGAGCACCACTCCCGGCCTGGCCGTGCCCAGACGCTGCATCAGTTCGGGATGGGCCTGGGCCAGTGGCACCGGACCCACGATGCCGCGGGTGGCGCGCTCCGGGCCTTCAGCATGGCTGGCGGCGAGCTGATCAAAGCTCGATTCGCCTTCACTGATCTGCAGAAACAGCTCACGGGCCAGGTTGGGGTTCGCCGTGCGCAACAGGCTGTACACCACCTGGTCGAGGTTGGCCTTGTTGGCCAGAAAGCGCGATTCCGCCTTGGAGGAGAAATGCTCCACGGAGTATTTCCACACCTTCACCGGGAAATGGGCCTGGTAGTCCAGGTCGGAATCAGTGAGCAGCAGGGCCTGTTTCAGCTCCAGCAGCTGGCTGTCATCATCAATGCCATTGTCCTGGCGGAACTGGGCCAGAGCGGCTTCCTGTTCCTCTTCATTGAGCTGGATCGGAGCCAGGAGCTCCTCCAGCAGCTGCTGGCGCAGGAAGGGTCGCAGCAGGCCGTAGCGCGCCAGCGTGGGCAGATCCGGTGAGCTCATCGACCCAGGCCTTGCAAACCTCGCCGCATGCTGAACGACCGCCGGCCACCGTGTGCCGATTGTCTCACCAAGGGGATCGGCAGCAAGCACAACCGTAGTGGCGAAGACCTGGGTCCAGGCTGCCTAAAGTTGACCTCCTTATGAACGAGCAGGTTTGGCGGTGTCCGTGGCCCCTGGCCCCCAGCCAGACCCTGCCGCACTGCCAGTGGTGGAAACCTTCCACTCACTGCAGGGGGAGGGCCTTCACGCAGGCCGCAGCGCCTTTTTCATCCGCCTGGCGGGCTGCTCGGTGGGCTGCAGTTGGTGCGACACCAAGCACTCCTGGGCGGCGGCGGCCCATCCCCGTCAGGAGGTGACGGCCCTGGCGTCAGAGGCAGAGCAGGCCGCGAGCGCAGGGGCCGCCTTCGTGGTGGTCACCGGCGGTGAACCGCTGCACCACAACCTCACCCCCCTGTGCGTTGCACTCGCCCCCCTGGGGCTGCCCCTGCACCTGGAAACCAGCGGGGTGGATGCCCTCAGCGGCCAGTTCGACTGGATCACCCTCTCGCCCAAGGCCCACAGGCCACCGGCCGATGCCCTGCTGGGCGGCTGCCAGGAACTCAAGGTGGTGATCCACGACGAGCCGGACCTCAGCTTCGCGGCGGCCATGGCCCGGCGCGCCGAGCTCCTGGGCAACCGTCCGGCGCTGCTGCTGCAACCGGGCTGGCAGTCGGCCCGGGGTGAGGCCCTGGCCGTGGCCTTCGTGCGCCGCCAGCCCCGGTGGCGACTCAGCCTGCAGAGCCACAAGTGGCTCTCGATCCGCTGAACAGCCCAACAGCTGAACCGCTGATCCCTCGCTCTCCCTCCCCACCACGCTCCATGGCCAGCGCACCGCCCCCCGCCAGCGACCCGGGCACCTCCCACCAGCCGGCCACGGCGATCGCCCTGCTCTCCGGCGGTCTTGATTCGGCCACCGCCGCCGCCCTGGCGATCGAGGCCGGTGAGCGGGTGATCGGCCTCTCCTTTGACTACGGCCAGCGCCACCGCCGCGAGCTGCAGGCCGCCAGCCGCATCGCCGCCGCCCTCGGCCTGAGCGAGCACCACACCCTGGAGGTGAACCTGGCCGCCTGGGGCGGCTCGGCCCTCACCGATCCAGATCAGGCCATCCCCGGCGAAGGCGTGCTGGAGGGGCTGATCCCCAGCACCTACGTGCCGGGCCGCAACACCGTGTTCATCGCCCTGGGGCTGAGCCTGGCCGAGGCCCGCGGCGCCCGGCGCCTGGTGCTGGGGGTCAATGCCGTGGACTTCTCCGGCTACCCCGACTGCCGACCGGACTACCTGGACGCCTTTCAGAGCCTGGCGGATCTGGCCAGTCGGGCCGGGCGCCAGGGCCGCGGCGTGAAGCTGTGGGCGCCGCTGGTGCAGTGGAGCAAGACCCGCATCGTGCAGGAGGCCCTGCGGCTGGGGATACCGATCGCCAGCACCTGGAGCTGTTACCAGGGCGAGGCGGAGCCCTGCGGGGTGTGTGACAGCTGCAGGATCCGCGATGCCGCCCTGATCGAAGCCGGCCGCCCCGATCTGGCCGGGCGATGACGACGCCCCCGCCGCCCGCTGGCTGGCAGCGGCGTGCCTTGCCCTGGCGGCCCCCCTGGGGCCTGGTGAACCAGCTGGCCTCCAGCCTGGGCGAGGCCGGGCTGGTGTGGCTCGATGGCGATGGCAGCCCCCTGGGCCGCTGGGCCACCCTGGCCCTGGAGCCCCTGGAGCAGCGCGAGTGCCGCGGCCTGCCCACAGAGCCCGGCAGCTCCGATCCCTTCGCAGCCCTCGCCGAGCTGCGGCGCCAGGGCGGCTGCTGGCTGGGCTGGCTGGGCTACGAGGCGGGGGCCTGGGTGGAGCCGGCGGACCACTGGCGATCCCCGGACATGGCGGTGCTCTGGGCCGGCCGCTACGACCCGCTGCTGCGCTGGGATCTGCAGCAGCACAGGCTGTGGTTGGAGGGGAGCGATCGCCGCCGGCTGGCCGCCCTGGAAGCACTGATCCTGGCTCTCCCGCCGCCGCGGGCCGGAGCTGACGAGAACGCCGAAAACGGCGATCGCCAGGCCCCCCGGCTCGACCCCCACCGCTGGCACTGGCACACCGCGCCCGAACGCTTTGCGAGCCAGGTGGCGGAGCTGCGGGAGCGGATCGCCCAGGGGGATCTGTTCCAGGCCAACCTCACCGCCTGCCGCGAGGCGCAGCTGCCCGCCGGCACTTCCCCCCTGGCCCTCTACGGCCGGCTGCGGCGCCACTGTCCGGCGCCGTTCGCCGGCCTGGCGGTGCGCTGCCTTGGGCCCGGGGCCGAAGCGGTGCTGTCGGCCTCGCCGGAGCGCTTCCTGCAGCTCCAGGACGATGGGCGTGTGCAAACCCGGCCGATCAAGGGCACCCGCCCGCGCCATGCCGAGGCGGAGGCCGATGCCGACGCCGCGGCCGAGCTGATCACCAGCGCCAAGGACCGCGCCGAGAACGTGATGATCGTGGACCTGCTGCGCAATGACCTCGGCCGCGTCTGCCGGCCCGGCTCGATCCACGTGCCCCAGCTGGTGGGGCTGGAGAGCTACCGGCAGGTCCACCACCTCACCTCCGTGGTGGAGGGAGAGCTGCGCCCTGGCACCAGCCTGGAGGAGCTGCTGCGGGCCTGCTGGCCAGGGGGCTCGATCACGGGCGCCCCCAAGCTGCGGGCCTGCCGCCGCCTGAACGGCCTCGAACCGGTGCCGCGGGGGCCCTACTGCGGCTCCCTGTTCCGGCTCGATGCCGCCGGCCGCTTCGACAGCAACATCCTGATCCGCAGCCTGATGCTGCGGGGCCAGCGGCTGCGGGCCCACGCCGGCTGCGGCATCGTGGCCGATTCCAGCCCCGCGGACGAGGCCAGGGAGCTGGCCTGGAAGCTCGACCCCCTGCTGGAGGCCCTGGCATGAGCAGCGGCGCGGCGGCAGCGGCGGCGATCGCCTGGATCGATGGACCTGGCGGGGGCCGCTGGGGCGCTCCGGGGCAGCTGAGCGTGCCGCTGTCGGAGCGGGGGCTGAGCCTGGCTGATGGGCTGTTTGAAACGGTGCTGGTAGAGGGAGGCCGCCCGCACCTGCTGGAGGCCCATCTGCAGCGCTGGTGCCGGGGAGCGACGGTGCTGGGCCTGCCACCTCCGCCGGGGCTGGAGCGGCTGCTGGCCCTGGCGGCTGAGGCGATCAGCCGCAGCGGCATCCACACCGGAGCCCTGCGGCTCAACTGGAGCCGAGGCGATGGAGGCCGAGGCCTGGACCTGCCCGCGGCTGGGGCAGCCCGCTTCTGGCTGCAGCTGAGTCCATGCCGGCCCAGCTTTCACCCCGTTCGGGTGATCATCAGCCGCCTGGAGCGCCGCAATGCCAGCAGCGCGATCAGCGGCTGCAAGACCTTCGCCTATGGCGCCTCGGTGCTGGCCCGCCGCGAGGCCTGCGAGGCAGGCCAGGACGACGCCCTGCTGCTGAGCACAGCCGGAGGGCTCTGCTGCGGCACCACGGCCAACCTGCTCGTGCGCCACGGGGAGCGCTGGCTGACCCCGCCGCTGGCGAGCGGCTGCCTGGCGGGAGTGATGCGCGCTCAGGCCCTGGCCCTCGGCCTGGCCCAGGAGGCCAGCGAGGCGATCGAGCCAGCCCAACTCCAGGCGGGGGCGCTGCTGCTCAACAGCCTCGGCTGCCGGCCGATCCAGAGCCTGGCGGCACAGGAGCTGGGAGCGGTGCCGGAGGCTGAGCCGTTCTGGCGGCAGCTGCTGGGCGCAGGCTGAGCAGGCTGGAGACACCTGTCATAGGGTCTGCCCAACCATGGAGAGGCCAGGTGAGGGTTGGAGTGGCGCGTCGGGGCACGGACCCCAGCCCCCGCCCCCGGCAGAGGGATCGCACCAGGCTGGCTCTGCCGGGCCTCACCCTGCTGCTGGGGCTGGGGCTGGCCGCCTGCGGTGGCGGCAAGGAAGTCGCCATTCAGAACGCCAAGGCGGGAGACGCCCTGGTGCAAGTGGAGGGAACACGGGTGGACCTGGCTCTGGACTTCCAACCCGGCGTGTCCAACGGCCTCTACAAGGGCGCCGTGCGCCTGTTCGGGCCAGACCAGCCCGAGGCGGGAAGCCTGCTGGCCGTCAACGCCGTCTGCAGCCTGGAGGACACGCCTGGCTGGCCCCCGTACGACAACCTCTACGGCAGGACCATCAAGGAACCGGCTGAGGCGCGCGACCTCAGCGGCCAATCGAACTGGCAGATTCTGTATTACTTCGACGGAAAAGTGGAAGCGAGCGGCACGATCGAACCCCAACCCTGGGCACAACGCCTGAAAGACAATCTCTGCCGCCGTGGCGACTTTGACGACAGCACTGCACGCGAAGACCCGACCAACTGAACTGCCACCTCTGTCCATGAGCAACGTGGCCTCTGGAGAGATTTCGTAGCCATTCACACTGTTCCTACGGCCGGCCTCGCCTTTGATGCCAGCGAAACAGGAAAAAGGCTGCGTCTCCATGCCCAAAACGCTCTTCAATATTGACCTCACCAAGTCCATGGACCAGCAGGAGATGCCGGGCCATAACCGCTGGCATCCTGACATTCCCGCGGTCGCCTCCGTGAATCCTGGTGAGGTCTTCCGGATTGAATGCAAGGACTGGACCGATGGCCAGATCAGGAATAACGACGATCCCCAGGACGTCGCCGATGTCAACCTGGAAGTGGTGCATGTTCTGAGCGGTCCGATCTGGGTCAATGGCGCTCAGCCCGGCGATATTCTAGTGGTTGACATTCTCGATGTCGGCGCTCTTCAAGGCGATGAATGGGGATTCAACGGGATTTTTGCCAAGGAGAATGGGGGTGGTTTTCTCACAGACCACTTCCCGAAAGCCTGCAAGTCAATCTGGGATCTGGAGGGGATCTACACCAGCTCGCGCCACATTCCCGGCGTGCGCTTTGCCGGCATCACCCACCCTGGCCTGATCGGCTGCGCCCCATCCCATGAGCTGCTGAAGGAATGGAACCGGCGTGAAACGGAGCTGGTGAACACAGCCCCCGATCGCCGCACCTACGGCGCAGGGCTTTCCGGCAGCGAACCCGTGCTTGCGGCCCTGCCCAATCCCAACAGCGCCATCCTGGGCACCCTGCCTGCTGGCGACTTTGAGCGCGTGGCCCATGAGGCTGCCCGCACAGTGCCACCTCGGGAGCATGGCGGCAACTGCGACATCAAGAACCTCACCAAGGGCACCCGGATTTACTTCCCCGTCTATGTGGAAGGCGCCAAGCTGTCGATGGGAGACATCCACTTCTCCCAGGGAGATGGTGAGATCTCCTTCTGTGGCGCCATCGAGATGTCCGGCTATCTCGATCTGCATGTGGAAATCATCAAGGGTGGCGTGGAGAAGTATGGAATGGTGAACCCCATGTTCAAAACCAGTCCAGTGGAGCCCCACTTCACCGACTATCTGGTGTTTGAAGGGATTTCAGTGGATGAGTTTGATGGTAAACAGCACTACATGGATGTGCACATCGCCTACCGGAGAGCCTGCCTCAATGCCATTGAATACCTGAAGAAGTTTGGTTTCAGCGGCGAGCAGGCCTACATGCTGCTCAGCTGTGCTCCGGTGGAGGGTCGTGTCAGCGGCATTGTCGACATTCCCAATGCCTGCTGCACGCTCGCGATTCCCACCTCCATCTTCGAGCAGGACATCCTGCCCTGTTGATCCGTAGCCAGTTCAGGGGACTTGTGCCTCAACGGGTCCCCCCCGGCACCCAGACCACACGAAAAGACTGTCCATGCCCGTCTATGAGTTCAGCTGCAGCGAAGGCTGCCAAGACTATGAGGTCTGGCGCAGCATTGAGTCGCGTCAGGTGAATACCGATTGCCCCGATTGCGGTGCCAAGGGTAGCCGCATCTTCAGTCCACCGATGACGCTCACGGGTTCCTTCCGGCTCAAGCAGGAAAGCAAGGAACCGCGCCTGGTGAGCGGCCAACAACAGGCCGAAAGGGCCGCTGAACGCAAACCTCGGCTGAGGCAAAGCAGCACCCGGCCCTGGATGGTCAACCGCGGCTGTTGAGTTAGGTCGCTCAGACAGTCAGGAATTCCTGGACCACAGCGTCGGACAGTTGGTCTGTAGGTCCGCTGGACACAATGCCGCCGCGCTGCATGGCGTAGTAGTAATTGGATTGACGCACAAAGTGGAGATGCTGCTCCACCAGCAGCACACTGATTCCCGTTTCCTTCATGATGCGCTGCACGGCCCGCTCAATGTCCATGATGATGGAGGCTGAATCCCCTCGGTGGGTTCATCAAGGAGCAGCAGCTTGGGCTTCCCCAGCAGAGCACGGGCGATGGCGAGTTGCTGTTGCTGACCCCCACTGAGATCACCACCCTTGCGACTCAGGAATTGCTCAAGGATGGGGAAGAGATCAAAGACCAGGGGATCAATGTGCCGATTCTTGCCCAGACCGCCCGGCAGGGCCTCCATGCCGAGCAGCAGATTCTCCTTGACCGTGACCTGGGGGATGATGTCGCGTCCCTGGGACACATAACCAATGCCAGCACGGGCCCGCCGGTACGGAGCCTCTGAGAGCAGCTGCCGATCGCCATACTGGATCGAGCCTGATCGTTGCTGCAGCAGACCGATAATGGTTTTAAGAAAGGTGGTTTTACCAACACCATTCCTGCCGATCAAGCACACCATTTCTCCTTCGGGAACAGACAGATCAACATCTCTGAGGATATGGCTCTGGCCATAGTAGACATTCAGATCTGAGACATGAAGAATGGGTTGAGCGGTCATGGGTTTACGCAAAGCCTGGGGTTGGGTTGGATTGAATAGAATTAGTCGTCAGACTGACCGAGATACACTTCAATCACACGCGGGTCTTGCTTGACCTTATCCAATGGGCCCTCCGTCAGGAGCTGCCCTTGGTGAAGAACAGTCACAGGGGCATTGAGATCACGAATGAACTCCATATCGTGCTCAATCACAACCACGGTGTGATCACCAGCCAACGACTTGATCAACTCGGCAGTGCGCACCGTTTCTTCGTCAGTGAGGCCCGCTACCGGTTCATCCAGCAGCAACACCTCGGGAGACTGGGCCACCAACATGCCAATGGCCAACCACTGCTTCTGGCCGTGGGAAAGGGAGCCCGCCTGATGGGTGGCAAAGGGTGCCAGGCCCACATAGTTCATGATGCGCTGCACTTCATCCTTCACGGATACAGGCAGGCGATCAACCAGCAAGTTCAACGCATTCTTGTGGGGTGAAGCAGAGAGCTCAAAGTTACGTTGAACCGTCAGGTTCTCAAACACGCGCGGAGTCTGAAATTTACGGCCGATTCCGCCTCGCGAGATCTTCTGCTCAGAAAGGCCAATCAGGGATTGGCCCCGAAAGCTCACTGTTCCCTTGGTGGGGCGAACCTTACCGGTGATGACATCGAGAAAAGTGGTTTTACCTGCACCATTGGGACCAATGATGGATTTAAGCTCTCCCTTCATCAAGGTGAGGCTTAGGTCTGTAAGCGCATAAAAGCCATCAAAGCTAACGCTCACATCCTTGAGTTCAAGGAGAGGCTTGGTCATTGGCGGAAACGACAATGGGATGGGTGGATTGCTGACGGGGTCTCATGGGAGTGCAAAGACTCAAGAGATATCTTCTAGAGCGGCCACCTCCTCATCAAGCTGAGGATAGGTGCGCGCCATCGGTGCAATACCAAAGGCTGCCAGGAGGCGGCTGAAACCTCCCCCTGTGAACCAACCGTAGATGCCATCGGGCATCAGCACCACCACAAAGATGAACAAGCCCCCCTGCACAAACAGCCAGAACTCAGGCAAAGCCTCACTGACCAGGCTTCTCAGGTAGTTGACCAGGATTGCACCAATGATCGGACCAACAAGAGTTCCCCGACCACCAACGGCAACCCAGATGACCATTTCAATTGACATTGAAATGGTCATGAACTGTGGAGAAACAATCCCCGTTTGCACGGTATAAAGAGCGCCCGAAAGACCGCAGAGTGCACCGGCAACAATGAACACAATGGTCTTGAAGGGAACGGGGTTAAAGCCTCCGAACCTGAGCCGCTGCTCATCATCGCGGATCGCGATCAAGGCGTCGCCGAAACGACCATTGGTGAAGTATCGACAAACAAGAAAAGCGACCGGTATGAGCAGTACAGTAATCCTGTAGAACAGGAGTTGCATGTCACTGGAGCCAACCAGCTGCCCAAACAACTCTGTTGTGCTGGTTTTCAAGCCATTGGTTCCATTGATCAACTTCTGTTGACCATTAAAGAAGTGGAAGAACACCATCAACGCAGCCTGCGTGATGATCGAGAAATAAACTCCTTTGATTCGGTTTCTAAAGATCAGATAGCCTACAAACCCAGCGATGATGGCCGGTATCAGCCAAAGAGCGATCAGGGTAAAGACTGGAGACCAGAACGGCTGCCAGAAGAAAGGAAGCTTGTCAACACCGTAGTTCTCAAAGAACTTTGGAATGCCATTGCCACCAGCCAGGCTTTCCGTATTCAGGGTTAGGTACATCGCCGCCCCATAGCCACCCAAAGCGAAGAAGATCCCTTGGCCCAGGCTGAGCAAGCCTGTGTAGCCCCAAATCAGATCAATGGCCAGGGCAGTGATCGCCAGCGAGAAGTAGCGTCCAAACAGGTTTAGCCTGAAATCACTCAGAATTGCCGGAAGCACAAACAGCGCAATGGCAAGCAGAATCCATGGAACGAGCTTTCGGAGGATCTTCATGGGTTGGACCTCCACAAAAGGAAGCGAAAGTGTTGTGCCGGGAAGCGTTGCATGGAAGGATTAAGCATCAACGGATCGCCCCTTCTGCGGGAACATTCCATTGGGACGGAACTGCAGGAAGACAATGATGAAGATGAACACAAGCACCAACGACATACTCGTGGTGGCAAAGAACTCCACAACACCCTTGGCTGCCGCAGGCATGTCCGGAAAGACAATCAAAAGCGAACCCGAACCAACAACAGACTGAATCAGGCCCAGCATCAGGGAGGCCAAAACGGTGCCAAGCAGATTGCCCACTCCGCCCAGCACAATCACCATGAAGCAGGACACGATGTAGGCAGCTCCAAGGTTGGGACCCACAGACCCGAGCAGCGTGATGGCGCAGCCGGCGACACCAGCCAGACCTGATCCAAGGCCGAAGGTGATGCTGTCGACGCGGTCGGTGGGGATACCGAGGCAGTTGCTCATCTGGCGGTTCTGCGTGACGGCTCGAATCCGAAGACCCCAGGCGCTCTTGGTGAGGAACCACACCGTGGCCAACAACAGCACAACCGAAAGCAGAATGATGAAGATCCTCAGACCAGGCAACTCAATGCCGCCAATTTCACCCCAGCTGCCCTGAAGCCATTTAGGGGCAGTCACATCGATGTTTCTGGGTCCAAACCAAGGACTGGCGAGCGGACGCACGACCGAGAATGCATTCACCGCTACCAGGCCGATCCCAAGAGAAGCGGCCCAGAGCAGTCCGGTGACGTAAGGCAAAAAGGGACGATCGCCAACCTTGGCCTTCAACAGTCGACTGGAGAAGTAGCCCAGAACAACTGTGAGCAGAATGCCCAGCAACATGGCGGTGGAAATGCTCCGGATCAGCTGGATCAGGATCAGGCTCACACCCCAAGTGGCCAGCAGTGTTTCGAGGGGCCGACCGTAGAGCTTGCGAATCAGTGTTCGCTCCAGCAGTACACCCACCAAGGCTGTGACAATAAAGGCACAGACAAGAGCTACCGGATAGTAGAGTTCAAAAACAATACCTCCAATCGGTCTGAAAACAGATTGGACGACAAAAGTGACATAGGCACCTAGCATCATCAACTCGCCATGGGCGAGATTAATCACACCCATCAAGCCAAAGACAATGGCCAGTCCGGTGGCTGCAAGCAACAGCACGGAGCCGATGCTGAGCCCATCAAGGATCTGAGAAAAGAATAGTTCCAACGGAAGTAGTAGCTGAACATTCTCAGGCCAGAACGTGTCCAGACCTGATGGGTTGAAGGATGAAGACTGCTGGCCTTAAACGGAAGCGGCTTTGATGCTCAGCCAAGGGGAACCAAAAGGAGGTTCCGTCTGTTCAGCTTGAGAGCAGCACCTGGGTGGTGGAGGGGGGCAGATAGCCCCCCAACCGATGCATCACATCTGGAACTTTCCAGCGTCGGGACGATCCTGGGTCCAGTCGCAGGTGTAGCCCTTGGTTTCAGGCACGAACTGGTTCCAGGGCAGCGGGGCGATAGCCTCGCCACTATCCTGAAGGATCTTGAACTGGCCATCAGGCATGGCCTCGCCAATCAGCACACGCTCGGAGGTGTGGTGGTTGGGGAACATCTTGATCTCGCCCTGGGGAGCATCGAACGTGATGCCGATCATGGTCTCGCGGACCTTGTCGAGATCCTCGAAGGTGCCCGCCTTCTCAACGGCATTCTTCCAGAGGTAGACCATGTTGTAGGCCGACTCCGCAGGGTCGCCAACAACCCGGTCTTCGCCATACATGGCCCGGAAATCGTCAGTGAACTTCTTGGAGGCTGGAGTATCCAGGCTCATGAAGTAGTTCCAGGTTGCGTAGGTGCCGGTGGTGTACTCGGGACCAATCTGACGAATCTCTTCCTCCGCAATGGAGAAGGACATGATTGGATACTTAGCCGGGTCAATACCAGCGGCCTTGAACTGCTTGAAGAGGGCAACGTTGGAGTCACCATTCAAGGTGTTGATGATGATGCCTCCATCAGGGAATGCCTCCTTGATCTTGGCGATGATGGGTGCAACCTCCGTATTGCCTAGGGGGATGTAATCCTCACCAACAACTTCACCGCCAAGGGCCTTCATCTGCTCCTTGATGATGGTGTTGGCCGTACGTGGATACACGTAGTCAGAACCAACAAGGTAGACCTTCTTGCCCAGCTCGTCGCCGTAGGTCTTCATCAGCCAGTCCACTGCAGGCTCAGCCTGCTGGTTCGGGACGGCACCGGTGTAGAAGATATTTCTAGAGCATTCCTGACCCTCATATTGAATGGGGTAGAACAGCATGTGGTTCTTGGCCTCATACACCGGCAGCATCGCCTTGCGGGCGGCCGAGGTCCAGCCTCCGAAGACCACCGCAACGTTGTCGGAGTCGATCAGCTTCTGCGATTTCTCGGCAAACGTGGGCCAGTCTGAGGCGCCATCTTCGGTAATCGCAACGATCTTGTATGACTTATCCCCTACTTTGACGCCACCTGCGTCGTTGATTTCCTTGATTGCCATCTCTTCGACCTCTTTCAAGGTCGTTTCCGAGATGGCCATGGTCCCACTCAGAGAGTGAAGGATGCCGACTTTGACTTCTCCGTCAAAGTCCCCCGCCGAATCGCCGCCGCCACCGCCGCAGGCACAAGCGTGACGCTGACCACTGAAGCGCCGATTCCGGCAAGCAACCGCCTTGAGATGTGCTGGACCATGGGTGATTGATCAAGGTGTGGTGGATGCCGCGATATCGGCGGCATTTCGCAACCTACAGATCTGTTCCTGGGCGCTATGTATCCGATCGCACCGAAGGTGCTGGGCGCTCAGCCGGTGTGTGGATTTGCTCGTGCAAGCGATGGCGTGGATACCCGAAGTCCTTCCGGAAGCTGTTGCAGCAGAAACGACTCCACCTTGTCGAGTCCCTCGCCACTGCGCAGGTTGGCAAAGCACCAGGGGCGGCCCGGACGCATGCGCTCGGTATCCCGCTGCATCACCCCCAGGTCGGCACCCACCAGCGGCGCCAGATCAATCTTGTTGATCACCAGCAGATCGGATCGGGTGATGCCCGGCCCCCCCTTGCGTGGAATCTTGTCTCCAGCGGCCACATCAATCACGTAGATGCACAGGTCCACCAGTTCCGGACTGAAGCTGGCCGCCAGGTTGTCGCCGCCACTTTCCACCAGCACCAGGTCGAGATCGGGGTAGAGCCTCTCCAGCTCCTCCACGGCGGCGCGGTTGATCGAGCAGTCCTCCCGGATGGCGGTGTGGGGACAGCCACCGGTCTCGACGCCGCGGATGCGCTCAGGCTCCAGCACGCCCGCCCGGGTCAGGAACTGGGCGTCCTCCTGGGTGTAGATGTCATTGGTGACCACGGCGAGTTGCAGCTGCTGCCGCAGACGCCGGCAGAGAGCTTCCACCAGGGCCGTCTTGCCCGACCCGACGGGCCCTGCCACCCCCACCCGCAGCCTGCTCATCGGCTCCCTCAGCTCCGAAACAACCTGGAGTAGAGCTCAGCATGGCGCAATTGAGCCAGGGAGGCCCCAACTGCCCCTGTCCAGAGCTGATCTGGATCCGCCCCAACCAGGCTCTCAGCCCGCGCCGCAATCACCGGGGCCAGTCCCCACTGCACCGCCTGGGCCCGGGTCGGCCCCAGGGGCACCAGCCGCACCGCCGCGCTCAGCTGGTTGGCCACCCAGCCGTAGAGATAGGCCTCCACCAGCTCCTGGGCTGGAATGGCCAGGGCGCGGCCCGCCAGGGCAAAGGCCCCTGGCCAGGCCAGGTCGAGCGCCGGCGGCTCCAGGCCCAGGTCCGCCAGCAGCCGCAGCAGAGACCCCCCCATCTGGCGCTGCTGGGCGCGCAGCTCCGGTGCCTCTCTCTGGGCCAGCAACCAGGCGTCCCGATCGCGCAGCTCCGGATCCGGGGCCAGCATCAGCCTGGGCAGCCAGGCGGCTTCGACGGTCACGGCTCCCCGCTGCAATTCGGCCCGCAGCCAGGCCTCCACCCCCGCAGCGTCCTGGAGCAGGCCGTGCTGCACAAGCACCTCAAGCCCCTCGGCGTAGCTGAACGCCCCCACCGGCAGAGCCGGGCTCACCAGCTGCAGCAGGGCCAGGCGGCCGGTAGCGGCCGACCTAGGCGCCATGCCCATGGCCCCCGGGCTCTGAGCCGCCATGGGAGTGGCCCTGGCTGCTGGCGTAGGCACCGTGCTCAGGCAGAAAAGGGGCGCTGATCCGCGCCACTCCCAGGCGGCGGTGCTCCATCAGATGGGCCAGCACGGGATCCTCCGCCAGCCTCAGCTCTCCTGGCCGGATTTCCATGGCGACATGCCGGTTACCCAGGTGGTAAGCCGCCTGGAGCAACGCCAGGGGATCGGCTGCCGTGATCCGCAGCAGGGCCTCCGCCGCGGCCTCCACCCGCACCCAGGCCAGGCCCTCGCCATCGGCGAGCAGGTCACCGGGCTGCAGGGCTTCGCCGCGGGGCAGCTGCAGCAACAGCGGCTGGCCGCAGACGCTGTGGCGGCGTCCCCGCAGCCGGGTGCGCTCGTCAGCGCTGAGCTGGAGCACGAAGGGAGGGGGCGGACCAGAGAATCCGGAGAGCAGCTGGGTGAGCACCAGGGGCTGCGGCACTGGCCCTGGGGCCGCGGAAGCGGGGATCATGGCGGCATGACGCTGTGCTGAGTATCTCCAAATCACGCGCCGCCGGCAGCTGGCACGGCCAGACCAGGCTGATCTTCCGCCATAGAGCCAGCGCCGATGGCGGCGACACCGGCTTCCAGGGCACCGCCACAGCCCCGCTGAAACTGCAGCGCGCCTATCGGCACCAGGATGGCCGCTGCGAACTGCCGTTGCTGCACACCGCCGGGGGGCTGGTGGGGGGCGATCAGCTCACGATCGAGGCGAGCCTGGAGGAGCGCAGTGAAGCCCTGCTCACCAGCGTGGCGGCCCAGAAGGTCTACGGGTCGGTGGGCCGCCTGAGCCAGGCACCCGAGGGGCGCTGGGTGAACCAGCAGCTCCACTTCTGCCTCGCCGACGGCGCGGATCTGGAGTGGCTGCCCCAGGAGCTGGTGCTCTACGCCGACGGGCTGCTGGAGCAGCGCTGCCGGGTGGAGCTGGCCCCCCAGGCCTCCTACCTGGGCGTGGAGGTGGTGCGCCTGGGCCGCACCGCCGCCGGCGAAGACCTCGCTGCCGGCTGCTGGCGTTCGGCCCTCGACATCCATCGCAGCGGCAGCCGCGGCAACCCCTGGATGCTGGTGGATCGCCTGGAGCTGGGCGGCGAGGCCCTGGCCGGGGAGCATGGCCTGGCCCGGCAGCCGGTGTACGGCTCGCTGGTGTGGGCCGCTCCGGAGCACTTCCCCAGGGCTGAGCTGGCCGGGCTGCTGGAGCTGTGCCGCCAGGATCGTGACGGGCTGGATGGCGCCATGGCCTGCGGCGCCCTGGAGCCTGGACTGGTGGCCCGCTACCGGGGCCCCTCCAGCCAGGCGGCCCGGTTCTGGTTCAGCCGCATCTGGGCCCGGATCCGGGCGGCCAGGGGCTTGCCCGCTCCGCAACTGCCGCGGGTCTGGCCCTTTCAGGAACAACCCTGGCGCCCTGAAGGTTGCAGCTGAACCTGTCCACCCTCAGACCCCTGCCACAGTGCGGCGGGGTCTGGTCCATCCCTCCCCTCCCCAGCCACCATGCACCTCACCCCCCAGGAGAAGGACAAGCTCCTGATCGTGACCGCCGCCCTGCTGGCGGAGCGCCGCCTCAACCGCGGCCTGAGGCTCAACTATCCCGAGGCTGTGGCCTGGCTGAGCTTCCAGGTGCTGGAGGGCGCCCGCGACGGCAAGACCGTGGCCGCCCTGATGGGCGAAGGCACCACCTGGTTGAGCCGCGAGCAGGTGATGGAGGGGGTGCCGGAGCTGGTGCAGGAGGTGCAGATCGAGGCCGTCTTCCCCGATGGCACCAAGCTGGTGACCCTGCATGACCCCATCCGCTGACCCCACCCGCCCTGCTGCCATGGCCCCGCTGATCCCCGGCGAACTGATCCCCGAATCCGGAGAGATCGAACTCAACGCCGGCCGCCCCGTCACCACCCTGCTGGTGGCCAACAGCGGCGACCGGCCCGTGCAGGTGGGCTCCCACTTCCACTTCCAGGAGGCCAACGACGCCCTGCGCTTCGACAGGGACGCCGCCCGCGGCCTGCGGCTCGACATCCCCGCCGGCACGGCGATTCGCTTCGAGCCGGGCGACAGCCGCGAGGTGAACCTGGTGCCCTTCGCCGGCCAGCGCCGGGTGATGGGCTTCAACGGCCTCGTCAATGGACCCCTCGACTGACCCCCCATGCCCTACCGGATCTCCCGCCGCGCCTACGCCGAGACCTACGGCCCCACCAGCGGCGATCGCCTGCGGCTGGCTGATACCGAGCTGATCCTGGAGGTGGAGAAGGACTTCACCGTCTACGGCGATGAGGTGAAGTTCGGCGGCGGCAAGGTGATCCGCGACGGCATGGGCCAGGCCCAGACCACCCGCGGTGCCGGGGCGGTGGACACCGTGATCACCAACGCCTCATCCTCGACTGGTGGGGCATCGTCAAGGCGGACATCGGCCTGCGCGACGGGCGCATCGTGGCCATCGGCAAGGCCGGCAACCCCGACACCCAGGCGGGGGTGACGATCGAGGTGGGCCCCGGTACCGAGGCCATTGCCGGCGAGGGTCACATCCTCACCGCCGGCGCCATCGACACCCACATCCACTTCATCTGCCCCCAGCAGATCGAAACGGCCCTGGCCAGCGGGGTCACCACCCTGCTGGGGGGCGGCACCGGCCCGGCCACCGGCACCAACGCCACCACCTGCACCCCCGGCGCCTTCCACATCGGCCGCATGCTGCAGGCCGCCGAGGGGCTGCCGGTGAACCTGGGCTTCTACGGCAAGGGCAACGCCAGCACCCCCGAGGCGCTCGAGGAGCAGATCCGCGCCGGCGCCTGCGGCCTCAAGCTGCACGAAGACTGGGGCACCACCCCGGCGGCGATCGACTGCTGCCTCACCGTGGCCGACCGCTTCGACGTGCAGGTGTGCATCCACTCCGACACGCTCAACGAGGCGGGCTTCGTGGAGGACACGATCCGCGCCATCGGCGGCCGCACCATCCACACCTTCCACACCGAGGGGGCCGGCGGCGGCCATGCCCCCGACATCATCCGCATCTGCGGCGAGGCCCATGTGCTGCCGAGCAGCACCAATCCCACCCGTCCCTACACCTGCAACACGCTCGAGGAGCACCTCGACATGCTGATGGTGTGCCACCACCTCGATCCGCGCATCCCGGAAGACGTGGCCTTCGCCGAATCGCGCATCCGCCGCGAGACGATCGCCGCCGAGGACATCCTCCACGATCTGGGCGCCTTCTCGATCATCGCCAGCGATTCCCAGGCCATGGGCCGGGTGGGGGAGGTGATCACCCGCACCTTCCAGACCGCCCACAAGATGAAACTGCAGCGCGGCAGCCTGCCGGAGGACGCGGCCGCCGGCGGCCGCCACGACAACGCCCGGCTCAAGCGCTACATCGCCAAGGTGACGATCAACCCCGCCATCGCCCATGGCCTCGACAGCCAGGTGGGCTCGGTGGAAGTGGGCAAGCTGGCCGATCTGGTGCTGTGGAAACCGGGTTTCTTCGGCGTCAAGCCGGAGCTGGTGATCAAGGGGGGCTCGATCGTGTGGGCCCAGATGGGCGATGCCAACGCCTCGATCCCCACCCCCGGCCCCGTGCACGGGCGGCCGATGTTCGGTGCCTTCGGCAAGGCCCTCGCCCCCAGCTGCCTCACCTTCGTGAGCCAGGCCGCCCTGGAGGCCGACATCCCACGCAGCCTCGGCCTGGAGCGCCGCTGCGTGCCGGTGGTGAACACCCGCGGCATCGGCAAGAGCGCCATGCGCCTCAACGACGCCCTGCCGAAGATGGCGGTGGATCCCCAGACCTACGAGGTGTTCGCCGATGGCGAACTGCTCACCTGTGAGCCGGCCGAGGTGCTGCCGATGGCCCAGCGCTACTTCCTGCTCTAGGAACTTCCCAGCGCCACCAACGGCACACGGGAGGGAGCTTTCGTAGCAATCCACACCGGCCAGCCCCTGGCCGGCTGCCCATGATTAGGGGGAGCGAGCAGGGCAGGGATGTTCACGGACTACAAGCCCCACCGCGGCTACGACGAGTACTTCAGTGCCGCGGACGAACCCCGAAGAGCCCTCTCCCCCCTGCTCTCCTCCCTGGGCCAGCTGGGCCTCGAAGAGCTCAACCGCAACCACGTGGCCGCGGGCATGCTGCTCAAGCGGCTTGGTGCCACCTTCCGTCTCAACGGCTCCGGCAACCGGGGGGTGGAACGGATCCTGCCCTTCGACCCCCTGCCGCGGCTGATCGCCTCCAGCGAATGGCTGACCCTGGAGCGGGGCCTGGTGCAGCGGCTCGAAGCGATCGATCACTTCCTGGCGGACGTCTACGGCGACCAGCTGATCCTGCGGGACGGCATCGTGGCGCGGGAAGACCTGGAGACCTCCCAGGGCTGGCGGCCCCAGATGCAGGGATTCAAGCCGCCGCTCAACAAGTGGTGCCACATCTCCGGCCTGGATCTGATCCGCGATGGCCAGGGCACCTGGCGCGTGCTGGAAGACAACCTGCGCTGCCCTTCAGGCGTGGCGTATTTCCTGGAGAACCGCCGCGTCATGAAGCGGATGTTCCCCAGCCTCTTCTCCGGCCGCACCGTGCAGCCGATCGACGACTACCCCTCCCACCTGCTCCAGAGCCTGCGGGAGCTGGCCCCCTGGACGGAGCGCCCCACGGTGGTGCTGCTCACCCCCGGGGTGTTCAACAGTGCCTACTTCGAGCACAGCTACCTGGCCCAGCAGATGGGCATCCAGCTGGTGGAGGGCCGCGACCTGGTCTGCCAGGACGACCGGGTGTGGATGCGCAGCACCGGTGGTCTGGAGCCGGTGGATGTGATCTACCGCCGCATCGACGATGACTTCCTCGATCCGGCCGTGTTCCGTTCCGATTCCATGCTGGGCGTGCGGGGGCTGATGCAGGCCTACAGCGCCGGTCGGGTGGCGATCGCCAATGCCCCTGGCACGGGGGTGGCGGACGACAAGCTCATCTATGCCTATGTGCCCGAGATGATTCAGTACTACCTGGGGGAGGAGCCCATCATTGAGAACGTGCCCACCTACCTCTGCTCTCGCGACAAGGATCGGGCCTACGTGCTTGAGCACCTGAGCCAGTTGGTGGTGAAGGCGGTGGCTGAAGCGGGCGGTTACGGAATGATGATCGGCCCCCATGCCGGCCAGGAGGAGATCGACGACTTCGCCAAGCGCATCGAGGCCAACCCGCGCAACTACATCGCCCAACCCACCCTGGAACTCTCCACCGTGCCCTCCCTGAGTGAGGGCGAGCTGTTCCCCTGCCATGTGGACCTGCGGCCCTACGTGCTGCGGGGCAAGGGCGCCTGGGTGAGCCCCGGCGGTCTGACCAGGGTGGCCCTGCGGCGCGGCTCCCTGGTGGTGAACTCCTCCCAGGGCGGGGGCTGCAAGGACACATGGATCGTCAGTGAGCGTGGCGATGGCCAGCTCCAACTGCAGGGCTCCAGCTCATGCTGAGCCGCGTCGCCGATTCGCTCTACTGGATCAACCGCTATGTGGAGCGGGCTGAGAATATCTCCCGCTTCGTGGAGGTGAGCGAGGCCATGGCCCTCGACTGCCCCCCGGGCAGCGCCGAACCCTGGCTGCCCCTGATCGATGCCAGCGGCGAACGGGAACTCTTCGACAAGCTTTATACCAATGGCAGCCCCGACGATGTGATCGAGTTCCTGGTGCGGGCTGAGGAAAATCCCAACAGCGTGGCCAACTGCATCGCCATTGCCCGGGAGAACGCCCGGCAGATCCGCGAAGTGATCACCACCGAGATGTGGGAGCAGCTCAACGACATCTACTGGACGCTGCAGGAGAATGAAAGCTTCTGGAAACAACCCCCCCAGGAGCAACTGCGCGACATCCGCCGGGCTTGCCAGCTCTTCTACGGCATCACCGACTCCACCCTGAGCCGCGATCTCTCCTGGCAATTCAGCCGGCTGGGGCGGCTGCTGGAGCGGGCCGACAAGACCACCCGCATCCTCGATGTGAAGTACTTCCTGCTGCTGCCCTCCCCCGACGAGGTGGGCGGCGTGCTGGATGAACTGCAGTGGATCTCGCTGCTGCGCAGCGCCGGGGCCTACCAGATGTTCCGCCAGGCGCGTCAACAGGCGATCGAACCCCGCGCCGTGGCCGGCTTCCTGCTGCTCGACCCGATCTTTCCGCGCTCGGTGCGCTACTGCCTGGAGCGGATTCAGGACACCCTCAGGATCGTGCAGGGCCGCTCGGTGCCCGGTGCACCGGACGAGCTGGAGTGCCTCAGTGGCCTCACCCTGGCCCGCTGGAGCTACACCCGCATCGACGACCTGTTCGCGGTAGGCCTCCATGAGGCCATCGACGCCCTGCAGAGCGACCTCAACCGACTGCACAACCTGATCGAGGGGCGCTACTTCGTGGCGACCAGCCTTGAGTCCCAGAACGCGGATCCGGCATGCGTGCGCGCCTGAAGCACTCGTTCAGCTACCGGTACAGCGCGCCTGTTCTGCTCGGAGCCCATCGCTTCTGTCTCAAGCCCCGGGGCCATGGCTTTCAGACGTTGCTGGACTTCCAGCTCAGGATCGATCCTGAGCCCAGCTCCCTGTTCCCCCTGATCGCCGCCAGTGGTGATGAGATTCTGCGGGCCCGCTTCGGCGGCTCCTGTGACAGCTTCCGCATCGAGGCCAGCAGCACGGTGGTCTCCCACGCGCCGCCGGATCTGCAGGCCTGCCTGGAGGCCAACGAGCCGCTGCTGCCCTACCCCGTGGGCCACCTCAACGGCGACCTGCAGGGCGCCCTCGGCGGCTGGCTGCCCAATGGCCAGCACGACCCCGCCGCCGTGGACATGGCCCAGGAGGCCCTGATGGGCAGCGACCAGCGGGCCCTGATGTTTCTCGATCAGCTGGTGGAGATGATCCAGGACCGGGTGAAGTACACCCAGCGCCACGTGGGTCCCGCCTGGCCTGCCGGCCGCACCCTCAAGGAACGGGTGGGCTCCTGCCGTGACCTGGCCATGCTGATGGTGGAGGCCTGCCGCTGCGTGGGCCTGCCGGCCCGGTTCGTCAGCGGCTACCACCTGGTGGATCCCGCTCCCGAGCAGTACGACCTGCACGCCTGGACGGAGGTGTACCTGCCGGGAGCCGGCTGGCGCGGCTACGACCCCAGCGGCAAGGGTCCGGTCGACGATCGCTACATCACCCTGGCCACGTCCTCGAAGCCGGAACTCACCGCGGCCATCACCGGCTGCTTTTCAGGCCCAGCTGGGGTGAGCAGCAGCTTTGACTGGCTGATCGAAGCGGAGATTCTCGATCCCGTCGCCCCCCTGGAGGCCAGCCTGCCCCTGGGCTGATCGCGGCGGGGCTGGGTGGTCAGCATTCAGCCAACACGCCTTACCAGTGCAGACCGTGCAGTTTGGGCAGCGGCGCGGTTTTGAAGGTGGTGGCGAACAGCCTCGGAATCCTCCGGCTGTTGTAGACGCGGAATTCCTGCACCAGGCTGACACCCGGTTCGCGCACAGCCTGGTTGAGCACCACCGAGCCGTCAGGATCGGAAACGGAACGATGGAAGGTTCCCGGCGGAATCCTGAGGATGTCGCCGCCCGTATCGAGCCGCACGATGTGGAAGGGGTAGTTCCAGCCGAAGTTCACCAGATAGAAGGTGCGGCCGCCGTGCAGGGCGAGCAGATTGTCCTCCTGGTGGGGATGCAGGTAGAACTGCCAGGCTGCCGTGGCCGGATCGTCCGGAGGGGAGGTGGCGGGCCCCGAGTGGATCACCAGATCCCGGGCATTGGACGCGGCCACAGTGATGTCGAAGAAGCGCACCGCGGGGGTGTCGCGGAACTTCTCGTAGGGGATTAGCTCGAACATCGGCGCCGGTCTCGGCGTTGTGGCAGTCATGGCAGTCGGTGTTGGGCGCGCACCGGTTGGGCGTAATCCAGTGAACCGAACACCGTACCCCAGCCAGTGTGGCCGCCACTACCAAACGGCCGACCGCCTGGGCAGTTTCTGCACTGGGCCGCAGGGGAGTGGCACGGGCCAGAAGGTGGCCGGCACAGCAGGTTCAGTGCCTTGTCGTATCGATCAACACACGAGAATCACAGCCATGACGACATCATGAAGGGGCTCCATCTTGCAGCACATCAAGCAGCAGAGGGCCCACAGATCAGCTGCTTGGCTGCCACATCAGATCTCAACTTTTATGACCATGTCATCAACACCTGGCTCCAGCGGATCGCCCTTGACGGCCGCACTTCTGAAGGCCAAGAAAGCCAAAGGACTCAGCTTCTCCGAGCTGGGTGAGGCCCTTGGTCGCGATGAAGTGTGGGTCGCCTCATTGTTCTATGGCCAGGCCTGCGCCTCCAGCGACGAAGCCACAGCCCTGGCCGGTTTGCTCGCCCTGGATGGCGACACCGAAGCCGCCCTGCAGACCTACCCCACCAAGGGCAGCCTGGATCCGGTGATCCCCACCGATCCCCTGATCTACCGCTTCTACGAGATCATGCAGGTGTATGGCATGCCACTGAAGGATGTGATTCAAGAGAAGTTCGGCGATGGCATCATGAGCGCCATTGACTTCACCTTGCATGTCGACAAAGAAGCCAACCCCACGGGAGACAGGGTGAAGATTACCATGTGCGGCAAGTTCCTGCCCTACAAGAAGTGGTGAACCACTTCTTGAACCCATAAAAAAAGACCGGGCAGCGTTGCTGCCCGGCACTTGTGACTGATACGAAGAAGACTGCGCCGATTCTCAAGATAGACGTTCAGCTGCAGTGGAATCGCAGGGGCTGAACTTAGCGCGCTCCCAGCTCGGCGGCGAGTTCCCTTTCAAGCTTTTCATCATGCCTGGTGGGCAACACATTGCTGATCGGAGAGCGGTGGGTACTGTAGAAGAGCATGCCGATAAACACCATGCCACCCACAATGTTGCCGAGCGTCACCGGCAG
Source organism: Cyanobium sp. LEGE 06113 (assembly GCF_015207615.1). Classification (NCBI taxonomy): domain Bacteria; kingdom Bacillati; phylum Cyanobacteriota; class Cyanophyceae; order Synechococcales; family Prochlorococcaceae; genus Cyanobium; species Cyanobium sp. LEGE 06113. The sequence goes on along the minus strand of NZ_JADEWM010000008.1, from coordinate 120,079 downwards.
ATAGTTCCAGAAAGCGATCTGAAGGAAACTCACGCCTGAACCCAGCAAGGGGCCCGTGGTGTGCAGGAACATGTTCACCACGATATGCTCCATCCCCAGCGCCTGGAAGGCAGTGATGGGCAGCCAGCAGGCCAGGATCTTGCCAGGAACGCTCTTACTCACCAGGGCCAGGGTGACTCCCAGGCAGACCAGCCAGTTGGCAATCAGACCGCGCAGGAAGGCAAGAAAAAATCCAAGAGCTCCGAGGTTCTGATACTTGGCAATCACATTGGCTTTGTTGAGGCCGATGATCTTATTGGCCACGGCCACCCAGTCACCGGCCCCGGTGGCCAGATCTGCCGTTCCTCCACTGGTGAGGCTCATGGCAAAGAGGATGCCGACCAGGCCCGTGCCGAGGAAATTGCCGATCCACACCCACATCCAGTTGTGGAAGGTTTTCTTCCAGGTGGTCTTGCCGGCCCAGACCGCCATCGGCAGTAGGGCAAAATTACCGGTGACCAGTTCCATGCCAAACAGCACGATGCTGGCGAAGCCAAAGGGGAAGATGAATGATCCAATCCAGGGAATGCCCGTCTGCACCATGATGGTGAGGGCCAGACACAACGCCAGACCAAGCACGGATCCGGAGTAGAAGCCTCGCAGCAGAAGGTTCTTGACGCTGACGCTGGACTTCTTGCCTCCAGCGGCAATCATCCCATCGACGAGCTCATTAGGTAAGACGTAATCCATGAAAGAGGAAAGATCGAAGTAACAGAGATCAGCTGGCCCTGGAGAGCAGGCTGGTGATCAGCGACTGATGCGATTCATCAGTTGGCTGAAGGGATCCTCGGATGGGGTGGACCGCACAGGTTCGGAAGACTCAGCCCCAACGGAACTGAACCAGTTCACGAAGCGAGAGAAGGGATCTGTTCCGGAACCAGCGCCCTTGGGGGAAGGCGTTGTGGTTGGAGCTGAAGCAGACGTGGGGAAGGGAACCATGGGAGGGAGGAGAAGATCAAAAGCAATGCCGATGCCAACGCCGATCAAATCCGTCCACGAACTCGCCGCACCGGTCCACGGGGGATGGTGCTGCAGCAGGCCGGCCGGACTGCCACAGGAGCACGAGCCCGCGAGGCCGATGACCAGGCGGATTGAAGTTGACAAACCAACAGCGACTCGGGCAGCCGGTGTAGAGGCGCCCAAGGCAGGGAGGTTGAAAAGTTGTGGAGTCAGCGTCTGAAAATCTGAAGCCCGTGGGCTCCATAAAACGAAGCAATCAGAAGCTGCCTACACGTGCAATCCGAAAAACGGAGGCAAGAGATCGAACGAGCCGATCTCTGCACCCATCCATTAAGCCACTGGATGATGTTCGCTCCTGTAGCTCGTGTTACCAACCGAACCTTCGGCCAGGATTCGACAACATGGCTGGAGCCGCTTTGCTCAGGTCTTGCGGCCGATCTCTCCCCACACCCGCACAGCGCCGGATCTGAGCATCTGCCACACCTGGGTCATGGCCTCAAAATCCTGCCCCAGGGCGGAGCGGCGCTGGGGAGGGCGCTCACTCGCCCCACGCACCAAGGCAGCCCGCTGTGGAACCCGGACAGCCCCCCTGGCCTGGCCGCGATTGGAGCGTGGAATGGCACGGGGGACAGCACCGGGGGCCATGACATTCAGTGCACAGAATCCCACTGCACCAGAGGCGGGCGCGTCATCCTGTGTCAGCCACTACCGAAAGCCAGTCTCACGCCCCGTGGCGTGCTGCCGCTGGAGAGATCAGAACGGAATCGGCATCTCGGCGTCCGCCGGCAGCGGAGCGCAGGCCTCCACCCGCTCGGCCACCATCGCCCCCACCACCACGATGGAGGGGGAGCTGAACCCCTCAGCCGCCACCTGATCCGCCAGGCCACCCAGAGTCGCCACCAGGCTGCGCTGTCCCCGCACCGTGCCCTGCTGAATCACGGCGGCCGGGGTGGACGGATCCAGCCCGCCTGCCATCAGCTCCTGGCAGATCCTGGCCAGGTTGTGGAGGCCCATGTAGATCACCAGGCCGTCACTGCTGCGGGCCAGCCCCTGCCAGTCCACGCCCGGTCGGGCCTTGTCGATCTCCTCGTGCCCGGTCACGAAGGTGACGCTGGAGCCGGCGCTGCGGTGGGTCACGGGAATGCCGGCATAGGCCGGGGCCGCAATGCCGGAGGTCACGCCAGGCACCACCTGCACGGGAATGCCATGGCTCACCAGGTGGGCGGCCTCTTCCCCACCGCGGCCGAACAGGAAGGGATCGCCGCCCTTCAGCCGCACGATTGTCTGGTGGCGGGCGGCCAGCTCCACCAGCACGGCGTTGGTGCTGGGCTGGGGCACCGAGTGATGACCGCGCCGCTTGCCCACGAAGTGCCGCTCGCAACCCACGGGCACCAGGTCCAACAGGGCCTTCGGCACCAGAGAGTCGTACACCAGGGCACCGCAGTGGCGCAGCAACCGGTGGGCCTTGAGGGTGAGCAGCTCTGGATCCCCGGGGCCAGCTCCCACCAGATACACCGTGCCGAGCGGCGGAACAGCGCTCATGGCAGGGCCACGAGCAGATCCAGTAAGCCGTCGCGCAGGCGGGGGCGTTGCAGCAGCGGTGGTCCGCTCCAGGGCGAGAGGGCATCCGTCAACCGGTTCGCCGCCAGCACCAGCGGCAGCACCGGCGGCCTGAATTCCGATCCCGCACTCTGGGCCCAACCGTTCGGCCGCGCCCCCTCTGGAGGTGGGCAGCTCGGGGCAGCCAACACCTGCACCAGCTCATCAGCAACCGTCGCAGTGTATGGAGTGGCGTGGCAGCGGGCTTGGCAGAAGCGTTCCAGGTGGGTCAGGTAGCGGCTCGCCAGGCCCTCCTGCAGGGGATGGTGGAGCAGCAGAGGGGTCGTGGCCGTGCCCTCTGCCGCCGCCCACGCCCTGGCCAGGGCCAGGAGCTCCAGGCGCAGGGCCCGTTGCCAGAGGGGCCACGCGCCCAGAAAGGGCAGCCGCAGCACCGGGCCGCTGCCGCGCCAGGCGGCACTGAGGGCCGGCACATCCCCCCGCACATGGCCCCCCGGCAGGAGCAGCAGGGGCATCAGGGTGATCGCCCCCCCTGCCGCCGCCTGCCGCAGCGGTCCCACGGCCGGCCCCGCCGTGCCGGTGAGGCTCTGCAGCACCACCGGGGCTCGGCGCCGTCGCTCCACATCAGCCCGCAGCGCGTCCAGCTCCGCAGGGATCACGCCGCCGCCGCGGCCATGCACCACGAGCACGAGAGGGTTGGCCGGCAGGGCCGAGAGTCGCCGCTGCCGCCGCCGCTGCACGGCAGGATCCAGCCGCTCGGGCTCGACGCCGGCCAGGGCGAGACGGGGCTGGGGCAGCCGTGCCAGCAGATCCAGGGCGGTGGCCGCCAGGGAAGGATCGAGATCCGTGAGCAGTCGCCGCAACAGGCGGCGCAGGGGCGGCAGCGGCCAGATCGGCAGACCCACCGCCAGCCCCTCAAGGGCTGCGCGACGGCAGGGCCCCGGCTGGGGTGAGGCCAACCAGCCCGCCAGCAGGGCGAAGTCGGCGGGGTCCCGCTGGTGGCCCACCAGGGGCAACAGCCACTGGGCCCGCTCCGCGGCCCAGGGCTCAGCCAGAGCGGCGCGCAGGCGGGCCGCCAGAGACGGGTGCCGCTGCTGGCCGATCACCTGCAGCAGGGCAGGATCGGCCCCGGCGTTGTGCAGCCACCACACCAGCAGCCGCTGGGCCGCCGCAGCGTCAAAGCGGCTGGCCAGGGCGGCGATCAGATCGGCGTCTGGCCGGAGCTCACCGGCTTCGATCGCCAGCAACCAGGGCTCCAGCGGCAGCGCGGCACTGCGGCGCAGACGCTGCAGCCAGAGCCAGCGCCCGGCATCTGTGGTGGCAGGCAGGTTCCGGGGAAGCAGAGGGGAGTCAGGGGGCCCTGCCACAACGCCCTCCAGCCGACTGGGCCTCAAGAATGGCACCGGCGACGGGACAGGTGAGGGCTGTTCTGTAGCCACCGATACGTTTGATGTGGGACAAGAGCTGCCGTCAGGCACCGGCTATATCACTGAACAAGGCAGAAAGGCAAAAGACCATGGGCCGGAGTGCAATCGGCAGGTGCGTGACCCAGGAGCGAATTGACGGAGCCCGGCTGGCCGCCGTGAAGGAACAACAGTTGCTGGTGAGCCTGGCCCAGCAGTTGGCTCAGGCCCAGTTCCGCCAGGGGGATCAACTGCGCAGCCGTCGTCTCTGGAAAGAAGCGGCACTGCTGGAGCTCGACCCTGAGCGGCTCACCCACCTGCTCTACGCGGGTGTCGAGAGCGGCGATCGACAGGCCCTGGTGCAGCTCGACCAGAGCTGGTGCGGCAGCCAGGACAGCCGATCCCGGGGTGGATCGGTGCGCTCCTGGCTGCGGAAGAGGGTGTTCGGGCAGCGGCCCTCAGGCAGCCGCAGCCTTGCGCCGCGCACCGAAGCGGTCCACCAGCAGCTGCTCCATCACGTCCGGTAGGTCGCTGAGAGGCACACCCTTGTCATGCAGCTCAGCCAGCCTCGGGTCGGCGTCCATGGAGCCGCCGAGGAAAATCTTCACGGCTTCCACCATCTCGCCGTCCTTGCGGGTCTTGGCTCCCATCAGGCCGATCTGACCCATGTAGGGCTGGCCGCAGGCGTTGGGACAGCCGGTCCAGTGGGTGCGCACCCCATGGGGCAGCTCCACCCGCCGCTCCAGCTCCTCCACCAGCTCCTGGGCCGTGCTCTTGGTGGGGATCAGGGCAAAACTGCAGTAGGCGTTGCCGGTGCAGCTCACAGCCTCGGCCTGCAGGTGGCCGGGATCGGGGCGGAAGCGCTGCAGCAGCGGCTCGGCCAGCAGCGCCTCCTGGCTGGCTTCCGGCACGTTGACGATCAGGGCGTTCTGGGCCTCGGTGAGCCGCAGTTCACCGCTGCCGTACTGCCGGGCCAGACCGGCCAGGGCCAGCATCCCTTCGGCATCGAGACGGCCCATCGGCACGTGCAGGCCCATCCAGCCGAGCCCCTCCTGGGCCTGGGCATTCCAGCCGAGGCCATCCCGGGGGGCCCGTGTCACCAGGTGCGTGCCGTCGTGGGGCTGGAGCGAGGCCATCGCCTCGCCGCCGGCCAACGCCCCATAGGCCGCCTTGATCGTGTCCCTGTAGGTCTCAAGCCCCAGCTCATCGATCAGATACATCAGCCGGCTCTTGTTGCGCAGCTTGCGATTGCCGTTCTGCTCGAAGTGCAACAGCACCGTGAGGGCAAAATCAGGCAGCTGATCAGCCCGCAGCCACAGGCCGAGCGGGATGGCGAGTTCGTTACGCTGGGCTGAGAAGAAGCCGCCCACCATCACGGTGAAGCCGAGCTCGCCGGCGTGATGGGCGGGCAGGAAGGCGAGGTCGTTGTGGAGCAGGAAGCTGTCGGGGGCACCGCCGACGGCCACGTTGAACTTGCGCGGCAGGTTGCGGGGGCCATCCGGCTGGAACAGCCGCGCCTGAATCGCCTGCACGAGGGGGCGCGTGTCGACGATCTCCTCGGGATCGATGCCGGCCAGGGGGTTCCCGGTGATGTTGCGCGGGTTGTCGTGTCCCGACTGGCGACTGGTCAGGCCCACGCGCTCCATGGCCTCCAACAGCGGCGCCATGTCCTCGAACAGCAGGCCCCGCAGCTGCAGGTTCTGGCGGGTGGTGATGTCGGCGCTGCCGTGCTCGCCGCAGCGATCCACCGCCTCGGCGAGCAGCTCCAGCTGCTCAGCGCTGACCACGCCGTTCGGGAGTCGCAGCCGCAGCATGAAACGGCCGGGGGTGACGGGCCGGAAGAAGATGCCCATCCACTTCAGCCGGATGGTGAGGGTGGCCTCGTCGAGGCTGTCCCAGCCGGCAGCGGCCAGCTCGGCCAGCTGGGGTTGCAGATCGAGGCCGCAGAGATCGGCCTTGGCCTGCTCCACCTTGGTGAGGGCGGAGCTGGGAGTGGTCGCTTCAGGGGTCGTGGAAGTGCTCATGGAAGAGGGAAGCGGCGCACCGAAGGCACGCCCAGACAACGCGGCCGTGAACAGGACCCCACGGCACCACCACACCTCACCCCATCGGTCGGGAGGGGATGAGGCCGGTGAACGCCAATGAGGGATGCGTTGTCCGGAATGGGAGGACGGCGCCTGGGCGCGGCCGCTTCCCTTCAAGATGAGCTGGGATCTGCAATCACAGACCGGTCCTGATCCTGCAGGCAAGGGCAGTGATGGGGTGTCGTGGTCGTTACGGATCTGTCATCCCTGACCTGGCTGGCCTCAGCGCTCGCCCAGGGCACTCCAGAGGCTGGCGGGATGGGCCACCACCGCGGTGTCTCCCCCGGCGGAAGCTGCAGGGGCCGCGTCGCGAGGAAGGCCGGCCAGCAGTTGAACCCCCAGGGACCCCACCACAAACATGCCGACGAAGGCGAGGGCGACGCCGAGGGGAGAGCCGGCGCTACGGGTGGTCTGCAGCGGAGTGGCCATGGCGGAGCTGCCGAAGAACAACCTTCAGTATCGAAGCTGGATGAGGGACTTCAGAAGCGGGCGCCAGCTTGGGGGGCGGGGCTCCACGCCCCCACCAGAGCTGATCCGGGCGCCTCGAAGACGCTGTTGGGCCGCAGCTCAAGGCTCACCAGACCATGCAGGCATCCGAGCAGAAGCCCGCAGCAGGCAGCCCATCGCATCGGCGCACCCAGTTGTGAGCATGAACTCTCTCCAGCCAGGGGGCGATCGGGATGCAGCGGTTGGTACCGAACCGAAGCCGCCTGGCTCCGGCGCCAATCTTCAGGATGTCTTCCGTGTCGGTTGATACTTCTTTCCCGTTCTGGCCTTTGTTCGGTGGGGCACACGCTGGACGATCACTGGTGACAGCATGGAGTTCTCGACCATGCAGCCCGTGCGGCCCACGCTGCCCCCTCCCCTCAGCCCTTGATGGCGCTCCCTTCCGGCACCCTGCCCAACGCCTCGCCTGAGACCGGACTGAACGGCCATGCCCCTGCTGCCGAGCTTCTGTCTGGCCGTGAGCGTTTCAAGCACTATCTGCAGAAGGTGGGCAGTGGCGAGCACACCAGCCGGGGGCTGAGCCGGGAGGAGGCCGGCCACGCGCTGGAACTGATGCTGCTCGAAGAGGCCACGCCGGCCCAGATCGGCGCCTTTCTGATCGCCCATCGGATCCGTCGGCCCGAGCCCCAGGAACTGGCCGGAATGCTGGATGTCTACCGGCGCCTGGGGCCGAGCCTGCGCAGTGCCGAGCCTGCCCTCTGCTTCGGCATGCCCTTTGACGGCCGCACCCGCACGGCCCCCATTTATCCGCTCACCGCCCTGGCCCTGAGTGCGGCCGGGCTGCCCGTGGTACTGCAGGGGGGGGGCCGCATGCCGGTGAAATATGGCGTGCCGGCCATCGAGCTGTTCGCCGCCCTGGGGCTGGAGCTGCAGGGGCTGAACCTGACCACGGTGCAGGCAGGGCTGACGCAGCACCGCCTGGCCCTGGTGCACCAACCGGACCACTTCCCGCTGGCGGAGAGCCTCACGCCGATCCGCGACGACCTGGGCAAGCGCCCCCCCGTGGCCAGCCTCGAGTTGCTCTGGACCGCCCATCAGGGCCCCCACCTGCTGGTGAGCGGCTTCGTGCATCCCCCCACCGAAAGCCGGGCCTGGAAGGCCCTGGAACTGGCCGGCGAGGCGATGGCCATCACGGTGAAAGGCCTCGAGGGCAGCACCGACCTGCCGATCAGCCGCGCCTGCATCACGGCCCGGGCCCAGGGTGGTGATGGGGAGCGCCTGATCCTTCACCCGCGCGACCACGGCTGTTACGACAACGATGCCCTCTGGCAGGATCTCGAGAGCTGGCGCGAGCAGGCCCTGGCCGCTCTCGGTGGCCAGGGGCCCCTGGCCACCGCCCTGATCTGGAATGCCGGGGCCTATCTCTGGTATGGCGGTGTCTGCCAGGATCTGGCTGCAGGCGTGGCCCGCGCCACAGATCTGGTCCAGAGCGGAGCGCTGCTGGATCAGCTGCGTGCCCTGATCCAGTGGAGACACGATGCTTCCTGAAGGCTCCCATCCTTGCTCCCACTGCTTCGGCTTCGAGCGCGACTTCGTCGGGAACTGGCGCTGCATTCCCCTCTGCCTGCGCCGCAAGCTCGATCTCTGCGGTGTGAAACTGCGGCTCAACCACTGGCTGGCCCTCACGGAAAGCCAGCGGGATCAGCTCGTGCTCTGGCCTGACGGCCCCGACGACCTGGCGGCCCTGGCGGCCGAGCTGCGCCAGAGCACGGCGGCCATGGCGGACGGCGGGGTCACCTCCCTGCCCATCCCCCGCGAAGCCCCCTGGCAACACCCTGGAGCGCCCCCCGCTGAGGTGAGCAGCTCAGCCGCAGAGCTGGGCTATGGGCTGGGGCCTGACCAGTGGAATGGTCTCTCGGAGCTGGAGCGGTTTGCTCTCTGCAAGCTGGCCCGCCCCGGCCACGACCATCACAACCTGCCAGCGGCGCTGGTGGAGCTGTTTGCCCCGACCGGGGCCACCTCCTGAACCCTGGCGACGGCCACGGCGGCGGCCTTGAGTTCGGGCTGCCTGGAGATCGGGCAGGCCTGCTCGTGCAGCAGGGCGTTGGCCTCACAGGCCTGCTCCTGCATGAAGCCCCAGTGCATCGGCAGAAACACGGTGCCCGGTCGGATGCGCTCGGTCACCGTCGCCCGGGCCGTGATCGTGCCACGCAGGGAGCGGATCTCGGCCATGGCGCCATCCTCCAGGCCGAGGGGGCCGGCATCCTCGGGGTGAATCTCGAGCAAGGGCTCAGGATGCAGGGCGTTGAGGCGAGGCACCTTGGCGGTGCGCGTCATGGTGTGCCACTGGCCCAGGTAACGGCCCACCGTGAGCACCAGGGGATACCCGTCGCTGGGAGCTCCGCCAGGCCCATGGGCTGCTCGGCGATGAAGCGGGCCCGACCACTGGCGGTGGGGAAGTGGTGGTCGGTGTACAGGCGCCGGGACTCTTGGCTGGGAGCTGAGCCGCAGGGGAAGGGCCACTGCTGGGGACCCTCGCTGGCCAGCAGGGCGTGGCTGAGGCCGGAGTGATCGCAGAGACGGCTGGCGGTGAGGGCGGCCAGCTCGGCGTAGACCTCCGCCGCGGAGCCGTAGCTGAAGGCCTCAACGAAGCCCAGCCTGCGGCCCACCTCCGCGAACACCTGCCAATCGGGGCGCGCCTCGCCGGGGGGCGGCCGAAAGGCCGGACACAGGGTGACCCGCCGCTCTGAATTCACCATCACCCCGGGCTTTTCACTCCACTGGGCCGCAGGCAGCAGCAGGTGGGCGTACTGGGCGGTCTCGGTGTCGGCATAGGCATCGCTGAGCACCACCAACGGGCAGCGGCTCACGGCGGCCTTGACCCGCTCCAGGTTCGGCATGCTCACCAGGGGATTGGTGGCCGCCACCCACCAGAGATCAAGGGCACCAGACTCCATTGCCTCCACCTGCCGCCAGGCATCGAGGCCAGGCGCGGGATCGATCGCGCCGGCCCCGAACCGCCAGGCCGCCTCCACCACGGCCCGGTGGGAGGGATCCACCACCGTGCGATAGCCCGGCAGCAGGTGGGCCAGCCCACCGGCTTCGCGGCCGCCCATCGCATTGGGCTGGCCGGTGAGGGAAAAGGGCCCCGCTCCCACCTTGCCGATCTGGCCGGTGAGCAGGTGCAGGTTGATCAGGCCCGCCACCTTGGCGGTGCCCTCCACGCTCTGGTTGAGGCCCATCGACCAGAGGCTGAGCACGCTGGGGGCCTGGCCCCAGAGCCGGGCCAGCTGCCGCAGGGCCGCCTCAGAGATGCCGCACAGCCGGCTGACCCGCTCGGGGGTCCAGGCCTGCAGGAGTTCGGCATAGGCGGCGAAACCTTCGGTGGCCTCCTCGATGAACTCCACGTCGATCGTGAGCGCCTGCACCATCAGATGGGCCAGGCCGTGCATCAGCACCAGGTCGGTGCCGGGGCGAATCGCCAGGTGCAGGTCGGCCGCGTCGCTGGTGGCCGTCTGCCTGGGATCCACCACCACGATGGTGACGCTGCCGGGCTGGCGCCGTTTGCGCTTCAGCAGCCGCTGAAACAGCACCGGATGGCACTCCGCCGTGTTGGTGCCGATCAGGAAGGCCACGGCGCAGTGGTCGAGATCCTCGTAGCAGCAGGGGGGGCCATCGGAGCCGAGGCTGCGGGCATAGCCCGCCACGGCCGAACTCATGCACAGGCGCGAGTTGGCATCGAAGTTGTTGGTGCCGATCGCCCCCTTGAGCAACTTCTGGGCGACGTAGTAGTCCTCGATGTGAAACTGGCCGGAGCCATACATGGCGATCGCACCGGGGCCCTTGCTGGCCAGGGAGCTGCGGATCCTGGCCACGATGCGATCGATGGCCTGATCCCAGCTGATCGGCTGGAAGGGCTCGTCCAGGCTGGCGCGAGCCAGCGGCTGGCTGAGCCGTCCGTGGCGCAGGGTGTCGCACACCGTGGCCCCCTTGATGCACACCTGCCCAAGGCTGGAGGGATGGCGCCGATCCCCCCGGGTGCCCCAGAGGGGAAGGCCGTCGGCGTCGCGCCGGGTGGGCTGATTTTTGGCAGCAGGGGGAAGCAACTCCAGGCCACAGCCCACGCCGCAGTAGGGGCACTGGGAGCGCACCGAGCCTGGTGGGGAAGCAGCCATGGGGCTCAGAGAACAGGCGGATAAAAAAGGGGCCGACCCAGGGCCGGCCCCTCAGCAGCGATGCGGTTGAGGACCCGGATCAGACCAGCGGCGCGGAAGCCACAGCCGTTTCTCCTTCGTGGAGCTCATCGAAGGATCCCTTGGGCTCCTTCAGCACGAAGTAGCAGAGGAAACCAACGATCAGACCAGCCACACCCAGAACCTGGAAGAAGGCACTGTTGGAGGCAGCCACCACGGCGGGGGTGGGTTCGGCATCGGCGGCACCGGACAACCACAGCGGCAGCAGGCTGTAGATGGTGAGGTAGGCCACGGCACCCACGTTGCCGTAGGCGCCCACCATGCCGGCAATCTGGCCTGTGACCCGACGCTTCACCAACGGCACCATGGCGAAGGTGGATCCTTCCCCTGCCTGCACAAAGAAGGAACACAGCATGGTGATCACCAGGGCCAGCAGGATGCCGGCGGAACCGACGAACGTTCCGGGCTTGATCATGCTCATCAGCAGATAGCCGAAACCAAGACCAACCGTGAGGAAGCCCATCGTCGACTTGCGCGACCCGAGCTTGTCCGAGAGCAGGCCGCCGCCGGGACGTGCCACCAGGTTCACAAACGCGAAGGCCGAGGCCAGGATTCCCGCTGTGGCCTTGGGCAGGTCAAAGGTGGTTTCGAAGAAGGTGGGGAGCATGGACACCACGGCCAGCTCCGAGCCGAAGTTCACGATGTAGGTGAGCTCGAGAATGGCCACCTGCTTGAACTCATAGCGATCCTCCTTGGGATACACCTTGGTTCCGGCGATCAACTCCCTGTTGGTGCGGATGATGCCCCAGGTCTGGAACCCGAAGAACAGCAGCACCAGCACGATGGCGATGGCAAAGCCGGTGTCATCGAGAAACTTCACCTTCTGAAGGCGCCAGGCCAGCACGGCCAGGATCACGCCGAAGGGCACGTTCATGCCGATCAGGCCCCAGAAGTCCCGCATGGAGGTCACCTCCAGGCCAGCCGTCCTGGCGGGGCGCTGGTAGGTGCGGCCAGGCGGGGTGTCTTCAACGTTGAGGTAGTAGAAGACGCCGTAGATGGCGGCGATGATGCCGGATAGGGCAATGGCGCCGCGCCAGTTGAGCACCACGCCATCGACCGCGAAACCACCTCCGAAGGAGAGCCAGCCGGCCAGGGTGACCATGGTGAGGGCCGAGAAAGCGGAACCGAAGTTGCCCCAGCCGCCGTAGATGCCTTCAGCCAGGCCGATCTCCTTGGGCGGGAACCATTCAGCCACCATGCGAATGCCGATCACAAAGCCGGCGCCCACGATCGAAAGCAGCAGGCGGGCCACCACCAGCTGGTTGAAATCCTGAGCGAAGGCGAACAACAGGCAGGGAAAAGCCGAAAAAACCAGCAGCGCCGAGTAGGTGAGGCGGGGCCCGTACTTGTCGAGCAGCATTCCAATCAGGATGCGGGCCGGCACAGTGAGGGCCACGTTGCAGATTGCAACGGTGCGAATCTGGGGCACCGTGAGGCCCAGATCAGCCTTGACGGTGGTCGCCAGCGGCGCCAGGTTGAACCAGACAACAAAAGTGAGAAAGAACGCAAACCAGGTGAGATGCAGCGTCTTGTATCTCCCCTGGAGAGACCAGAGTTCACCGAGCATGTCGAGGTGGAATTATGATCGAAGCTTCCGAACGCTGAGCCAGACCTGATGGGCGGCGCTTCATGCAAGCCGCGTGGCAACTACACCAGAGCGTCTGATTCTTTTCTGTGGTTGACGCTACCGGGATCAGCCGATGCTGTTCCACGCCATTGGAACTGATCCCGCCCCAGGCCCCCCTGCGCTGCTGCCTGCTGAGTGGCGGCAGCAGCCGGCGCATGGGCCGGGACAAGGCCCTGCTGGACCATCCCGCCGGGGGGAGCTGGCTCAGCCACACCCTGGGGCTGCTGGCTGAGCTGGGGGCCCCGATCAGCCTCTGCAGCAATCACCCGAGCCATCGCCAGCTGGCAGAGCAGCTGCGCGGGTCCAGCCGGCTGGGCCAGGGCCTGCCCCTGGCTGCCTCCCTGCAGCTGATCGAGGAACCCATCCCCCCCCAGGGCCCCCTGCAGGCCCTGGGCCATCTGATGCACTGCCACCCCGGCGAGCGCCTTTTGCTCTGCCCGGTGGACATGCCCTGGCTGGATCGGCCCAGCCTCGACCAGCTGCAGCGCAGCGCCGAGGAACGGCCCCGGCAACTATGTGTGGCCTGCGATGGAGCGCGCCTGCACCCCCTGCTGGGGATCTACCCCGCCAGTGAGGCCATGCGCCGCGATCTGCACAGCTGGCTGGCCCAGGGGCACCGCAGCATGCACAGCTGGCTGGCCCGCCACACCATCCACCCCGTGCTGCTGCCCGCCAGCGCCCTGCACAACTGCAACCGCCCCGAAGACTGGCCCTAAGACTGGCCGGGGCCCCGGCCCGCCGGGCTCGTCAGTCCGGCGCCCCGGGCGACAGGCTGACGGCATCGTTCTCTGCGCGCTAAGCCGCCGTGGTTGCTGCCGTTCTCGACCAGCTGGGCCGGCGCCCCGGCGTGCTGCGCCTCTCCCTGACGGCCCGGTGCAATCTGGCCTGCCCCTACTGCTGCCCGGATGACCACGACCCACCGGAGCTGCTGAGCCCTGGCGAGCGGCGCACGCTGATCGCCGTGGCCACCGGCCTGGGCTTCTCGAGCCTGCGGCTCACCGGCGGCGAACCGCTGCTGCACCAGGGGCTGGAGGCCCTGATCGAGGCGGTGCAGGACCTGCGTCAACCTGCCGGCCTGCGCGAGGTCGCCCTCACCACCAACGGGGTGCTGCTCACGGCCGCGCGGGCCAGGGCCCTGCGGCAGGCGGGCCTCGATCGGATCACCATCAGCCTCGATGGCGCCGATGGCGCCAGCGTGGCGCTCATGAGCGGCCGGGCCCACCAGGGCGAGCTGTTGCTGGCCCGGGTGCTGGAAGGCGTCCGCCATGCCCGCGAGGCGGGCTTCGATCCCGGGCGCGGGCAACTCAAACTCAACGCGGTGATCGACCGGCGCCGCAACGCTGACCAGCTGTTGCCCCTGGCGCGCCTGGCCAGAGAGCTGGGGGTGGAGCTGCGCCTGATCGAGTTCATGGATGTGGGCAACCGCAACGGCTGGAGCCCAGACCAGGTGCTCACCGCCGCCGAGATGGTTGAGCGGATCGGGAGCCGCTGGCCCCTGCAGCCCCAGGGCCGGGCCCACCACGGCACCGCCAGCCGCTGGCGCTACCTGGATCGCGACGACGACCTGCACCTGGCCGTGGTGGCATCGATCTCGGCACCGTTCTGCGGCGACTGCAACCGGCTGCGGGTGACGGCCGATGGCCAGGCCTACACCTGTCTGTTCGGCACCGCCGGCACCGACCTCAAGCCCTGGCTGCGGCCGCGGCCCGATGCGGCCGGTCTGCGCGCCCGGCTGCAGGCGCTGTGGGGCCAGCGCCACGATCGCTACAGCGAAGAGCGGGCCCACCTGGAGCCGGGAGCCACCCTTCCCCACGCCGAGATGGCCTACCTGGGCGGCTAGTCGCCGCTGGGTTCCCCCAGGCGGGGCAGCAGCTGCACCAGGTTGCAGGGACGGGTCTCGGCGCTGAGCTGGGCCTGGATCAGCCGGTCCCAGGCGGTCTGCACCGCATCGAGCGAGCCTGGCAACACGAACACCACGGTGCCGTTGGCCACCCCCGCCAGGCAGCGGCTCTGCAGGGAGCTGGTGCCGATGGTCTCAAAGGACAGCACCCGGAACAGTTCACCGAAGCCGTCGATCGTCTTGTCCAGCAGCGGCGCCACGGCCTCGGGCGTGCCGTCGCGGCCGGTGAGCCCGGTGCCGCCTGAGCTGATCACCACCTGCACGGCGGGGTCGGCGATCCAGCTGCTCAGAACCGCGCGGATGCGGTAGCGGTTGTCGGGCACCAGCTGCCGATCCGCCAGCCGGTGGCCCGCGGCCTGCAGGCGCTCCAGCAGGGCAGCACCGGAGTGGTCGTTCGCCAGGGTGCGCGTGTCCGACACGGTGAGCAAGGCAACGGCAAGACCCACCCGAATCGGCTCCAAAGCGCCATTGTGGGTCCATTGAACCCGGCTTCAGGCCCCTGCGCTGCAGGGCCCTCAGCCGCCAGCCATGCCGAAGCCAGCCCTGGGTCAGAGCAACGCGGAGCAACCGCTGCGGGTGCTGCTGTTCGCCTCACTGCGGGAGCGGGCCGGCTGGAGCGAACGGCAACTGGCCCTGCCGGCACGGGAGCCGGTCACGGCCCTGGAGATCTGGGAGCAGCTGGGACTCGCTGAGCCGGAACAACCAGCCTCCAGCACCTCCACCCCTCTCCGCCGGGGCTGGCCGGCCGGTCTGCGCGTGGCCATCAACCAGCGCTTCGCCGCGGCGGAGCAGCCCCTGCAGGCGGGCGACGAGCTGGCCTTCCTGCCGCCGATCAGCGGAGGTTGAGCGTGGAGCTGTCCCTCGCGCTCAGGCCCCAGCCATTCGATCCGCTGCATCACCTGGAGGGCTGGCAGCGGGCGCAGGCCGATGGGCCACGCGGAGCCAGCGCCGCTGAAGCCTGGTTCATCGGCCGGGTGCGGGGCCACGACGGCCGGGGGGAGCCCCTGGAGGCCCTGGAGCTGGAGCACTATCCCGGCATGACGGAGCACTGCCTGCGCAGCCAGGCCGAGCAGCTGGGCCGGCACCATGGCGCCAACGCCCTGCTGGTGCAGCACCGGGTGGGGCGGGTGCGGCCGGGCGAGGCGATCGTGCTGGTGGCCGTGGCCGCTGACCGGCGCGGGCCCGCCCAGCGCTGCTGCCAGGCCCTGCTGGAGGCCCTCAAGCACGACGCGCCGTTCTGGAAACGGGAGTGGCTGCGCAGTGGCGAGAGCCGCTGGGTGGAGGGCAACACCGCCTTCTGAGGCCCCAAGGGGCCGCCGCCCTAGAAGATCGGCAGCCGCAGCAGCTGGGCCCAGACGCTGGCCCCCGCCTCGAGGCCAGCGCAGTCGGCGGGGAGTTCCAGCAACAGGTCTGCCCCCTGCAACGAGCCGATCCGGGAGGAGGCCTGGCTGCCTTCCAACCGGGCCAGGAGCTGGCCCGCAGGCCCCACCTCCAGGCGGGCCCGGGCCAGCTCAGGCCGGCCCGGGGAACGCCGCAGGGGCGTGGCCAGCTGCACCTGCAGGCGAGGCAGCAGGGTCACCTCGCGCCCTCCAGCCGCTGCAGAGCCGGCCAGAGCAGCTGCAGCGCCGTGATCGCCGCCGCCACCGGATTGCCCGGCAGCCCGAAGAACGGCCGGCCCAGCACCGCCCCGAAGGCAAAGGGGCGGCCCGGCCTGAGGAACAGCTTCCAGAACGCCACGGCGCCCAGCTCCTCCACCAGGGGACGGATCCAGTCGCTGTCGCCCGCCGACACCCCACCGGTGCTCACCACCACATCGCAGCTGGCCGCGAGCTGCTCAAGGGACCGCCGCAGACTCTGCGGGTCATCGGCCACCACCAGGCGGGCCTGCACGCCGTAGCCCAGCCGCGCCAGCAGAGCCTCCAGCAGGGTGCCGTTGCTCTCCCAGATCGCCCCCGCTGGCCGCGGCTGGCCCACCGGCGTGAGCTCATCGCCGCTGATCAGCAGGCCCAGCCGCGGCTGCGGCCGCAGCGGCAGGCAGGCCACGCCGCAGCTGGCCAGCCGGGCCAGGTCGGCGGGCCCCAGGCGCTGGCCGGCCCCGATCAGCACCTGGCCGGGGGCAGCCTCCTCGTCGGCCGTCCGGATCCAGGGGTTGGCTCCAGCCTCGCGCTGCAACACCAGCTCGGTGCCGGCTGGATCGACCCCCACCAGCTCCTGGGGCAGCACCCGCTGCGAGCCCTCAGGCAGCGGCGCCCCCGTGAGAATGCGCAGGGCCTCGCCGGCCTGGAGCGGGCGCTCGAACGGGGTGCCGGGGGCGGAGCGTCCCACCAGCCGCCAGCGGCTGCCGAGGGGCGGCGGCGGCGCCGAGCCAGCCAGGGCGTAGCCATCCATGATCGAGGCACGGAACCCCGGCACCGCCTGGGCCGCCACCACCGCCGCGGCCGTGACCCGGCCCAGCGCCGCGGCCAGGGGCAGCTCTACCGAGCCGGGGAGGGGGTGGAGAGCCTCCAGCACCTGGCGGCGGGCGACGTCCAGCGGCAGGCCCTCAGCGGGGAACGGTTCTGTCATGGCGGCTCAGACCTCCGCTTCGGGGCGGACCCAGGCCCCATTCCGCCCACCGTCCTTGCGCACCAGCCGCACCGGCCCGATGGTCATGGCGGGATCCCGGGACTTCACCATGTCGTACAGGGTGAGCAGACCCACCTGCACGGCCGTGAGCGCTTCCATCTCCACCCCGGTGGGGCCGGTGGTGCGGGCTGCCACCTCCACCCTGAGACCGGAGCGCTGCTGCGCCGGCTCGATCGTCACGTCCAGACCGGTCAGGGCCAGGGGGTGGCAGAGGGGAATCAGCTCCGAGGTGCGCTTGGCCGCCTGGATCGCCGCCACCCGGGCCACGGCCAGCACATCCCCCTTGGCGGTGCGGCCCTCCAGCACCGCCGCCAGCAGCGCCGGGTCCATGCTGATGAAGCCCTCCGCCACGGCGCTGCGCAGGCTGGGGGGCCGCTCCCCCACCTCCACCATGCGGGCCTCGCCGCGGCTGTTCAGGTGGGTGAGCGCCGGTGCCTCCAACCAGGCCGCGGCGCCGGGGCAGTGGTGCACCACCCCCTCCACCACCCCGGCGGCGTAGTTGCCGTTCATGCCCATGAACTCCCCCTGGGCCAGATAGAGCTGCTGCCGGGCGGCAGCGGGCAGGCCCAGGGCCTGCTTCAACGCGGGATCGGCGTTGGCCACCAGGATCGAGCGCAGCTCGCTCTGGAGCACCGGCAGGTCGTTGCCGCTGTCACCGGCGAACAGGGTGTCGTCGCGGCCGAAGCCCAGCTGGGCCATCAGGAAGCGCACGGCGTGCAGCTTCGTGGCTGAAGCGGGCAGCACATCCAGCAGGCCCACGCCGGCGGACTCATCCAGGCTGTGGATCACGCTGGCCGCCACCCCCTCCTGCGCCAGCCGCGCCTCGATGCGGGCCCGCAGCGGTGCCACCTCCAGGGCCGGGTCCACATAGAAGCTCAGCTTGTGGAGGCTCTGGCGGCTGGGCTCCTGCAGCCGCAGCTCCGGCAGGTGCTCCAGCAGCGGCCACAGCGCCTCGCCGCTGCGGCCGCCCCAGTCGGCGGCGATCGCCCCATCCCAGCCCCGCTGCCGGATCCAGCCGGACGGCCCTACCTCCAGGATGGTGGTGCCCACATCGGCGACCACCCAGGCCGGCCGGGGCAGGGAGTAGCGCTCGATCGCCTCGGCCACCAGGGCCGGATCCCGGCCCGACACATAGGCCAGGGTGACCTGGGGCCGCTGCACCAGGCGGGCGAACAGGTCCCGGGCTGCGCTGGATTCGCTCTGGTGGCCGTTCGGCACCAGGGTGCGGTCGAGATCACTGCAGAGCAGCAGCCGTGAGGGGGGCAGCGGCCGTTGGCCAGCCTGAGCTGGCGGTTGCAAAGCCGAGCGGGGATCGGAGGCCATCAGCCGAGGGGGCCCTCCCCACACGTCTACGCCCGAGAAGTCTGGCGCGGGGGGGCGCTGGTCCAGGGGCTAGAGGCTGAGGAAGTCGTAGTGGTCGATCGCCTCGAGAATGCCCCGGGCATGGGACTGGGAGGCCAGGTAGATGTGTTCCGTCTCGCCCAGGTTGGAGAGTTCCTCGCAATGGCGGTTGGCCACCACCACGCCGAGGGTGTTGCCGCGCAGCATGTCTTCATCGCCCCCGGAACCGCCGGTGACCAGGATTCGCTCCAGGGGGATCCGCCAGCGCTGGGCCGCGAAGCGCAGCGCCTGGCCCTTGGAGGCGCGGGCCGGCACCAGATCCAGATACTGGCCGAAGGACAGGGTGAGATTCACCGACAGCTCGTGCTGCCGCAGCAGAGCCCGCACCTCCTCCACCGCGGGAGCCAGAGCGCCGTCGTAGTGATACGACAACTTGAAGGTGCTCTGTTCGTTGCGCGCCTGGAGGTGCAGCCCAGGCAGTTCCCGCAGCAGCCGCCGGATCACCCACGGGGTCCACAGGTGGTTGATGTGGGAGGCCCAGGCCAGATCGGGCAACCAGTTCGGCGAGTAGTAGATCTCCGTACCCAGGCTGGTGATCAGGATGTCCGGCAGGGGAATGGCGTACTCGCGGATGATTCCCAGCACCGAATCGAGGCGGCGGCCGCTGGCGATGCCGAACAGCCAGTCGTTGCCGCGCTCCCTGAGCACGGCGCTGAGCTGGTCGAGGCCGGCCCGGTCGCCCAGCAGGGTGTTGTCCACCGCCGAGAACAGAGCCTTGCTGTGGCCGCGGGTGCTGCGCACCATCGGTGGTGCCGGCACGTCGAGACTGCCCTCCACCAGATGGCGCAGTTTGCACAGGTAGGTCTCGGCATGGGCGTCCCAGGAGTAGTGGCGGGCCACCAGCCGGGCACCGTTACTGGAGAAGCTCTGCCAGCGGCGGGAGTCGGCCAGGATCGCCAGCAGAGCCTCGGCCATGGCCCCGGTGTTGAGGGGGTCCACCAGCAGGCCATTGCGGCAGTTGGCGATGATGTCCACCGGTCCACCGTTTTCGGTGGCCACCACGGGCAAGCCACTGGCGGCCGCCTCCAGCAGCGTGAGCCCGAACGGCTCGGTGAGGGCCGGATTGATGAACACCCCCCGCGAGGCCGCGGCCAGGCGGTAGATCATCGGCACCTGCTCGGCGCTGTGGTGCTTGGGCAGCGCCACCCGGCCATGCAGCCCATGGCTGTCGATCGCCACCAACAGCTCGATGAACACGGCCTGCGGACCCTCATCGAGATCGCGGATGTCATCGCGGTTGCCGGCCACGATCACCAGGTTGGCCTGTTCCTGCAGGGGCAGGCTGGCGCCGTAGGCCTCCACCAGCGTGATCAGGTTCTTGCGCAGATCGGGCCGTGACAGGGCCAGGATGATCGGCTTCTGCGGCTGCTTCAGAAACCACGCCAGGCTGGCCTTGAACGACTCGGCAGCGGCGATGTCGTGATCAGACGAGCCGTTCGGGGCGGCCTCAGGCAGGTGGAACTGCTCGAGATCGGTGCCCGGCGGTATCACCACCATCTTGGCGGGGATGGAACCGTCATAGAGCCCGTATTGATCTTCGATCTCATTGCGGGTGCTGGTGATCACCAGGGAGGCCTGGGTGATCACCTCTTCCTCGGCATCGATGCGGCGCGAGATGTTGTATCGGCTCTCGATCTGCTCCAACGACAGCCCCATCGAGAGCAGCCGCCGGTACTTGTCCCGCCCCAGGGAGTGGCCGGTGTGCACCAGGGGCAGTCCAGTGCGGTGGGCCAGCCTCACTCCCACATAGCCGGCATCGGCGTAGTGGCTGTGCAGCACATCGGGCCGCTGGGGCTGGGCCTGGATCCAGGCCAGCAGGTTGTCGGTGAAGCTGTCGAGGTGGTCCCAGAGCTCCTCCTTGCGCAGGTACTCCGCCGGACCGGCCTCGATGCGCACGATCCGGGCCCCGGGCCCGAGCGGCTCCAGCGGCACGGCGTAGTCGGCGCTCACAGCCGGATCGGCCACCAGCCGGGTCACCAGATCCACCCCCGCCACCTGGGGGTGGCGAGCCAGCGCCCGGGAGAGCTCCACCACATATTTGCTCTGGCCGCCCGTGTCGGCGTCGCGGCCCAGTTCCAGATCGTGGCCGCGGATGAGGCCATGCAGGCTGATCAGCAGCAGGCGCAGCGGCGCTGCGGAACCGCCGGGCTCAGACTCGGACTGGGCTGGCAACGGGATGGCAACAGGCAGCGGGGAGCCCCTCAAGCCTGATCGAAGACGACCCAGGGAGCAAGAAGGCGTCTGGCCACGGGGGGAGACAGGAGCAGCGGCAGCGGGCCATGGGAGGGTGAGATCACGTTTCTCCGTGCCCGTGGCCCCTCCGCAGCGTTCGCGCACCTCCACCCTGGCCTGCGCCTTCCTCACGCTGCTCAACGACCGCCTCAGCGAGTCGCTGATCTTTCCGCTGCTGCCCTTTCTGCTGGCCGGGTTCAGCAGTGATGGCCGCATTCTCGGACTGCTGGCCGGCAGCTATGCCCTGGCCCAGTTCAGCTTCACGCCGCTGATCGGCGCCCTCAGCGACCATCTCGGCCGCCGCCCCGTGATCGCGGGTTGCGTGGGCGGATCGGTGCTCGGCCTGGGCCTGTTCGCCCTCACCCTCTCGATCGACTGGAGCTCGATTCCCTGGGCGGCCGGCAGTGCCCTGCCCCTGGGCCTGCTCTTCCTGGGACGGCTGGTGGACGGCGTCAGCGGCGGCACCGCCGCCACCGCCAGCGCCGCCCTGGCGGACATCACCCCGCCGGAGAAGCGGGCCAAGGCCTTCGGCCTGATCGGGGTGGCCTTCGGGCTCGGCTTCATCCTGGGGCCTGCCATGGGCGGACTGCTGGGCCGCATCAACGTGATCCTGCCGCTGATGATCGCCGTGGGCATCGCGGTGCTCAATCTGGTGCTGGTGCTGGCGGTGCTGCCGGAGACCCATCCCCCCGAGGCGCGCCTGCCCCTGCCGCGGCGCCGCGACCTGCAACCCTTCAGCCAGCTGGCAAGGGTGTTCAGCAATCCCCAGGTGCGCCGGCTGTGCGCCGCCTTCTTTCTGTTCTTTCTCGGCTTCAGCGGCTTCACCGCCGTGCTGGTGCTCTATTTCAAGCAGGCCTTCGACTGGGGCCCGGGCCTGGCCGGTGCCGCCTTCCTGGTGGTGGGCCTGGTCGCCACCGTGGTGCAGGGGGGGCTGATCGGTCCGCTGGTGAAGCGCTTCGGTGAGTGGCGGCTCAGCCTGGCCGGCCTCGGTTTCGTGATCGCAGGCTGCCTGCTGGTGGCCCTGGCAGACCGCGGCAACGCCACGACGCTGGTGTTCAACGGCGTGGGCCTGCTGGCCCTGGGCACCGGGTTGGTGACCCCCTGCCTGCGCTCCCTGGTGTCGCGCCGGCTCGACGATTCCGGCCAGGGGGCCGCCCTGGGCAGCCTGCAGGGACTGCAGAGTCTGGCGGGCTTCATCGGCCCGCCGCTGGGGGGCCTGGCCTTCGAGACGATCAGCTGGAGGAGCCCGCTGTGGCTCGGCATCGCCCTGATGCTGGGGGTCGTGGCGCTGGTGGCTGGAGGACTGCCGAACCGCTCCGTCAAGTCAGGCTGATACCCGAGCCGGCCCGACCCGATTGCTACCTTTCAGCCATGCCTCCAGCCCAGACAACACCGCTCGTCGTTCCCGAGCTCTACATCAACCGGGAGTTGAGCTGGATCGAGTTCAACTACAGGGTGCTGGCTCAGGCCCTCGATGAACGCACGCCGCTGCTGGAGCAGGCCAAGTTCAGCGCGATCTTCAGCAACAACCTCGACGAGTTCTTCATGGTGCGGGTGGCTTCGCTGAAGTCACAGGTGGATGCCGGACTGACCACCCTCAGCGATGACGGCCTCACGCCCCAGCAGCAGCTCGAAGCGATCCAGGCCAAATTGCGGCCCCTGCTGGAGCTGCAGCAGCAGCACTACCGCCACTCGCTCAAGAGCCATCTGGCGGAGTACGGCCTGCTGATGATCGACTACGCCAATCTCAATGAGGCGCAGCGCCACTGGGTGGACGACTACTTCCGCTCCGCCATCTTCCCGGTGCTCACGCCCCTGGCGGTGGACCCCTCCCACCCCTTTCCGTTCATCAGCAACCTCAGCCTCAACGTGGCGGTGCTGGTGCGTGACCCCGACACCGGTCAGCAGGAGTTCGCCCGGGTGAAGGTGCCCCAGAAGAACCTGCCCCGCTTCGTGCAGATCCCCACCGAGCTGAGTGGGCGCCATCCCGCCCCGGTGTTCAGCGCCGTGCCGCTGGAGCAGGTGGTGGCCTTCAACCTGGAACTCCTCTTCCCGGGCATGAGCGTGGAGGGCCACTACTTCTTCCGCGTCACCCGCGATGCGGATCTGGAGCTGCGCGATCTCGAAGCCGACGACCTGATGGAGGCCCTGGAGGAGGGCCTGCGCAAGCGTCGGCGCGGTGGCGAGGTGGTGCGTCTGGAGGTGGCCGACGAGGTGCCGGAGTCGGTGCTGCAGCTGCTGATGCAGGGCACCGCCGTGGAAGAGGAGGATGTCTACCGGGTCAGCGGCCCCCTCGGGCTCGACGATCTGATGAGCCTCCTGGCCGTGCCGCTGCCCCAGCTCAAGGACCGGCCCCACAAGGGCCGCACCAGCCCGCTGCTGGCCCGCGCCCAGAAGGGCCTGCTGGAGGACGGTTCCCTCAAGGCGGAGGAGTTCGAGAGCATCTTCTCGGTGATTCGCAGGGGTGATGTGCTGCTGCAGCACCCCTACGACCTGTTCTCCACCTCCGTGGAGGAGTTTCTGAATCAGGCGGCCGACGATCCGCTGGTGCTGGCGATCAAGATGACGCTGTACCGCACCTCGAAGGACTCGGCCGTGATCGCCGCCCTGATCCGGGCGGCCGAGAACGGCAAGCAGGTGATGGCCCTGGTGGAACTCAAGGCCCGCTTCGATGAGGACAACAACATTCAGTGGGCCAAGCGCCTGGAGAGCTCCGGCGTGCATGTGGTGTACGGGGTGCTGGGCCTGAAGACCCACACCAAGATCCTGCTGGTGGTGCGCAAGGAGAAGGAGCGGCTCAACAGCTACGTGCACATCGGCACCGGCAACTACAACGCCAGAACCTCAAGCCTCTACACCGACTTCGGACTGCTCACGGCCAGGCCGGAATTCGGTGCCGATCTCGTGGAGCTGTTCAACTACCTCACCGGCTTCTCCAAGCAGCAGAGCTTCCGCCGCTTGTTGGTGGCTCCAGTGACACTGCGCAAGCGCAAGCTGGGGCTGATCCAGCGGGAGATCGACCACGCCAGGGCGGGTCGAGGTGGCCACGTCAGGGCGAAGATGAATTCCCTGGTGGATCCGGGCATCATTGCCCTTCTCTATGAGGCCTCCCAGGCCGGCGTGACGATCGAGCTGGTGATCCGGGGCATGTGCAGCCTGCGGCCGGGTCTGGAAGGAATCAGCGACAACATCCGGGTGGTGAGTGTGATCGGCAGGTTCCTCGAACACTCCCGGGTGTTCTGGTTTGCCAACGCTGGCGAGCCTGAGGTGTACTTAGGCAGTGCCGACTGGATGAGTCGCAACCTCGACCGCCGCGTGGAGGCCGTGGCCCCGATCGAGGATCCGGCCCTGCGCCACCAGCTGGAAGCGGTGCTGGACCTCTACCTCAACGACGCCGGCGGCTGGCACATGCGCGGCGATGGCAGCTTTGAGCAGCTGCCCAGCGATGGCGACGGCCAGCGGGCCCAGGCCACCCTGATGGAACGCTGGCGCGGCGGCCTCAGCCCGGCCCGCAAGGCCGTGGCCTGAAGGCTCCAGGCTTGACCTGAACGGGCCAGGCGGTAACCTCCCACCGAGAACAACACAGGCAGCGAGGCAGGGCGGAGCACCCGGTTGAGACAAAGAAATGCATCGGTAGACACCAAAGCATGCATTGGTGGGTCGCATTTCCGAAAGTCTTCGCAATTTACCCCTTGCCTTCAGGTCAGTAGTGCTACATTCCGCCCACATTCAATTTCGGAGGCATGGGTGTGGGGACGCCTTTGCAATCCGGTTCGGACGTCAACTTGATTGACGTCAATAAGCCGGCCGCATCAGCTTCAAAATCACGCACGCCAAGTGCACGGGCTTCGGGCCGCCTGAGTGCCGATTCCATCGGCTGGTATCTCAGCAACATTGGCCGTGTGCCACTTCTCACGCCGGCCGAAGAAATTGAGCTGGCCCATCACGTTCAGGCCGGCAAGCGTCTGCAGGTTGTTCCTCTCGAGGAGCTCACGCCCAAGCAGAAGCGCCAGATCCGCATGGCCCAGAGGGCGCGGGATCGCATGATGGCGGCCAACCTGCGCCTGGTGGTGAGCGTGGCCAAGAAGTACCAGAATCAGGGCCTGGAGCTGCTGGATCTGGTCCAGGAAGGGGCCATCGGCCTGGAGCGCGCCGTGGACAAGTTCGATCCGGCCATGGGCTACAAGTTCTCCACCTACGCCTACTGGTGGATTCGTCAGGGCATGACCCGGGCGATCGACAACAGCGCCCGCACGATCCGCCTGCCGATCCACATCAGCGAGAAGCTCTCCAAGATGCGCCGCATCACCCGGGAGCTCTCCCATCGGCTCGGGCGGCAACCCAACCGCCTGGAACTGGCCCATGCCATGGACATGCGGCCCCAGGATCTCGAGGAGCTGATGGCCCAGAGCGCCCCCTGCGCCTCCCTCGATGCCCACGCCCGCGGCGAAGAGGATCGCAGCACCCTGGGGGAGCTGATCGCCGATCCGGCCAGCAACGAACACTTCGACTCGATGGATCGCCACATCCAGAAGGAGCACCTCGGCGCCTGGCTCTCCCAGCTCAACGAACGGGAGCAGAAGATCATCCGCTTGCGCTTCGGCCTGGAGGGCTCCGAGCCTCTCACCCTGGCCGAGATCGGGCGTCTGATCAACGTGTCCCGCGAGCGGGTGCGGCAGCTGGAGGCCAAGGCGATCATGAAGCTGCGGCTGATGAGCAACTACCAGCAGGCGGCCTGAACGCGATGGGGCGGCAC
Source organism: Cyanobium sp. LEGE 06113 (assembly GCF_015207615.1). Classification (NCBI taxonomy): domain Bacteria; kingdom Bacillati; phylum Cyanobacteriota; class Cyanophyceae; order Synechococcales; family Prochlorococcaceae; genus Cyanobium; species Cyanobium sp. LEGE 06113. The sequence goes on along the minus strand of NZ_JADEWM010000008.1, from coordinate 94,795 downwards.
TGAGCGTGCAGGGCTGGCAGCAGCAGCTGGTGGGGGTGCTGGCCGTGCTCTCCTGGCTGGCTGTGCTGGCCGCCGGGGCCACCCTGCTGCGGCGCCGCTGGGGCCAGGAGGCGGGCGAGGGCCCACGGGAATGGAGCCGCAAGCTGGTGCACATCGGCACGGGCGCGGTCGTGCCGATCGCCTGGGGGCTGGGGATCGCGCGCGAGATCGCTGTGCCAGCAGCGGTCCTGGTGACTCTGCTGGCCGCCCTGAATCACCGCCTGCGCCTGCTGCCGGCGGTGGAGGATGTGGGCCGCCGCAGCTACGGCACGGTGGCCTACGGCGCCTCCATTGCCCTGCTGCTCTGGTGCTGTTGGCCCCAGCAACCGGCCACAGTGGCGGCGGGGGTGCTGGTGATGGCCGTCGGGGACGGCCTGGCCGGATTGATCGGGCCGCTGCGCCCGTCGCCGAGCTGGCAGGTGCTGGGCCAGCGACGCTCCCTGCTGGGCACGGCGGTGATGGCCCTGGCCAGCGCTGTCGTGCTGGTCCTGCTGGCCAGCGTCGCTACGGGTCCCTCTCTTCTCTGGGTGCTGCCGATCGCCCTGGCCGCCACCGCCCTGGAACAGGTGGGGGTGGCAGGGATCGACAACCTCACCGTGCCGCTGGGGGTGGCCTGGCTGTGGCAAGCCCTGGGCCCCAGCTGAGTCGGGCTGGCTGGGCGTCAGGCCCGAAACAGATCCTCGCAGCGCCGCTCCCAGTCGACGGAGGTGCCCAGAGCCGCCACCACCAGCCGGTCGCCTGACTCCTCCTTCAGCCGCAGCTGCCACTGGCGGATCAGGTCGGCCCGCTCCATCCAGGCCTGCATCACGGTGCGGTGAATCAGCGCGGCATCCCAGTGGCGCTGCTGACCGATGCCCTGGGCCCAGCCGAGCAGCTCATCGAGCTGGAACGGCCGGAAGCCGGCCACAGCCGGGCCGCTCGATTGCTCCAGGTAGAACACCTGCAGTGGATCGCTGAGGCCACAGAACTGGAGAAGGTAAGTCATGACGGCTCCAACAAGAGCCAGACAACCCTATGGAGAGCTCAATGGCAAGCTGTCCAGCGCGAACATTTCATTGCAATAGCAACAGTTAGCAGTCTCAAGTGTTGAGTGCTAAATCACTGCAACCTGGATGACTGCAGCCTCAATGGCTAAGCGTGGGAACTCAGGCGATGGCCAGGGGCCGCCGCTCTGAGGCCGCCGCGCGCACGGCGGCGGCCAGCTGATCCAGCACCTGTTCGGTGGTGTTGAGATCAATGCAGGCATCGGTGATGCTCTGGCCGTAGGTGAGCTGGCTCAGGTCGGCGGGGATCTTCTGCTGGCCCGGCACCAGGTGGCTCTCCAGCATCACGCCCATCAGGTGACGGCTGCCGCGCGCCACCTGCTCGGCCAGCTCGGCGGCCACATCGGCCTGGCGGCGGTAGTCCTTGTTGGAGTTGCCATGGCTGCAGTCCACCAGCAGCCGCGACGGCAGGCCGACCGCCTCCAGGGCCCCGGCCGCCGCCTCGATCGCCTCGGGGTGGTAGTTGCTGCCGCCCTTGCCCCCCCGCAGCACCAGGTGACCATCGGGATTGCCCGTGGTGGTGACGATCGAGGCGCACCCCTCCTGATTGATGCCCAGGAAATGGTGCGGGCGGGCGGCGGCCTCCACGGCGTTGATGGCCGTGGCGATGGTGCCGTCCGTGCCGTTCTTGAAGCCGATCGGCATCGACAGCCCCGATGCCATCTCCCGGTGGGTCTGGCTCTCGGTGGTGCGGGCGCCGATGGCGGTCCAGCTGATCAGGTCGGCGATGTACTGGGGCACCACCGGATCCAGCAGCTCCGTGGCGGCCGGAAGGCCCAGCTCGGTGACATGCAGCAGCAGCTCGCGGGCCAGGCGCAGGCCGGTGTTGATGTCGTAACTGCCGTCCAGATGGGGGTCGTTGATCAGACCCTTCCAGCCCACGGTGGTGCGTGGCTTCTCGAAGTACACCCGCATCACCACCTCCAGCTCGGCGGCGTGGCGCTGGCGGGCCTCCGCAATCAACCCTGCGTACTCCTTGGCGGCCGTGATGTCGTGCACGGAGCAGGGGCCCACGATCACCAGCAGGCGGCTGTCACGGCCTTGCAGGATCGCCTGGATCCGCTGCCGGGCCCCCTGCACGGTGGCCGCCGCGGCCTCCCCCATGGGCAGCTCGCGGTGCAGCAGGGCGGGAGCCACCAGGGGGCGGGTCTCCACCACATGGAGATCACTGGTGGTGGCGTGCATGGGACGAAGCTGCAGCGGTGGGCTCTTGACCACCCCACACCCTAGTCAGCGCCCATTTGCAGCAGCGCACACCAACAACTGGCGGCGCCGCGCTGAACAATGGAGGTCTGATCGACCGTTCCGGGCATGGCTGCAGACACCTTCCTCACGCGTTATCGCGCAGCCGCCGCTGAGCGGCAGGCCTTGGGCGTGCCGGCCCTGCCGCTGACGGCGGAACAGGTTCAGGCCCTCACCGAATGGCTGCAGGCCCCTCCCCAGGGGGAGGAGGAGATGCTGCTGCACCTGCTCACGGAACGCATTCCGCCGGGAGTGGATGAGGCGGCCTACGTGAAGGCCAGCTGGCTCACGGCTGTGGCCAAGGGCACGGCCAGCAGCCCCCTGGTGACCCCGGTGCGGGCAGTGGAGCTGCTGGCCACCATGATCGGCGGCTACAACGTGGGTTCCCTGATCGAGCTGCTCAGCAGCAGCGATGGGGCGATCGCCGAGGCCGCGGCCACGGGCCTCAGCCGCACTCTGCTCGTCTACGACTCCTTCCACGACGTGCTGGAGCTCGCCGAGACCAACCCCCAGGCCCGCCGGGTGGTGGAGAGCTGGGCCGCCGGAGAGTGGTTCACCGCCAAGCCCCCCCTGCCGGAGGCGATCACGGTGACGGTGTTCAAGGTGGAGGGTGAGACCAACACCGACGACCTCTCCCCCGCCACCCACGCCACCACCCGTCCCGACATCCCTCTGCACGCCATGGCGATGCTGGAGACGCGCATGCCGGACGGCCTTGCCCTGATCGAACAGCTCAAGGCCAAGGGCCACCCCGTGGCCTACGTGGGCGACGTGGTGGGTACGGGCAGCTCCCGCAAGTCGGCGATCAACTCGGTGCTCTGGCACACGGGCTCCGCCATCCCCCACGTGCCGAACAAGCGCGGCGGCGCCGTGCTGCTGGGCGGCAAGATCGCACCGATCTTCTTCAACACCGCCGAGGATTCCGGCGCCCTGCCGATCGAGTGCGACGTCAGCGCCCTGGCCTCCGGGGACGTGATCACGATCCGTCCCTTCAAAGGCACGATCGAGCGTGCCGCCGGTGAAGCCGACGCCGGCACGATCGTGGCCCGCTTCGAGCTCAAGCCCAGCACGATCACCGACGAAGTGCGCGCCGGCGGCCGCATCCCCCTGATGATCGGCCGCTCACTCACCGACAAGGTGCGCGCCCAGCTGGGGCGGCCCCCCTCCGACCTGTTCATCCGCCCCAGTGCTCCCGCCGATACCGGCAAGGGCTTCACCCTGGCCCAGAAGATGGTGGGCAAGGCCTGCGGCCTCAGCGGCCTGCGACCCGGCACCGCCTGCGAGCCGCTGATGACCACCGTGGGCAGTCAGGACACCACCGGGCCGATGACCCGCGATGAGATGAAGGAGCTGGCCTGCCTGGGCTTCAGCGCCGATCTGGTGATGCAGAGCTTCTGCCACACCGCCGCCTATCCCAAGCCGGTGGACCTCCAGACCCACGCCGAGCTGCCCGACTTCATGGCCTCCCGCGGTGGCGTGGCCCTGCAGCCGGGCGACGGCATCATCCACAGCTGGCTGAACCGCATGCTCCTGCCCGACACCGTGGGCACCGGCGGTGACAGCCACACCCGCTTCCCCCTCGGCATCTCCTTCCCGGCCGGCTCGGGCCTGGTGGCCTTCGCCGCCGCCATCGGCGCCATGCCGCTCGACATGCCTGAATCGGTGCTGGTGCGCTTCTCCGGCTCACTCCAGCCCGGGGTGACCCTGCGCGATGTGGTGAACGCGATCCCCTACGTGGCCATCCAGCAGGGGCTGCTCACCGTGGCCAAGGAGGGCAAGCAGAACGTGTTCAACGGCCGCATCATGGAGATCGAGGGGCTGCCGGATCTGAAGCTGGAGCAGGCCTTCGAGCTCACCGATGCCACCGCGGAGCGCTCCTGCGCCGGCAGCACCATCAAGCTCTCGGTGGACACCGTGAGTGAGTATCTGCGCAGCAACGTGGCGCTGCTCAAGAACATGATCGCCCGGGGCTACGGCGATGCCCGCACCCTGGCGCGGCGGATCAAGGCGATGGAGGCCTGGCTGGCCGATCCGGTGCTGATGGAGGCCGACGCCGACGCCGAGTACGCCGCCGTGATCGAGATCGATCTCGACGCCATCACCGAGCCGATCCTGGCCTGCCCCAACGACCCCGACAACGTCAAACCGCTCTCGGAGGTGGCCGGCGCCGCTGTGGACGAGGTGTTCATCGGCTCCTGCATGACCAACATCGGCCACTACCGCGCCGCCGCCAACGTGCTGGAGGGCCAGGGCCAGAACACCGCCCGCCTCTGGGTCTGCCCCCCCACCCGCATGGACGAGGAGAAGCTCAAGGAGGAGGGCTACTACGCCACCTTCGAGGCGGCCGGCTCGCGCATGGAGATGCCGGGCTGCTCCCTGTGCATGGGCAACCAGGCGCGGGTGGAGGACAACACCACCGTGTTCTCGACCAGCACCCGCAACTTCAACAACCGCCTCGGCAACGGCGCCCAGGTGTATCTGGGCAGCGCCGAGCTGGCGGCGGTGTGTGCCCAGCTGGGCCGCATCCCCAGCAAGCAGGAGTATCTGGCCATCGCCGCCGAGAAGATCGATCCCTACGGCGCCGAGCTCTACCGCTACCTCAACTTCGATCAGATCGAGGGCTTCGGCGACTCCGGCCGGGTGGTGAGCGCCGAGCGGGAGGCCCAGGTGCTGGCAGGGGTGTAGGGGAGGGCGACCCGATGCTGGGTCGCCTCTGGCGCAGGCCGAAGAAGCAGAGAGGTCTGGGCCTGCCGCATCTGCAGCCGGTTCCCAGCTCCTCGATCCTGCGGCTGCTGCAGCACCGCTGGTTCGTGGTGGTGCTGGCCCTGATCATCACGGGCCTGGGGGCCACCACGGCGGCGGTGCTGTTTCGCAGCGGCCTGGAAGGCCTGGGGCGCTGGCGCATCCAGATGCAGGAGCTCGGACCGAACTGGCTGGTGCTGCCCGCCATCGGCGGCGGCGGTGGCCTGCTGGCCGGGCTGCTGGTGCAGACCCTGGCCCCGGCGGCCCAGGGCTCGGGCATCCCCCAGGTGATGCAGTTCCTGCGCCGCCAGTCGGTGCCGATGGGATTCCAGGTGGCGGCGGTGAAGCTGGTGGCCGGGATCGTGGCGATCGGCTGCGGCTTTCCCCTCGGCCCTTCGGGACCCTCGGTGCAGATGGGCAGCTCGGTGGGCTGGGAGATGGCCCGGCTGCTGCGGGCCCCCAACGCCTTCCGGCGCATGATCGTGGCCGCCGGCGGCGGCGCTGGGGTGGCCGCGGTGTTCCGGGCTCCGATCGGGGGCTTTCTCTATGCCATCGAGGAACTGCTGCAGGGCGCCAGACCGGTGGTGATGCTGCTGGTGCTGGTCACCACCTTCTGGGCCGACACCTGGGCCGACCTGCTCGGCCTGGCCCGCCTGGTGAACCTCGATCCGGACTCCACCGCCAGCCCATCCAACGCGATCTTCCAGCTGTCCCGCCAGGTGAACACCTTCGTGGTGGTGCGGCCGATCGACCTGCTGTGGCTGTTCGCCCTGGGGGCCGTGGTGGCCCTGGCGGCGGAGCTCTACTGCCGCTACGTGGTGGGGCTGCAGCGGTTGCGGCTGCGCTGGCAGGTTCCCCTGCCGGCCGCCATGGGCGTCACCGGCTGCCTACTGGGGGTGGCCGATGCCTGGCTGCCAGCCGACTTCATCAACCGCGCCGGGATCCGCCAGGCGATCGCCGAGGGCGACGTGGATCTCACCAAGGCTCTGGCGATCTTCCTGGTGGTGTTTCTCACCACCGGCATCGCCGCCGCCGCCGGCACCCCGGGCGGCCTGTTCGCGCCGATGCTCACCCTGGGCGGAGCGCTGGGGCTGGCGGGGGCGGCGCTGGTGGAACAGCTGGGCCCGGACGCGCCCAGCACCGCCGTGTTCGCCGGCATGGGGGCCTTCATGGCCGCCTGCGCCCGGGCGCCGATCAGCGCCACCTTTCTCACCTTCGCCGTGACCAAGAATCTGCTGATCCTGCGGCCAGTGCTGATCGCCTGCCTGGGCAGCCTGGTGATGGCCCAGATGCTCCATCCCCAGTCGCTGTTCAAGCGGCTGATGGTGCCGGTGCAAACCAGCGGAGGGGAGGGGAGTTCCGGCTCGGAGAGCCTGCGGCTCAACACGGTGCCGCTGCGCCCCCGCCCCGTGCCCAGGACCAAGGGAGATCAAGACGTGCAAACGAAGCCGGAGTGATGTGGCCAGGCCGTTCCATCGCCAATACGTTCATAGAGAACGTTGCGATGCCCCCATGGTCCGCCAGCCAGCCCTGCCGAAACTCGCCGCCGCAGCCCTGGCCGGGGGTTTGCTGCTGAGCGGCTGCCAGCAGGTGAGCCAGACCATGCCGGATGCCGTCAAGGACGCCGCAACCGCCACCGGGCAGGCCGCCCTGACCCCCGCCGTGACCCCGGTGCTGGATCTGCTCGGCAAGGGCAAGACCGAGCTCAACAGCGGCAACCTCCAGTCGGCCCTGGCCACCCTGGGCGGTTTTTCAGCCCTGTGGCAGAAGGCCGCCCCGGTGATCCAGCCCCTGGCCGGGGACAAGTGGCCCATGATTGATCAGGGTGCCCAGCAATTGATCAGCACGGTGGACCAAGGCAACCCGACCGAGGGCGAAACCTCCTCAGCCATCTCCGGGCTGATGGGTCCGCTCTCAGCCCTGATCGGCAAGTGAGGCAGGCGGGGGCAGCGCCCCCCTGCTCAGGGTGAGACGCTAGGGAGACCAAGGTCTCGCTTTCCCCTGCACCAGGAAACCCTGCTGTTTGAGCCGGCCCAGCCCGAGGCTGGCGCCCTGCGGGCCGTGCTGGCCTTCCCCAGCAGCTACAGCGTGGGGATCACCAGCCTCGGCTACCAGGTGGTGTGGGCCAGTCTGGCCCGCCGCATCGACGTGGACGTGCGCCGCCTGTTCACCGACCAGGGCGATCCGCCCCATGGCCGCAGCCGCGGCCGCGGGGCGGCCCTCGACCTGTTCGGCCTGTCGCTCAGCTGGGAGCTGGACGGGCCGGTGTTGCTGGATCTGCTGGAGCAGGAGCGGATTCCGATCTGGGCCAGCGAGCGGGGCGACACCGATCCGATCGTGTTCGGCGGCGGGCCGGTGCTCACAGCCAACCCCGAGCCCCTCGCCCCCTTCTTCGATGCCGTGCTGCTGGGCGACGGCGAACTGCTGCTGCCGGCGTTCATCGAGGCCCTGCAGGCCTGCCGACAGGCTCCCCGAGCCGAACGGCTGGCCCGGCTGGCCCAGGTGCCCGGGATCTATGTGCCGTCGCTCTACCGGCCGGAGTACGCCCCCGACGGCACGTTGCTGGGGGTGAGGCCGCTGGCACCGGGCCTGCCTGAGCGGGTGGCCAAACAGACCTGGCAGGGGAACACCCTGAGCCATTCGATGGTGGTCACCCCCGAGGCGGCCTGGCCCTCGATCCACATGGTGGAAGTGGTGCGCAGCTGCCCGGAGCTGTGCCGCTTCTGCCTGGCGAGCTACCTCACCCTTCCCTTCCGCACCCCCTCCCTGGACGACGGCCTGATCCCGGCGGTGGAGGCCGGCCTGGCCGTGACCCAGCGACTCGGGCTGCTGGGGGCCTCGGTGACCCAGCACCCCCAGTTCGCCGAGCTGCTGCAGTGGCTGGATGGCGATCGCTTCGAGGGCACCCGCGTCAGCGTGAGCTCGGTGCGGGCCGCCACGGTGACGCCGGAACTGGGCCGGATCCTGGCCAAGCGGGGCAGCAAATCGCTCACGATCGCCATCGAGAGCGGCAGCGAGCGCATGCGCGAGCTGGTGAACAAGAAACTCGCCACCGAGGAGATCTTCGCCGCGGCCCGCTATGCCCGCGAGGGAGGTCTCAGCGGCCTGAAGCTCTACGGCATGGCGGGCCTGCCCACGGAAACGGAAGCCGACATCGAGGCCACCGCCGATCTGCTGCTCCAGCTCAAGAAGGCCACCCCAGGCCTGAGGCTCAGCCTGGGCGTGAGCACCTTCGTGCCCAAGGCCCACACCCCCTTCCAGTGGCAGGGGGTGAGGCCTGAGGCCGAACAGCACCTCAAGCGGCTGGCCAAGCGGCTGCGGCCCAAGGGCGTCGAGCTGCGCCCCGAGAGCTACGGCTGGAGTGTGATCCAGGCCCTGCTCTCCCGCAGCGACCGACGCCTGGCACCGGTGATCGCGGCGGCCCGGGGCAGCCACGAGAGCCTCGGGGGTTGGAAACGGGCCTACCGGGCCGTGCTGGCAGACACGGTGCAACGGCCCGCCGGCCTGCCGCTGCCACCCGCCTGGGACGCGGTGGTCCACGCCACCTGGGAGCCAGGGCGGGTGCTGCCCTGGGACCACCTCGATGGCCCCCTGAGCCAGGCGGTGCTGGCGGAGCATGCCCGCCGCAGCCTGCCGCAGCCGGCAGCAGCTGAGCCGCTGAAGCCCGCTCAGTCGAACACCGCCGTCCTGCCGCGGTAGACCATCACCTGGCGGCGCAGATGCAGACGCACAGCCCTGGCCAGGGCGAGGCGCTCCGTATCGCGCCCCTTGCGGATCAGATCCTCCACCTCATCGCGGTGGCTCACGTGCACGGTGGCCTGCTCGATGATCGGACCGCCGTCCAGCTCCTCGGTCACGTAGTGGGCCGTGGCACCGATCAGCTTCACCCCCCGCTGCCAGGCGCGCTGGTAGGGCTGGGCCCCCTGGAAGGCGGGCAGAAAGGAGTGGTGGATGTTGATCACCTGGGCGGGCTCGCGGCCCAGGGCTTCCAGGAAGTCGGAGCTGAGCACCTGCATGTACTTGGCCAGCACCACCAGCTCGATGCCGTGCTGGCGCAGCAGGGCCAGCTGGGCCGCTTCCGCCTCCTCCTTGTCCGCGGCGGCCACCGGCACGTGCACGTAGGTCGCCCCGAAGCCCTCCGCCAGCTCCCGCAGGTCCGGATGGTTGGACACCACCAGGGGAACCTGCATGGGCAGCTCACCAGCGCGCACGCGCCAGAGCAGGTCCACCAGGCAGTGCTCCTGACGGCTCACGAAGATGGCCGCCCTGGGGATGGCATCGGAGAAGTGCAGCAGGCCCTCCCCGTCGAGTCGCCGGGCCAGGGCTGCCACGGCCGGGGCGATGCTCTGCCGCGGCAGGCCGAAGCCCTCCAGGGCCCACTCGATCCGGCTCAGGAACAGTCCGGCGCCGAGATCGGTGTGGTGATCGGCATGACGAATATTGCCGCCATTGGCGGCCACCCAGCCGGAGAGTTCGCTCACCAGCCCCGGCCGGTCGGGGCAGATCAGCTGCAGGATCGCGCTCGGCACGCTCATCGGCCCTGGGCCCGGCACAGGGGGCATTGTGACGCCAGACCCCGCCGGTTCCGCCGCGGCCCCGGGTCTGCGTGGGGGGACCGACGTACAGTCAGCCCTGCCCAAGCTGCTCGCCCATGGCCGCCCAGATGGTCTCCTCGCTTCGTGCCCTGCTGAAGCGTCTTGCCCTGGTGGCCCTGGTGGGAGTGCTCACCTTCGGTCTCAGCGCCTGCAGCGGCAGCCAGGCCAAGCCCCCCAGCCTCAGCGCCGAGGACATCGCCGTGATCGAGCGCCAGGCCGAGGGCTTCCTGGCCGCCAGGGATCGCCTGCCCGAACTGGCCACGTTGGTGGGGGATCGCGACTGGACCTTCACCCGCAATCTGCTGCGCGGACCCATGCAGGAGGTGGGGCGGCAGATGAGCTACATCAACCAGCGTCTGCTGCCGGCCGATCGTCCTGAGGCCGAGAAGCTGGCCGCCCAGCTCAAGCAGTCCATGGCCCAGCTCGATGAGGCCGCCCGGCTCCAGGACGGCGAACAGCTGCGCAAGTCCTACATCAAGGTGGCCAGTGGCTTCGGCCGCTACGCCCAGATCCTCCCCGAGCAGGTGCAGGCCGACCTCAAGCAGACCTGACGGCCCCCCTGGCTGACGCCGCCTCGCCAGCTTCCAGCAGGCCCACGCCGTCCGTGGCGGTGGTGGGGGCAGGCGTGGTGGGCCTGTGCTGCGCCTGGCTGCTGCAGCGCAAGGGCCACCGGGTGCTGCTGATCGACCCGTCGCTTGCTGCCCCCGGCCTCACCCAGAAGCACGCCTTGGCCGGCGGCAGCCAGCGCAGTGGCAGCGGCGCGGCCCTCGGGGTGCTGATGGCGCAGGTGTTCCACCGCAGCCGCGGCCGCGCCTGGAATCTGCGTCAGCAGAGCCTGGCCCTCTGGCACAGCTGGCTGCAGGAGCTGGCGGAGCGCGGTCAGCCGGTGCCCCGGCGCCAGGGGCTGCTGTGGCTGGCCGCCGAGCCTGAGGAATGGCAGCGGCAACAGGCGCTGGTGGCCGAGCGGCAGCAGCTGGGCCTGGCGCTGGAGCTGTGGGATCGCGAGCGGCTGTCCACGCTGCAGCCGGCCCTGCCCGCGGGGGCGATCGGGGCACTCCATTCGCCCTTGGATGGCCAGATCGATCCCCCTGCCGCCATGGCCGCCCTGCTGGCCGACGGCCGTGACAGCGGCTTGACCACGGCGGGTCAGAGGGTGGGCGCCATTGAGCGCGACGGTCCGGGGCGCTGGCGGCTGCTGCTGGAGGGCGGCGAGGTGGTGGCTGGGCTGGCCCACGTGGTGCTGGCCGCCGGTCTGGCCAGCCCTGCTCTGCTGCAGTCGCTGGGATCCAGCCCCGCGATGGAGCCGGTGCTCGGCCAGGCCCTCGCCCTGCGGCGCTCCGCCCCAGGCCCCTGGACCTGGCCCGGGGTGGCCGTGTGGCGCGGCCTCAACCTGGTGCCCCGGCCCGACCTGGGGGCTGAAGCGACCTTCTGGCTGGGCGCCACCCTGGACGCAGGCAGCCGGGCCGATCCCGACCAGCAGGCGCGGCTGCGCCACTGGGGCGACGCCGGCCTCGACTGGTTGGAGCAGGCCAGCGTGGTGGAGGCATGGCAGGGCTGCCGGGCCAGGCCCGTGGGCCGGCCAGCCCCGCTGCACGAGCAGCTGCAACCGGGCCTGTGGCTGGTGAGCGGCCACTACCGCAACGGGGTGCTGCTGGCCCCGGCCTCGGCCGCCTGGGTGCTGGAGCAGATCGAGCAGACGACGCCTCGCCCTTAAGAAGGCGTTAATCCCAGCGGGGCCAGACTTGCGTACGGTCAAAACGGTGACGTCGTTCCCTCTCTTCACCGCCACCGCAGTCATGACCATGCTTCCCGGCCTGTTGCGCCGCTCCACCGCCGCTCTTGCCCTCTCGGGCCTCACCCTCTCGGTCGCTGCCTGCGGCGGCACCGGCGGAGGCGGGGGCGACATCACCGGTACCCTCAACGGAGCCGGGGCCTCCTTCCCCTCGGCCATCTACCAGCGCTGGTTCAAGGACATGAGCGCCGATGGCGTCAACGTCAACTACCAGTCCGTGGGTTCCGGGGCCGGGGTGCGTCAGTTCCTGGCTGAAACCGTGGATTTCGGCGCCTCCGATGCGCCGATGGATGAGGAAGAGATCGCCAAGATGCCCCGCGGCGTGCTCCAGATCCCGATGACCGCCGGAGCCATTGCCGTGGCCTACAACAACCCCGGCTGCGAGCTCAAGCTCACCCAGAAACAGCTCGGCGACATCTTCCTCGGCAAGATCACCAACTTCAACGAGCTGGGCTGCGACGACAAGAAGATCACCATCGTGCACCGCTCCGACGGCTCGGGCACCACGTTCAACTTCACCAACCACCTGGCTGCCGTGAGCCCGGAATGGAAGGCCGGCCCCGGCGCCGACAAGGCCGTGAACTGGCCCACCGGCGTGGGTGCCAAGGGCAATGAGGGCGTGTCCGCCCAGCTCACCCAGCTCGACGGGGGCATCGGCTACGTGGAAGTGGCCTTCGTCAAGGATCCCCTCCAGGCGGCGGCGCTGGAAAACGGCTCCGGCGAGATTGTGATGCCCACCAATGCCACCGAGAGCGAAGCCCTCGCCTCGATCGACCTGGGTGAGGATCTCACCGGCAGCAACCCCAATCCTGCCAAGGGTTACCCGATCGTCACCTTCACCTGGATCCTGGCCTACAAGAGCGGCAACGGCGACAAGACCCCCCTGCTGCAGAAGGTGTTCAACACCACGCTCTCCGAGCCGTTCCAGTCCCTGGCACCGGAGCTGGGCTATGTGACCCTGCCCCCCTCGGTTGTGGAGAAAGCCAAGGCGGCGGTGGCCATGATCTCGGAGTGAGCCCCTCGACCAGGTGAACCGGCGGGTGAGCCTGGTCCTCTCGCTCACCCCTGGTCTTCTCTCTCATAGGTGCATCCACAAAAAACTCCCCCATCTGGGGGAGTTTTTTCATGGGGCGTTGGGAGAGGAGTCTCGGGGAGGGAGCACCTCCCCGGCCAGCTCACTTGCTCTCGGTGAATTCGGCGTCGATCACGTCGTCGCTGGAGGCAGCGGCAGCGGCATCGGCGGACGTGCCATTGCCATTGGCGCCAGCCGCAGCCGCCTCAGCTCCTGCGGCCTGCTGATACACAGCGGCACCGGCCGCATAGAGCGCCTGCTGCAGCACCTCAAGTTCAGACTTGATGGTGTCGAAGTCTTCCTTCTCCAGGGCCTCCTTGAGCTTGGCGGAGGAGGTCTCCACCTTGCTCTTGTCCTCGGCGCCCACCTTGTCGCCGAGTTCGCCGAGCTGCTTCTCGGCCTGATACACCAGGGTTTCGGCCTGGTTCTTGAGGTCGATGCGCTCGCGCTTCTCCTTGTCGGCGGCGGCATTGGATTCGGCATCCTTCACCATCTTCTCCACCTCGTTGTCACTGAGGGTGGAGGCACCGGTGATCGAGATGCTCTGCTCCTTGCCGCTGCCCTTGTCCTTGGCGGTCACGCTGAGGATGCCGTTGGCGTCGATGTCGAAGGTCACTTCGATCTGGGGCACGCCGCGGGGGGCGGGGGGGATGCCGTCGAGACGGAAGGTGCCGAGCGACTTGTTGTCGCTGGCCATCTCGCGCTCACCCTGCAGCACGTGGATCTCCACGTTGGTCTGGCCGTCCACCGCGGTGGAGTACACCTCCGACTTCTTGGTGGGAACGGTGGTGTTGCGGGTGATCATCTTGGTCATCACCCCGCCGAGGGTCTCCACCCCGAGGGAGAGCGGGGTGACATCCAGCAGCAGGATGTCCTTCACCTCACCGGCGAGCACACCGCCCTGGATCGCAGCACCCACGGCCACCACCTCATCCGGGTTCACCGTCTGGTTGGGGGCCTTGCCGGTAACGCGCTTGACCAGCTCAAGCACGGCGGGGATGCGGGTGGACCCTCCCACCATCACCACCTCGTCGAGCTCGCTGCTGGAGAGCTTGGCGTCCTTGAGGGCCTGCTCCACCGGCACGCGGCAACGGTCGATCAGCTTGGAGGCCAGCTCCTCGAACTTGGCCCGGGTGAGGGTGAGATCGAGGTGCTTGGGGCCCTCCGGCGTGGCCGTGATGAAGGGCAGGTTGATCTCGCTCTGGGTGGCGCTGGAGAGCTCGATCTTGGCCTTCTCTGCCGCTTCGGTGAGACGCTGCAGCGCCTGTTTGTCCTGGCGCAGGTCGATGCCTTCGTTGCTCTTGAAGCTGGAAGCCAGGTAATCGACGATCACCTTGTCGAAGTCATCGCCGCCCAGGTGGGTGTCACCGCTGGTGGAGAGCACCTCAAACACGCCATCACCCACCTCCAGCACCGACACGTCGAAGGTGCCGCCACCGAGGTCGAACACCAGGATGCGCTCATTGCTCTTCTTGTCGAGGCCGTAGGCCAGCGCCGCCGCCGTGGGCTCGTTGATGATCCGCAGCACTTCCAGGCCGGCGATCTTGCCGGCGTCCTTGGTGGCCTGGCGCTGGGAATCGTTGAAGTAGGCGGGCACGGTGATCACCGCCTGGGTGACCGTTTCACCGAGGTACTTGCCGGCGTCTTCTGCCAGCTTGCGCAGCACCTGGGCGCTCACCTCCTCCGGGGCGAACTGCTTGTTGAGCACCGGGCACTTCACCTTCACGTTGGAGCCGGCCTTCTCCACGCCATAGCTCACTTCCTTCGACTCTTCATTCACCTCATCCACCCGGCGGCCGATGAAGCGCTTCACCGAATAGAAGGTGTTTTCAGGGTTCATCACCGCCTGGCGCTTGGCGATCTGCCCCACCAGCTGGTCCTGGTTCTTGGTGTACGCCACCACCGAAGGGGTGGTGCGGAAGCCCTCCGCATTGGCGATCACCGTGGGCTTGCCGCCCTCCATCACGGCGACGCAGCTGTTTGTGGTGCCGAGGTCAATACCAACAACCTTTCCCATGAATGTCCACCTCCTCAGTGGTTCGTTGTGCGTTCATCCATCCTCATCAGAGGGGACGGTGACAGGCGAGGTGTGGTTCCCGAACAGGCGCTTACGGTTTTGGGGCCGCCCCTGCCGCCCAAGCCCGTGATGGCCCCGCCGATCTCCGCGTCCACGGCCCTGGTGGGGGTGCTGGGCGATCCGGTGCGGCACTCGCTCTCGCCGGCGATGCACAACGCCGCCCTGGCCGCCCTGGGGCTCGACTGGATCTACCTGGCCCTGCCCACGCCGGCCGAGAGCCTGGCCGCCGTGGTCGGCGCCCTGGAGGCCCTCGACTGCCGCGGCCTCAACGTGACCCTGCCCCACAAGCAGGCCGTGGCGCCGCTCTGCGCCGAACTCAGCCCCCTGGCCGCCAGGGTGGGGGCCGTGAACACCCTGGTGCGCCGCAGCCAGGGGGGCTGGCTGGGCACCAACACCGATGTGGAGGGCTTCCTGGCGCCGCTGCGGCCGGCCGGCAGCTGGCAGGGCAGCGGGGCGCTGGTGCTGGGCTGCGGCGGCAGCGCCCGGGCCGTGGTGGCGGGCCTGGTGGAGCTCGGCTGCGCCTCGATCCAGGTGGTGGGCCGCCGTGCCGCGGGGCGGCAGGCCTTGCTGGAGGCCTGCCGCAGCTGGGCACCCCAGCTCGGAGGGAGCAGCTGGGAGGAGCTGCCGGCCCTGCTGCCGGCCAGCCAGCTGGTGGTGAACACCACGCCGGTGGGCATGGCCTCGCCCGGCCAGCCAGCCGCCGCCCTGGCCTGCCCGCTGGAGGCCGCAGCCCTCGCTGGCCTGGGCAGCGGCTGTTGGGTCTACGACCTGATCTACACGCCCCGCCCCAGCGCCCTGCTGCGGGCCGCCGCCGAACGCGGCTGCCATGGCATCGATGGGCTGGAGATGCTGGTGCAGCAGGGGGCGGCGGCGCTGCGGCTGTGGAGCGGCCGCGAGGCGGTGCCGGTGGAGGCGATGCGCGCCGCGGCGGAACGCGCCCTGGCCGGCACTCCCTAGCCTGCGCTGATCCGTTGTGCGTTCCACCATGCAAGGCGCCCCGCTGTGGCAGCGACTGCTGGCCGCCCTGGCCTATCTCCTGCCCTGGGCAGATGCCTTGCCATTCGGGCGCAGCCTGTTCGCCATGTTTCCGCTGCTGCAGTGGCTCGCTGCGCCGGCCCTGCCGGTGGCCCTGCTGCAGCAGGCGGTGCCCTTCGGCGGCTTCCTGGTGTTCCTGGTGCTGTTCCTCGCGGTGGTGCGCAACCAGCGCGTGCCCTACCTGATCCGCTTCAGCGTGCTGCAGGCCATTCTGATCGACATCGTGCTGGTGCTGGTGTCGCTGGTGTTCAGCATCCTGCTGGCACCCCTGGGGGCTGGCTTCGCCCTGCGCACCCTCAGCAACACGGTGTTCCTGGGGGCCCTGGTGCTGGTGGCCTTCGGGATCGTGCAGAGCCTGCGGGGCGAGGAGGCCGACCTGCCCGCCGTCTCCGCCGCCGTGCGCATGCAGCTCTACTGAGTGGGCCCTGCGGCTGCGCTGATAGGTTGGGCAGTCCGTCGCTGATGGCCTCTCGCCATCGGCCACCGCCCTCCTTCTGCCCCGCGCGGCTTTCCCGACACGGCGACCCCATGACGCAGCCTTATTACGAAACGATGTACATCCTTCGTCCGGACATCCCGGAGGAAGAGGTGGAGAGCCACATCACCAAATACCGTGATCTGGTCGTGGAGGCCGGCGCTGAGGTGCTCGACTGCCAGATGCGTGGCAAGCGCCGCCTGGCCTACACGATCAACAAGCACCGCGAAGGGGTCTACGTCCAGCTGAACCACAACGGTGACGGCCAGCAGGTCGCCCTGCTGGAGCGGGCCATGCGCCTCTCAGAAGATGTGATCCGCTACCTCACCGTCAAGCAGGACGGCCCCATGCCGGCTCCCCGGGTCGCGCCCGGTGCCGCCAGCGAGGGCTCCCCTCAGCCGGTCTCGGCCTGAGCCAGTTCCCACCGTCTCCTCAGCCCGGGTGCGCTGAACAGTGCACCCACGGATCGCGACAATGGGTCAAGGAAAATCCCCCCAGCCTCACAACAAAGCTGCCCAGGCTGACCATCTCAACCAGAGGTTGAGCACTTTGCAGCAGCAGCTCGATGCCATCCGGGAGCAGCTGGACGCCCATCGAGGCCTGCTTGAGAGCCTGCCGGAAATCTTCGAGCAGCGCTTTGAACAGCGGCTGAAGCCGATGCTGGGTCACCGCGAACGGCTGCTGGCTGAGAACAGGCTGCTGCGGCAGCAGCTGCTGCAGGCACCTGCCCCCGATGCCGAAGCCCCGGCTCTGGCCCCGGTGGAGGCCGCTCCGCCGTCCCGAGAGGGTCTCGGCGGGGCTCTGCGCCACGCCCTCGGGCTGGGCCCTGCCCCCCCCTGAGCCTGGGGCCGCTGACCTGCAGCCAGGTCGGCGGTCGTCAGGGGCTCGTCCTGTGACGGGCGGCCCAGAGCCTGGTGGGCAGACCCCACACGTAGATGAACCCCTCGGCAGCCCGGTGATCGAACAGGTCTTCGGCGCCATAGGTGGCCATGTCCGGCACGTAGAGGCTGTCGTTGGCGCTGCTGCGCCCCACGACGATCGCATTGCCCTTGTGCAGCCTCACCCGCACGGAGCCGTTCACCCCCCGCTGCGTGCGCTCGAAGAAGCCATCGAGGGCGTCCTTGAGCGGGCCGAACCAGAGGCCCTGATACACCAGATCGGCCCACTGCTGCTCCAGCTGACGCTTGGTGCGCAGCACGTCGGCCGCCAGAGTGAGGCTCTCGAGCTCCTGGTGGGCGCGGATCAGCAGCAGCAATCCAGGGGTTTCGTAGATCTCGCGGCTCTTGATGCCCACCACCCGGTTCTCCATGATGTCCAGCCGCCCGAAGCCATGCAGGCCGGCCAGGGCATTGGCGCGGCGGATCAGGCTCACCGGGTCGAGCCGTTCGCCGTCGATCGCCACGGCGTCACCGTGCTCGAAGTCCACCGTGATCGTCTGGGGCTCCGCCGGGGCGTCCTGCACCGAGCGAGTCATGGCGAACACCTCCTCGGGGGGCTCCACGGCCGGATCCTCGAGGGGGCCCGCCTCGATCGAGCGACCCAGCAGGTTGAGGTCGATCGAGTAGGGGGAGCCCTTGCTCACCGGCGAGGGGATGCCACAGCGCTCGCCGTAGGCAATGGTCTGCTCGCGGCTCATGCCCCACTCCCGCGCCGGGGTGAGCACCTTGAGGTCGGGGGCCAGGGCACCGATGGCCACATCGAAGCGCACCTGATCGTTGCCCTTGCCGGTGCAGCCGTGGGCCACCGCGTCAGCGCCCAGCTCCCGGGCGATCTCCACCAGCCGGCGGGCGATCAGCGGCCGTGCCAACGCCGTGGACAGCGGGTAGCGGCCTTCGTAGAGGGCATTGGCCCGAATCGCTGGAAAGGCGAACTCACGGATGAAGGGCTCAATCAGATCGCCCACCAGCGACTGGGCCGCGCCGGCAGCGAGGGCCTTGCGGCGGATCGGCTCCAGCTCGTCACCCTGGCCCAGGTCGGCAGCGAAGGTGATCACCTCCTCCACGCCCCACTCCTTGATCAGGTAGGGGATGCAGACGCTGGTGTCCACCCCGCCGGAATACGCCAGTACAGCCTTCTTGGCCCGGCCCATCAACAGCGCTCCATGTGCTCAGTCGCCCGATTCTCCACCGTGGTCTGCCTGGGTGCCCAGTGCAGGCTCAGCGGGGAGTCGCCAGCGCAGCAGCAGCCAGAGCCCCACCAGCAGGGGCAGACCCAGCAGCAGCAGGGTGACCAGGGCGGGATCCACCGGCAGGGGACGGGGCCAGCGCTCGCCGGCAGCACTCAGGCCCGCGCTCACGGCCAGGGCGAGGGCCCACAGGCGCAGCACCGAGCGGAACGGGCCGGGGGCAACAGGGGCCGGGACTGGCATGGAGTGTTGCTGGCAAGCCCAACGGCTAAGGTAATGGATTGGCCTACTGCAGGCCTGCGGCAGCTCCAGGGCCGCCGCCATCCTCCGGACGCCTGATTGCATGAGCACGCTCTCCCCTTCCAGCCTCAGCCGTCTCGACAGCATCAACCCCTCGCTCACCCGCTACGGCCGCCAGGAGCTGGCGCCGGTGCTGCCCCTGCGCGATGAGCCCGATCTGCTGAGCTGGCTGGAATCCAGTGGCCGCCTGGTGGCGGACGAGGAAACCGCCTCCACCGATGTGAGCACCGTGGAGGAAGAGGAGCTCTCGGCGCTGATGGGCGAGAAGGAGGAGTACAACCAGGCCGACGAGCAGCAGGACGAAGCCTGGGAAGACTGACGTCAGGTCGTCAGGGACACTGGGGCGACCATTGCCGGTGACAGTGACCCCTACCGCTCCTCCCCGCTCCGGCAGCAGCCAGCGGGCGGCTGTGCTGCTCGGCCTGCTGTTGCTGGCTGCCTGCCTGGCGAGCGATCGCTTCATCGCCAACTCGATGCTCACGGCTCCGCTGCTGCTGGCGGCCCTGGTCGCGGCGCTCGTCACGGCATGGGGGGTGCCCAGGCTGAAGCGCCTCAAGATGGGGCAGGTGATCCGGGAGGACGGCCCCCAGGCCCACCTGACCAAGGCCGGCACCCCCACCATGGGGGGCCTGCTGGTGGTGCCGGTGGGGGTGATCGTGGGGGGGCTGATCAGCCCTGCCGATCCGCGCCTGCTGGCCGTGGCGGCGATCACCCTGGCCTACATGGCGATCGGCGCGGTCGACGACTGGCGCAGCCTCACCCGCCGCACCAACACCGGGCTCAAGCCCCGGGGGAAGCTGCTGCTCCAGGCGGGGGCGGCCGTGCTGTTCCTGCTCTGGACCTGGCAGGGCCAGTGGCTGGGTGGCCCTGAGCCGAT
Organism: Cyanobium sp. LEGE 06113; assembly: GCF_015207615.1. Classification (NCBI taxonomy): domain Bacteria; kingdom Bacillati; phylum Cyanobacteriota; class Cyanophyceae; order Synechococcales; family Prochlorococcaceae; genus Cyanobium; species Cyanobium sp. LEGE 06113. Next base: position 75,381 of record NZ_JADEWM010000008.1, on the reverse strand, counting down.
CAGCGTGGCCCTGCCCCTGGGCTGGCTTTTGCCCCTGGGGCTGCTGATCTGGCCCTGGGCCTGTTCGTGTTCCTGGCCGAGAGCAACGCCACGAACCTCACCGATGGCCTCGACGGCCTGGCGGCCGGCTGCGGTGCGGTGGTGTTCACCGGCCTGGGGCTGCAGCTGATGCTGCGCGGCCACGAGGGGGATCCAGCGCTGGCGGCCTTCTGCGTGGCCATGGCCGGCTGCTGGCTCGGCTTCCTCGCCCACAACCGCCACCCGGCCAGGCTGTTCATGGGCGACACCGGCTCCCTGGCGATGGGGGCGGCCCTCAGCGCCGTCGCCCTGCTCAGCAACAGTCTCTGGCCCCTGCTGCTGATGGGAGGCGTGTTTCTGGCGGAATCGCTCTCGGTGATCGCCCAGGTGTGGGTGTTCAAGGCCACCAAGGGTGCCGATGGCCAGGGTCGACGCCTGTTACGCATGGCTCCCCTGCACCACCACTTCGAGCTGGGCGGGCTGGGGGAAGAGCAGGTGGTGATCCGTTTCTGGGGCGCGAGCCTGCTACTGGTGGTCTTGGGCCTGGTGCTGCTGCCCTGAGCCCTCTGAATGCCGCTGTTTCCCGGGCGTCCGTCGCATGGCCTATTTCATCTGGAACGAGAGTGGTCTGACCGCGGACTGCGCCAGCCTCGAAGCGATGGCCGCCCGCTTCGAGGAGGCCGCCCTGCTGATGCGACGCATGGCCCGCGAAGGCTTCTGCCTCCAGCTCGGGCCGGAAGGCCAGAGGATCACCCACAGCGATCCGGCCGTGTTTGAGGCCTACGGCTTCGTGAGCGAGGAGCCGGCCGTGCGCCAGCTTGCCCTCTGGAGCGGCGAGGAGGCGGCTGGCGACGACACCTGAGCCACAGCCGTTCAGCGGCTGCGCAGGTAGCCCAGCACCCACACCACCACGAAGGCCAGGGAGGACAGGCCCAGATAGAGCAGGGCACCGTTCTGGAAGGTGCTGATGTCCCAGCCGAACACCAGTCCATCAGCTGTGTCGGCCGCCGTGCTGAATCCGATCAGGCTGCCCATGGCTCCCTGCCGCTGATGGTGCTCTCTCTAGCAGGGTGTGGGCGGCAGCCGGGTAAGGGAGGATCGGCACCAGCCCACACCGCAGGATCATGACCAGCTCTTTCCCCCGCACGGTGCTGCTGCTCGGCAGTGGTGAACTGGGCAAGGAGGTGGCGATCGCGGCCCAGCGCCTGGGCTGCCGCGTGGTGGCGGTGGACCGCTATCCCGGCGCCCCGGCGATGCAGGTGGCCGACCACGCCGAAGTGGTGGCGATGACAGACGCCGATGCCCTGCGCCGGGTGGTGCGCGCCCACCGGCCGGATCTGGTGATCCCGGAAATCGAAGCCCTGGCGGTGGACGCCCTGGCGGAGCTGGAGGCCGAGGGCATCACCGTGATTCCCACGGCCAGGGCCACGGCCATGACCATGAACCGCGACCGGATTCGCGATCTGGCCGCCACGCAGCTGGGGCTGCGCACGGCCCGCTTCGCCTACGCCGAGAGCGCCGAGGAGCTGGCCGCCGCCGCCGAGCCGCTCGGCTGGCCCGTGGTGGTGAAGCCGGTGATGAGCTCCTCCGGCAAGGGGCAGAGCGTGGTGCGAGAGCCAGAGCAGATCGCGGCGGCCTGGGACGCCGCCCAGGCCGGCGCACGCGGCACGGGCACCAGGGTGATCGTGGAGGAGTTTCTCCACTTCGCGCTGGAGATCACCCTGCTCACCGTGAAGCAGTGGCAGGGTCCCACCCTGTTCTGCCCTCCGATCGGTCACATCCAGGAACGGGGCGACTATCAGTGCAGCTGGCAGCCCGCGGCCATCGGCGCAGGCGCCCTGGCCCAGGCGACTGCCATGGCCCAGCGGGTCACCGACAACCTGGGGGGAGCGGGGCTGTTCGGGGTGGAGTTCTTTCTCTGCCGCCGGGCGGACGGGAACGGCAACGCAGAGCTGGAGGTGGTGTTCTCCGAGCTGTCCCCCCGCCCCCACGACACCGGCCTGGTGACCCTGATCGGGCAGAACCTGAGTGAATTCGAGCTGCACCTGCGGGCCGTGCTGGGGCTGCCGATCCCGGCGATCGAGAGCCTGGGGCCCGCAGCCAGCCGGGTGATCCTGGCGGATCGCGACCTGGAGGCCGTGGCTTACACGGGAGTGGCGCAAGCCCTGGTGGAGCCAGGCACCCAGGTGCTGCTGTTCGGCAAGCCCACGGCGCGCCCCCATCGCCGCATGGGGGTGGCCCTGGCCCGCGGCAGCAGTGTGGAGGCGGCCCGCCAAGGCGCGGACCGGGCCGCCAGCCAGGTGAACGTTGTGGCCGGCTGACCCTGGTGCAACGGGCTTGGGCCCCTTATGGTGCGCGCGACAGGAGCATCATGAGCCAGGCCCAACAGGTTCCCCCACACCACGAAGCCAGGGAACCAGGCCGCCTCACGGTGCTTGGCCAGCGGCGCCGCGGCGTTGGGACGCCAAAGGAGGGCACGCCTGGCCGTCGCCGCAGGCTGCCGCTGATTCCCTTCAGCGTGGGCCTCGCCTGCGGTGTGGCGATGGCTGGACCTCTGCCAGGGCTGCTGAGCCAGGCCCTGGGCCCCTGGCTGAACGCTCCGAAGGAGCAGCTGGCCACGATCGTGAACCCGTTTGCCAATGGCAACCGCCAGGTGTTGGTGCTCGGCACCGACCGGGTGGCCGACAATACCGATGTGATGTTCATCCTGCAGGTGAAGGATGGCAGCACCCAGCTGACCCAGGTGCCTCGCGACACCTTCGTGGAATCCGAGGACCTGGGGGTGATCAAGGCCAACGCCCTCTACGCCTTCGGTGGCATCGACACCACCAAGCGGGAGCTGGGGCGGCTGCTCGATCGCCCGGTGGAGCGCTACCTGCGGGTGAACCTGAGGGCCGTGGAACGCCTGGCCGAGGCGCTCGGTGGCATCGAGGTGGATGTGCCCAAGCGGATGTACTACATCGACAACGCCCAGGGCCTCTACATCGACCTCTATCCCGGACCCCAGTTGCTCAGGGGCGAGAGCCTGGAGGGCTTCCTGCGCTACCGGAACGATGAACTGGGCGACCTGGGCCGGATGCAGCGGCAGAAACTGGTGCTCTCCGAGGTGTTTCGCAAGCTGATTCAACCCAGTGGCTTTTCCCGGGTGCCGGAACTGGCGGAGATCGCCGGCGATGACATCCAGACCGACCTGTCGCTGATCGAGATGGGTCAGCTCGTGTCTGCCATGGCTGCCACCCCAAGCCTGACCTCAGCCCAGGTGCCGGGTCGCCTGTTCTGGCACAACGACCTGAGCTACTGGATGCCCGACAGCAATGTGAATTACCCGGCCCCGGTTGACGACTTGCCAAGCCACAGCCTGGACGACTTCCCCAGCCACACCCTCTCAGAGCGCAGCAGCGCCAGCGGGCAGGGCGCCTACGACAACCCTGCATTTTAGGTTCCGCGGCCTGGGCCCAGCAGGCTCCCCTCAGGGGGTGGGGCTCGGCATCAGGATCAGCGGGATGTCGGTGTTGCCCCAGCCTCCAGGCCCCAGCAGGGGGGGCGCCTGGAGTGCTGGCTTCGCCGCTGCACCGGCCGCAAAGGCAGCATCGCTCCAGGCCAGCACCAGGCCGCGCAGCGGACCACCGTTGCCGCCAGCCTCAGCCCGCAGATTGAAGTGATCGCCGCCGTCGGCCGCCACGAGCTGATGGCCGAACCGCAGCACCGGGGGAACCAGATCCAGTGCTTCCGGATCCGGGGGCACCACCCAGTCACGGCTGCCGGTCACCACCAGGGCCCTGGCCTGCATCCCTGCCCCGGCGCCGTAGTCGAAGAGCAGGCTGGCGGGGGCGCTCACCGCCATCACCGCGATCACCCGCGGATCCGCGAGACTCGCCTGATCGGCGGAGCTGAGAAAGCTGCACTGCAGCACCCAGCTGATGTTGCGCTCCGGATCGCCGAGGTCGTCGCAGCGCTCCAGCAGCAACCTGGAACTGGGTTGCGTGCCGGCCAGCTGCAGGGCCGTGGTGGCCCCCCAGGAATGGCCCAGCACCACCACCCTGGAGGCTTCCATGCCATCGATCACCGCCGAGACATCCAGAGGCCGCAGCCGCAGCTCTTCGGGCCCCGGAGGGGGCGTCTGACCCGAGAGCATCGCCTTCTGCTGCGTGGCGTCGCTGCCGGGGTGGTTCGGCAGGGCCACGCTGTAGCCATGGCTGGCGAGATGGGAGGCCCAGCCCTCGAAGGCCTCCGGACTGTCCCAGAGGCCATGGGAGATCACCACCACGCGGCCATTGGCCCCCGAGCTGGGCTCCACGAGCACCACCTCCAGCGGCGTGTCGCGGTGGGGTGCGGCCATGGTGCGCACACTGCGCCGCACCGGTCGGGATCCAGGGGCGCTGCGTGCCGGCGCCACGCTGGCCGCTGGAACGCTCTCCACCAGGGCCCGGGCCTGGCTCTGCTGCCGGGTCAGCCGCTGCAGACTGGCCACGGCGCCCGGGAGATCCACGGTGACCGACTCGCCGGGGATGGCCCGCAGCAGCGTGTAGAGGGTGATCTGGCCGTCGGTGCTGGCCCGGTTCAGCACCTCGGTGAGCTCCTGCCCAGAGGCGTCGAGCGGCAGTCCATCCACCTGGCCGAGGGCCGAGGCTGCCAGCAACACCTGCTGAAGCAGGGGCGATCCGGCGGCCTGGCTCACCACGTCGCGGGTCTGCACCGGCAACGGCGTGTCGAAGATGGCCCGCATCTGCCGGTCCACGGCCCCATTGGTGGCACGGTTCAGTTCAGCCAGGTCGCTGGTGCCGGCCCAGAAACGTTCAGGATTCTCGAATTCGCTGAGCCGCACGGTGAAACCGAAGTCGATCAAAGGCAGCTGCAGCACCACCTCGTCGATGGCCCGGGCGGGGGCTGCCCCGAGCAGCAGGGGGAGGGAGGCCAGGGCTGGCAGAAAACGGCGCAACATCGTGGAGTGGGGGGAGCCGTCAGACGATTCCTGAGGGTGGGCTGGATGGAGTCCTGATGCTGGTCAGGAGGCAGCATCCTGGCCGATCCTCTGCTGGGGAGCCGTTACCGCAGCCCCTCAGCAACAACCGAACAGGGTCGCTTCCACCTGCTGGAAACTCGCATAGGTGTCGTCGCGGCTGACGCCGCTGAGGGCGAGGGACACGGTCTCACGCAGGGGATGGCAGGTCACCGCGAGACTGATCGCCTGCTGGGCATGGTCCACGTGGTAGCTGGCACTGCAGCCATCGTCGGCGTAGAGGGTTTCCGGATCCCGGGTGAAGCCGAGCTCACGGGCCAGGCAGGCGATACCAGTGAGGGAGGCCACCAGATCGGCAGAGGAGCGGATCGCTGCGGTGTAGACCCAGGGGGCCGGTTGCAGCTCAGCCTGGGCATCGAGAATCAGGCTGTCGGCCAGTGATCTGACCAGAGCACGCATGGCTGATCGACTCGACTTGTGATCCTCTCCAGCCTAGGGGAAACCACTACCCGTGGGGAAGGCAGCCTGACCTTGCCACAGATCTGGTGGTGGCAGCGGGGCTGACTGAGCGGGGGCTGGCTCAGGCAGCCCCGGCACACGCCGCCCGGGCCTCGGCTGGATGCTGGGCCAGCACATGGCGCAGGTAGTGCCCCGTGTGACTGGTGGGGTGCTCCGCCACCTGCTCCGGGGTGCCGCACACCACGATGGAGCCACCGCGGTCGCCGCCTTCGGGACCGAGGTCAATCACCCAGTCGGCGCAGCGGATCACATCGAGGTTGTGCTCGATCACCAGGATCGAGTTGCCCTTGTCCACCAGCCGCTGCATCACCTCCATCAGCTTGTGCACGTCGTAGAAGCTGAGACCCGTGGTGGGCTCATCGATCAGATAGAGGGTCTTGCCGGTGGCCCGCCGCGAGAGCTCGGTGGCCAGCTTCACCCGCTGGGCCTCGCCCCCTGAAAGGGTGGGGGCCGGCTGCCCCAGCTTCACGTAGCCCAGGCCCACATCCACCAGGGTGCGCAGGCGATCGGCCGCCTGGGGGATGGCGCTGAACACCTCGGCGGCCTGCTCCACCGTCATCTGCAGCACCTCGGCGATGGTGTGGCCCTTGTACGTCACCTGCAGGGTCTCGCGGTTGTAGCGGGCGCCCTTGCACACGTCGCACTGCACATAGACATCAGGCAGGAAATTCATCTCGATCACGTTCACCCCCTGGCCGCTGCAGGCCTCGCAGCGGCCACCCTTGACGTTGAAGCTGAACTGACCCACCTGATAGCCGCGGGCCTTGGCCTCCACGGTGGCGGCGAACACCTGGCGGATCGGATCGAAGGCACCCGTGTACGTGGCCGGGTTGGAGCGGGGCGTGCGGCCGATCGGGCTCTGGTCGATCACGATCACCTTGTCGATCGCCTTGATGCCCCGCAACTCGGCCAGGCCGGCGGGGAACGGCACCTTGAGGCCGAGCTTGTGCTCCAGGGCGGGGTGCAGCAGCTCGTTCACCAGGGTGCTCTTGCCGCTGCCACTCACGCCGGTGACGCACACCAGCCGGCCCAGGGGCACATCCACGCAAAAACCATCGAGGTTGTTGCGCTCGCAGCCCACCAGAGCGATGCGGCGGGAGCCCCCCTGGCGGCGCTCGGCGGGTGTGGGAATCGCACGGCGCCCACTGAGGTAGGCCCCGGTGAGGGAATCGGGGGCCTCCAGCAGGTCCTGGAGCTGGCCTTCCGCCACGATCCTGCCGCCGTGGACACCGGCGCCGGGGCCGATGTCCACGAGGTGGTCAGCGGCACGGATCGTGTCCTCGTCGTGCTCCACCACGATCAGGGTGTTGCCGAGGTCACGCAGCTTCAGCAGGGTGGCCAGCAGGCGGTCGTTGTCCCGTTGGTGCAGGCCGATGCTGGGCTCATCCAGCACATAGAGCACCCCGGTGAGACCGGCACCGATCTGGGTGGCCAGACGGATCCGCTGGGCCTCGCCCCCGGAGAGGGTCATAGCCGGGCGATCGAGGCTGAGGTAGTCGAGCCCCACATCGAGCAGGAACTTCAGCCGCATGCGGATCTCCCGCAGCACCAGATCGCCGATCTGGATCTGCCGCGGACTGAGCAGCGGCTCCGCCCCCTCGCTCTCACCAACGCCCATCAGCTGCTCGATGCGGCGCAGGCTCTCCCCCACGCTGCTGCTGGTGAGCTCATGGATCCGGAACGGCCCCACCCTCACCGCCAGGGCCTCGGGCTTCAGGCGCAGACCATGGCAACTGGCGCAGGGCACGAGTTCCAGGTACTTCTCCAGCTTCTGGCGCACCGCCTCACCGCTGGCGTCACGCAGCTGGCGCTCCAGGATCGGCAGGATCCCCTCGAACGGCCGCTCATAGGCCTGGGCCTTGCGGTAGCGGCTGTCCGCCTGGATGGCAATCGGCTCCTTTGAGCCGTGCAGCAGCACCGTCTGCTGCTCCTCGCTGAGCTGGTTCCAGGGGGTCTTGATCTCGAAGCCGAAGGCCTCCCCCACGGAGTAGAGCAGGGAGAAGTAATAGGCGTTGTCCTTCTCGGCCCAGGGGGCCACGGCGGCATACACCGGCAGGGAGGGATCGGGAATCACCCGCTGGGCCGTGAACGTGCGCAGATGGCCGATGCCGTGGCAGTCGGGGCAGGCGCCATAGGGGCTGTTGAAGGAGAACAGCCGCGGTGAGAGCTCCTCCATCACGGCGCCGTGCACCGGGCAGGCGAAGTTCTCCGAGTAGAGCCGTTCCCTCTCCACCCCATCCGGCAGCTCTTCGCCGGTCTTGGGCACCACCTCCACCAGGGCCAGACCATCGCCGCGCTTGAGGGCCGTGCGCAGGGAGTCGTTGAGCCGCTCCTCGATGCCCTCGCGGGCCACCAGGCGATCCACCACCACCTCGATGTGATGGGCGTGGTTCTTGTCGAGCTCGATGTTGTCGGCCAGCTCGCGCACTTCGCCGTTGATGCGCACCCGGGCAAAGCCCTCGGCCACCAGGCCCCCCAGCAACTTCACGTGGGTGCCCTTCTTGCCCCGCACCACCGGCGCCAGCAGCTGGTAGCGGGTGCCTTCAGGCAGGGCCAGGATCTGGTCCACCATCTCGTCGATCGACTGGGGCCGGATCGAGCGGTCGCACTCCGGGCAGTGGGGTTCGCCGGCGCGGCCGTAGAGCAGACGCAGGTAGTCCTGGATCTCCGTGACCGTGCCCACCGTGGAGCGGGGGTTGTGGCTGGTGGATTTCTGGTCGATCGAGATCGCCGGTGACAGGCCCTCGATGGCATCCACATCGGGCTTGTCCACCTGGCCCAGGAACTGGCGGGCATAGGCGGAGAGGCTCTCCACGTAGCGGCGCTGGCCCTCGGCGAAGATCGTGTCGAAGGCCAGGGAGCTCTTGCCGCTGCCGCTCACGCCGGTGAACACCACCAGGCGGTTGCGCGGGATGGTGAGATCGACGTTGCGGAGGTTGTGCTGGCGGGCGCCCCGCACCCGGATCACATCCTCCAGAGTGCCGCCGCCCTGAAGCGCCTGGAGTGCGGCCTTCTCGTTCAGCTTGGTGGCCGTAGCGGCACTCTTGGCACGGGGCATGCGGCAGCCTGGAGAACGTCGGATTCTAGAAGCGACGCCCTCGCCGCAACGCCGGCGGCCTCAGCGGTCAGCCACCGCTTCGTAGCCCCGGGGCAGCATGTTCCAGTCGGGGCTGTAGACGTGCAGGCGCCGGGTCGGCTGGCCCTGATGCTCGAACAGCAGCTCGGCGTGGGCCCAGGCCATGGCACTGCCGGCCAGATTGCGCACCTGGAAGCCCTGCTGCTGCAGCTGCTGACCGTACAGACCGCTGCGCAGCCCGATCGTGCAGTAGGGCACCACCAGGCTGGAGCGGTGGCGTTGGGGGTTGGCCTCGAACTCCTCCTGGCTGATGGCGCCGGGCAGGGTGGACACCTGGCGCTCCTTCGGTTCGCGTACATCCACCAGCACCAGGGGGCGTCCTGCAGCGCGCCACTCCTGCACCTGGGCGGGGGTGATGTCAGGCACGGCGGCAAACTGCATCAGGCGCAGGCTCTGGTAGCGACCTTCAAGGCTGAGGGCCTGGCGGGCATCGTGGCCGCAGCCGGCCAGCACCAGCACGCTCAACGCCGCCAGGGCCGGGGCCAGCAGGTCGAGGCGTGCCATGGGGGAGCTCCGGTTCAGGTGGCGGCCACGACGGGACGGCGCTGCATCACCTCCGCCACCAGCTCCTCGCTGCGCTGCCACAGCCGCTGCCGCTGGCTGGCGTCGAGGGCGGCCGGGGCCACCCGCACCGCCGTGGGCCAGCCCCGCATGCCGCCCCACTGGTCGGGGCCGTAGTGGCCGCCAGGGCTGGCATCGGCCGCGGTGGCGGCATAGAGCTGGGGGAGGGCGCCCATGGCCGCACTCTGGAACAGGGGGCCCATCAGCCGGTAGGCCAGCGGCTCGATCCGCGAGCCACTGGCCGCCACCGAGGCGGGCTGCAGATTGGTGCGGGCCACGCCGGGGTGGGCCGCCAGGGAGATCACCTCCGAGCCCTCCGCCTCAAGCCGCTGCTGCAGTTCGAGGGCAAACATCACGTTGGCGAGCTTGCTCTGGCCGTAGGCCTGCCAGCGGTCGTAGTGCTGCTCGCCCTGCAGGTCGTCGAAGGCGATGCGACCGAAGTACTGGGCACCGGAGGTGACCGTGACCACCCGGGCATCCCGCTGGGCCCGCATCAGCGGCAGCAGCCTCTGGGTGAGGGCGAAGTGGCCGAGGTGATTGGTGCCGAACTGGAGCTCGAGGCCATCGTGGCTGAGGCTGCGGGGCAGGCCCATCACGCCAGCGTTGTTGATCAGCAGATCCAGGCGCCCGTAGCGCTCGCCCAGCTGCTCAGCCGCCGCGGCCACGGCGTGCAGATCGGCAAGGTCAAGGCAGAGCACGTCCACGGCCCCGCCCTCGGCCACCGCGGGCAGCAACTCCTGCCGGGCGCGCTCGGCCCGGGCACTGGAACGGCAACCGAGCACCACCAGAGCCCCCCGGGCCAGCAGGGCCCGGGCCGTCTCCAGGCCCAGGCCACTGCTGGCACCCGTCACCAGGGCAACGCGACCCGACTGGTCCGGGATGTCAGTGGCGGTCCAGGGCATGGGGGCCGGCGGGCAAAGCACAAATGTAAAGAATTTCCAGAGGCGGGCGCCGACTCGGGCCCTCAGCCTTCGCTGCCGCGCTGCGCGGCACTGCCTTGCTGCAGCAGGCTCGCCGCGTAACTGCGGGCCTCACCGCCCTCCCCGCCGGCCAGTTCCGCCAGTTCCGCCTGGCGGGCCTGAGTGTCCCGCAGAAGGGACACCCGGGTGTGGGTCATGCCGGCCACCACCTCCTTGGACACCTGGAAGTGGTGGTCTGCAGCCGCTGCCACCAGGGGTTGGTGGGTGACGCAGAACACCTGCCGCTGGCGGGCCAGGCGCCGCAGCAGGGAGGCCATGGCACCGCTGACCCGGCCGCTGACGCCGCTGTCGATCTCATCGAACAGCAGGGTGACGTGGGCATCGGCCGCCGCCAGGCAGGTTTTGAGCGCCAGCAGAAAACGACTCATCTCCCCCCCGGAGGCCACCTCCGCCAGGGGTGCCAGGGGCTGGCCCGGGTTGGCGGAGAACAGAAACTGCACGCGGTCGGCACCGGCCTCACCGGGTTCGGCGGCCTCAATCGCCGCGCTGAAGCGCACGTTGGCCAGCCCCATCGGCCGCAGGGCCTCGAGCATCTCGCCATCGAGGCTGGCCGCAGCCCGGCGCCGCTCCTCGCTCAGCGCCCGGTGGGCGGCATCGCGGCGGCGGCGCGCCTCCAGCTCCCGGGCCTCCAACGCCTCCAGGGAGCTGCCCCGGCCCGAGGGGGAGAGCAGTTCGCCCAGGCGATCGCGCAGGGCGATCAATCCTTCCAGGTCCTGCCCATGGCGGCGTTCGAGACTCTTGAGCGCGTGGATGCGGCTCTGGAGGGTGGCCAGGCTGGCCGGATCGCTCTCCAGCAAACCGCCATAGCGATCGAGGTCACGCACCAGCTCCTGGGTGAGCAGCAGCAGCTCCGCCGCCCGGCCGCGCAGCTCGGCGAGAGAGCCATCGCACTGCTCCATCGCCTGCCACTCCGGCTCACAGGACGCCAGGTGATCCAGCACGGAAGGGGCGCCCTCAGCGCCCTCGAGCAGCCGGCCCAGCAGGGTCATCACGCCCTCCTGCAGCCGCACTCCATGGGCCAGTCGGTCCTGTTCCCTCTCGAGGCGCTGGCGCTCGGTTGGATCCTCGAGGCCAGCCGCCTCCAGCTCGGCCAGGCACGCCTGCTGGCCCGCTCGCTGTTGCTGCTGCTGCTCGGCGGCCTGCCGCGCCAGCTCCAGGGCCGTGAGGGCCTGCTTCCAGTCACGCCAGGCCGTGGCTGCGGCCGCCAGGGTCTGCTGCAGGCTCGGGCCGCCGAAACGGTCGAGCCAGCGCCGTTGCTGACCAGGACGGGCCAGCTGCTGGGTCTGGCCCTGCACGGTGAGGTCGAGCAGCAGGGGGCGCAGCTCCTGCAACTGGGAGCGGTTGATGGCCACACCGTTGAGCCGGTGGCGGCTGCTGAGCCTCCCCTCGCTCCAGCGCCACTCTCTGGCCAGCACGATCTCGTCCTCGTCGGCCTCCTCCAGCTCCTGGGCCGCCAGCCAGAGCTCGAGGGGAGGGGAGAGTGAAAAGCAGGCCTCGATGCGGGCCCGGGTCGAGCCGGAGCGCAGCAGCCGCGTGGCCGAGCCGCCAGGGGAACCCCCCAGCAGGGCATCGAGGGCATCGAGCAGAATCGACTTTCCGGCACCGGTTTCACCGGTGAGCACGGTGAGGCCGGAGCTGAAGCCAAGCTCGAGCTGCTCAATCAGGGCGATGTTCTCCAGGCGCAGGGCCGTGAGCACGCAGCCTCCGTGGATGGCACCGAAGAGCCGGCACCCAGTGAAGGCCCCGACCGTAGCGGCTGGTTCAGTGCTTTAGAAGGGGAACAGATTTCGCGGCAGTCGGCGGCCATGGTGAGCAGTCGCCCGGACACGGTGCAAGGGCCTCCCGAACCGGTGGGCATGCGGTCGGATCCAGCGGGCCCTGCCCCGGAGATCACGCCACCCCCCACCGCCATCGAACAGGCGGCAGCGGCCATGCGCCAGGCGGTGCAGGCCGACCCGGAACCGGGCCCGGAGGGGCTGGCGGCATCCACGGGCGAGCTCAGCGATTTCATCGAGGCCGCCGGGCTGCTCACCTACGACCCGGCCACGATCAGCCGCATCTACGCCGGCCATCCCCAGCGGCTGATCCGACGCCTGCTGCAGACGCTTGTGCCCATCGGCCTGTTTCTGGCCGGGGTGGGGATCGACTGGCTGCTGGGACGGCTGAGGAATCTTGAGGTGGCCCGCTCCCGAGCCAGTGAAGCCGCCGACCTGATCGCCTCCCTGGGGCCAGCCTTCATCAAGGCCGGCCAGGCCCTCTCCACCCGGCCCGACATCGTGCCGCCGCTGTTGCTCGAGGAGCTGGCCCAGCTCCAGGATCAGCTGCCCGGCTTTGACTCGGCCCTGGCCATGGCCTGCATCGAGGACGACCTCGGCGCTCCTGTGCACACCATCTACGCCCAGCTGGAACGGGAGCCGATCTCGGCGGCGTCCCTGGGCCAGGTGCACCGCGGCACCCTGCACAGCGGTGAGCGCGTGGCCGTGAAAGTGCAGCGTCCTGGGCTGCGGGAGCAGATCACGCTCGATCTCTACATCGTGCGCAATATTGCCGCCTGGATCAACCGCAATGTGGGTCTGATCCGCAGCGATCTGGTGGCCTTGATCGACGAGCTCGGCCAGCGGGTGTTCGAGGAAATGGATTACTGCAATGAAGCCAGCAATGCCGAGCGCTTCGCCAAGCTCCATCGTCACAATCCGCGTATCGCGGTACCCCGCATCTACCACCAGGCCACCAGCCGCAGGGTGCTCACGATGGAGTGGATCGACGGCGTGAAGCTCACCAACCTGGAGGCGGTGCGCAGCATCGGCATGGACCCCGATGACATGGTGGAGGTGGGTGTGAACTGCAGCTTGCAGCAGTTGCTGGAGCATGGTTTCTTCCACGCTGATCCCCATCCCGGCAACCTGTTGGCCCTGGCGGATGGGCGCCTCGCCTACCTGGATTTCGGCATGATGAGTTCGGTGAGTCGGGAAGCTCGAACCGGCCTGATTCAGGCCGTGGTGCATCTTGTGAATCGAAACTTCGGCAAGCTCTCCCAGGATTTTGTCAGCCTTGGCTTTCTGGCTGAGGATGTCAATCTCGAGCCAATTGTGCCCGCCTTTGAGGGCGTGTTCGGCCAGGCGATTGAGATGGGAGTCAGCCGTATGGATTTCAAGGCTGTCACCGACGATCTCTCCGGTGTGATGTACAAGTTCCCGTTTCGGGTTCCTCCCTACTACGCCCTGATCATCCGCTCACTGGTGACCCTTGAAGGCATCGCTCTGAGCGTGGATCCCGACTTCAAAATTCTCGGTGCCGCCTACCCCTACTTCGCCCGGCGACTGATGGAGGATCCCGATCCCCAGCTGCGCAGCAGCCTCAAGGAGATGCTCTTCGATGGTGAGATCTTCCGTTGGCAACGGCTCGACAATCTCATCGCCAGCGCCTCGCGGGGAGCCAGCCTCGATCTCGACGGCCTGATCGATCAGGTGCTCGACTTTCTGTTCTCCCCCCATGGCGGCCTGCTGCGCCAGCAACTGGTGGATGCCGTCGTGCAGCGCATCGATGGCCTGGCCTGGCAGGCCACCCTGCGGCTGGGCCAGCGGCTGCCCCCCCGGTTTCAACCGCCCGGGGTGCGAGAGCGGCCCAGCCCCACGGCGGAGGAACCCCTGCTCGACCTTGAGCCGGTGCGTCAGTTGGCGGCGATCCTGCAATCCGTTCCCGGCTTCGAACCCCAGCTGCTGCTGAAGCGCCTTCCCAGAGTGCTGGGCGAGCCTGAGCTGAGGCGCATGGGCCTGGATGTGGCCCGAGGGCTGGCGGAGCGGGGCGTGGTGAGGCTGGTGCGCGACGTGATGGTGCCTCCCGGCCTACCAGGCCGCACCAGGCCCCAGGCCGCTCCGCTGAAAATGGCCTGAGCTGACCGCAGTTGCCCTGACTCCTACGCTGGGGCCATGCCATCAAGAGCACTTCGCCAAAGGCTTCTGGGTGCCCTGCTGGGCCTGGGTCTGAGCCTGTCGTCCCCAGCCCTGCTGGCGGCTGAGAACATCGTCTTTGTGAGCGGCGCCTTCCGTCGCTCCCTGCCGGTGGCTGATCTGCAGCACCTGGCCAGCACCGGAGAGGCCAGAGGCCTGCTGGCCGACGTGCTGCGCTTCAGCAACCAGAACCCCGAACAGGTCGCGACCCTGCTGAACCAGTCGCTGCCGCTGCCGATCACCCTGGTGAGCCGGCTGCTCAACACCCGCATCGGCGAGGCTCTGCTGGAGCGCCTGGCCCAGGTGGTGTTTCCGCTGCGCGCCGCCAACCAGGGGATTCCCGCCCTGCGCTCCGCCCTGATCCTGGGGTTGGCCAATGGTGATGGCTCCATCTCCGCCATCTCCTTCCTGGAGGCCTATCCCACCCAGGAGCTGCAGGTGAACATTCCTGCCCTGCTGGCCGTGATGGAGAAGGCCAGCTCGATCACCGAGCTGGTGCGCTTCTTCTCCGAATCCCCCCTGGACGGCCTGCGCAACAACGCCCCTGCAGCGGAAGGCAGCGCTCCGGCACCCACATCTGAGCCGTAGATTCAGCCCAGCCACCCCCTGCCCCCTTGCCCCTGCTCCAATCGCTGCGTCGCCTGGGCTGGGGGCCTGGCTCCGGCCGCCGGTCGATGCAGGACTGGCCAGGGCTGATCGAGGCCTACCGCTCCTGGTTGCCGGTGAGCGAGGCCACACCGGTGATCACCCTGCGGGAGGGAGCCACCCCCCTGATTCCAAGCCAGGCCCTGGCCAGCCGCATCGGACGGGGCGTGCGCGTGTTTCTCAAATACGACGGCCTCAACCCCACCGGCTCCTTCAAGGACCGGGGCATGACGATGGCCATTTCGAAGGCCAAGGAGGCCGGCTCTGAGGCCGTGATCTGTGCCAGCACCGGCAACACCTCGGCGGCCGCCGCGGCCTATGCGCGCCGTGGCGGCATGCGCGCCTTCGTGCTGATCCCCGATGGCTACGTGGCCCAGGGAAAGCTGGCCCAGGCCCTGCTCTACGGGGCCCAGGTGATCGCCATCCAGGGCAATTTCGACCGGGCCCTGGCGATCGTGCAGGACGTGGCCAACCAGTACCCGGTGACCCTGGTCAATTCGGTCAACCCCTACCGGTTACAGGGCCAGAAGACAGCCGCCTTTGAGGTGGTGGATGCCCTGGGCGAAGCCCCCGACTGGCTGTGCATCCCCGTGGGCAATGCGGGCAACATCACCGCCTACTGGATGGGCTTCCAGGAGTACCGGCAGGCCGGCCTGAGCAGCAAGTTGCCGCGCATGCTCGGCTTCCAGGCGGCCGGATCGGCGCCCTTGGTGCTTGGCCACACAGTGGAGCAGCCCGACACCATCGCCACGGCGATCCGGATCGGCAATCCGGTGAACCGCGACAACGCCCTGCGGGTGGAGGCCGAAAGCGGTGGTGGCTTCATGGCCGTCACCGACGCCGAGATCATCGACGCGTACAAACTTCTTGGCAGCGAAGAAGGCGTGTTCTGTGAACCCGCCAGCGCTGCCTCGGTGGCCGGTCTGCTCAAGCGCCGGGCCGAAGTGCCGGCGGGCGCCACCGTGGTGTGTGTGCTCACGGGCAACGGCCTCAAGGATCCCGCCACAGCGATCGAGAACAACGATGCCCCGTTCCACACCGGCCTGGAGGCCGATACGGCAAAGGTGGCCGAAGTGATGGGGTTCTGAGAGGCCGTGGTCCAAAGGCGCCCTGCGGGCGTCGGTTCGCCCCTGCTCTGCGGGGGCTTTGTCATGGCCTGCCAACAGCAGATCTTGCGCAGCCATTCCAAAAAGTGCCTGCGGAAAGGCAGCGGAAAGGCCGCTGTTGCCGGGGGAGGGGCTGGGGGCTGGGCGCAGCAGGTCGTGAGCGTCGATTTCCCCAGACCCGGGAAAGTGTGGAAAAGGCAATCTGTTCCGCAGACCCGCTGCGGTTCTCCTCCCTGTTCAGATCGCGACTCTGCTGTTGCTGCAGGCTGATCGGCAGGATTTCCGCCGTTTCCACAGGCTCTACGACGACGGGTTGCTCTTGCTTCTAATGATCTGATCTGTTCAGAGAAGTCGGCAGACCAGCGCCGGATCCCCGCCGTTGCGCAATCAGCCGCGCTGTGGAACCGTGGAGCCTCCCGTCAGACCGTCCTCCGGCACGGCACCGCATCGCCATGAAGCTGGTCTGCTCCCAGACAGAACTCAGCGGCAGCCTTCAGCTGGTCAGTCGTGCCGTCGCCACGCGGCCGACCCATCCCGTGCTGGCCAACGTGCTGCTCACCGCAGACGCCGGCACCGGCCGCCTCAGCCTCACCGGCTACGACCTCAGCCTTGGCATCCAGACCAGCATGGCGGCCGAGGTGGAAACGAGCGGCGCCATCACTCTGCCGGCCAGGCTGTTCGCCGAGATCGTCTCGCGCCTGTCGGCCGATGGCCCGATCACGATCACCTGCCCGGACCAGGCCGATCTCGTGGATCTGATCAGCCTCTCGGGCACCTATCAGATGCGCGGCATGCCCGCTGATGACTTCCCCGATCTGCCACTGGTGCAGAGCGGCGAGCCGCTGCGCCTGGAGGCCGAGGCCCTGGCTCAGGGGCTCAGGGCCACCCTGTTCGCCAGCAGTGGCGATGAGGCCAAGCAGATGCTCACCGGCGTGCACCTGCGGCTCGATGGACAGGGCCTTGAGTGCGCCGCCACCGATGGTCACCGGCTGTCGGTGCTGCGCCTGGCCCACGCCGCCATCGGTGAGCCCTTCGCGGTCACCGTGCCCTCCCGCTCCCTGCGCGAGCTGGAGCGCCTGCTCTCCAGCCGCCACTCCCAGGATCCGCTCAGCCTGTTCTGTGAGCACGGCCAGGTGGTGTTTCTCTGGGCAGACCAGGTGCTCACCAGCCGCAGCCTCGACGGCACGTACCCCAACTACCCCCAGTTGATCCCCGAGGCGTTCACGCGACGCATCGGCATTGATCGTCGCGCCCTGATCGCCGCCCTGGAGCGGGTGGCCGTGCTGGCCGACCCGCACAACAACGTGGTGAAGATCACGGCCGATCCCACCAGCGGCACGCTGCAGGTGCAGGCCGACGCCCAGGACGTGGGCCGGGGTTCGGAGTCCTTGCCGGCCACGATCGAGGGCGAGGGGCTGCAGATTGCCTTCAACGTGCGCTATCTGCTGGAAGGTCTCAAGGCGATTGGCTCCGATCAGGTGGACCTGCACTGCAACGCCCCCACCACCCCGGCGGTGCTACGGCCCCGCGAGGCTTCGGACTTCACCTACCTGGTGATGCCGGTGCAGATCCGCAGCTGAGCAGCGTGGGGCTCCCCGATCAGCTTCTGCTCAGTGATCTGCTGCGGCGCCGGGTGCGCTGCCAGGAGGGTTTGGAGCGGGGCGCCGGCGTGATGGTGTGGATGCACCCGCCGGTGCACCGGGTGCTGGGTTGGGTCAGCCGTCCGTCCGCCTTCGGCTCGCGTCGCCTGGTCTGGCGTCTCGACCAGTTGAGGGGGCTGCTCGAGTTGGAGGTGCTGGTGAAGGGGGAACCCGCCGAGACCGACCAGGAGACCCTGGAGCGGCTGCCCACGCTGATCGATGCCTCCCTGCTCGATAGCAGGCGCGAGCCGATCGGCACCCTGGCCGATGCCGCCATCGAGCTGGCCAGCGGCCGGATCCTTCACTACCTGGTGAGCCGCAGTGATCCGCGCTTGCCGGGCAGCAGCCGCTGGCGCCTGAGCCCGGAGCGGATCGTGGACCAGCAGCCCGGCCAGGTGTTCACGGCCCTGCAGGGTCTCGATGACCTGCCCCTGGCCCGGGCCAGCGTGCGGCAGCAGTTCCTGCGGCGCTCCAGGCGCTGGCGGGATCAGATGCAGGAGGAAACCACTCGCTTGCGCGACCAGTTCCAGCAGGTGGGCGATCGCGTCGAACAGCGGGTGGAGGGCTGGCTGGAGGAGCCCCCCTGGGGTGAAGGCCCGCAAGCGCCGGATCTGCGCCGCGCCGCGGATTGGGATCCTGGCTGGGACGAGGACTGGGACCCGGGCCTGGAGCCGACCCGGCGGCAGCCGGTCGACTTCCAGGACCAGCCCGCCGAAGCGCCCCTGGAGCCCTGGGAAGAGCCCTGGCAGGAGGAGCCCAGCGAGGCCATGGAGGAGGAGCAGGACGGACCGCCGCTGCCCCGGTCTTCAAGGCGCCGCCGGCCTGCGTCCAGGCATGCGGAGCAGGAGCAGCAAGAGGATCCCTGGGGCTGATCAGGGGGAGCTCGGCCGCTCAGCCACACTGGCAGTTCCTGATCCGCTCCGGCTGTGGTTGCTGCCCTCCACGATCCGGCTCCCGACTTCCCCCTCGCCGAGGCCCTGCGCAAGGAGAACCTCAGCCAGGCCGACTACGAGGAGATCTGCCGCCGCCTCGGCCGCGCCCCCAACCGCGCCGAGCTGGGCATGTTCGGCGTGATGTGGTCGGAGCACTGCTGCTACCGCAACTCGCGGCCGCTGCTGCAGGGCTTCCCCACCAGCGGCCCGCGCATCCTGGTGGGCCCGGGTGAGAACGCCGGCGTGGTGGATCTGGGCGAGGGTCAGCGCCTGGCCTTCAAGATCGAGAGCCACAACCACCCCTCGGCCGTGGAGCCGTTCCAGGGGGCCGCCACCGGCGTGGGCGGCATCCTGCGCGACATCTTCACCATGGGCGCCCGGCCGATCGCCCTGCTCAACGCCCTGCGCTTCGGGCCCCTCGAGGACGAGCGCAACGTGGGCCTGATGGAGGGCGTGGTGGCCGGCATCGCCCACTACGGCAACTGCGTGGGCGTGCCCACGGTGGGCGGCGAGGTGGCCTTCGACCCCAGCTACTCCGGCAATCCGCTGGTGAACGCCATGGCCCTGGGGCTGATGGAAACCGACGAGATCGTCTGCTCCGGCGCTGAGGGGGTGGGCTACCCGGTGGTCTACGTGGGCAGCACCACCGGCCGCGACGGCATGGGAGGCGCCAGCTTCGCCTCAGCCGAGCTCACCGAGGCCTCCCTCGACGACCGCCCCGCCGTGCAGGTGGGCGATCCCTTCCTGGAGAAGGGGTTGATCGAGGCCTGCCTGGAGGCCTTTCAGAGTGGTGATGTGGTGGCCGCCCAGGACATGGGCGCCGCCGGCCTCACCTGCAGCTGCTCGGAGATGGCGGCCAAGGGGGGCCTGGGCATCGAGCTCGATCTCGATCGCGTGCCGGCCCGCGAGAGCGGCATGAGCGCCTACGAGTTTCTGCTCAGCGAATCCCAGGAGCGCATGCTCTTCGTGGTGAAGCCCGAGCGCGAGCAGGCGCTGATGGCCCGCTTCACCCGCTGGGGGCTGCAGGCGGCGGTGGTGGGCCGGGTGCTGCAGGAGAACGTGGTGCGGGTGCTGCAGCACGGCCGGGTGGCCGCCGAGGTGCCCGCCAGCGCCCTGGCCGAGGACACGCCGATCAACCAGCACGACCTGCTGGCCGAACCCCCTGAGCCGATCCAGGCTCACTGGCGCTGGAGCGAGGACCAGCTGCCCGAGGCCAGCGCCGCCGGCATCACGCCTGCCGCCGGCCCCAACGCTGCCGCCCGCCTGAGCTGGAACGCGGTGCTGCTGGCCCTGCTCGATGACCCCAGCATCGCTTCCAAGCGCTGGGTGTACCGCCAGTACGACCAGCAGGTGCAGGCCAACACGGTGGTGACGCCCGGAGCCGCCGACGCGGCGGTGCTGCGTCTGCGGCCCCAACAGGGGGAGGGGGCCATGCAGCGGGCCAGCCGCGGCGTGGCGGCCGTGGTGGATTGCCCCAACCGCTGGGTGGCCCTCGACCCCGAGCGCGGTGCCATGGCGGCGGTGGCCGAAGCCGCCCGCAACCTCAGCTGCGTGGGTGCCGAGCCCCTGGCCATCACCGACAACCTCAACTTCCCCTCCCCCGACACCGCCACGGGCTACTGGCAGCTGGCCATGGCCTGCCGCGGCCTCTCGGAGGCCTGCCGCGCCCTCGACACGCCCGTCACCGGGGGCAACGTGTCGCTCTACAACGAGACCAGGCTCCCCGACGGCCGCATGCAGCCGATCCACCCCACGCCCGTGGTGGGCATGGTGGGCCTGGTGCATGACCTCAGCCGGATCTGTGGCCTGGGCTGGCGCCAGCCTGGCGATGCCATCTGGCTGCTGGGCCTGCCGATCGGGCAGCAGGAGCATGGCGGGAAGGCAGACGAGCGCTTCGGGCTGGCGGGCAGCAGCTACCTGGCCACGATCCACGGCCAGATCACCGGTCGCCCGCCCCTGGTGGATCTGCCCCTGGAGCAGCGCGTCCAGTCCTTCCTGCGCCAGGCGATTGCAGCCCAGCTGGTGACGGCCGCCCACGACCTCAGCGATGGCGGCCTGGCGGTGGCGCTGGCCGAGAGCTGCATCGCCTCCGGCCTTGGTGCTGGCCTGGACCTGCCCGCCAGCAGCCACAGGATTGATCGCCTCCTGTTTGCCGAGGGCGGCGCCAGGGTGCTGGTGGGGGTGCCGGCCTGCCACGCTGGAGCCTGGCAGCAGGCCCTGGTCCAGGCGGGGGATGACCTGCCGGCCCAACGGCTGGGGAGCGTCGAGGCCACGCCCCAGCTGCAGATCAGCCTGGCTGGCCACTCCCTGCTGGACGTGCCGGTCAGCGCCCTGGCGCAGCAGTTCGAGCAGGCCATTCCCCGCCGCATGGGTGTGGATCTGCCCCCCACCAGTTGAGCGGTGTGGTCGTGCAGAATGCGACGACGACCTCTGTGACAGTGGGCTTGTGGCGGTGAAGCATCCGGAGCCCGCCCCGTCCATCGCGTCCCCCGACGAGCGCTCTGACAAGCCCGAAGAGGCCTGCGGTGTGTACGCCGTGCTGGCTCCGGGTCAGCAGGTGGCCAACCTCACCTACTTCGGTCTCTATGCCCTGCAGCACAGGGGGCAGGAGTCGGCGGGGATTGCCGTGTTCGATGACGACCAGCAGGTGCGTCTGCACAAGGACATGGGCCTGGTGAGCCAGGTGTTTGATCAGGACGTGCTGGAGCGCATGCCCGGCCACCTGGCGATCGGCCATAACCGCTACTCCACCACCGGCAGCAGCAAGGTGTGCAATGCCCAGCCCGTGGTGCTCAACACCCGGCTGGGTCCCTTTGCTCTCGCCCACAACGGCAACCTCGTGAATGCCTCCCAGCTGCGCGAAGACCTGCGTGAGATTGCCAGCGAACTCACCTCCACCACCGATTCGGAGCTGATCGCCTTTGCCGTGCAGCGGGCCGTGAACCGTGGGCTCGACTGGGATCCCGCCATCCGCGAAGCGGCGGGTCTCTGCCGTGGGGCCTTCAGCCTGGTGATCGGCACCGCCGGCTCCCTGTTTGCCCTGCGCGATGGCCATGGCATCCGCCCGCTGGTGTTCGGCCACCTCGGTGAACCCGGCGACGGCCAGTGGGTGGTGAGCAGCGAGAGCTGCGGGCTGGACATCATCGGCGCCAGCTTCGAAGACGACGTGCAGCCAGGCGAGATCATCCACTACCTGCAGGGGGAGGCCGAGCCGCGGCGCAGCCTCTGGTGTGACGAACCCGCCAAATTGTGCGTGTTCGAGATGATCTATTTCGCCCGCCCCGACAGCCGCTTCTTCGGTGAATCGCTCTACAGCTACCGGGTGCGCATCGGCAAAGTGCTGGCCCGCGAAACCCCCGTGGCGGCCGACATCGTGATCGGCGTGCCCGACTCGGGCATTCCGGCGGCGATCGGCTACTCCCAGATCACCGGGATCCCCTATGCCGATGGCCTGATCAAGAACCGCTATGTGGGGCGCACCTTCATCCAGCCCACCCAGGCGATGCGCGAGGCCGGCATCCGTGTGAAGCTCAATCCCCTGCCCGATGTGCTGGCAGGCCAGCGGGTGGTGGTGATCGACGACTCGATCGTGCGTGGCACCACCAGCCGCAAGCTGGTGGCCGCCCTGCGCGATGCCGGTGCCAGCGAAGTGCACATGCGGATCAGCTCACCGGCCGTCACCCACCCCTGCTTCTACGGCATCGACACCGACAGCCAGGACCACTTGATCGCCGCCCGGCTCACCCTCGAGGAGATCACGGCCCACCTGGGCGTGGACTCGCTCGCCTACCTGAGCCAGGAGGGCATGGTGGAGGCCGCCCAGGCCAACTCCTCCCACTTCTGCACCGCCTGCTTCGATGGCAACTATCCGATTGCCATGGACGACGACGTGCGCTCCAGCAAGCTGATGCTCGAGCCCGCCGGCATCGCCGCAAGCCTGCGCTGAGCCCCCTTGCTCAGCCCAGCAGGGGCACGAGGGCCTGCAAGGTTTCGGTTGGACGCATCGGCAGGGGTTCCCCAGGGGCACTGCTGGCGTCTTCCAGCCTGAGGTTCCCAGGGATGAAGCGGCTGCTGCGGCCCTCGCCCACCAGCACGGCCACCACCTTGCTGCGGTCGTCGCAGACGGCCACCAGGGCATCGCCCCGCTGGCTGAAGCGCAGGCCGATCTGGCCCAGATCGCCCCGCTGACAGCGCCTCAGGCTCTGCACCGCCAGCCGCTTGATCAGGCCACAGCGGCTGGCCAGCAGCACGGATCCGTCTCCGGCCAGGCAGCTGGCCCCCACCACCTGCTCGTCCGGCAGCAGCCGCAGCAGCACCGGCCCCTGGGCGGCCCGGCCCATCAGCGGCACATCCGCTTCCTGCACCAGCAGCCGCAGCATCCGGCCCGTGCTGCTCGCCACCACCAGATCCTCCCCTTCCCGGCAGAGCACCGCCTGCTGCAGGTGCACGCCGTCCTTGAGTTTGAGCACCGTGGCGGCGCGGCCGGAGAGTTCCTGGAAGGCGTCGAGGGGGAGTCGCTTGAAGCGGCCGTCGCTGCTCAGCAGTCCGATGCTCAGGGGCTGCTCCGGGTTGTCCTGCGGCAGCGGCAGCAACTGCAACACCGTGGCGCCATCGAGGCTGTCGGGCAGGAACCGCTCCAGCGGGCCGGGCTGCTGGCCGGCGAACTCCCAGCGCAGCAGGGCCACCCGTCCGTCGGTGGTGAAGGCGAGTACCGGCGGCTGGCCGGTCACGGCCAGCACCAGCTGTCCGGGGGCGGGATGGTCGCCCAGCGCGATCGCCTCATCGAGGTGAAGCCGCCCCAGCACCTGGGGCGTCACGATTTTCACCGCCCCATCGGCCTGCACCACCAGCCGGCTGTCCGGCGGCAGGGCCTCAAGGGCCTGCTGGCGCTGCAGCTCCGCATTGGGTCTGGCCGCGGCGGCCCGCTGGGCCACCAGGTCGTCGCCGCCCTCCACCAGACGGGTGCGGCGGGGTGTGGCGAAGCGCGCCTTGAGGGCCTTGAACTCCGTCACCATCGCCTTGAGCAGGCTGGTGCGGTCGTCGAGCAGGTGGCGCAGCCGGGTGCGCTCCTCCAGCAGATCCTGGGCTTCCTTGTGCAGGCTCTCCTGCTCCAGGCCGGTGAGGCGGCGCAGGGGCATGGCCAGCACGGCGTCGGCCTGGCGCTCGCTCAGGTCGAGCCGCACCTGCAGGCTGGCGCGGGCGCTGGCGGCATCGGGCGCCGCCGTGATCATGGCGATCACCTCCTGCAGGGCAGCCAGGGCCTTGCGCAGACCCTCCACCACCTCCAGGCGGTCTTCGCAGCGGCGCAGGGCGTGGCGGGTGCGGCGCAGCAGGGTGAGTTCCCGGTAGTCCAGGAACTCCTGCAGCATCCGCCGCAGGCTCAGCTGCACCGGCTGGCCGTTCACCAGGGCCAGCAGGATGGCGCCGAAGTTGCTCTGCAGGGCCGTGCGCCGCTGCAGTTCTCCCAGCACGTTGTCGGCGCTGGCGTCGCGGCGCAGCTCCACCACCACCCGCATGCCGTCCCGGTCGCTCTCGTCGCGGATGTCGGCGATGCCGCCGATCTTGCCGTCGTTCACCTGCTCGGCCAGCTTCTCGATCCAGCCGGCCTTGCTCAGCTGGTAGGGCAGCTCGGTGATCACCACGGCACTGCGCCGGTGCCGTCCCTTGCCGGGCTGCACCTCTTCGATGTGGGCCACCCCTCGCATCGGAATGCTGCCCCGACCGACCCGGTAGGTGTCCCGCACGCCGCTGCTCATCAGCACCTCCCCTCCCGTGGGGAAGTCGGGCCCGGGCACCAGGGCCAGCAGCTCCTCCTCGCTCAGATCGGGTTTGCGGATCATGGCCACCAGGGCATCCACCACCTCGCCGAGGTTGTGGGGAGGGATGTTGGTGGCCATGCCCACGGCGATGCCGGTGCAGCCGTTCAGCAACAGGAACGGCAGCTGGGCCGGCAGCACGGTGGGCTCCTGCTGGGAGCCGTCGAAGTTGGAGGCGAAATCGACGGTGTCGTTGCCGATCTCATCCAGCAGGCCCTCGTTGGCGATCGGGGCCAGCCGCGTTTCGGTGTAGCGCATGGCGGCCGGCGGATCGTCGTCCACCGAGCCGAAGTTGCCGTGGCCATCGAGCAGCGGATGGCGGCTGGCAAAGGTCTGCACCAGGCGCACCAGGCGTCGTAGACCGCCTGGTCGCCGTGGGGGTGGTACTTGCCGAGCACGTCGCCCACGACGCGGGCGCACTTGCGGTAGGGGCGGTCGGGCGTGAGCCCGAGCTCATGCATCGCGAACAGAATGCGCCGCTGCACGGGCTTGAGGCCATCGCGGACGTCGGGCAGGGCCCGCCCCACGATCACGCTCATGGCGTATTCCAGATACGAGCGCTGCATCTCCTGATGCAGGGCGATCGGCTGGATGCGGCCCGCCCAGCCGGATCCGCCGTTGCCTTCGTTGCCGCGCTCCTCGGCCATCCGCTGCTGAAGTCTGGGGGCGAGAGGTGGGGCTCAGCCTACCGATCAGCTGCCATGGGGGATTGCGGTGCTCAAGACGGCCGCCACCCCTGCCGACGGCTGATCCGATGGCTCAGAGGTCGAGGCCATCCTCCGGGCTGGCATTGGCCATGGCGCGGTCAACCTGGGCCTTGAGCTCCTGCTGCTCGAACAGCTGCTGGGTGGTGGTGCGCAGCTTCGGTCCCCACAGCTGCTCCTTCTGATAGCTGTCCAGCACGTAGTTGGGTTCGAGGTCCAGGGCCTTGCCGGCCCGCTCCAGGGCTTCGCTGCGGGCTTCACCGCCCCGCCGGAACAGGCTGGCGGCCAGGGCCAGGTTGGGTTCAGCGGCGTCGGGTTTGATCCGCAGCACCCGCCGCCAGCGGCTGATCGCCTCCTCCACGTTGCCCTGCTCGTAGAGCACCAGGGCCTGGTTGTTGATGGCTTCCCAGAAGTCCTTGCGCAGGCCACTGGCCCGCTCGAAGGCCTTCAGCGCCTGGGAGGGCTGGTTCAGCAGAATGTGGGCGTTGCCGAGGTCGAAATAGGCGCTGGCGTTGCGGCTGTCCAGCCGCAGGCCCTGCTCCAGCAGGCCGATCGCCTGCTCAGGACGGCTATCGCGCAGGGCCAGGGAGCCCTCAGCGAACCAGATGCCAGCGTTGTTCGGGTCGAGATCCTTGGCCCTGGCCAGGGAGACAGCCGCCTCCTGGCGCTGGTTGCTGCGCAGCTGGGCTTCCGCCAGCAGCATCCAGCCGCGCGGATCGGCCGGTAGCAGCTGCACCGTCAGGGCGGCCAGTCGGGCGGCGTCTTCGGCCTGGCCCAGCCGCAGCAGCCTGGCGGCCGCCTGGGCAATGCCCAGGCCCGCGCCCTGAAGCTCCGTGGGATTGGGAACGTAGGTGTAGGGAACCAGGGCCTGGGCCGGGAGCGTCTGGCTGAGGGTCAGTCCCAGGGCAACGCGTGCAAGGGCGCGCAGCCAGCGCGAACTCATTGACGTGGATCAAGGCTCTTCCACCCTAGGCAGTGGCTTCCGAACCGGTTCAGGCTCCGGCCGCCCCAGGGCCGCCCGCAGGTTGCGCCGCCACATCCAGGGCTTGATCCGCCGCAGTGCCGAAGCACGCAGATGTTCATCCCATGCCGCGTCGCTCCATTCCAAGGCATCGGCCGAGAGGCTGAGCCACCAGGGCCGCGGCGCCAGATCGGGATCGCTTGAGCTCTCGAGGGGCTGCTGGTTCCAGGGGCAGGCCTCCTGACAGATGTCGCAGCCGGCCACCCAGCCCTGCAGTTGCCCGGCAATCCCGGCGGGCAACTGGGGCTCACGGCTCTCGATCGTGTGGAAGGCGATGCAGCGCCGGCTGTCCACCACGAAGGGTTCCCGGATCGCGCCGGTGGGGCAGGCCGGCAGACAGCGGCTGCAACTGCCGCAGAGGGGCACGGCCGGCCGGTCCGGCGGCAACGCCACAGTGGTGAGCAGGTGACCGAGCAGCAGCCAGGAGCCCTTACGGCGGTGGATCAGGTTGCCGTGCTTGCCGATCCAGCCCAGGCCGGCTTCCTCCGCCCAGGCCTTGTCCATCAGCGGCGCGCTGTCCACACAGGCGTGCCAGCGGCAGCCGGGAACTTCGGCCTCCAGCCAACGGCCCAGCTGCCGCAGGCGGCCATCGATCACCCGGTGGTAGTCCCGACCCCAGCCGTAGCGGGCCACCTTCAAGGCGCCGCGGGGCCGCTCCGCGGCGACGTGATAGTTCAGCCCCACCGCCAGCAGGCTGCGCACACCAGGAAGCAGCGCCTCCGCAGCACGGCGGCGCGGATCGGCCATCCAGGCCATCGACGCCTGGTCTCCCTGCTGCAACCAACGCACCAGGGCGGCGCTGCGCAATTCCATTCGCGGCCCTCCCGGTACGGCGGCCACCCCCACGGGATCGAATCCCAGAGCCAGGGCCCGCTGCTTCAGCGCCTCCACCAGATTGGCCGGATCGACCGTCGGCTCTGGATTGCGGCCACGGCCGAAGCGGGCGCTCTGGGTGCCGCTCGGCATCGCCCGTACAGTTGCCACGCAATCTCATTCTGCAACGCAACGCCAGTGAGTACAGCTCCCCACGGCCGCCTGGCCTTCCTCCTGCGCTGGATCGGCCTCACCCTGGTGCTGCTCATGGCGCTGCAGATCGCAGCTCTCGTTGCCGCCTGGAACTGGTCGCTGGAGCCGTTCCGCCAGGTGTTCGTCGATCGACTCGTGGCCGAGTCGCCCATGGCACTGGTGGGCCTGCTGCTGATGCTGTTCGGCAGCCGCCTCGAGGGGAACCCCTCCCGTACGGCCCTGCGCTGGACCACGGGAGTGCTGGCCATCCTCTTGGCCGTGGCGATGGTGGTGACGGTGCCCGTTGCCGTGGAGGCTGAGCGCTCCCTCATGACCCAGATGCAGGAGTCGGAAGCCCAGATCGCCCAGCAGACCTCCCAGCTGGAGCAGCAGCAACAGCAGCTGCAGGATCCGGCCTTTGTGGACCAGCTGATCGCCGAGGCCGAGCGGGAAGGTCGGATTCCGGCCGATGCCAGTGACGAACTCAAGAAGCAGCGGGCCCAGGAGTTCATCGACACCCAGCTCAAACCCCAGCTGGCCCAGGCGCAGCAGCAGATCGACCAGGCGCGCCTCGGCCGCGATCTCTCCGTGCAGCAGCGCCGCTTCGGCGGAACGGGGCGCGCCATGGTGCTGGCGGTCGCCTTTGTGCTGGTGGCCCTGGTCGCCCTCGTCTGAGACGGGGCGGCGGCCCGGCTGGCTAAGTTGTGCCTGTGGCAGCTGTCGACCGGATCCCCGGGTTTTGCCTTGGTTCAATCCAGTCCCAAACCAGATCAGCCGCTGAGCAACCGACTCCAGCAGGACCTGAAGAACGACCTGATCGCCGGGTTGCTGGTGGTGATCCCCCTGGCGACCACGATCTGGCTGGCCACCACGGTGAGCCGCTTCGTGCTGGCGTTCCTCACCTCGATCCCGAAGCAGTTCAACCCGTTCAACACCCTCAGCCCGCTGCTGCAGGAGCTGATCAACCTGGGGGTGGGGCTGGTGGTGCCGCTGCTGGCCATCCTGCTGATCGGACTGATGGCCCGCAACATCGTGGGCCGCTGGCTGCTCGAGTTCGGCGAGGGCACCCTGCTGCGCATCCCGTTGGCGGGCTCCGTCTACAAGACCCTCAAGCAGCTGCTGGAAACCTTCCTGCAGGGCAATGCCACCCGCTTCCGCCGCGTGGTGCTGGTGGAATATCCGCGTGAGGGTCAGTTTGCTCTGGGTTTTGTCACGGGGGTGCTGGGCAGCGCCCTGCAGGCCGGTTTCACTGAGCCGATGCTGAGCGTGTTCATCCCCACCGCTCCCAATCCCACCACCGGCTGGTATGCGGTGGTGCCCGAGGCCTCCGTGCGCGACCTCAATCTCTCCGTGGAGGACGCCTTCCGCACGATCATCTCGGCAGGCATCGTCAACCCCGATGAGCGCGAAACCCCCAACCGCAGCTTCTCCAGCCTGCTGGCCCAGCTGCGCGCCCCCCAGATGTCCTGATGCAGAGCCGCACCCTCTCCCGCGAACTGGCCCTGCTGATGCTCGGCCAGATCAGTGACCGTGGCGATGGCGCTGCAGCCAAGGCGGCCGCTGCCAGCCAGGCTCCCGCCGATCTGGCCCTCGATCAGCTGCTGCAGCAGGCCCTGGCCAGCCTCAGCCAGCACGTGCGCGAAGCCCTCGATCGCTCCGCCGCCGATCTGCAGCTGTCGCAGCAGCACCTGCTCGACAGCGAGCTGCAGGATCAGGCTCAAGCCAGCTGCCCCGGGTGCGCCAGCATCTCAACGATGGCCTGGCCGCCGCGGAGCAGGCGCTCAACCGCCTCTCGGCCAGCCTGGAACTGCCGCGCCTGCTGATGCTGGCTGACCAGGAGGAGGTGCGCCGCGGTGCTCTGGACCGTGCTGCTGCCGTGCTGCGTCAGCGCGACGACATCGATCGCCGCCTCGATGCCGTGATGGAGGGTTGGCGCCTCACCAGGCTGCCCCGCATCGACCGCGATATCCTGCGCCTGGCCGCCGTGGATCTCGCCGATTTCGGCACCCCTGCCGCCGTGGCCTGCAACGAGGCTGTGGATCTGGCCAACCGCTACAGCGATGAACAGGGCCGGCGCATGATCAACGGCGTGCTGCGCCGCTTCACCAACGCAGTGACGGCCTCCTGATGGTGTTCGACTGGTTCAGGCGCAGGCCTGCTTCCCCGGCCCCGGCTGCTGGCGACACGCCCCCCACCGCTTCCCCCGAAGCAGGGCCAACGCCAGAGCCGGCCCCGTCCGAGTCAGTGCCTGAGCCGGCGTTCGTCGAGCCTGCCCCTGCTGGGGCCACACCAGCCACCGACCAGGACGCCCTCGCCTGGGCCCGGGAGGCCTATGCCCGCCTCAAGGCCCAGCAGCTGGCGGCCGAGCAGCCAGCCCAGGCCCCTGAGCCTGAGCCAGCGGTTGCCGCTCCGGCTCCGCCACCAGCAGGCGCCGCCACAGAAGATTCAGCGAGCCCGGCCCCGGCCCCTCCCCCCGGCCCCGATCCCTCCACCACGCTGGTAGCTCCGGTCTCGCTGCTCGAGCAGGCCGCGGCCAAGCGGGCCGAGCGCCAGCAGGCGATCACCGACGCTGCCGCTGCGATCACAGCTGATGCCGCCACCACGCCAGCGGCCCCTGCCCAGAAGCCGCCTGAGCCCTCCGCCCCAGTCCCATCCCGGGCAGCGGAACCCCAGCTGGGGGCGTTCGACGACACCTTCACCTGGTCGGCCGAGGTGCTGGCGGCCCAGGGACGACGGGTCGAGGACGTGTCGCTTGAGGAGATCGACTGGCTGGGGAGGCTGCGCCAGGGGCTGGAAAAAACCCGCCAGGGTTTTGTCAGCCAGCTGCTGGAACGGCTTGGCGATGACCCTCTCAGCCCCGAGACCCTCGACGACCTCGAAACCACCCTGCTGCGGGCCGATGTGGGCGTGAGCGCCACTGATCACGTGCTGGACGCCCTGCGCCAGCGCCTCAACCGCGAGGTGGTGGATCCCGCCGAGGGCATCCGCTTTCTCAAGGAACAGCTGCGCCAGATCCTCGATGACCCCAGCCAGGGCAGCGCCAGCCCCCTGCTGGCCCCCGAGCGCGGCCGCCTCAATGTGTGGTTGCTGGTGGGAGTCAATGGAGTGGGCAAGACCACCACCCTGGGCAAGCTCGCCAACCTGGCGGTGCGCAGCGGCTACAGCTGCCTGATCGCCGCTGCCGACACGTTCCGGGCCGCTGCCGTGCAGCAGGTGCAGGTGTGGGGTGAGCGCAGTGGCGTGGCGGTGATCTCCAACCCCAGCGCCAACGCTGATCCCGCCGCTGTGGTCTACGACGCCCTCGGGGCGGCCCGGGCCCAGGGCACGGAACTGGTGCTGGTGGACACGGCCGGCCGGCTGCAGACCAAGCACAACCTGATGGAGGAGCTGGCCAAGGTGCGGCGCATCGTCGACAAGCTGGCGCCCGAGGCCGTGGTGGAGTCGTTGCTGGTGCTCGATGCCAGCCAGGGCCAGAACGGGCTGAGGCAGGCGATGGCCTTCGCCAGCTCCGCCGGGCTCACCGGCGTGGTGCTCACCAAGCTGGATGGCAGTGCCCGCGGTGGCGTCGCCCTGGCGGTGGCGTCGGAGGCGCGGCTGCCGATCCGGTTCGTGGGGGCTGGCGAGGGCATCCGCGACCTGCGGCCGTTCAACAGCTTTGAGTTTGTCGAAGCCCTGATGGCGGGCTGATCGCCGCTACCCTTCGGATCCTCCGCGGCCGCTCCTTGAGCCAGAAGCCGCCCACACCCCTTGAGGCCCACCAGGCCCCTGCGGCTGCAGCACCTGACCCTGCGGCGGCGGCCTCGATGCGGCAACTGCTCGACAGCCTGAACCGGGAGCAGCGCCGCAACCTGGATCTGCTGGCCTCCCTGGCCTTCGCGCTGCGCAGCGTGACCAACCTCAGCCGCCTGCTGGAGCTGGTGCCGGCGGTGGCGGCGCGCCTGGTGGAGGCGGACGGGGCCGTGCTGGTGGTGTTCCATGAGGACGGCCGCCTCTGGAAGGAGCAGCTTCAGGCCACGCCCTACGAGCGCTGCGCCGAGCTGCTGCGGCAGCTGGGGGCTCTGGCCAGCAGCGAGAGGCCGCTGCTGCACGATGACCCCACCGACCTCAGTGGCCTCGATCAGCGCATGGCGCGGCTGATCGGCGGCGCTCAGGTCTTCGCCACCTCCGTGGTCTGCCGCAGCCGCCAGCGCGGCCGCCTCTACGTGTTCAGTCAGCGGCAGGGATACAGCTGGAGCGAGGTGCATCGTCGCCAC
Organism: Cyanobium sp. LEGE 06113; assembly: GCF_015207615.1. Classification (NCBI taxonomy): domain Bacteria; kingdom Bacillati; phylum Cyanobacteriota; class Cyanophyceae; order Synechococcales; family Prochlorococcaceae; genus Cyanobium; species Cyanobium sp. LEGE 06113. Next base: position 44,135 of record NZ_JADEWM010000008.1, on the reverse strand, counting down.
GTGCAGCTGGTGGCCGATCTGGCCGGCGTGGCCCTCGAAAACGACACCCTGCTCCAGGACATGCGGCGCCATGAGCGGGTGGATCGCCAGCTCAGCATCGGCGCTGAGGTGCAGGGCCAGCTGCTGCCGGATCGTTGCCCCGTGATCGAGGGGATCGAGCTGGCGGCCCGCTGCCGGCCGGCCTTCCAGGTGGGAGGCGACTACTACGACTTCATTCCCACCCGGCCGGCCCGGCCCGGCCACCCGCCCGAGAGAGAGCGCTGGGCCGTGGTGATGGGCGACGTGATGGGCAAGGGTGTGCCGGCCGGGCTGCTGATGAGCCTGCTGCGCGGCATGTTGCGGGCCGAGGTGCTGAGCGGCCACCCACCGGATCGGATCCTCCACGACCTCAACCAGCTGGCCCAGGAGGACCTCTCCCATTCCCACCGCTTTGTGACCCTCTTCTATTCCGATTTCGACCCTCGTACCAGGCGACTGCGCTACGGCAATGCCGCCCACAATCCACCCCTGCTGTGGCGGCGCCAGGCGGACCATCTGGAACGGCTGGATGCGGCGGGCCCGCTGATCGGGCTGCAGAGCGACGCCGATTACGGCGTGGACGGCACCGTGCTCGACTCCGGTGACGTGGTGCTGTACTACACCGATGGCCTCACGGAGGCCATCGGTCTCGGCGGCGAGCGCTACGAGGAACTGCGGCTCGTGCAGAGCTTTCAGGCCGCCTGCCGGGCCGGTCTCGGCGCCCAGGAGATTCTCGATCAGCTGTTTGCCCGCCTCGATCGCTTCGTGGGCGCCAACCGCCAGCTCGACGATGACGCCTCGATCGTGGTGCTGAAAGTGCGCGACCAGCCCGTGCTGCCCAGCCTGCCCGCCCTTGGAAGCTGAGTGGCAAGCTGACGGATCTGACTGCCCCAGTCCCGATGGCCGCCCCTTCCTCCCCCGCGCCGCAGGCCGGTGTCACCGGCGCTGAGGCCGGCGGCTGGAGCAACCGCTTTGAGCAGGGGCTGCATCCGGCCATCGAGCGCTTCAATGCCTCGATCGGCTTTGACATCCAGCTGCTGCAGCAGGATCTGGATGGCTCGATCGCCCATGCCCGCATGCTGGGTCGCTGCGGAGTGATCAGCGAAACGGAGGCCACTCGGCTGATCGAGGGGCTGGAGACGGTGCGGCGCGAGGCGGCCGCCGGCGCCTTCAACCCCGGCCTGGAGGCCGAGGATGTGCACTTCGCCGTGGAGCGGCGGCTGATTGAGCTGCTCGGACCGCTGGGCAAGAAGCTGCACACCGGCCGCTCCCGCAATGACCAGGTGGGAACGGACCTGCGGCTGTGGTTGCGCCAGCGGATCGATGCCATCGATGTGGCCCTGGTGCGCTTCGAGCGGGCCCTGCTGCAGCAGGCCGAACGGCACATCGACACCATGATTCCCGGCTACACCCACCTGCAGCGGGCCCAGCCGCTCTGCCTGGCCCACCACCTGCTGGCCTACGTCGCCATGGCGGAGCGGGATCGCCAACGGCTCGGCGATGTGCGCCGCCGCGTCAACCTCTGTCCCCTCGGCGCCGCGGCCCTGGCCGGCACCCCGGTGCCGATCGATCGGCGCCAGACCGCGGCGGAGCTGGGCTTTGACGCCATCTACGACAACAGCCTCGATGCGGTGAGCGACAGGGATTTCAGCGTGGAGTTCATGGCGGCCGCCTCCCTGGTGCTGGCCCACCTCAGCCGGCTCAGCGAGGAGGTGATCCTCTGGGCCAGCGAGGAGTTCGGCTTCGTGGCCCTCAGCGACCGCTGCGCCACCGGCAGCAGCCTGATGCCTCAGAAGAAGAACCCGGATGTGCCCGAACTGGTGCGCGGCAAGAGCGGCCGCGTGTTCGGCCACCTGATGGGGCTGCTCACCATGATCAAGGGGTTGCCCCTCGCCTACAACAAGGACTTCCAAGAAGACAAGGAGGCCCTGTTCGACGGGGTGGCCACCGTGCTCGACTGCCTCGAGGCCATGGCCATTCTCTTCGAGGAGGGCCTGGAGTTCCGGCCCCGGCGGCTGGAGGCGGCCGTGGCAGCCGATTTCTCCAATGCCACCGATGTGGCCGACTACCTCGTGGCCCGCGGCGTGCCCTTCCGGGAGGCCTACCAGCTTGTGGGAGGGCTGGTGAAGGGCTGTCTCCAGGAGGGTGTGCTGCTGCGGGATCTGCCCCTGGAGCGCTGGCAGGCCCTGCACCCGGCCTTCCGCGATGACATCTATGCGGCCATCGATCCTCGCCAGGTGGTGGCCGCCCGGCGCAGTGAGGGAGGCACCTCCTTTGAGCGGGTGAGGGAGCAGCTGGACCTGGCACGCCGTCGCCTGGAGGGCTGAGGGTGCGGCCCTTTGGCGGGCCTAGGCTGATGCCGTTCGAGGCCCGAGTGCCTACCCCTGGTTCGTGAGCATCTTTGTCGGCAATCTGCCCTTCCGCGCGGAGCAGGAGGATGTGACTGAGCTGTTTGCACCCTTCGGTGACGTGGTGAGTTGTGCCCTGCCGCTGGAGCGCGACAGTGGTCGCAAGCGGGGCTTCGCCTTCGTGGAGATGGCGGATCCGGAGATGGAATCCCGTGCCATCGAGGCCCTGCAGGGAGCCGAGCTGATGGGCCGGCCCCTGCGCATCAACAAGGCTGAACCCCGCAGTGGCGGCGGCGGTGGCTCCCGTCGCGGTGGTGGCGGCTACGGCGGTGGTGGCTACGGCGGCGGGGGAGGCGGCTATGGCGGCGGCGGCGATCGCGGCTCAGGATCCCAGGGCTGGGAAGATCGCAGCTACGGCGGCGGCGCCGCCGATTCCTTCGGTGCGGGTCGCACCCGTCGCCGGCGCAGCAGTGGTGGTGACGGGGCCCAGCAGGCCTGACGCGGCAGCCATGGAACGGCCAGAAGCAGGATCACAGCCCCTGGTTGCTCAGCCATTGGGCCGCCTGTCGCAGCACCTCCGGGCCCGCCTCCCGCCCGCTCGCGGCGGTGCTGATCTGCTGCCGCCACCGCCGCGCCCCGCTCACCCCCTGCACCAGGTGCACCAGGTGGCGGGCCAGGGGCCAGAGCCGCTCACCCCGCTCCAGCCACTGCTCGGCATAGGGGATCAGTCCGTGCACCACCTCTGAGGCCCTGGCCGGAGGACGGCTGGCATCGCCGTGGATCTGGCTGTCGACCCCCACCCAGTGCATCGGATGGGCATAGGCGGCCCGGCCCACCATGGCCCCATCCACCAGCTGCAGCTGCAGCTGGCAGGCCTCCAGGGTCTCCAGGCCGCCATTGATCTCCAGGTTCAGCTGGGGCCGGTCGCGCTTGAGCTGGTGCACCAGGTCGTAGCGCAGCGGCGGCACCGTGCGGTTGGCCTTGGGGTCGAGGCCGTTGAGCCAGGCCTTGCGGGCGTGAACGGCGAAGCCGCTGGCGCCGGCGGCGGCCACGCTGTCCACGAAGGCCAGCAGCTCGGCGTAGGAGTCCTGGTCGTCGATGCCGATCCGATGCTTCACCGTCACTGGCAGGGGCGAGGCGGCGGCCATGGCGGCCACGCACGCCGCCACGCGCGCTGGATCAGCCATCAGGCAGGCGCCGAAGCGCCCCTTGCGCACCTTCTCGCTGGGGCAGCCCACATTCAGATTCACCTCGTCGTAGCCCCAGTCGGCCGCCAGCTGCGTGGCCGCCGCCAGCAGGGCGGGATCGTCGCCCCCGATCTGCAGGGCCAGGGGTTTCTCCGCCGGGTGGAATCCCAGCAGCCGCTCCAATCGCCCCCCAGACCTGGCCGCATCCGGCGCCTGCCTGGCATGGTGCAGGGCATTGGCCACCACCATCTCGCTGTAGAGCAGGCTGTGCTGCGTGATCTGGCGCATCAGCATCCGAAAATGCCGATCCGTGTAGTCCATCATCGGAGCCACGCTGAAGCGGTGGCTGCTCTGGCCGTGCTGCCTCATCGCCCCATGCTGCCGATCCATGGGTCCTGAACCGCCGCTGGGGTCATCGGATCGCCAGCCGCGTTCCGAGCCGGGGGCACTGCCGGATCGGGCGGCGGTGGTGGTGGTGGGCGGCGGTGCGGCCGGGTTCATGGCGGCGATCATCGCCGCCGAAGCCGGCGTGCGTGACATCCACGTGCTGGAGGCCACGGCGGAGCCGCTGCAGAAGGTGCGCATCAGTGGTGGCGGCCGCTGCAATGTCACCCACGCCTGCTGGGATCCGCGCAGCCTCGTGGGCCATTACCCGCGCGGCCAGAAAGCCCTGCGCGGGCCGTTCGCGCGCTTTGCCTGCGGCGATGCCGTGGCCTGGTTCGCTGAGCATGGTCTGGATCTGGTCGAAGAGGCCGATGGCCGTCTCTTCCCCCGCTCGAACCGCTCCAGCTCGGTGGTCTCGGCCCTGCGCCAGGCGGCCCGCCGGGCCGGGGTGACCGTGCACCTCGGCACCAGCGCCCAGCAGGTGGCGCGACGGGAAGGGGGCTTTACGCTTCAGGTGCGAGTCAGTGGGGCGTCCACCCTGCCGCTGCTGGCCGAACGGCTGGTGCTGGCCACTGGCGGCCACCCCAGTGGCCGCCGCCTGGCGGTGAGCCTCGGCCACACCCAGGTGCCTCCCGTGCCCTCCCTGTTCACCCTGACGCTGGAGGCGCAGGCGCTCACCTCCCTGGCGGGGGTGGTGATGGACCCTGTGCAGCTCACCCTGGAGCTTCCTGACGGCAGCAGAGTGCAGCAGGACGGCCCCGTGTTGATCACCCACTGGGGGCTGAGTGGGCCCGCCACCCTGCGGCTCACGGCCTTCGCGGCCCGTGCGCTGCATGCCGCACGCTATCGGGCTCAGCTCCTGGTGGACTGGACCGGGGGCCGCTCGGAGCAGCAGCTCACGGCGCTACTGGCCGCGGCCCGCTCAGACCAGGCGAAACGGCAGCTGGCCAATGCCCGGCCCTGGCCTGAGCTCAGTCGACGCCTCTGGCTGCACCTGCTGCAGAGCCAGGGGGTGGATCCCGCCCAGCGCTGGGCGGACCTCACCAGGCGCAACCAGCAGGCCCTGGTCCAGGCCTTGCGCCGCTCCCGCTACAGCGTGCGGGGCCGCGGACCTTCGGGGAAGAGTTCGTGAGCGCCGGCGGCGTGCCCCTCGATGAGCTCAGCACGGCGCACATGGAGAGCCGCTCCGTGCCGGGCCTGTACATGGCCGGGGAACTTCTCGATGTGGATGGCGTCACCGGTGGGTTCAACTTTCAGCACTGCTGGACCTCCGGCTGGCTGGCCGGCCGGGCGATCGCGGCGGCCAGCCAGTCAGCGATCTGTCAGACGGGGATCTGAAGGTAGGTGATTACTTGATCTGATCAAAGATCGAGAACATCGGCAGATACATGGCGATCAGAATCGCACCCACGATCATCCCCACCAGCACAATCATCATCGGCTCCAGCAGGGAGGTGAGTGCCTTCACGGCTGTTTCCACTTCGTCTTCATAAAAATCTGCCGCCTTGGAGAGCATGGTGTCCATTTCCCCAGTCTCCTCACCGATCGACAGCATGCTCAGGGCCATCTCCGGCAGGACCTGACGGCGACTGAGGGCGACGCTCAAGGGGATGCCCTCCATCAGCGACTGACGACTTCCCTGGATCGTGTCTGATACCACGGAATTGGAGGTGATGTCCCGAACCACACCCAGGGCTTGGAGGATTGGCACGCCAGCCTGGGTGAGTGACCCGAAGGTGCGGCAGAACTGGGCTGTAGCGGTTTTCTGAATCAGATCACCAAACACCGGGAGTTTCAGAGAAAGCCCATCCATCCAGCGTCTGCCGAAGGGGGTCTGATAGAACTTGAGGGCACCAATGGTTGCGATGGCAATCACTCCAATCAGAAAAAATGAGAATGGTGATCGCAGTAGTTGGCTGAAGTCCACCATGAACTGAGTGAACCAAGGAAGCTCGGCGTTGAGATCTTCGAAGATCTTGGCAAAGGTGGGAATCACAAAGATCGTCATGCCGAGGAACACAGCAATGGCGATGCATAACACTGCGATTGGATAGGCCATCGCACCCCGGATCTGATTCTGCAGCCGCGCATTGGCTTCCAGCAGCTTGGCCAGTCTGCGCAGCGCCTCATCCAGCACACCACCTGCTTCGCCGGCCCCCACCATCGCCAGGGTGAGGCGGTCAAACACCTTCGGCCAACGCCGCATGGCTTCCGCCAGGCTCAGGCCCTGGTTCAGTTCCAGGCTCACGGATTCCAGGGCTCGTTTGAACAGCGGCATCTTCTGCTGCGAGGCCATCAGGTCGATGCTGCGCACGATCGGCACCCCTGCCGTCACCAGTGCCGCCAGCTTGTTGGCGAAGACAGCCTTGGCCCGGGTGCCAGGCCTGCTTTCAAAGGCACTGATCAGGCTGGTGGTTCTGAGCTTCTGCTTCAGCTGTCGAACTGCCTTCTGACTGATCGCAGAGGTGTTGGATGAGGCCTTGATCTCCGTGACCCGAATCCCCCGCAAACGCAAGCTGCGCTTCGCCTGCAGGGCGTCAGCAGCTTCCACCCTGATGGAGGTCTGCTTGCCCCGTTTCTCGTAGCTGGCAATGAAGGTCGGCATGGTGGTGGCTGGACTCAGCCGAGTTGGTTCAGCAGTCGCTTGAGCTCTTCGGGTCGACTGGTTTTGGTGATGGCTTCATCGATCAGAATGTTGTTGCTGAGCACCAGATCAGCCAGGGACTTCTCCAGAGTCTGCATGGCCAGTTCACCACCCATCTGAATCTGGGAGTAGAGCTGAGCTGTTTTCCCTTCGCGGATCAGGTTGGCGATGGCCGGAGTGCTGATCATGATCTCCTGGGCCATGACCCTACCCAGCTGATTGGGCATTGGCTTGTGGCGTTTACACAGGGTCTGAGCAAACACCGCTACGAGGCTGCCGCTGAGCTGAACCCTGACCTGGCTCTGCTGGGCAGCGGGGAACACATCCACCATGCGGTCCACGGTCTGAGAGGCCGAACTCGTGTGCAGCGAAGCGAGCACCAAATGCCCTGTTTCAGCGGCAGTGATGGCCAGCTGAATGGTCTCAAGGTCACGCATTTCTCCAACGAGAATCACATCGGGATCTTCCCGTAGTGCTGACCTCAGCGCATTGGAGAAGCTGCGGGTGTCGTCATTCAGCTGACGCTGATGGATCATGCTCTTGTCTGAAGAATAGGTGAATTCAATCGGGTCTTCAATGGTGAGAATATGTTCAGTGCGAGTTTGATTGATGTGATTCAGGATGGCTGCCAGGGTGGTGGTCTTGCCTGATCCCGTGGGCCCGGTGACGAGTACAAGACCCTTAGGGGAATGACTCATCTCCTCGACGATGGATGGCATGTTCAGACTCTCCAGCGAGGGTATGGTGCTACCCAGGGCCCTCAGAGAGGCGGCATAGGTGCCGCGCTGCCGGTAGACATTGATCCTGAACCTGGCCACACCCCTGAGGCCGTAGGAACAGTCAAGTTCCCAGTCTTGCTCAAGACGCTTGCGCTGGGAATTATTGAGAATCGAGAAAATCAGCTTGTTGCAGTCCTCCTCATCGAGTCGTTCCTCAACGATGGGTCTCAACTGCCCGTTGAAGCGCCCATAGGGCGGTAGCCCGGAACTGATGTGGAGGTCACTGCCACCAGCAGCGACCAGCTCAGTCATCAGATCTTCGATCATCACGGCCATGGGTCTCAGAGCAAGAGATCGGCGACGGAATCCAGGGATCGGGGCCTGGGCTGCCCGGGAGGCTGGCTGGGAAGTCTCACCGGGGCGTGAGGCAGTAGGGACACTCCAGCCAAGCATCACTGAGACCGGCTCCGCAGTCCTTGCAGGTCAGGGTGCTTAAGGCACGGGAGCGACGCTCACTCTCGAGCCCTGTATCCGTGAGCAGAATCCGCTGCACTTCAGCCAGGGTGGTGTGGCCTTCCCGCACCAGCTCAAGGCCATAGCCCAGCAGTGTCTTCATACCGCTTTCCAGGGCCAGGCGCCGGATCACATCGGTGGTTTGGCGCTGGGCGATGGCGGTGGAGATCGCATCGTTGATGCGCAGCACTTCAAACGCCGCCACCCTCCCCTTGTAGCCATTGCCATTGCAGTTGGGGCAGGCACGTTTCTGGCGCCCATGGCCCGTGTCGGCCCGATAGAAGGTCACATCGGAAACTTCGCTTACCAACAGTCCGAATCGACTCAGTTCTTCCGGGTCGGGGTGGTAGCTGATGCGGCACTGGCTGCAGACCCGACGCACCAGCCGCTGCGACACGATGCCCAGCAGAGAGGCGCTCACCATGAAGGGTTCGACCCCCATCTCATCCAGCCGTGTAATGGCACTGGCCGCATCGTTGCAGTGCAGGGTGGTGAGCACCAGGTGCCCTGTGAGGGCGGCCTCAATGGCTGTTTTGGCCGTTTCCAGATCGCGGGTTTCCCCCACCAGCAGCACATCGGGGTCCTGCCGCATGAAGGCCCGCAGGGTGGTGGGGAAGTCCAGCCCCTTGTCTCGGTTCACCTGGGTCTGGGTGATGCCCTGCAAGGTGTATTCAATGGGATCCTCCACCGTGGAGATGTTGATGTCTGGATTGTTGCGCTCTGATAGCAGCGCATACAGCGTGGTGGATTTGCCGGAGCCCGTGGGGCCCGTGACCAGGACCATGCCGTAAGGGTTACTACCGAGTTCCCGCAGGGTCGAGCGGGCGTCGGGATTGGTGATCAGCGTGTCCAGGCCGAGCTCGGTCGAGCTGCTGTCCAGCAGCCGCAGCACCACCTTTTCGCCGTTGCGGGTCGGCAGGGTGCTGACGCGGAAGTCCATCTTGCGTCCCCGGAACAGGCGTCGGATCCGACCGTCCTGAGGTAGCCGTCGTTCGGCGATGTCCAGTTCCGCCATGATCTTCAGCCTGGAGGTGACGGCAGGCACCAGACTGCGGGGCAGATCCTCAAACAGCTTCTGCAGCACGCCGTCGATCCGGAATCGGATCTCAAGGGTCTGGTCGTGGGGCTCGACGTGGATGTCGCTGGCGCCGATGCTGAGGGCTTCGATCAGGATCCGGTCCACCAGGCTCACGATCGGTGAGGCATTGGCGCTGGAGTTGGTTTCGGCTTCGCTGACCTCCAGGTCTTCCAGTTCCAGCACCTCCTGCAGCTGACCGCTGGCGCTGGGAAGCTCAAGATCCTTCGTGAGCGAGCGTGGCTCCATCAGGTCGCTGGCCTCGTCCTTCCCAGCCGTTTCACGAGACGACTCCTCCTGTTCCAGGGAGGTCAGCAGGGCCATTTGCTCGAGGGCATCGGTGATATCCCTGCTCCTGGCCTGCAGCAATTCCGCCTCCAGGCCCAGCGCGCTCAAGGCAAGCTGCACGGCCCTCCGGGGTTCGCGGCCCCAGTCGCTCGGTACGGCCACCACCAGCACTCCGGGGCGTTCGGCGATGGGACAGGCGCCAAACTCGCCCCAGCGCTCGAAGCTCAGGCCGGGATTGCGTACCTCCTCCGGCGTGAGGTCTCCCCGATCGAGCAGAGGATGTTGCAGCAGCCCTGCGGCGGCCTGATCACCTCCAGCAGCGCTGTGGTCTCTAGGCAGGGGCCTTGGAGGCAGCGGGGGGAAGGGGGGAAACGGTCTGAGCGGCATGCGCTTGGCGCCAGGATGGGGAGGTGCGGGCTTCCGCCGTTGTGAGCCGTCCGCCAGGGCCCCAACATGTCTAGATCTGAACGTGCTTGTTGTCACGCATGAGCGGTGAACCTGTGGTACCTCCCGAAACCAACCCCACCCAGGATCTTCAGGCTCCGATGGAGGCTGCGGTGGACTCCACTGCGGCCGAGTTGATCGACCCTTCCGCCGCGGCAGGCGCTGGGGAAGCCCCCCCGGATGCCGGATCCGGCGACCACAGCGCCGCTGCGGCCCAGGAGGCGTCAGCGCCGGCTGATCCCGCCGGCGCGGCCAGGCTCGTGGTGGAACTGGAGCGGGAGCTGGCCAGCCTCAGGAGCCAGCACGAGAGCCTCAACGGTCAGCACATGCGGCTCGCGGCGGATTTCGATAACTTCCGCAAACGCCAGAGCCGTGACAGTGAGGATCAGCGGCTGCAGATCACCTGTGCCACCCTCGGTGAGATCCTGCCGGTTCTCGACAACTTCGATCGGGCCCGTCAGCAGCTCAATCCCCAGCATGAGGAGGCCCAGTCACTGCACCGCAGCTACCAGGGCCTCTACCGCCAGCTGGTGGATGTGTTCAAGCAGCTGGGCGTCTCGCCGATGCGGGTGGAGGGTGAGCCCTTTGACCCGATGCTGCACGAAGCCGTGCTGAGGGAACCCAGTGACCAGCACCCCGAGGACGTTGTGATCGAGGAACTGCAGCGGGGCTATCACCTCAATGGCCGCGTGCTGCGCCATGCCCTCGTGAAGGTGTCCATGGGACCGGGACCCAGCGATGCCGCCTCTCCTGCAGGAGAGGCCCCGGGAGGGCCTGAGCAGGAGTCCAGTGCGCCTCCCCACGAGGGTTGACCATGGCGGACTACTACGACCTGCTGGCTGTGAGCCGCGACGCCGATGCGGACAGCCTCAAGCGGGCCTACAGGCGGCTGGCCCGCCAGTACCACCCCGACATCAACAAGGATCCCGGCGCGAGGAGCGGTTCAAGGAAATCGGCCGGGCCTATGAGGTGCTGAGTGATCCCCAGAGCCGCGCCCGCTACGACCAGTTCGGCGAGGCCGGCCTCGGTGGCGGCGACGGCATGCCCGACATGGGCGACATGGGCGGCTTTGCCGATCTGTTCGAGACCTTCTTCAGCGGCTTCGGTGGCGCCCAGGCGGGTGGTCCCCGCCGCCGCGGGCCCCGGCAGGGCGACGACCTGCGCCTCGATCTCACGATCAGCTTTGCGGAGGCCATCTTCGGGATCGAGCGGGAGGTGCAGATCCGCCACCTCGAAACCTGCTCCAGCTGCAAGGGCAGCGGGGCCAAGGAGGGTGCCGGCCCCACCACCTGCACCACCTGCTCGGGTGCCGGCCAGGTGCGTCGCGCCACCCGCACCCCCTTCGGCAGCTTCACCCAGGTGGCCCCCTGCCCCACCTGTGAGGGCAGCGGCCAGATGATCGACGACCCCTGCACCGCCTGTGGCGGCCAGGGCCTCCAGCAGGTGCGCAAGAAACTGCGCATCAACATTCCCGCCGGCGTGGATTCCGGCACCCGGCTGCGGGTGGCCCAGGAGGGCAACGCCGGCCAGCGGGGTGGCCCGCCCGGGGATCTCTACGTGTTCCTGAGCGTCCAGCCCCATCCCCAGCTGCGCCGTGACGGCATCAACATCCAGTCGGAGGTGGCCCTCAACTACCTGCAGGCGATCCTCGGCGACACCATCGAGGTGGAGACGGTCGATGGACCGGAGCCGCTCACGATTCCACCGGGCACCCAGCCGGGCGCCGTGCTCACCATGCAGGCCAAGGGAGTGCCGAAGCTGGGCAACCCGGTGGCCCGCGGCAATCATCTGTTCAGCGTCAAGGTGCAGCTGCCCACCAAGGTCAGCGGCGAGGAGCGGGAGCTGCTGGAGCAGTTGGCGGGTCACCACACCAATCGGGGCCAGAAGCATCCGCATAAGAGCGGTCTGTTCGGTGGCCTGTTCGGCCACCGCGACTGAGCCGTGTCCTCAGCCCCACGCCCCTCTCTCCTGCTCGATCTCCGCGGTACCCCCTGCCCCCTCAACTTCATCAGGGCGCGACTGGCCCTCGAAGGCCTGGAGGCGGGCTCCTGGCTCCAGCTCGACGTGGACCGCGGCGAAGCGGAAGAGCAGGTGAGCTCCGGCCTGCGGCAGCAGGGCCACGCGGTGCAGGAGGCTCCCCATCCCGAGGCGGAGCAGGGGGCGATCCGGCTGCTGGTGTGCCGCCATGAGGCCTGAGCCTGCAGGCGGCGTCAGCGAGGGGCTCAACGGCCTGGTGACGGCCCTGCAGGCCAACTACTGCAGCGTGGCGCTGGAGGGGCCAGGCCCCGGTGGCGCCGGCCAGCTGCTCTGCACCCGCCGCACGCGCCTGGCCAAGAGTGGGCAGAGCATCTGTGTGGGCGACCGCGTGCGGGTTGAGGGCATCGACTGGCCGGCCGGGCGCGCTGCGGTGGCGGCCGTGCATCCCCGCAGCAGCCTTCTGGAGCGTCCCGCCGTGGCCAATGTGAGCCGCATCGTGGTGGTGGTGGCGCTGGCGGAGCCCGTGGCCGATCCGCTGCAGCTCAGCCGTTTTCTGATCACGGCCGAGGCCAGCGGCACCCCCGTGCTGCCGGTGCTCTCCAAGGCCGACCTGCTGCCCGCCACGGCGGTGGCCGACTGGTGCCGGCGCCTGCAGGGGTGGGGCTACGCGCCGCTGGCCGTGGCAGCCACCACGGGGCAGGGTCTCGAGGCCCTGCGGCAGGAGCTCCAGCAGCCTGGCATCACCGTGATCTGTGGGCCCTCCGGGGTGGGTAAGAGCAGCCTGCTCAACGCCCTGCTGCCGGCCCTAGACCTGCGGGTGGCGGCGGTTTCGGGCCGGCTCCAGCGAGGCCGCCACACCACCCGCCACGTGGAGTTGTTCGGTCTGGCCCCCGGTGCCCTGGTGGCCGACACTCCGGGCTTCAATCGCCCAAGGCTGCCGCGGGATCCTGCCGCCCTCGGGGCCCTCTTCCCGGAAGTGCTTGCCGCGCTGGCCCGTCAGGGCCCCTGCCGCTTCAGCGACTGCCTGCACCAGGGCGAGCCTGACTGCTCCGTGGGCACGGCCTGGGAGCGCTGGCCCCTCTACCGCCAGTGCCTCGACGATCTGCAGCAGGACCTGGAGCGCGCCCCGGCCCCCAGCTCGGATCCAGCCGGTCTGCGCCGCCGCGGCGGCCGGCTGGAACCCCTGCTCGCGGCCCGGTACCGGCGCAGCTCCCGCCGCAGTCAGCGTCAGCAGGAGGAACGGGAGGACCGGGGCCCTGGCCAGAGCTGAGCGCCCTAGCCCCCCAGGCCCGGCAGGTTGAGATTGAGGCCGCCGGTGAGTTCCTCCATGCGGCCCTTCATGGTGCCGGTGGAGTTGGCGTAAGCGGCTTGCAGGGCTTCCAGCACGGCGGTTTCGCAGGTCTCGACGCCGTCGGCCAGCAGCTCCGGAGCCAGACGCACCTTCAGGGGCTGTTGGTTGCCGGAGAGCCACACGCTGGCGCGGCCATCGGCGCTGCTGCCTTCCAGCTCCATGGCGTCGAGCTCTTCCTGGAGCTTCTGGGCGTTCTGCTGGAGTTCCTGGGCCTTTTTGAAGGCCTCAGTGAGCTGACCGAAATTGGGAAGTCCGAAGCCGGCCATGCCGTTTCAAAAGCAGTGACCAGGCTAAGGGTGGCACCCCTCGGCCTACCGCTGGAAACCCAGCCGCTTCACCTCGGGATGGAGGGCGATGCCATGCCGCTCCAGCACCCGGCGCTGCACGTCCGCGATCAGGGCGTCGATGTCGGCGGCCCGGGCCTCGCCGGCATTGACGATGAAATTGGCGTGGATTCTGGACACTTCCGCATCGCCGATACGCAGCCCCTTGAGGCCCAGCTCCTCGATCAGCCGACCCGCCTTGTGGGGCTCGGGGTTGCGGAACACACTGCCGCAGCTCGGCTGCTGATACGGCTGGGTGCTGGTGCGGCTGTGCAGGTTGGAGCTGGTGCGCTCGCGCACCAGCTCCGGGTCATGGCCCGGCTGCAGTTCAAAGCGGGCCGACAGCACGATCCAGGGCTCCTCTTGGAGCCGGCTGTGCCGGTAGGCCAGGTCCAGGTCTCTGGCTTCCAGCTCCACCACCTGGTCGGGGCGGGCCGGGTCGAGCAGCCGCACGGAGTGCAGCCAATCGGCCGTGCAGCCCCCCTGGGCGCCGGCATTCATCACGGCGGCGCCTCCCACGGTGCCGGGGATGCCCACGGCCCACTCGAGGCCGCTCAGGCCGGCCCTGGCCGCCTTGCGCGCCAGGGTGGGGATCGGTTCGCCGGCGGCGGCCTCCACCCAGCCGCTGCCGCCATCCAGGCTGGCGCCCTGCAGCCGCCGGTTGCAGAGCGTCAGGCCGGCCAGGCCCGCATCGGCGATCAGCAGGTTCGACCCCGCGCCGATGCAACGCAGCGCCAGCCCCTCCCGCCAGGCCCAGGCCGCCAGGGCCGCCAGCTCCGCATCAGAGCCGGGCTCCGCAAACCATTCCGCCGGACCCCCCACTTTCCAGGTGGTGAAGGCTCGCAGGTCCGTGCCCTGACGCAGACCGGGCAACTGGCTCAGGCTGGGGGTCATCCGCTCAGGCCGCCAGCTCCAGGGCCGGGCGCTGGAGACGGTTGAGCCTGTCCCAGAGTCCGTTCACATCGCCGGCGCCCATGGCCAGCACCAGATCCCCAGCCTGGCTGCAGGCCTCCACCTGCTGGGCCAGGCCATCGAGGCTGTCGGCCACCAGCACCGGCAGCTGGGGGGCGAGCTGCTGCAACGCCGCGGCCAGCGCCCCACTGCTCACACCGGGGATCGGGGCCTCTCCCGCGGCGTAGAGCGGTGCGATCACCGCGGTATCGGCATCGCGCAGGGCTGCGGCGAAACCATCCAGGAACTGGGCCGTGCGCGAGTAGCGGTGCGGCTGGAACACGGCGATCACCCGCCGGGGGGGCTCGGGCAGGGGGCTGCGGCCGCTGTCCACCATCAGCCGCGCCATCGCCAGGGTGGCGGCCACTTCGCTGGGGTGGTGGGCGTAGTCATCCACCACCAGGCGGCCGTTCCAGATGCCGCGGAAGTCGAAACGGCGGCCCGGGGGCTTGAGCTCGGCCACCGCCTGCTGCAGCTCGGCGAAGCGACCCCCTCCAGGCGGCAGGCGGCCAGGGCGGCCACGGCGTTGCTGAGGTTGTGGCGGCCTGGCAGGGGCAGCTGCAGGGTGCCCACCCGCTGGCCCCGCTCATAGAACTCGGCCGTGGTGCCGTCGCCACGTTCGTCGATGGCCAGGGCGGCGAACTCCACCCCCTCGGCACTCGTGGTGGACCACCAGTGGTCGGCCTCGAAATGCTCCCGCAGGATGGCGCAGTCGCGATTGGCCAGCAGCCGGCGGGAGCCTTCGGCGAACCGGCGCAGGGTGCTGATCAGGGCGTCGAGATCGGGGTAGTGGTCGGTGTGGTCGAGTTCGAGGTTGGTCAGCACCCCCAGGGATGGGGTGAACTTCACCAGGGAACCATCCGATTCATCGGCCTCCGCCACCAGCAGTCGGCCCAGGCCGTGGCGGCCGTTGCTGCCGAAGGCGGGCACGATGCCGCCGATCACGGCGGTGGGGTCGTGGCCCGTGGCGGCCAGCAGGGTGGCGATCAGGCTGCTGGTGGTGGTTTTGCCGTGGCTGCCGGCCACCGCGATCGTCTCTTGGTCGCGGATCAGGGCGGCGAGCACATCGGAGCGATGGCAGATCGCCAGCCCGGCCCGGCGGGCCTCCATGAGTTCGGGATTGGTCTCCGGAACCGCCGAGCTGATCACCACCTGGGGGGGCGCGGCGGCGGCGGCACAGATGGCCGCCACCGTGGCCCCGGTCTGCTCCTGGAACACCCGCACCCCGTGGCGCCTGAGGCAGGTGAGCACGGCGTTGTCGCGGGGGTCGGAGCCGCTCACCGCGTACCCCCGCTCGGCCAGAATGCCTGCCAGGGCTGACATGCCGATGCCTCCGACCCCGATGAAGTGCAGAGGTTGGTCGCGCTCAAGCTGGGGGATCAAGGTGGGTTCCGGACCGGGACGCTGCTGCAGCAGAAGTTAGTCCGGCCGGGGTCTCTCGCGCCATTACGAGATGCTGCATCTGGGCTCATCGTGCCGCCTGGGCCCCTGCAAGCGGGAAGGGGGGCGGAGGGGATTTCTGTATGATCGGCAGCCAAATCCCCCTTGCCAAGCGGTTTCTTCCGCTTTTTGCCATGACACTGAAAGTTGCGATCAATGGATTCGGCCGGATTGGTCGCAACTTCATGCGTTGCTGGCTCAGCCGTGGTGCTGACACCGGCATCGAAGTGGTGGGTCTCAACGACACTTCAGATCCGAGGACCAATTCCCACCTGCTCCAGTACGACTCGATGCTGGGTCACATCCGCGATGCGGAGGTGAGCTACACCGACGACGCCATCATCGTCAACGGCAAGACGATCAAGTGCTTCTCCGATCGCAACCCCCTCAACCTTCCCTGGAAAGAGTGGGGTGTGGATCTGGTGATTGAATCCACCGGGGTGTTCATCGACAAGGACGGTGCCGGCAAGCACCTGCAGGCGGGGGCCAGCAAGGTGTTGATCACAGCTCCTGGCAAGGGCGACGGCGTGGGCACCTTCGTGATGGGGGTGAACGACGCCGAGTACCGCCACGAAGACTGGGACATCGTGTCCAACGCCAGCTGCACCACCAACTGCCTGGCCCCGATCGTCAAAACCCTCGACCAGGCCTTTGGCATCGTCAAGGGCACGATGACCACCACCCACAGCTACACGGGTGACCAGCGCATTCTCGACGCCTCCCACCGCGACCTGCGCCGTGCCCGGGCCGCCGCCATCAACATCGTGCCCACCAGCACCGGGGCCGCCAAGGCCGTGGCTCTGGTGTACCCGCCGATGAAGGGCAAGCTCAACGGCATCGCCCTGCGGGTCCCGACCCCCAACGTGTCGGTGGTGGACCTGGTGCTGGAAGTGAGCCGCGGCACCAGCCGCGAGGAGGTGAACGCCACCCTCAAGGCCGCCTCCGAGAACGGCATGAAGGGGATCATCAAGTATTCGGATCTGCCGCTGGTGTCCAGCGACCATGCCGGCACGAATGAGTCCACGATCGTGGACTCCGACCTCACCCTGGTGATGGGCGACAACATGGTGAAGGTGATCTGCTGGTACGACAACGAGTGGGGCTACAGCCAGCGGGTCGTCGACCTGGCCGAACTGGTGGCGCGCCACTGGACGTGAGCCCAGCCGGTCTAAGCCCGCACCTGGCCCTCGCCATCCCGATACGCCTAGGCCTGGAAGTGTCGGTAGGCTGTTTCGCCTGCGCTCACTGCGATGCCGTCCTGCCAGATCAGCCTGGCCTCGCTTCCTAAACTGCTGCGCAGCACCCCCAGGGGCACTGCCCCTGGCAGCGCCGCCATAAGGGCGGCCGCCCAGGGCGGTGCCAGGGCCAGCACCAGTTCAAAGTCCTCGCCGCCACTGAGGCACCAGGCCTCCGCCTGATCCAGTGCTGCCATGGCCGGATCGAGGGGCAGGGCGCTGCGCTGCAGCACGGCCTGGCAGCCACCCGCTGCGGCCAGGGCCTCCACGGCCACGGCCAGGCCGTCACTGCTGTCGGTGCCGCCCACCCGCCAGGGGCAGGCCGCCGGCCTGGAGGCCCGTAGAGCTCGCACGGCATCGAAACGGGCACGGGGTCTGCGGTGGGCGGCCCGGGCCCGGTCCACGAGATCGGGGTCAAGACCATCCCGCACCCCCGGCGCCAGAGTGTCCTGCAGCAGAGCCAGCCCGAGGCGACTCAGCCCATGGGGGCCGCTGGCGATCAGCACATCGCCGGGCTGGCCATCGCCGCGTCGAATCGCGTCGCCGCCAGCTTCTGCCCCGGCAGCTGTGGCCAGCTCACCCACCGCACTGAGCGCCAGAATCCGCTGTTCGCCGCCGCTGCAATCGCCGCCCAGGATGGCTCCAGCTCCGTGGGCGTTCAGACAGGCCTGCAGCCCCTCGTACACCCCCTGCACCCACGACCAGCGCGTCTGGGCCGGGGCCACCAGCCCCACGGTGATCCCGAGGGCATCAGTGCAGCCCATGGCGGCCAGATCGGAGAGGTTGGCGGCGGCGGCGCGCCAGCCTGCGTCGAAGGGCTCGGTGGTGGCGTCACTGAAGTGTCTGCCCTCCACCAGCACGTCGGTGTTGAGCACCAGCGGGCCGCGGGCCGCCAGGATGGCCCCATCGTCCTGGAACTGGCCCGGCGGCGCGAAGGCCCCCAGGCGGCGGATCAGCTCCTCCTCTCCCAGCTCGGCCAGGGCGGGATCGTGGCCGCGGCCCATGGCGTGCGCTCCTCAGGCGTGGGGCTGCAGGTTCTCGGCCCCGTCAACCACCTGCACCCGCTCGATCACGTCATCCACTCCCAGTTCCTCCAGCACGTCGAAGCCCTCCACCACATAGCCAAAGGCGGCATAGCGGCCATCCACCAGGTTCAGGCCGGCCGGGGTGAGCTCCGCTTCGTAGAGAAAGAAGAAGAACTGGGAGGAGCCATCGTCGAGGCTCTGGTCGGAATGGGCCCAGCCCAGGGTGCCCAGGGTGGCGAAGGGCAGCACCGCCTCGGCCTTGTAGCGGCCCAGATCCTCGAAGGTCTGGCCGTAGAAGGGCACGGGCTCGCCGGGGATCTTGATCTCCAGGGGGACTCGCCGCAGCTCTTTGGTGGTGGGATCGACGTAACCGTCCAGCGGTCCTTTGGGATCGCCGGTCTGGAGCACGTAGAAGTCCTCGGCGCGGGTGAAGGGCAGGCCGTCGTAGAAGCCCTTCAGGGCCAGATCCACGAAGGCCCCGGCCGTGAGGGGGGCGTTGTAGCCGTCGACCACGGCCACGAGGGGCCCGCGGCTGGTGCTGATCTGCACGGTGGCCCGCCCCAGCAGGCGCGGCAGGGCGTCGAACTCAGCGGGAATGGCGAACGGGAAGGGACCCACCAGCAGGGCCTCGGCCGTGCCGATCGTGGCGAGGGCCTGGCGGCGGGCGGCCAGGAAGCGTCCCGGTCCTGGACCTCGGCCGCGCTGGCCAGCGCCTGAAGATCGCCCTCCAGTTCAGCCATCAGCGCTGAGGCCTGCTCCGCCTGGCCAGCCCCGAAGCACTCCTCAATCTCCTTGCGGCGACTGCTCAGCTGCGACTGGCTGCGGCGGGCGGTGGCCTTGAGGGCCGACCAGCGCTTGGCCCGCAGGTCGGTGCTGGTGTCCTCGAGCCGGTGCTGCAGGTTCTGCAGGGCGGGAGCCTCCACCGGCAGGGCATTGCGCAGAATCGCCGCCGGATCCTTCACCGCGTTCCCCTCGGGCAGGGCCGCGGCTGCGGGCAGGGCCTGCAGGGGGAGGGCGAGCAACAGGGCCAGGGCCCATGCCATGGCGCGAGCCACGGCCCGGTGCATCCACGGTGCGGCCATCACAGCGTCTTCCTTCTGGTCGGACTTTGGCACAGCCTTCCCGGGCCAGCCCCGCCTGCAGAGAAGGTTTGGGGGCGGGGCCGGTGGCCAGCCGTACAATCCGCCAGATCCGATCCGCCGGAATGATCTCCAGCAACGACTTTCGTACCGGGACATCGATCGAGCTGGATGGCCAGGTCTGGCGGGTCGTTGAGTTCCTGCATGTGAAGCCGGGCAAGGGCTCGGCTTTCGTGCGCACCAAGCTCAAGGCCGTGCAGAGCGGCAACGTGGTGGAGAAGACCTTCCGCGCCGGCGAGATGGTGCCCCAGGCCGTGCTGGAGAAGAGCACTCTGCAGCACACCTACATGGAGGGGGACGACTTCGTGTTCATGGACATGGCCAGCTACGAGGAGACACGCCTCACGGCCAAGCAGATCGGTGACAGCCGCAAGTACCTCAAGGAGGGCATGGAGGTGAACGTGGTGTCGTGGAACGGCAAGCCCCTGGAGGTGGAGCTGCCCAACTCGGTGGTGCTGGAGATCACCCAGACCGATCCCGGCGTCAAGGGCGACACGGCCACCGGCGGCACCAAGCCCGCCATCGTCGAAACCGGCGCCCAAGTGATGGTGCCGCTGTTCCTCTCGATCGGCGAGAAGATCAAGATCGACACCCGCAGCGACAGCTATCTCGGTCGGGAGAACTGATCCCCATGCAGCTCGATCACGACCAGCTCCAGCAGCTCCTGGCCCTGCTGGGTGACAGTGACATCCAGGAGTTCAAGCTGGAGGGCGATGACTTCCGGCTGGAGGTGCGCCGCAACCTGCCCAGCCTCGCCCCGGTGCCGCTGCCGGCCCCAGTGCCGCCGCCGGCCCCGGTCGCTGCCCCGGTGGCCGCCGCCCAGCCAGGGCCGCCTGGCCCCTCCACGCCCCCACCCGCCGCGGCGGCCAGCCGCAGCGACCTGGTGGAGATCACGGCGCCGATGGTGGCCACCTTCTACAGCGCCCCTGCGCCGGGAGAGCCGAACTTCGTGGCCCTGGGAGCCCGTATCAAGGTGGGTCAGACCATCTGCATCCTCGAGGCCATGAAGCTCATGAACGAGCTGGAGGCTGAGCTGAGCGGTGAGGTGGTGGAGATCCTGGTGGAGAACGGCACGCCGGTGGAGTTCGGCCAGGTGCTGATGCGCGTCAAGCCCGCCTGAGTTCAACCTAGCTCCAGGGCTGTGCTGATCGCAGCCGCCATGCTGGCGGCCCGGGCCACCCCCTGGCCGGCGATGGCGAAACCGGTGCCGTGGTCTGGTGAGGTGCGCAGAAACGGCAGGCCCAGGGTGGTGTTCACCGCCGCGTCGAAGGCCAGCAGCTTCACCGGAATCAGGCCCTGATCGTGGTAGAGGGCCAGGTAGCCATCAGGCCCTGGGCTGCCCTGCTGCCAGGCCTGCGCCGCACTCAACCAGCAGGTGTCCGGCGGCAACGGGCCGAGCAGCTCCGCCTCGGGATGGCTGGCCTGCCACTGGGTGAGGGTGTCGTTGAGCCAGGCCACCTCCTCCTGCCCCAGCTGACCGGCCTCGCCGGCGTGGGGATTCAGGCCGGCCACCACCAGTTGCGGCCGGGGCGAAAAGCGCTGGCAGAAGGTCAGCAGCTGGTCGAGCTTGCGCTGCACCCGGTCCGGATCGAGGCTGGCCGGCACGGCGGCCAGGGGGATGTGGGTGGTGGCCAGCAGCGTGTTGAGCCGCCAGTGGCCCTGGGGGGCGCGGGCGGTGAACAGCATCGAGGCCTCCGCCACCCCGGCCAGCTCCGCCAGCCGCTCCGTCTGGCCTGGGTAGGCATGGCCGGCGGCGTGCCAGCTGGCCTTGGCGATCGGTGCGGTCACCAGGGCCTTGCAGTCGCCCCGCTGCACCAGTTCCGCCGCCGCCGTGAGCCAGCGGAAGCCCGCGTCCCCGCAGGCTGGGCCGCTGCGGCCCGGGGCCACGGGCTCCTCCAGGGGCAGGTCCACCATGGCGAGCTCGGCCGGATCGCGCAGGGGGTCACGGCTGAGGGGCCTCAGGGCTTCGTACTGGCCCTCCAGCCAGCGGCGGCAGCCCACCAGCACAGGCTCCAGGCCGCGCGCCTCGGGCTGAGCCAGGGCCTTGAGCGTGACCTCGGCACTGATGCCCGCCGGATCCCCCAGGGCGATGGCCAGATGGCTCTCAGCGGAGTTGGATGGGATGGAAGGCAAGGAGGAGAGGCCCATGGTGCGCTGGCTGCTGCTCGGACTGCTGCTGTATGGCCTGGGAACGGGATTCAACCGGGGTTGGCTGCAGCTGCGCTGGGGACTGCTGATGCGGGAAATGGGCTTCCCGTTCGTTTGTGATCCCGAGGATCGCACCCGCTGCTATCCCAAGGGCTCGCCCTACGCCGACAAGCTCGCTCCAAATCCCTCCCGGTAACTGGGATAGCGCAGCTGGTAGCCCAGCTCCTGGCACAGCCGGCGGTTGCTGACGCGGCGGTTCTCCTGCCAGAAGCTGCGGGCCATCGGGCTCAGACTGGCTTCGATCTGCTCGTAGCGCTCCAAGGGCGGCAGGGGCAGGCCCAGCAGATGGGCGGCGTGGCTGAGGGTTTCGGTGGAGGAGCAGGGGCAGTCATCCGCCACGTTCAGCAGGGCGGGCCGTTCGCTGGCGGGCAGGGCCAGACAGTGCAGCACCGCGCCGACGATGTCATCGACGTGGACGCGGGAAAACACCTGCCTGGGCTTGTGGATCAGCCGGCTCTCGCCGGCCTGCAGGGCGCGGAAGGGGGTGCGGCCCGGACCGTAGATCGCCGGCAGCCGGAAGATCTGCACCGGCAGGCCGCTGCTGCGCCAGGCCCGCTCGGCCTCGAGGCGGGCCTGGCTGCGGCCCGGCCGGGCCGGGGTGGGCGCCTGCTCATCCACCCAGGCGCCGCGGCTGTCGCCGTAGACCCCGGTGGTGGAGAGATAGCCCACCCACTGGAGCGGCAGCTGGCGCAGCACGGGTCCCAGCAGCCTCAGCACCGGATCGCCGGGTTGGCCGTCCGGGGGAATGGACACGAACAGATGGGTCACCCCAGCCAGGGCATCGGGCTCGGGCACCAGGCCCTCCCTGCTGTCGAAGGCCAACCAGTGGCCGGGCCCTGGGTTCTGCGGGGCCTGGCGGCTGGTGGTCGTCACCGCCCAGCCCCGCTGAGCGGCGGCGGCCGCCAGACGGCTGCCGGTGAAGCCTGCTCCGAGCACCAGCAGATTCGCGGCGGGCTTGACAACCCCAGAAGACACCAGTACACCTGTATCACTTACGATGTTTCCCATGGTGGTGTCCTCTCCTGTTCAGGCCAGCTGGTGCTGGGCTCCGCCGCTGCAGCGCCCTGCAGCGCGCTCCATACAGTTTCGGGCACGCTCCTGGCCCCTCCCCGCTCTGCTGGCGGCAGGGCTGCTGCTGCTGGCTGCGGTGCTGGCCCCGGAGGCCCCCCAGGATCAGGCCGCCATCTGCCAGCGCCACAACGGGCCGGCGGCCTGCCGCGTCTGGTGAGGGGCCTCGGCCTCAGCTCCTTCGCTGGCCTGAGGGAGCGCCACCAGGTCGTGGTCGCCCGGGCGTTCGCCGGCCTTGGGGCCTTCAGGCGCCAGGGAGGCCGCAGCGGCTGGTGAACTGGCGGGTGGGGCGGTCCAGGCCAGCAGGCGCGTGGCCAGGGCCATCTCGCCCTGGGTCCAGGCCCGGATCGCCATGGCACGGCGCGGATCGTAGAAGGGCTGCTGGCGGTACCAGCTGAACACCTCGCTGTCGCCCTTGCGGCCATTGCAGCCGAGGCAGGCCGGCACGCAGTTTTCGTTGACGCTCGGCCCGCCCCGGCTCTTGGGCAGCACGTGGTCGATCGATTCAGAGCGGCAGCCGCAGTAGATGCAGCGCCGGTTGGTGTGCTGATGCAGGGACTGACGCCAGCGCCGGGCGCGCAGTTTGGGACAGAGCTCTTCGAGAAACACGGCATTGCTGCCGCCTGCGTTCCCTGCCGCCCAGTCCCTGGCCTGCATGCGCTTGGCTCGGTTGCGGGGAGTTTGCAGCCAGTGTCCAGGGTGGCAATGTGTCGAGGACTGCCATTCCGCGCATGCGCTGCCTGTTGCGGCTGGGTGCCACCGGACTGATCGAGGTGGTCAGCCCCTTTGATGCGGTCACCAGCGCCCAGCTGCGGGCCATCCGGCCCCGGGGGGAGTGGCTGGCGCGGCGGGGCTGCTGGGAATTTCCGCAGGAGGCCGCCGCAGCGCTGCAGCAGGCCCTGGCCGGTCGCTTTCCGGTGGAGCCCCAGCTGGCCACCTGGCTGGCCTGGCTGGAGCAGCCCCTGCCGCCGCTGCCGCCCCACCGCCAGCTGGTGCGGGCCGCCGATCTGGACCAGCCCCTCGAGGATGGCCGCCGCCTGCTGGCCCACCAGCGCGCCGCCGGCCGCTGGTTGCTGGCGCGGCGCGGGGCGGTGCTGGCGGATGCGATGGGCCTCGGCAAGACCCTCTCGGCCCTGGCGGCGGCCCGGGCCATGGTGCGCCTGGCGGACTGCCGCATCCTGGTGGTGGCCCCGGTGGGCCTGCACGACCACTGGCGCGCCGAAGCCCTGGCTCTGGGCCTGCGGCTGGAGCTGCACAGCTGGGCGCGGCTGCCGCCGGAGCTGCCTGCGGCCGGCACGGTGCTGATCGCCGACGAGGCCCACTTCGCCCAGAACGCCCACACGGCCCGCTGCAAGGCCCTGTTGCGGCTGGCCCGGCACCCCCGGCTGCGGGCGATCTGGCTGCTCACCGGCACGCCGATGAAGAACGGTCGACCGGCCCAGCTGTTTCCCCTGCTGGCGGCGATCGGCCACCCCCTGGCCCGGCATCAGCGGGCCTACGAGGAGCTGTTCTGCCAGGGGCACTGGCGCGACCAGGGCGGGCGGCGGGTGTGGCAGGCCACGGGCGCCACCAACCTCGCCGAGCTGCAGCGCCTCACCAGGCCCCTGGTGCTGCACCGTCGCAAGCAGGACTGCCTCGATCTGCCGCCCAAGCAGCGCGCTCTGATCCCCGTGCAGCTGGAGCCGGACCAGGCCCTGGGCTTCGAGCAACGGCTGCAGCGCAAGGTGGACGCCTACCGCCGCCGCGCCGCCCGCGGGGAGGTGCGCCGCGACGCCGAGGTGCTCGCCGTGTTCACGGCCCTGCGCCAGATCGCCTCCCACTCCAAGCTGGTGGCGGCCAGGGAGCTGGTGCAGCGCCAGCTGGCCGCGGGCGAGGCCGTGGTGGTGTTCACGGCCTTCCGCACCACCGCCAGCCTGCTGCAGGCGGAGCTGGGCGGAGCCCTGCTCACCGGAGCCCTCGAGCCGCGCCGGCGCCAGCAGCTGGTGGACCACTTCCAGGAGGGCCGCAGCCCGCTGCTGATCGCCACCTACGGCACCGGCGGGCTGGGCTTCACGCTGCACAGGGCCCGCCATGTGGTGCTGATCGAGCGCCCCTGGACACCCGGGGATGCGGAGCAGGCCGAAGACCGCTGCCACCGCATCGGCATGGCGGGTTCCCTGATCTGCCACTGGCTGCAGCTGGGCGTGGCCGACCAGCTGGTGGATGGCTTGATCGCCAGCAAGGCGGAGCGCATCGCCGTGCTGCTGGGCCGCGGTCAGCAGGAGCTGCGCCGCCGCGATCTGGTTGCCATGGTGCGGGACCTGATGCAGAACTGGTGAGCTCAGGGCGCAGGGCTGGCGACCTGGCTGCAGAGCTGCTGCCGCACCTTGAGATCACTGCGCAGCTGGGGATCGAGGTCCTCGGCTGGCTGCCGTTCCGCGAGCTTCACCGCCTCCCGCAGGTCATCACAGGCCGCGGCGTCCTGGCCCGCCAGGCTGCGCAGCAGGTAGCGGTCGTTGCGGGGCCCGGGATCGTCCGGAAAGGCGGCCACCACCGCATCACAGCGGCTGATCTGCTGCTCGAGCCGCTCCAGGCGCACGTTGCGCAGGCAGTCGTCGCGGCGGATGGCCTGCTGGGGCAGGGGCTGTTCGGCGCAGCCGGCGGTGGCCAGCAGCAGCAGCGCCAGCAGCGGCAGTGACAACCGGCCCCGGGGCGCCGTGTCAGTAGCCGAAGCGCTCGCTGCGGGTGGCACCGGACACCGGGATGCGGGTTGGCGCGGCCTCCACGGTTTCGGGCTTGCTGAACAGATCACCGAGGTAGCGGCCGCAGTCTGGGAAGGAGCCGGAATACTGCACCACGGCCTCCGTGATCATCACCGCCGCGTGCTCTGGGGAGGTCTTGAACAGCTGATCGCTCTGGCGCTTGATCACCGCATAGGCCGCATCCCAGCTCACCTGGTGGCTGTTACCGCTGCCGCGCATGAAGCAGTAGATCTGGGCGCCCCTGGGCCCGGCCCCCTCCAGCACGACACCGGTTTCAGTCGCCTGGGAGAAGGCGGGCAGCCCGTGCCCCAGGCCCAGCGTCAGGGCCAGGGCTGCCAGCAACCGGGGCCGCTGCCGCGAGAACAGGGCGAACGTCTGGCGCAGGGCCATGGGAGCAGATCCGGCAAGCAGGGCTCAAGGTATCGATCGAGACGGCCGGCGTCGAGGGTGGTGGGCTGCTCAGGGCGAACCCGTGCCCTGGGGCAGCACCAGCTTCAGCACCAGGGGCAGCACCAGCAGCACCGTGATCAGCCGCACGGCATGCAGGGCCGCCACGGCAGCCCCCACGCCGAACTCGGCCCCCAGCAGGCTCATGCCGCTGATGCCGCCCGGGGCGGCGCCCAGCAGGGCGATGGTGGGGTCCACCCCGAACAGCCGGCTGCAGGCCAGGGCCACTGCCAAGCCGGCGAGCACGAGGCTGAGGGTGATCACCAGGGCCGGCCGCCACAGCTGCTGCAGTTGCTGCAGCACGGCGCTGTTCAGGGCGGTGCCGATCACCGTGCCGATCCCGATCTCCAGCAGGGTGCGCGTCCCGCCCGGCCATTGGGCCGGTTCGAGCTGCCCGACGATGCTCACCAGCGCCGCCGCCAGCAGCGCGCCGGCCAGGGGGGCTGCGGGAATCCCGGTGCGCAGCGCCAGCAGGCCGCCCGCCAGCCCGGCGCAGGCATACACGACCAGGTTCCAGGGGTGGCTCATTGCCCCAGTCTGACCTTGGCTGCGCCAGCAAAGTGTGCTGTCATCGGCTCCACCGCGCCTGATGCCATGGCCCCCGAGTCGGTTTCCTTTCGGATCACCCGCAACGCTGAAGACCTGGCCCAGACGATTCACGCGCTGTCCAGGCGCCTGATCACCCTGGAGCAGCATGTTCAGGCCATGGCCCTGCAGCTCGAGAGCCACCAGAAGCAGGAGGCTGAACCCGATCTGCAGGAAATGTCGAGCCTCGACAACGTCGAACGGCTGCTGCATGACTGCCGCTGCCTGCTGGATCTCGAGGCCGCCCCAGCCGACGAGGGCCATCCCGTGCAGGACACGACTCTCCAGACCTCCTTCAGCCCCATCGAGGATCAAGCCCCAGCTGATCCCTACGACACGGCTGAGCCCTACGACCAGGCGGCCTGAGGGCAGAAGAAGCACTGACTGGTCAGCGGTGGCAGAATGGAAAGAAAGTGAAACATGGCTTACCCCACGTTCTCTCACTCCACCCCCTCTCACCCCCAGTCCGCTCACCCCACCAGCCAGGCTGCACCCAGTAGTTCAGCCCGCTGCGGCGCAGGGTTCCCGAGGGTGTTGATCAGCGAGGCGGATCACCAGCGCGAAAAGCTCGAATTTGCCCTCGCCGTTGCCGTGAGCCGCGGCGACGCCGAGCGTTGCGCGAGCCTGCGGCGGCAGATCTCGGCCCTTGGAGCCGGCGGGGTGGAGCCAGGAACCTGAGGGTTTCGGGTTTGTTCCAAACCCACAAATCGATGTTCTGGCAATAGCCATTGATGGTAGGCTTGCGCCAACTCTTATGGGCGTCTGGATCTTGCAATGTCCAGGCGCCTGAGTTTGTTGATGCAGTCATGGGGTGCCGGCGCTCTAGCGACCACCCGTCTTTTTCCGCCGGCTCATCGATCAGCTCCAGCTGGGATCTGCGGCCTGGCTACTGACGCTGACCCACGCCGTCTCTTAGCGCCCACCCAGCCCGTTTCGGTCCTTTCTTCCGTCCTTGCATGACAGTCGCCCTTTCCCCCGATCTCCACGTCCGGCCACGGTCTGCCCTCTCCCCAGGGCGTCCCCAGTCCATGCGGGTTCCCACCAAGCCCCAGCCCGTTGCCAACATTCAGGTGCAGATCAGCCAGCTCGACACAGCGGCACGGCAGGCTGCCGCCGAGGGCCAGGTGGCCGAATCGGCGCGCCTGATCCTCGAACTGCTGAAATCAGAGCGGCGCCTGGCCAATACCGGGCCCCAGGTGCTGCAGCTGATCAAGCCTCGGGGTTGAGGGGCTTTCAGCAAGCTCGCTCAGCTGATGCCTGCCAGCACTTCCCGTAGGCGATCTGTCGCTGGGGGAACAGCCTGGCGGTCAGACTCCCGACCGCTTGCCTGCGTCTGGCGGGGCTGCAGGAAGGCGATCAGATCGACATCGTTGTTGGACCGGATAGCCGCCTGAGCCTGGAGCCTCTGCGCAAGCTGGATCACGGCCTCCGTTCTGAGGCACGCCTGGCCGCTGGGGAGCAGTGCGAGCGCCTGCTGCAGGGTGGAGTTGAACTGCGCTCGCTCGATCGCGACCGCTTTCACGAGGCGGCCGCCCTCGGGATGAGGCCAGCATTGGAATAAGCCCACAATCTGTGGCAGGGCCTGCAGAGAAAAGCCGAACTCAGCGGGCATCAAGGCTGACCCGCACCGGCTCCAGCCGCTGCGGCCCAATGATGCGAGCTACGGCGAAATCAGGATCAACGCCCTTCTGAAATGCATCAAACCCATAGACAACTGAATCCCGCATTTCATCGACTTGATCGCATGACCATGGAATTGGTAGCAAGACCTGGGGTTCCCCCGATGATTCAGAACGGTCCAGCCTCTGCGGCAGCCCCGCTGAGACAGGGCGTGAAACACCAGGGTTCGGATCGTCCCCTACCACTCATGGGTAGGCGCCACGTGAGATGTTTGGCCCTACAGCCAGTGTCAGGCTGGCTTTTCTGTGGATTTATCAGGCCTGGACTGAAAGCGGGTGACCGGACTCGAACCGGCGACGTTCAGCTTGGGAAGCTGACATTCTACCACTGAATTACACCCGCAAGGTGTAGTCAACTCAGGCGTCCTGATGTTGTCTGCGTTGTTGGCTTGTTGAGACTAGCAAGGGTCAAGGTGCCCCCCTTGCCAGCCTCTGCCGCCGTTGCGGCGGCTCAGCCGGCCAGGGCCGCCGCGCAGGCGGCCACGCCGGCCCCCGCCGTTCCCCGCAGCAGGCCCAGGCCCTGCAGGGTGGCCTCGATCGCCGCGACGGCGGTGAGCACGTCGCGATCGGCCACGAAGCCGAGGTGGCCGATGCGGAACACCTGGCCCTTGAGGTGGTCCTGGCCGCCGGCCAGCAGGATGTCGAAGCGCTCCTTCACGGCCTTGCGCAGCACCTCGGCGTCGACCCCCTCGGGAGCCACGGCCGTGATCGCCGGGCTGCCATGGCCCTCGGCGGCATAGAGCCGCAGCCCCATCCCCTTCATGCCGGCCTGGGCCGCGCTGCGGTGGCGTGCATGGCGGGCGAAGATCGCCTCCAGGCCCTCCTGCTGCATCATCCCCAGGGCGGCCTCCAGGGCGAAGTACAGATTCACCGGCGGGGTGAAGGGATTGCTGTCGGCGGCGGCCGATTTGCGGTATTTGCCGAGGTCCAGATAGAACTTCGGCAGGTCGGAGCGCTCGTAGGCCGTCCAGGCCCGCTCGCTCATGGCCACGAAGCCCAGGCCCGGCGGCATCATGTAGCCCTTCTGGGAGCCGGAGCCCACCACATCGAGGCCCCAGCGGTCCATGGGCACGTCGCAGGCGCCGAGGCTGGTCACGCAATCGGCAATGGTGAGCGCGGTGCCGTGGGCGCGCACGTGGCCGGCGATGGTCTCCAGGTCGTTGATCACCCCGGTGGAGGTTTCCGAGTGGGTGAGGATCACCGCGCGGATGCGCTTGTCGGTGTCGGCCTCCAGGGCGGCGCGGAAGGCCTCGGGATCCAGCGGTTGGCCCCACTCGGCCCTCACCACCTCCACCTCGAGCCCGTAGGCCTTCGCCACCTTCACCCAGCGCTCGCCGAACTTGCCGTTGTCCCCGCAGAGCACGGTGTCGCCCTTGCTGAGCACGTTGATGATCCCCGCCTCCATCGCGGCCGTGCCGCTGCCCGCCAGGGCCAGCACGCTGCCGCTGGTCTGGTGCAGCCACTGCAGCTGCTCGGTGGTGCGCTTGACGATCTTCTGAAAGTCGGCGCTGCGGTGGCCGATCGGATGGCGGCTCATGGCCAGCAGCACGGTCTCCGGCACCGGCGTGGGGCCGGGGATCATCAGGCTGAGCTTGTCCTGCATGGGTGCTGCGGAGCAGAGGAGGGGCGCGGCCGCGGGGCGGCGCAATCCACCAATGTAAAAAACCGACCACAGGGGCCCAACCCCGAGCCACCGCGCCCTCCTCCCATCGGCTGCCCGTTGCATGGAATCCTTCCCCACACCTGAACGCGGCACGGCTGAGCCCGCCACCCCTGAGCCCGGCCTGATCCTGCCGGTGTGGCTCGCCGCCGCGGCCCGCGCCGCCGTGCAGGGGCTGCTGGGGGAGCCCTTCTGCCCTGAGCAGCCCCTGGAGCTGGAGCCTGGCGCTCCCCCGCGGCCTGTGCTGGTGGAGGCCGCGGCGCCCCTGGCCGCAGGCTGGGTGCTGGCGGTGGCCAGGGCTGACCCGGGCCCTGAGGTGCTGGATCTCACCCGCGGTCAGCCGGTGTGGGCCCAGGCCCGTTGGCTGGAGGGCCCTGGGCACTGGCTGGAACTGGTGGCTGGCGAGGGGGTGGGGGTGATTGCCAGCTCCGGCGCTCCCTGCCTCTCGGCCTATGCCCGCGAGCTGCTGCAGCGCACCCTGCAGCCGCTGCTGCCGCCAGGACGGCGCCTGGAGCTCCACCTGGTGATCCCGGCGGGTCGGCGTCTTGCCGAGCGCACCAGCAATGCCGCCTTCGGGGTGGTGGATGGGCTGGCCCTGATCGGCACCCAGGCCCTGGTGCAGCGCAGCGCGGCCCCCGACCAGCTGCAGCAGGCCCTGGAGCAGCTGCGCCGCCTGGTGGCCTCCCCTGGCTTCGCCGGGGCCCTGGTGCTGGTGATCGGCGAGAACGGCCTCGATCTGGCCCCCCGCCTCGGCCTCCCTCCCCAGCTGCTGCTCAAGGCCGGCAACTGGCTGGGGCCCCTGCTGGTGGCGGCGGCCGAGGCGGGTGTGAGCCAGCTGCTGCTGTTCGGCTACCAGGGCAAGTTGATCAAGCTGGCCGGCGGCATCTTTCACACCCATCACCACCTGGCCGATGGCCGCAGCGAGGTGCTCACCGCCCTGGCGGCCCTGGAGGGTCTGGCGGGCCCGGAGCTGGCCTGCCTGCATCAGGCCGCCACGGTGGAAGCCGCCCTCGCAGACCTGCAGGCCACCCAGCCCGCCCTGGCGGCGAGGCTGCGGGCCCGCATCGCAGCGGCGATCGAGCAGCGCAGCCGCGCCTACCTGGCCCGCTACGGCCACGAGGCCTTGGCGGTGGGCGCGGTGCTGTTCGACCGCAGCCGTCAGCTCTGTGCCCGGGGCCCCCTGGGTGCCCCCCTGCTGGCCGAACTGCGGGGAGGGGGCGCCGCCTAGGCTGGGTCAAATCTCCGGGGTTCCGTGCTGCCGATGTCCGCCGCTCCCCAGATGACCCCACGGGACGCGACGTCCAGCCTTGAGGGCACGGCCCAGCCCGCATCTCCCATCGACGAGATGTCCCAGTCCAGCCGGGCCCCGGCCATCGTGATTCTCGATTTCGGCTCCCAGTATTCGGAGCTGATCGCCCGGCGCGTGCGCGAAACCGAGGTGTTCTCGCTGGTGTTGAGCTACACCACCAGCGTGGAGGAGCTGCGGGCCATCGCCCCCAGGGGCATCATTCTCAGCGGTGGGCCCAGCTCGGTGTACGAGAGCGGCGCGCCGGTGTGTGATCCGGAGCTCTGGAACCTCGGCATCCCGGTGCTGGGGGTGTGTTACGGCATGCAGCTGATGGTGCAGCAGCTGGGCGGGGCGGTGGTGGCGGCGGGGCGGGCCGAATACGGCAAGGCGCCGCTGCACGTGGATGACGCGGTGGATCTGCTCGCCAGCGTGGAGCAGCACTCCACGATGTGGATGAGCCACGGCGACTCGGTGGAGCGCCTGCCTGAGGGCTTCGTGCGCCTGGCCCACACCGACAACACCCCCGAGGCGGCGATCGCCCACCACGGCCGCCACCTCTATGGCGTGCAGTTCCATCCCGAGGTGGTGCACTCCCAGGGCGGCATGGCGCTGATCCGCAACTTCGTGTATCAGATCTGCGGTTGCGAGCCCGACTGGACCACGGCGGCCTTCATCGAGGAGGCCGTGGCCGACGTGCGCCGCCAGGTGGGCCAGAAGCGGGTGCTGCTGGCCCTCTCCGGTGGCGTGGACTCCTCCACCCTGGCCTTCCTGCTGCACCGGGCGATCGGTGATCAGCTCACCTGCATGTTCATCGACCAGGGCTTCATGCGCAAAGGGGAGCCCGAATTCCTGGTGGAGTTCTTCGACAAGCGCTTCCACATCAATGTGGAGTACATCAATGCCCGCCAGCGCTTCATCAGCAAGCTGGCTGGTGTGACCGACCCGGAGGAGAAGCGCAAGCTGATCGGCACGGAGTTCATCAGGGTGTTCGAGGAGGAGAGCAAGCGCCTCGGTCCCTTCGACTACCTGGCCCAGGGGACCCTCTACCCCGATGTGATCGAGAGCGCCGGCACCAACGTGGATCCCAAGACCGGTGAGCGGGTGGCGGTGAAGATCAAGAGCCACCACAACGTGGGCGGCCTGCCCAAGGATCTGCAGTTCAAGCTGGTGGAGCCGCTGCGCAAGCTGTTCAAGGATGAGGTGCGCAAGGTGGGGCGCTCCCTGGGGCTGCCGGAGGAGATTGTCGGCCGCCATCCCTTCCCCGGCCCGGGCCTGGCCATCCGCATCCTCGGCGAGGTGACCGATGACAAGCTCAACATTCTCCGCGACGCCGACCTGATCGTGCGCGAGGAAATCACCGATGCCGGGCTCTACCACAGCATCTGGCAGGCGTTCGCGGTGCTGCTGCCGGTGCGCAGCGTGGGCGTGATGGGTGACAAGCGCACCTATGCCTTCCCGGTGGTGCTGCGCTGTGTGTCCTCGGAAGACGGCATGACGGCCGACTGGTCGCGTCTGCCCTACGACCTGCTCGAAACGATCTCCAACCGGATCGTCAATGAGGTGAAGGGCGTGAACCGGGTGGTGCTCGACATCACCAGCAAGCCCCCCGGCACGATCGAGTGGGAGTGATCGCCCGGCTTCGCTGACTGAGCCCCCGCTGGCCTGGTCGGGAGGCCTCCGTTACCTTCGGGGCCCCAAGCCTGCTCCGCCGTGACGGCCGCTCCTGCGACATCCAGCGATCCCGACCTGCAGCGCAAGCTGCAGCAGGACAGCATCCTGCTGGCTGGCAGGACGATCTACCTCAACCCCTTCCTCTACTGGCGTCGCTTCGACGCCAACACCGACCGCTGGCTGCGGGAGCCCGGCCAGCTGCCGGAGGAGCAGATCACCGCCAACCGCGGCCGTTTCTACCCGGAACTCAACTGGGAGCAACTCGATCCCCAGGAGCGGCTGGCCAAGGAGGGCTCCGTGGAGATGTTCCTCAAGACCCTGGAACTGATCAGCACCTTCAACCCCGATCTCACCGCCGGCCAGCTGCTCGAAGTGGAGCGCAAGATGGCCGTGACCAAGAAGCGCGCCTTCGAGCGCTGGGTGGCCCGGGCCCTGCGGCGCCGCCAGCAGGAGGAGCTCAGGGAACGGCGCCGCTTCGACCGTGACCGCACCCTGCGGGCCTGGAACGAGTGGATCGGCCTGGAGGTGACCCGGCAGGCCCTGGTGCCGGCGGCCATGGCGGTGGTGCTGAGTGTGGGGGCCGGCTGGTGGTGGGGCAGTCAGCAGGCCTGCCGCCAGGTGATCGTGGCTCCCGGCGTGCCGGCTCTGCAGGCCAACCCCATGCCCTAGGCCCTGGTTCAAGGCGCTGGCCGCGGCCCTCCGTCAGGGGCAGTGGGCGCGGCAGACTGGTGGGAGCGCGTTTGCTTCCTGTCCATGGCCGCCGATCCCCTCGACAGCCTGCGGCTCAGCCTGATGCAGGACATGTTGCCCATGGGCCTGGCCGCCGTGGACCGGGTGCGCAAGGGCGGCCCCCAGGAGCTGATCGCCGCCTTCGATGGCTCCAGCGCCGATCCCCTGGCCCAGTTGCGCCAGGAGGGCGAACAGGCCGCCAGTCAGGTGCGCGAGCAGCTCGATCGGGTCAGCCCCGGACTCGGCAATCCGGTGATGAAGGTGAGCGTGCGGGATGTGGATCCCGGCTCTGATGGGGCCGATCCACCTCTCTCCCAGGAAGCCAGCGATCCTGCCGAACTGCAGCGGCGTCTGGCCTCGGTGGCCGAGAGCCTGCGGCTGCTGGAGCTGCGGCTCACCCCGGATGGGGAGACCCCCTAGCCATGGCCTACGGCCAGGCAGGCCGCCACAGCGGCATGGGCCAGCAGCCGTTGCTGCTGCTGCTGGTGGTGCTGCTGTGCAGCGGCGCCATGGTGTCGCGGCTGGCCTGGCTGCAGCTGGTGCACGGCGTTGAGAACCGCGAGCGGGCCGATCAGAACCGCATCCGGCTGATGCCGCGCAACCCGATCCGCGGCCGTCTGCTCGATCGTCAGGGCGAGGTGCTCGCCACCAGTCGGCTCACCTACAACCTCTACATCCAGCCCCGCGAGGTGTCTGACGACCAATGGCCGCCCCTGCGGGACGCCTTGGCCGCGCTGCTGAAGCTGAATCCCACCAGCCTCGACCAGAAACGCAGCAGCGGCAGCAATGCCGAGGGCTTCCGGATCACCCTGGCGGAGGGCCTGGCGGCTGAGCAGGTGCTGCGCTTTCGCGAACAGGCCAGTGAGCTGCGCGGCGCTGAAGTGGATGTGGACGTGCTGCGCAGCTATCCCCATGGCCGCCTGGCGGCCCACGTGCTCGGCTACACCAGCGGCATCACCGAAGAGGAATACGAGCGCAAGCGCGACAAGGGCTACCGCATCCGCGACCGGGTGGGCCGCACGGGGTTGGAGAGCGCCTTCGAATCCCATCTGCGCGGCCAGTGGGGCGGCCAGCAGGTGGAGGTGAACGCCGCGGGCCAGGTGCAGCGGGTGCTCGGCGACAAGCCGGCCGAGGCGGGCAAAGACCTGCGGCTCACCCTGGATCTGCCCCTGCAGCAGGCGGCGGAGCGGGCGCTCGACTCGGTGCGCAAGGGCGCCATCGTGGCGATGGATCCCGAGACGGGGGCGATCCGGGCGCTGGCCAGCCGGCCGGCCTTTGATCCCAACGTGTTCTCGCCGGCTCCGTCGAGCCAGGAGTGGGCCGCCCTCAACGGCCCCGAGGCGCCCTTGCTGAACCGTGCCTTCCAGGGGTTCCCCCCCGCCAGCACCTTCAAGGTGGTCACCACCGCGGCGGCGCTGGAGTCGGGGGTCTACGGCCCCAACGACAAGGTGCTCACCACCAGCTCCTTCTGCTACGCCGGCCTCTGCTACCGCGACCACGGCGCCCATGGGCTTGTGGGTTTCCCCTTCGCCCTGGCGGTGAGCAGCAACACCTTCTACTACCGGGCCGGCCTGAAGATCGGCCCTGATGCCCTGTTCGCCACGGCGCGGCGGCTGGGTTTCGGCAGCCCCACCGGCATCGAGCTCAGCGATGAGGAAACGGGGGGGCTGCTGGGGGATCAGGCCTGGAAGCGCAAGGCGCTCGATGAGCCCTGGACCCCCGTGGACACGATCACCTCCTCGATCGGCCAGGGGGCCCTGCTGGTGACGCCGCTGCAGATGGCGCGTCTCTACGCGGCCGTGGCCAATGGCGGCTGGCTTGTCACGCCCCACCTGGTGGAGAAGCCGCCCACCCGCACCCGGATCGGCCTCAAGCCCTCCACCGTGGCCGTGCTGCAGAAGGGCCTGCGCATGGTGGTCACCGAGGGCACGGCGCGGCTGCTCAACGATCCGAGCCTGCCGCCGGTGGCCGGCAAGACCGGCACCGGTGAGGATCCCCCCCGCCCCGACCACGCCTGGTTCGGTGGCTATGCGCCAGCCGACAAGCCCAGCCTGGTGATCGTGGCCTTCGGCGAGAACTCCGGGGGCTACGGCGGCACGGTGGCGGCACCGATGGTCAAGGCCCTGATGACCACCTGGTTCAGCGGCGGCGCCCGGCCCGACTGAGCCCGTGCCGGCTCAGGTTGCGCAACTGTTCAGGCCACCAGCTGCAGCTGGGGCCGCTCCAGCAGGCGGCAGTAGAAGCCGCGCAGCTGCTGGGTGGCGGAGGCCCAGCCCCAGCGCTCGGCCTCGCTGCGGGCGGCCTGACGCAGCAGCTGGCGCTCGCCTGGATCCCCCAGCAGCCGCCCCACCGCCGCCGCCAGACTCGCGGCGCCGCCGTCGGCGCCATCGGGCTCATACAGGCAGCCGTTGGCGCCATCGCTGACGATGTCCGGAATGCCGCCGCGGTTGGCCCCCACCACCGGGCAACCGGCCGCCATGGCCTCCAGCAACACCAGGCCCAGGGTTTCGGTGCTGCTCGGGAACACGAAGGCATCGCCGCTGGCATAGGCGCTGGCCAGGGGCGCGCCTGTCAGGTAGCCCACGAAGGTGGTGGCGGTGCCGGCGAACACCTTCTCCAGGGCCTGGCGGTGGGGACCATCCCCCACCAGGGCCAGGCGGGCCTCAGGCATGGCCTCAAGCACCGGCCGGATGCGCTCGATCTGTTTTTCGGCGGAGAGGCGGCCGATGTAGAGCAGCAGCTTGCCGGTGTCGCTGTGGCCGCCCAGCAACTGCTCCCGCGTGGCCTGGTTGCGCAGTTCAGGGCGGAACAGTTCGGTGTCCACGCCGCGCTGCCAGAGGTCGGTGTGCTGGATGCCCTTCTCGCTCAGCTCCTGCACCATGGCGCTGGAGGTGCAGAGGTTGAGGCTGGCCTGGTTGTGGGCGGCCTTGAGCAGTTCCCACAGCAGCGGCTCCAGCATGCCCATGCCGTAGTGCTCCAGATACTTGGGCAGGTGGGTGTGGTAGCTGGCGATCAGGGGATAGCCCTTGGTCTTCGCCAGCCAGATGCCGCCCAGGCCAAGCACGGCCGGGTTCACCACATGCACCAGATCGGGCTGGAACTCCTCGAGGGCCTCCGCCACGGCGGGGCGGGGCAGGGCCAGCTTCAGCTCCGGATAGAGGGGCAGCGGCATGGCCGGCACCCCCACCACCCGCGCACCCATGTACTCGGCCGGAGCGCCCTCCGGGCAGAAGATCAGCACCTCATCTCCCAGGTCCACCAGGTGCTGCACCGTCTTGGTGAGGCGGGTCACAATCCCGTCGACCTTGGGCAGGAAGGTCTCGGTGAAGAAGGCGATCTTCAAGGCTCGGGTGCCGCAGGGGGGGAGAGCTGGATGCAGGCGGGTTCGATCAGGTCGCCCGGATCAAGCCGTCTTGATGGCCTGGGCCTGGGTGGTGGTCCAGGCCGACACGCAGGGGATCCGACTGCGGTCGCAGCGGTCAGCCCAGCGGCGGGCCACATCCACCACTTCGGCCATCAGGCCGTCGTCGAGGGTGGTGGGGTTGAGGCCCAGCTCGATGAAGCAGCGGTTGTCCACGATCAGGTCGTTCTCCACGGCCTCATTGCGAGGGTTGGGCAGGTAGGTGATCTCGGCGTTGGTGAGGGACGACACCTTGCGGGCCAGTTCGCCCACCTGGTGGCTCTCGGTCATCTGGTTGAAGATCTTCACCTTCTCGCCATGGGCGGGCGGGTGCTCCAGGGCCAGCTGCACACAGCGCACGGAGTCGCGGATGTGGATGAAGGCGCGGGTCTGGCCGCCGGTGCCATGCACCGTGAGTGGGTAGCCGATGGCGGCCTGCATCAGGAAGCGGTTCAGCACCGTGCCGTAGTCGCCGTCGTAGTCGAAACGATTGGTGAGGCGGGGATCCCTTTCGGTGAGCTCCGTGTTGGTGCCCCAGACGATGCCCTGGTGCAGATCAGTGATGCGGATCTGGTCGTTTTTGTTGTAGTAGAGGAACAACAACTGATCCAGAGTCTTGGTCATGTGATACACACTGCCGGGGCTGGCAGGGTGCAGGATCTTCTCGGTGAAGCGGCTGCCATCCGGCTGGGGCACCTCCACCGTGAGGTAGCCCTCGGGAATCGTGGCGCCGCGGTGGGAGCCGTAGCCGTACACCCCCATCGTGCCCAGGTGCACGATGTGAATGTCGAGGCCGCTCTCCACGATCGCGGCCAGCAGGTTGTGGGTGCCGTTGACGTTGTTGTCCACGGTGTAGCGCTTGGTGGCGCTGGACTTCATCGAGTAGGGGGCCGCCCTCTGCTCGGCGAAGTGCACCACGGCCGTGGGCCGCTCGTCGCGCAGCAGATCCAGCAGGCGGGTGTACTCCTGGGCGATGTCCATCCGCACGAAGCGGATCGCCCGGCCCCCCACCTGCTCCCAGGCCCGCAGGCGCTCGCTGATGGTGGCGATCGGCGTCAGCGACTCGACCTCCAGGTCGACGTCGATCTTGCGCCGGCTCAGGTTGTCGACGATCACCACATCGTGGCCGGCATCCGCCAGGTTGACCGCACAGGGCCAGCCGCAGAAGCCATCGCCGCCGAGAACGAACACCTTCATTCCGAAACCTTCATTCCGAAAACCCCAGACCCCTGCAGGACGAGCTGTCGCTCATCGGGGCAAGCTACTACAGGCGTTCCGGCGCTCTCAGCCGCTGATCCCCACGGCCACCACCACCAGGGCCAGCACCAGAACGGCCCCGCCGATCAGCAGCAACCGCGACTGGCTGCTGCTGCGCTCGCCCTCCTCCATCACCACCATGCGGGGCTCCCGGGCGAAGGCGTTGAGCTTGCCGCCGTCTTCTTCGGTGACCTGCATGGACCAGGGCTCTAGGAGGGCTCACCTTATGGAGAGATGTCCGGGCTGTCAGGCCGCCGCGGCCAGAACGTCAACGGAAGTTCATGCGGCGCCCGGCGGAAGGGCGATCAGCTGCCCACGCGCCCCTGGCCGGGGGAGCTGGGGCTGGCCTGGGGGCGTCGCGGCAGCCGTCCGGCCTGGAAGGCCAGGCGGCCGGCCTGGCAGGCCTGGGCCATGGCCTGGGCCATCAGGGGCGGGTTGCCGGCCAGGGCGATGGCGCTGTTGATCAGCAGGGCATCGGCCCCCATCTCCATGGCCTCGGCCGCCTCGCTGGGCACACCGATGCCCGCGTCCACCACCACCGGCACGCTGGCGTTCTCGATGATCAGGGCGA
Source organism: Cyanobium sp. LEGE 06113 (assembly GCF_015207615.1). Lineage (NCBI taxonomy): Bacteria > Bacillati > Cyanobacteriota > Cyanophyceae > Synechococcales > Prochlorococcaceae > Cyanobium > Cyanobium sp. LEGE 06113. Next base: position 5,770 of record NZ_JADEWM010000008.1, on the reverse strand, counting down.
TGTTGGCGCCATTGCGGATGCCCTGGCCGGAGCCGATCGGTGAGGCCAGCGGCATCACCGTGGCGCAGCCACCTCCTCCAGCCGCTTGGCCAGCAGCGGGTCGGCATTGATGTAGGGCAGCACCGTGAAGCCCTCCTTCACCAGTTGCTCGGCCGCCTCCAGAGTGCCGAACGGATCGGGCAGCAGGTGGCGGCTGTCGGGGATCACCTCCAGCTTCACGAAGCTGTTGTCCTCCTGCCCCGCCAGCTTGGCCAGCTCCCGCCCCAGCCTGGCCACCCGCACCGCTTCCTCGGCGGTGGCGCAGCCGGCGGTGTTCGGCAGCATCCAGATGCGCTGCCAGTCGATCGCCTGCATCAGGCCGCCGTGGCCCGGTGCGCCGCTCTGCACCCGGCGCACCGCCACGGTGACGATGGCGCAGTCGCTGCGCTCCAGGCTGGCCTGCATGGTGGCGAGATCGGCGTACTTGCCCGTGCCGGTCATCAGCCGGCTGCGGAAACGGCGTCCGCCGATCAGCAGGTCGTCGCTGCCGGCGGCAGGGGCCTCGCCGGCGGCGGCGCTGCTGGAGAGGGGGATCCCGGTTGGGTTGGGCACCACGATGGCTTCCGGCGCATGGCTCACAATGGCTCTAGCCTCCCATCAACTCCGGCCCTGCCGTGCTTCGAACGCTCCTGCTCACGGCTCTGCCCCTCGCTGCGCTGCCGCTGGCCGCTCTGCCCCTCACACCCGCGCCAGCGGCGGCGCAGTTCCTGGGCGCTGACAGCTTTCTTCCCTTCAGCCTCCCAGCCGAATTCGGCGTCCCTGCCGCCGACCAGCGCGACTCCAGCGTCGAGACCTTCGATCCCGTCGGTCGCGCCGAGCTGCTGGTGCGCGAGATCCCGCGGTCCTGGGTGGGCTCCTACCAGGCCTTCGGCGGCAGTGAGGTCGTGCCTGCCAGCCTCAGCCTCTCCGAGCTGAGAGCGGTGGGTCAGATCGTCGATCTGCGCGGCACCATGACCATCAACGGCGCCTCGACGGCGGTGCAGGGCAACCTCAATGCCGAGTCCGACCAGCTCGATCTGATCCTGCTCTGCCGCTGCAATGTGGGCGGCCTGGAGATGGGCGGCATGTTCTCGGGTCAGCAGGGGCTGGCCCTTGTCGGCTGGAATGCCCCGCGGCTCACCAATTCCGGCGGACGCCTGGAGCTGCAGCCCCAGTCTCAGCCCGTCAGCGCCCCAGGGGGGCCGGCGCCGATCGCGCCCGTGCGCGGGCTCTGGTGAGGCTGGCGGCCTTCAGGCCGCCTTCCCCTGGGTGCGCTCCAGCCTGTTCAGGCGCTTGAGGGCCGTGCGGTTGCCGCTGTCGAGTTCAAGCACCTTCTGATAGGTGGCACGGGCCTGCTCGGGGTCCTGCTCCTTCTCCAGGGCGTAGGCGAGGTTGTTGAGGGCCACCGGATAGTCAGGCTTGGCCTTGAGGGCAGCCCGGTAGTGCTTGAGGGCCGTCTTGTAATTCTTCTGGGCCGCCAGCGCGAAGCCCAGGGCGTTCTCGATCAGGGCCAGGGCCTCCGCCGGAGCCTCTTCCGCCGTGGCCAGCTGGCGGGCCTCGCTGAGGCTCTCCACCGCCTGGCCGAACAGGCGCTTGCGCAGTTGCACGGAGCCCAGCTCATAGAGGCTGGCGGCATCCCTGGCCTCCGTCTGGGCGCCTTGACCACCCTGGCGCTCGAGGCGCGCCAGGGTGACCTCGTCCTGGCGCACCTTCCAGATCTGGCGCGCCACCACCACGGCAGCACCGCCGAGCAAGACGACCAGGCCGATCAGATAGGCCTGGGGAAGCAGGTTTTCCAAGGGGCGCCGGGGCTGGGAGGAGGGATCGGGTGGTCGGCGATCAGGCCTTGGCGGAGCCGACGACGCTGCTGAAGCTGGTGGGGTCGACCACGGCCAGCTGGGCCAGCATCTTGCGGTTCAGGCGCACATCCGCCTTCTTGAGGCCGCCCATCAGACGGCTGTAGCTGACGCCGTTGATCCTCGCCGCGGCGTTGATGCGAGCGATCCAGAGCCGACGGAAATCGCGCTTGCGGCGGCGACGGTCGCGGTAGGCATTGCAGAGGGCCTTCATCACCCGCTGGTTGGCGGTGCGGAAGAGGGAACCATTGCCGCCGCGGAAGCCGCGGGCCAATCTCAGAACTTTATTGCGGCGTTTACGGGCAACGTTGCCCCTCTTGACGCGGGCCATGGCAGGGAATCAGGTGGAGATGAAGGGAAGGCGTAGCGGTGGCCGCTGCCCTCAGGCGTAGGGCAGCATGCCCTTGACGTTGTCGGCGTCGCGCTCGTCGACGACGGCCATCGTGCCCAGGTAGCGCTTGCGCTTGGGGCTCTTGTGATCGAGCAGGTGGTTGTGGAAGGCCCGGCGACGCATGAACTTGCCGGTGCCGGTGGCCTTGAACCGCTTGGCGGCTGCTCTGCGGGTCTTGAGCTTGGGCATGTCTCCCCGGCGCTGGCACAAACAATCACCTTACGACCTGGCCCCGCCATCCTCCAAGCTCTTGGTGCCGTCCGCCCCCAGCTGATGTCCCCCACCGCCTCCCTGCGCCATCTGGCCCTCACCAGCCTCTGGGCCGGTGCCCTGCTGGTGGGCACGGGTTGCTCGGCCCAGCCTCTCGCCCCGCCCCCGCTCCAGAGCACGCTGCGCTGGCCGGTGCCGGCGCCGCCCCGGATCGACCCCGCCAACCCGGTGCTCTGGGTGGGCCTGGCCCCCCGGCTGAGCGCGGCGATGCCCCTGGAGCTGCGCAGTGGCGGTGGCCTGATGACCCTGGTCACGGCCTCCGGTGGCCGCTACAGCTCGCCGCGCCTGGTGCTGCATTGGCGCACGGTGCCGGTGCAGCCGGCGCTGGAGATCCGTCGCCAGGTGCTGGGCCCCTTCGCCAGCTTCGAGAGTGCCGAGGAGGCCGCCGGCCGCTGGCGCCCCGCCGGCGTGGCCCCGCTGATCGCCAATCCGCGCGAATGGGAGGTGTGGGCGCCCCTGAATGCGCCCCTGCCCGAGGGCCTCGGGCCGGCCCGGCGCGTTGAACAGACCCTCAGCCAGCGGCTGGTGCTGGAGCTGCGCCGTGATGACGGCCCCGTGCTGATGGAGGGGCCCGTGCGGCTGGAGACCCCAGGCGGGCTGCTCTGGCAGGGCGGTCTGTTCCAGGGACCATTCCGGCTCCAACCCGATGCCTATGGCACCTGGGCGCTGGTGGAGGAGGTTCCCGTGGAGCGCTATCTCCAGGGGGTGGTGCCCCACGAGATCGGTGCCGGCTCCCCGCCGGCCGCCCTCGCCGCCCAGGCGGTGCTGGCCCGCACCTGGGCCCTGCGCAACCAGATCCGCTTCCATGTGGACGGCTACCACCTCTGTGCCGATACCCAGTGCCAGGTCTATGCCGATCCACGCCAGGCCGGCGCGGCCGTGCGCCAGGCCATCGCAGCCACCCGCTCCCAGGTGCTGAGCTGGCAGGGGGAGCCCATCCACGCGGTGTATCACGCCACCAATGGCGGCGTGGCGGCCGGCTTTGAGGAGGTCTGGAGCGGGCCTCCCCTCCCCTACCTGAAGCCCTTTCTGGATGGCCCGCAGGCCCTCCAGACCCGTTTCCCGCTGCCCCTGGCGGCTGCCCAGGTGGCTCCTCTGCTCTCGGGGGGCTCGGCCCTCTACGGCGCCGACCATCCCCGCTTCCGCTGGAGCCGCACCATCACGGCGGGGCAGCTCGGCCAGGCCCTGCGCGCCACCGCCCCCCAGCTCGGCACCCCCCAGACCGTGTCGGTGCTGGAGCGGGGGGTGAGCGGCCGGGTGCTCGCCCTGGGCATCCAGGGCAGCGGTGGTTCCACCGTGCTGCGGCTGGATGCGATCCGCCGCACCCTGCGCCAGCTGCCGAGCACCCTGTTCGTGGTGGCGCCCAGCGGCGCCGGCAGCTGGCGCTTCGATGGCGGCGGCTTCGGGCACGGCGCCGGCCTCTCCCAGGCTGGAGCCATCGACCTGGCTCGGCGGGGCTGGACCCTGCAGCGCATCCTCAGCCGCTATTACCCCGGCACCACGCTGCAGCCCCTGTCTGCCCTGGACACCAAAGCACCTGGGAGTGCCCCTTAGAGTCCGCACACTTCCGGGAACGCCATGGCTGCGGACGGCAGTACCACCAACGTCCTGCGCCCGACCGCGGCCGCTGCTGATCGCCGCCGTGGCAAATCGGCGCTGTTCGTGATCGCCTGCGGCTGGGCCGGCATGGTGCCCCACTGGCTCGATCCGGCCATTCGGCTCTGGCCCTCCACCGGCATGGCCCTGCTGCTGGGGGGCTACAGCGTCTACGCGGTGCTGTTGCCGGCGCTGGGGCGGGGCCGTGCCGGTGCGGCCCGGCAGGCAGCCGCCCCCAACCCTTCCCCAGCCGGGATCCCCAGCCCAGGCACCAGTGCGGTGGATGTGGTGGTGGCCGCCCGCGATGAGCAGGCCGTGATCGGCCGGCTGGTGGAGCGCATCGCGGCGTTGCGCTACCCGGCCGGTCAGCTGCAGCTGTGGGTGGTGGATGACGGCAGTTCCGATGCCACCCCCCAGCTGCTGGCTGAGTTGCGCCAGCGCTTTGCCTTCCTGCGGGTGCTGCGGCGCGAGGCCGATGCCGGCGGGGGCAAGTCGGGAGCCCTGAACCTGGCCCTGCAGCAGCTCCAGGCTCCCTGGATGCTGGTGCTGGATGCCGATGCCGATCTGCAGAGCGACAGCCTCGAACGGCTGATCCCCTGGGCTGAGGCGGGCGAGTGGGCGGCGGTGCAGCTGCGCAAGGCGGTGGTGAACCCTCTGGGCAACTGGCTCACCCGGGCCCAGTCGATGGAGATGGCCCTCGACGCCGTGGTCCAGGAGGGGCGCCAGAGCCGCGGCGGTGTGGTGGAGCTGCGGGGCAACGGCCAGCTGCTGCGCCGTGAGGCCCTGCTGGCCGCCGGCGGCTTCAACGAGGCCACGGTCACCGACGATCTCGACCTCAGTTTCCGCCTGCTGCTGCAGGGGGCCTCGATCGGCATCCTCTGGGATCCCCCGGTGCGGGAGGAGGCGGTGCTCAGCCTGGCGGCCCTCTGGCGCCAGCGCCAGCGCTGGGCTGAGGGCGGCCTGCAGCGCTTCTTTGATTACGGGCCCGGGCTGTTGTCCCGGCAGCTGAGCCGCCGCCGCCGGCTCGATCTCTGCAGTTTCTTCCTGTTGCAGTACGCCATGCCCGTGGTGGCGATGGCCGATCTGCTCGGCGCCCTGCTCACCAGCACGCCGCCGCTGATCTGGCCCCTGTCGTTCGTGGCGTTCGGGCTGTCGGGCTGCTCCATCCTGCTGGGCTGCCGCCGGCCCTCGGAGGGCCCGGTGTTCCCGCCCATGGCTCCCTGGAACCTGGCCCTCGGCATTGCCTATCTCGGCCACTGGTTCGTGGTGATTCCCTGGACCAGCCTGCGCATGGCCCTGCTGCCCAAGCGCCTGGTCTGGGCCAAGACGCTGCACCTGGGCGAGTCCGGCTCTGCGGACCCCTCAGCCGAGGACGCCTCGGTGGAAGACCCGGCGGTGGCCTGAGCGCAGCCCCCGCTGCTCAGGCCACATCCTGGCCGGCGTCGTCGAGGGGCCCGTCCAGTTCCACCACTTCGCCGTTGAAGAAGTCCGCCAGACGGCGGGCCTTGTCATCCAGGGGGGAGGAGTGGCCAGGGCCTGGCTCGCCGGCGGCCCTGGTCGGGCCTGCGGAGCTGCTGCTGGGGGCCGTGGCCGTGGGGGATCCGGTGCTTCTCAGCTGAGGGAGGCGTCAGCGGCAGCC
>NZ_JADEWM010000007.1:0-159703 GCF_015207615.1 Cyanobium sp. LEGE 06113 | reverse complement strand
CAAAGCCCACCTTCAGGGCGATGCCGGCCAGCACGGCCTGGGGGATCTGGGCGGCGAGGCCACTGCCGGCCAGGATCACCAGCATCAGGATCAGGGCACGGCTGAGGCCCGAGAGGGCACTGCGGCCACCGGCCTGGATGTTCACCACGGTGCCCATGGTGGCGCCGGCACCGGCGATGCCGCCGAACAGGCCGGAGACGAGGTTGCCGAGGCCCTGGCCGATCAGTTCCTTGTTGGAGTTGTGCTCGGTGCGGGTGATGCTGTCGGCCACCACGGCGGTGAGCAGGGCGTCGATGCAGCCCAGCATCCCCAGCACGGCCCCGTTCACCAGCATCAGCTGCAGCTGCGAGGCCTCGAAGTGGGGCAGATGCAGATGCGGCAGGCCCGAGGCGATGGCACCGATGCGGCGGATGCCCTCCACTTCAGCCGAGCCATCGGCGCCGCTCAGCAGGGTGAGCGAGAGCACGGTGCCGGCGATCAGGGCGATCAGCTGGGGCGGCGCCACCTTTTTCAGCCGCGCCGGCGTCAGCCACAGGATCGCCAGGGTCACCACAGCCAGGGTGACTTCCGCCGGGCGCGCCCCGGCCAGCAGGGAGGGGATGGCACCGAGGGTGCCGAGCACACCGCCCTTGGGGATGGCCTGGCCCAGGAAGGGGCCGATCTGGAGAATGATCAGGATCAGGCCGATGCCGCTCATGAAGCCCGAAATCACCGTGTAGGGCATCTGGGTCACGTAGCGACCCAGCCTGAGCAGGCCGAACAGGATCTGGAACACCCCGGCCAGCATCACCACGGTGAAGGCCATGGCCAGGCCGTTCTCCGGGTCCTGGGCGGTGAGGCTGGCGATGACGGCGGTCATCACCACGGTCATCGGGCCGGTGGGCTCGGAGATCAGGGTGGGGGTGCCGCCGAACAGGGCGGCGAACAGACCCACCAGCACCGCCCCCCAGAGGCCGGCCGCGGCGCCGGCGCCGGAGGCCACCCCGAAGGCCAGGGCCATCGGCAGGGCGATCACCGCCGCGGTGACCCCCCCGAACAGATCCCCCTTGATGGTGTCGAGGCTGAAGTGGTTCAGCAGCCGCAGGGAGGGGTGCCCCGATGGCGTCGTGGCGGTGGCCATGGCACGAGACCCCGGCTCAACAGCGAGCGTGAAGGGGTCCTTAACCCTAGGCAGGGGGGTTCCCTAGGCTGAGCCTCAGGTACGGCGTTCAGCAATGGCGATCTACGCCGACAACAGCTTCACGATCGGCAAGACCCCCCTGGTGCGGCTGAACCGGATCACTGAGGGCTGTGGCGCCACCGTGCTGGCCAAGATCGAAGGGCGTAATCCCGCCTACTCGGTGAAGTGCCGGATCGGCGCCGCCATGATCTGGCAGGCCGAACGGGATGGGCTGCTGGGCCCCGGCAAGGAACTGATCGAGCCCACCAGCGGCAACACCGGCATCGCCCTGGCCTTCGTGGCGGCCTCGCGCGGCATCCCGCTCACCCTCACCATGCCGGAGACGATGAGCCTGGAGCGCCGCAAGCTGCTCACGGCCTACGGCGCCCGTCTGCTGCTCACCGAGGGGCGCCAGGGGATGCCCGGTGCCATCAACGTTGCCCGCGAACTGGCGGAATCGGAGCCCGACCGCTACGTGCTGCTGCAGCAGTTCGCCAATCCCGCCAACCCCCGCATCCACCACGACACCACAGGCCCGGAGATCTGGGACGACAGCGACGGGCAGATCGATGTGCTGGTGGCCGGGGTCGGCACGGGGGGCACGATCACGGGCGTCAGCCGCTACATCAAGACCACGCTGGGCCAGCCGCTTGAATCGGTGGCGGTGGAGCCGCTCACCAGCCCGGTGATCAGCCAGACCAGGGCAGGGGATGAGATCAGCCCGGGGCCCCACAAGATCCAGGGGATCGGCGCGGGCTTCGTTCCAGGCAACCTCGACCTCAGCCTGGTGGACCGGGTGGAGACCGTGTCTGACGCCGAGGCGGTGGCCATGGCCCGGCGGCTGATGCGGGAGGAAGGCATCCTGGCGGGCATCTCCTGCGGTGCCGCCACCTGCGCGGCGCTGCGCCTGGCCGCCGATCCCGCCTATGCCGGCAAGACGATCGTGGTGGTGCTGCCCGACTCCGGCGAGCGCTACCTGAGCTCGATGCTGTTCGAGGGGGTGTTCAACGAACGGGGTCTGGCCCTGGTGTGAGGCCGTGGCCGGCTTGGGTACAGCACCGCCGCAGGGACAGTGGCTCGACCGACCGGGCCTGGATCGGTTCAGGATGATCGCCTCCTGAGCCACCCCGGCTGCCCGGCGCCATGGCCCGTTCCCACCGCATCTGGGTTGTCGACGATGACGCCGAGCTACGTCAGATGCTGCAGCGCTATCTCGGTGAACAGGGCTACGAGGTGCGCTGCCTGGCCAATGGTCAGCAGCTCACGGCGCGGCTGGAGAGTCAGCGGCCAGACCTGCTGGTGCTCGATCTGATGCTCCCCGGAGACGACGGCCTGCTGGTGCTGCGGCGGCTGCGCGACGGCGGCGATGACCTGCCGGTGCTGATGCTCACCGCCAGGGGCGATGCGGTGGACCGGATCATCGGGCTGGAGCAGGGCGCCGATGACTACCTGGCCAAACCCTTCCTGCCCCGCGAGCTCACGGCCCGCATCGAGGCGGTGCTGCGCCGGCGTCAGCAGGGTCCGCCGGGCACGCCGCGGCCTGACGCCAACCCGATCGGCTTCGGGGCCTGGCAGCTGGATCCCAGCACCCGGCGGCTGGAGCGCGACGGCGAGCCGGTGACGATCACCAGCGGCGAATTCAGCCTGCTGCTGGCCCTGGCCCAGCACCCCCACAGGCCCCTGTCGCGGGAGCGGCTGATTGAACTCTCGCGGGGACCCACCAGCGAGACCGACGCCCGCAGCATGGATGTGCAGGTGTCGCGGTTACGGCGGCTGGTGGAGGCGGACCCCTCCCAACCCCGCCACATCCAGACGGTGTGGGGCTATGGCTACGTCTTCGTTCCCGATGGCCAGCCGCGTGCCTAACCGCTCTGCGGCGGGATCCCGCCGATGGCTGAGGGTGCTGGCCTACGGGGCGGGCGGCCTGGGGCTCTGGCTGCTGAGCCTGCTGCTGGTTCAGACCCTGCTCAGCCGCCGGCTGGCCCGCAGCCAGATGGTGCAGCTGGGCTCGGAGGTGGCCTTCAGCCTGCGCCTGGGGGAGCTGGCCCTGGAGAGCTACCCGATGGAGTCTGTGGCGGAACTCAGCGGCCTGGAGCTGGCGGAGGACCATCCGCCAGCAGGGGACAGGGGCGGAGCGGAAGCCGATGCTCTCCACGCCGAGCTCTGCAGCCAGCTGGGCTTCTGCCGGGAGGTGGTGGCCGCTGGAGGCAGCCTCTGGGTCGAAGTGGTGTCGCCCTTCGAGTCGATCTGGCTGGCGGTGGCCATTCCCGACCCGCGGCGCTGGCCCCCCGACCCCCTCTCGCTGATCCTGTCGCTGGGGGCCGCGGGCCTGGCACTCTCCACCCTGGTGCTGAGCCTGGAGGTTCAGCGCCCCCTGCGCCAGCTGGAGAACTCCCTGCAGCAGCTGGGCACCAGCCAGGACCCCGAACCGCTGCCGGAGCGCGGCACCAGGGCCGTACGCCAGATCACCCGCCGCTTCAACGGCCTGCTTGAGCACCTGCGGCTGGACAGGCAGGTACGGGCCACGATGCTGGCCGGCATCGGCCACGACCTCAACAGCCCGATCACCAGGCTGCGCCTGCGCCTGCACCTGGCCGAGGGCCAGCCGATGTCCGCCGCCGAGAGCACCAAGGCCCAGGGCGACCTCGATGCCCTCGAACGGATCACCAGCCAGTTCATCGCCTTCGCCCGGGGAGACGCAGAAGAGCAGCCGGTGCGGGTGGACCTGGCGGCCCTGCTGGCCGAAGTCGCCGGCCAGAGCGGCCTGAGCAACCTGAGCCTGGACCTGAAGCCTCTGCAGGCCTGGGTGCGGCCCATCGCCCTGACCCGGGCGGTGGGGAACCTGCTCAGCAACGCCGCCCACCACGGCCACCCCCCCTACCAGCTGAGCCTGCAGCCCTGGGACGCTGGGGGCTTTGCGATCGCCGTGAGTGACGCCGGCGAGGGGATTCCAGAGGCGCTCTGGCACCAGGCGCTGCAGCCCTTTCGACGGCTCGATGAGGCCAGGGGCGGCGACGGCCACTGTGGCCTCGGCCTGGCCATCGCCCAGCGCGTCGCCCTGGAGCATGGCGGCGAACTCTTCCACCACCGCCCCGGCCAGGGGGGCTTCACCCTGGGGTTGCGGGGGCGGTCTCTGTCAGATCTGGTCACATCTTCGCGCTCTCCAGACCGATCTCATTCAGACCAGCAGGACAGGATGAATGGCGTTGAACATCCCTGAGCCATGACCATTCCCTCCATCTGCCTGTCCCGTCGCCTCGTGCGCACCGGCCTGGCCACCGCCGCCGGTCTCAGCCTCGCCCTGGGCAGCCTGGGCCCCGCCCTGGCCCAGACGTCCGCCCCCCCCGAGCGGCTCACCCCGGCCCAGCGGGAGAAGATCTTTCCGGAGCGCAAGGCGCTCACCCTCAAGCTGCAGAAGGAGCGCTCCCAGATCCAGCAGAAGAGCGAGCGCTGCGTTTCGGGGGCGTCCAACCAGCAGGAGCTGCGCAGTTGCCGCAAAGACGAGCGCAAGGCCAATCAGAAGCTGCGGGCCCAGTACCGCGACGAGATGCGCAAGATCTATGAGCGCAATGGCATCGAGGCGCCCGTGGGAGGCCCCGGCAAGGGCCGCAGGGGCGGCAAGCGCCAGGCGACGCCCGGTAGCTGATCACCGCCACGGCGATTCGTCATACCCCCACACATCTCGTCACGGCCTGGAGGTGGTGCGTGCTGGGGGTGCTGCCTAGGTTGAAACCACCCCTCGGGAGGACCACCATGCGCACTCACGACCTCGAGAACCACGACAATCTCTACGCCGACGAGATTGCCGCGGTAGCTGGCGAAACTCCCGCCGACGCCACGTCCCACGCCCTCTGGGCCGTGGCTCTGATCGCGACGATGGTGGTGGTGCTGGGCGCCTCCCTCGCCGTGTTCTGATCGGAGCAGGGCCTGGCCTCCCCCTGAGCCGCCCTGCCCAGCCACTCCCTCACGCCGATGCATTGCTCCCGACGGCATCTCTTGCAGCTGGCCGCCGGGGGGGCCGGTTTCTGGCTGGCCCGGCCCCTGTGGAGCAGGTCGGGCAGCGCCGCCAGCCTCACGCCAGGAACCGGCGCAGACGACAGCCCCCTGCGCATCGCCCTGATCAGCGATCTCAACAGCAGCTACGGCTCCACCTCCTACGTGCCCCAGGTGCAGCGGGGGGTGGCTCTGCTGGGCCGCCTGCGCCCTGAGCTGGTGCTCTGCGCCGGCGACATGGTGGCCGGCCAGAAACGGGGGCTCACGGCCAGCCAGCTGCAGGCGATGTGGCGCAGCTTCGGGGTGAACGTGCTCGATCCCCTGCTGAGCGATGGCCTCGCCTTCGCTGCGGCGATGGGCAACCACGATGCCTCCAGCAGCCAGCAGAACGGGCGCTACGTGTTCGCCCTGGATCGCCAGGAAGCCAGCCGGTTCTGGCTCGCCCAGCGCTCCCGCCTCAGGATCACGCTGCTGGACGGCTCGAACTTCCCCTTCCGCTACAGCCTGCTGCACCGAGGCGTGTTCGTGCTGGTGCTGGACGCGTCCTCCGCGGGGCTGGGGGGGGAGCAGCTGCGCTGGGCGGAACGGCAGCTCGCCAGCCCCCAGGCCCGCCAGGCCCGGCTGCGGCTGGCGATCGGCCACCTGCCCCTCTACGCCGTGGGCCAGGGCCGGGACCGGAGCGGCGAGGTGCTGCATCAGCCCGCCCTGGTGCGGGCGCTGCTGGAGCGCCAGGGGGTCGCCCTCTACATCAGTGGCCATCACCACACCTGGTTCCCCGGCCGGGTGGGGGGCCTCAACCTGCTCAGCCTCGGCGCCATGGGCAGCGGTCCGCGCCAGCTGCTCCAGAGCACCGCCCCGCCGCAGCAGAGCCTCACCCTGCTGGAGCTCTCCGGCGGCGCGGGCGGACTGAGCGAAACCACCTACAGCCTCAACAGCCTGGAGCCGCTGGCCGCCGGCTCCCTGCCCCAGGCGATCCAACCCAGCCAGGGGCCGCGTCTGCAGCGGCGCCCGCTGCAGATCGGGATCAGCTGAGCGGGGAGGCCTGGGTCGTCTGCACGAGCAGATCGAGCAGATTGTCGATCAGGCGGCGCCCTTGCCGCTCGGCCCTGGCGCCCCAGCGGCGCGTGTCGGCGTGGATCCGCTCCACCCCCCCAGGGCCCAGGGCGGCCGCCACATAGGCCGCGTCCTCCTGCAGCCAGCGCTGCAGATCCCGCTCCAGCACCTCGCCGTGACACTGGAGGCCGTAGGCCCGCGCGCCGAGGCGGAAGATCTGCTCAGGGCAAAGCAACGTGGAGCCCAGCAGCTCGGCACCGGCGGGCAGACGCACCCGATCGCCATGCCAGTGCAGCATCAGTTCGCTCGCCTCCAGCCCCCGCAGCAGGGGCTCCTGGCTGGGGTCCCCCAGGAAGCTCACCGCCCCCCAGCCCACCTCCCGCACCGGCAGCGCCGGAACCCCACAGGTGAGCGGCTCCACCATGCCTCCCGCCGCATGGGCCAGCAGCTGGGCGCCCAGGCAGATGCCGATCACGGGCTGCTGGCGTGCCAGCACCCGCTTCAGCAGGGCCACCTCCTCGGCGAGCCAGGCCAGGGCGGGGTCGCCCAGTTGGGCCACACCCATTGGCCCCCCCAGCACCAGCAGGATCTCGTCGTCGAGGGGATCGCGCAGGGGCTGGGCCAGGTCGGGACGCAGCACCTCCAGCTCCCACCCCCGGACAGCCGCTGCGGCGGCAAACTGGCCCGGGCCTTCGCGCTCCAGGTGCTGGATCACGAGCAGTCGGGCCATGGTCACCTTCCAGTGACCCCCATCCTGGCCGGCCCATCCGAGCGGAGGCCACATCGCTCTGTGCCATCGGTTGCCCGCAGGCGTCACCTGACGGCTCGACCGGGGGAGCGGTGAGGGGCAGTCTGAACGCAACCGCACCGGCACCCATGCTTCGCATCCGTGGCAACCAGCTCAGCCTGCTGGCGGCGCTCAGTGCCCACTGGGCCCATCAGCAGCTGGCCATCCCCAGGGTTCATAGGCTGGCCTCCAAACCCAACCGTGGCCCCGCTCCCCTGCGATGAACCAGCTCACCACCGCCATCAACCGCCATCTGGAATCGGAGTTTCAGGCCAGCCACAGCTACCTGTCGATGTCGATCTGGCTGCGGGAAAAGGATCTGGCGGGATTCTCCAAGTACATGCTCGAGAAGAGCAACGAGGAGCGCGCCCACGCGGCGCGGATGATCGCCTATCTGGTGGACTGTGATGAGGAGGTGATCCTGCCCACGATCCAGGCACCCCAGCGCGACTGGCAATCGGTGCAGCAGCTGTTCGACCGGGTTTCGGAGATGGAGAAGGAGGTGACAGCCTCCATCAACCGGCTCTATGGCCTGGCCGAGGAGAACTGCGAGCGCAGTGCCTCGGCGATGCTCGACTGGTTCGTGGAGGAGCAGATCAAGGAGGAGGCGGAGGCCCGCTTCGTGCGCAAACGCCTGCGGCTCGCCGGGGACAATTCGGCAGCACTGCTGCTGCTGGATCAACAGTTCCTCGAAGGGACAGCCCTGGCCCACGTCAAGGCCACAATGGTGGGTTACGGCGCCGCTGGCGGCGCCTGAAGGCCCCTTCGCCCAGCAACAATGGCCAGGAGCATCGCCTGGGCCCATGAGTGAACTGCGCGCCATCATGCAGCGCCTTGGCCAGCGCCTGGATCACCAGGCCGCTGCCCCGCCAGCCGGCGCGCCTGAGCGGCCTCCGGCCGATCTCTACGTGAGCGAGCTGGAGCACTGCAGCGACGCGATGCTCCACTACGAATGGAACTGGCTGGAGCAGCACCTGCAGGACCTTGCCCTGTGCCGCTCCAACGAGGCGATGCTGAAGGCGGCAGGAGGCCAGCAGCACCTCAACGGCCTGATCGCCCAGAGCGAGCACTACGCCGCACAGCTGCAGAAGGCCTTCGCCCAGCGGGCTCTGGTTCCCTGCCGCCAACCCCACAACGTCGCCCCCTCCGAGCACGCCTGGGAGCTGAGCAACCCGGGGCTGAGGGCCCAGTGGGGCTTCGAGCCGAGGGCCAACGCAGGTGCCCCCGGAGTCGACCCGGCCAGCTAATGACGCCAGCTGGCGCTGACTGGGCTCGTCCCTAGTTGGGCATCGTGACGAACTCCTCCGCCACCGTGGGATGGAGGGCCATGGTGCGGTCGAAGTCAGCCTTGGTGGCCCCCATGCCGATCGCCACAGCCGCCATCTGAATGATTTCAGCCGCGTGCTCTCCCACCATGTGGCAGCCCAGCACCCGGTCACTGGCCTTCTCCACGATCAGCTTCAGCAGCACCCTGGGCCCCCGGGCCGGCAGCGCCTGACTCATCGCCCGGAAGCGGGCCCGATGCACCTGGATCGCCGCGGCACCATGGCGCTCACAGGCCTGCTCCTCGGTGAGACCCACCCCGGAGAGCTCCGGCTGGGAGAACACCGCGCTGGCCACCAGGTCGTGATTCACCTGCCGCGGCCGCTGCCCGTAGACCGTGTCGGCAAAGGCCCGGCCCTCGTCCACCGCCACCGGCGTGAGGTTGATGCGGTCGGTCACATCGCCCACGGCATAGACATGGCTCACGTTGGTGCGCTGGTCGGCATCCACCGGGATGGCATCGCCTTCCACAGCGACGCCGGCCGCCTCGAGGTTGAGGTTGTCCAGAAACGGCTTGCGCCCGGTGGCCAGCAGCACCCCACCGCAGGCAATCTCCTCGCCGGACTGGGTGGTGAGAGTGAGGCCGGCGGAGCTGGCGGCCTGGGTGAGCGCCTTCGGGGTGTGGGCGAAGCGCAGATCGATGCCCTGCTCCTGCATGGCCTCACTCACGGCCTCGCTGGCCTCGCGGTCAAAGCCCCGCAGCAGATGATCGCCCCGCACCAGCTGGGTCACCCGCACGCCGAGGCCGTTGAGGATGCAGGCGAATTCGCAGGCGATGAAACCGCCGCCCACCACGGCCACCGCCTCAGGCAGCCTCTCCTGCAGAAACATGTCATCACTCACCCAGGCCAGCTCGGCGCCTGGGAAGGGGGGGCGATAGGGCCGGCCGCCAACGGCCACCAGGATGTGATCCGCCTGCAGCTGCCGCTCAGAACCATCGGCGCCCTGCACCGCCACGGCATCGGCAGACACAAAGCGCCCCCAGCCCCGCACCAGGGCCACGCCGGCCTTCTCCAGGAAGCCGATGTGCATGCTGTTGAGCCGATCCACCTCGGCCCGAACCGCCGCCAGCAGCCGCGCCGGATCGCTGCGCCAGGGGGCCAGCTCCCAGCCGTAGCTGGCGGCATCGGCGAGCAGGTGGCTGTAGGCCGAGCCATAGACAAGCAGCTTCTTGGGGACGCAGCCACGGATCACGCAGGTGCCGCCCACCCGGTCGCCCTCCACGATCGCCACCTTGGCCCCGTAACTGGCCGCCCGCTTGGCGGCTGCCAAGCCTCCGGAGCCGGCACCGAGCACGATCAGATCGAAGCGGTCACCCATGGAGACAGACGCAGAGGACGGCGGGGAAGAACCCCCAGCTTGCTTGGTCGGGGTCCGGCCCGGAGAACGCCCGAGGGGTCCCAAACAACAAAAAACCCACGGCAGAGCCGCGGGCTGATGGCAGCGAACGCCGAGGCCTGAGCCCCGGCTCGCAGCGTTACTTGGCGCTGGCAGCGAAGTCGGGGTACGACTCCATGCCGTGCTCGCTGATGTCGAGGCCTTCGATCTCCTCCTTCTCGGAGACGCGGATGCCTCCGAAGATGGCACCGATGATCGACCAGGTGATCAGGGAGGCCACGATGGCGAAGATCCCGTAGGCAAGAACGCCGACGATCTGAAAGCCGAGCTGGGAAGCACCGTGGCCGGTGAACAGACCCTTGTCCATGTTGAACAGACCCACGGCCAGGGTGCCCCAGATGCCGCAGGTGCCGTGCACCGAGAAGGCTCCCACAGGGTCGTCGATCTTGAGGCCGTCGATGAAGGACACCGAGAACACCACAAGAGCGCCACCGATGAAGCCCACAACCCATGCTCCAGCCATCGAGAAGCCGTCACAGCCCGCCGTCACAGCCACCAGTCCGGCCAGGATGCCGTTGATGGTCATGGTCAGGTCGGGCTTGCCGCCCCTGATCTGGGACACCAGTGTGCCGGCGATACCGCCGCCAGCGGCGCCCAGGGTGGTGGTCACGGCCACGTAGGGAACCGTTTGATCCATGGCCAGAACAGAGCCTGGGTTGAATCCGTACCAGCCGATCCAGAGAATGAGGCAGCCGAGGGTGGCAATGGCCATGTTGTGGCCTGGCAGGGCCTGAGGCCTGCCTTCGGCGAACTTACCAATCCTGGGGCCAAGCAGGATCGCTCCGATCAGGCCGGCCCAGGCCCCGAAGGAGTGCACGATCGAGGAGCCGGCGAAATCGATGAATCCAAGCTCTGAGAGCCAGCCACCATTCCACTGCCAGGAGCCGGAGATGGGATACAGGATCCCAACCAGAACCAGGGAGAAGACCACGAACTCACCAAATTTGATGCGCTCGGCCACCAGTCCGGAGACGATGGTGGCTGCCGTGGCGGCGAAGGCCACCTGGAAGAAGAAGTCGACGGTGGGAACGAGAGAGCCTTCGCTCACCATCTCAGGGGTGACGGTGGGATCGAAGAACAGGCCCTTGAAGAACAGCCAGCCGCCCAGCACCGAATCGCCGTACATCACCGAGTAGCCGATGAACCAGTAGGCGGTGGCCGCCAGGGCGAAGACGATGAGGTTCTTCAGCAGGATGTTGACCGCGTTTTTCTGGCGGCACATACCCGACTCCACCATGGCGAAGCCGGCATTCATGAAGATGACCAGAACCGCGCAGATGAAAATGAAGAGGTTGTTGGCCAAGAAGGCGGCCGTGAGTTCCGGGAGCTCTGCAGCGTGGGCTGAGAGGTTGAACACTCCCAGGCCGAAGAGTGCCAAAGGAATGCAGGCGAACCAGATGAGGCCGCGCTGGGAAGAAAGACCTCGGATCCTGCTCATCAGCAGGGCTGGTCCTTCCATCAGACTCGCCTCTTGCAGGCGTTTCGTACGCCTGGGAGGGTGCGAAGCAATGGTCATGGGCAGATCAGAAAGACGGCTGCACGATGGAGTTTTGGATGCCGCAAGACATCCATTGCGACTGACAATGCGCTCTGACGCTGCCGGCTGATGTTGTTTTCGCTACAAAATGGCTCCCGGCGGCCTCGGTTGCCGAACCCGGGACATCAGCAGCGGTGATCACCCAGGCGTCACCCTGCGCCGCGGGGCGCGCAGCACGCCCGCCAGGCACACCCAAGGATTGCAACGTTTCAGCACGGTTTCCGCGATCTGTTCGCAGTGGACAGAAATCTCGGCTTAGATGAGGTCTCAGGACAAAACGTTGGGCCTGTGCACGCTCCGCCGGACTCTCTAGAGCCCTGCAGGCCGTGTCTGCTGGAAGTAGCCCGATCCTCGCGTTGACCCCGGTCGCCGCGGGCACGGACGAAGCAACGCTCCTCCACGTCAAGGGGGCCGTCAACGACGCCCAAGCGCTCCGCGCCGCCCCACTTGGCCCTTCTCTTCCAACTGAGGACGCCACCATGACCAACTCCCCTCTGCGCTATCGCGGCGTGGCTTACGACGCCAGCCAGCATGAGCATCCCTCCACTGAGGCGGTGGAGCACACCTACCGAGGCCAGCACTACGTGGCCCCTCTGCGCCATGAGCCTGCACCGGCAGACCCCTCCACGGATCTGCAGTACCGCGGTGCCCACTACCACCACTGAGCCCCACAAGGGACTCTGCAGGAGGATGACCATCGGCCCCTGTTGCGGGCCGTTCCATCCTCTGGCTGCCCCCCTGCCTCAACCCGAACGGTTCAGCCGTGTCGGCGTTCGACAGATACGCCTGCAGAAAGCCGTCATTGCTACAGAAGCGGGCGCTCTCAGCCTCTAGAAGAGGCTGGGTCAACCTGGTATCACGTGAAACAAATTCAAGCCATTGTGCGCCCTGGAAAGCTGGACGCTGTAAAGGATGCCCTTGTGGCCATCGGCATCAACGGCATCACCGTGTCAACGGTTCAGGGCTTCGGACGCCAGATGGGTCACACCGAGGTCTACCGCGGCGTCAAGGTGGAGGCCAAGCTGCTCACCAAGATGCACATCACCACCGTGGTGACGGATCAGGTGGTGGACAGCGTTGTGGAAGCGATCAAGAGCGCCGCCCACACCGGGGAGATCGGCGACGGCAAGATCATCATCAGCCCGGTGGACAACACCATCCGGATCCGCACCGGCGAATCCGGAGACGACACCCTCAATCCCTGAGGGCGGCACCAGCACCGCTGCACTCCCAGTCACCCAGTGGCCGGCCCCTGGCCGGTCACTGGGTCCAGCCAGCGGCCCCATGGCGGAAGCCTGTCCAGCGGCACCACCTCACCCCAGTGGAGAATCGCCATGCAGGCTCCGTCCCCCGAGACGATGGGCGAACCAGGGTTGGTCACCACTGCCAGTTCGCCTCTTCCACTGCCATGGTCCGAGCTTGCCACCTGGGCGCAGCCTGAGTCTGATCGCGTCCAGGGCAGCACCAACGCCCAGGCCCTGCTACGACTGTTCGGTCAGCCTGAATCAGCGCTGAGGGTCACCTTTTACCGCGATCATCACGCCTGGTGCCCCTACTGCCAGAAGGTGTGGCTCTGGCTGGAGGAGAAGCGGATTCCCTATCGAATCCGCAAGGTCACGATGTTCTGTTACGGCGAGAAGGAGCGCTGGTACCGCCAGCTGGTTCCTTCCGGGATGTTGCCGGCCTTGGAACTCGATGGAGAGCGGATCACCGAGAGTGATCGCATCCTTGAGTGTCTCGAACGGGCCTTCGGGCCCTTGGCGGCAGGCCTGGGCCATCCCCAGGTCCTGCCGTTGCGACAGCTGGAAAGACACCTGTTTCGCGCCTGGTGCCAGTGGCTGTGTCAGCCCCAGCCCGGCCCCGCCGCCGAGCAGGACGCCCGCCTGCGCTTCCAGCGCACGGCCGCCCGGCTGGAACAGGCCCTGGAGGAAGGACCCGGGCCCTTCCTGCTGGAGGAGCTCAGCAGCGCAGACCTTGTGTTTGTGCCCTACCTGGAGCGAATGAACGCCTCCCTGGCCTACTACAAGGGCTTTCTGCTGCGCCAGGAACACCCGTCGATCGACCGCTGGTTCGCCGCTCTGGAACAGCGTTCCTCCTACCTCGGCACCCAGAGCGACTTCCACACCCACGCCCACGACCTGCCACCCCAGATGGGCGGCTGCTACGCCAGCGGCAGCGCCGCACAACAGGCCCTGGCCGCCCGCATCGACCGGGGCCCCTGGCCATTGCGTGATGCCTCGGGCACCGATCCGGAAACCTCTGCCCCAGAACCAGTCGATGCCGCCGTCGTGGCCCTGGGCCGCATGCTGCGCCACCGGGTCACCCTGCAGCAGCGCCCGGCCCTGGCCGGACCTGTCATGGACCAGGCCCTGCGCTGTGCCCTCACTCATCTGGTGCACGGCACACCCTGCCCGCCACCGGCCGGCACGGCCGTTGGCCTGCGCGCCCTGCGCGATCGCATCAGCGTGCCGCGCGACATGCCCCTGCATGCGGCCCGACGCCTGCGGACCAGCCTGGAAACCACCGCCGCGCTCGACCCCACAGACCCCTCGGCCCAGCCCGAGTCCCTGCCCGTCCACCATCGGCGCGACCAGGATCCCCAGCCCTTTCTCAGCTCCGCTCCTAGCGTCTGAGGGCACGCCGACGTTCGCGCCCATGGCCCCTCTCAGCCGTCATGCCGGTCCTGGGCAGCCCAGCCAGGAGCGCCACCTGGGCAGCGCGGCCATGGGCCTGGCGTTGCTGGCCCTGCTGGCTCCGGCCCCGCTGCGGGCTCTGGAGTTGCGCGGCAGCACCTACTTCACGCGCCCGCCCTGGAAGGTGGATCTGGTCAGCTACTACACCACCGTGTCCCAGCCCGCAGCGGAGTACTACTTCAGTGTGGAGCTGGCGGCCGACGCCGGCGCCTCCCTGGGAGGCCTGACGGTCCGTCAGACCCGTGGCGTCGACACCCACTTCCCATTCAGCCCTGAACGCACCAGGGCCTTTGTCGGCAGGCCGCGCCGGGAGGGTGCTGCGATTGCGGTGGAGGCCAGCTTTGACCCCGGGAAACGGGAGGTGCAGGTGACCTTTCCCGAACCCGTGGCACCCGGTCAGACGATCACCGTGATGCTCAAGCCCTGGGCCAATCCATCCATGAGCGACACCTACATGTTCCAGGTGCAGGCCATCCCGGCTGGCCCCCAACCCACGCCCTCGTCGCTGGGCTTCGCCACCCTGCGGATCTATCAGCCGGACTGGCGCTGAACCTGAAGGGGTTGGCGATCAGGCGCTGCCGCCCGGGTAGCGCAAAGTGCGCCAATCACCGCTGGCCGTGCTCACCTCAACGCCGATCTCCACCGGTCCCTGGCTGGCACCCACCTGCTCCTGCCACCATCCCATCGCCTCGGCCCAGGCGGCGTCGAGCGAGTCGTAGAGGTCGTCCAGCACCGGGTGGGGTGAGCCCTGCTGATCAACAAGGCGGTAGTGACGCAAATGCTGGGCATGAACTGAAGCCATCTCCCACAACGCGAAAGCCTGTTCTGATCATCGCCCTTGTGACAGCCAGAAACTGTCACCTTCACAACATCTTCGGGTCAGGCGGGTGGCTGCAGCCTGGACAGCCGCCCTCAGGTGAGGTAGCGGCGGATGCTGGGACGGCACCAATAGACCAGCGCCGCCGTGTTGGCGGCCCAGAGAACACCAGCCACCACGGCGGTCAGGCCACGGCCTTCGCTGAACAGGGCCAGCCGCACGATTCCGTACGGGAGCCCCACCGCCAGGCTCATGGCCAGGGCCACGATCACCACGATCTGGCCCCAGGCCCGCCATTTGAGCAGCGCGATCGTGCCCACCAGGCCCACCACCGCCGTGGGCAGCACCGCACTGGCCCCCACCACGATGTGCACCGTGCGCCAGGTGGGCTCCCGCAGAATCACCCAGAGCATCAGCGGCAGCACCAGGAGATTCGCCACCAGACCCAGCCAGCTGAGGGTGAGGTAGCCGCGGGGGGGCTGAAGCATGGCAAGCCGGGCGGGGAGCACGGGGTCCCCCATGGTCGGATACGGCGGACGTACGGCCATCAGTGCTGCCCCTCAGCCCAGCTCAAACAGCAGCAGGTCGGCACCGCCGGGGCCGGCGCTGAAGGCCCGCAGACGATCCGCCCCGAAGCCCAGGCCATCGCCGCGCTGCAGCGGCCGGCTCCGTTGATGCTCGCCGGAGGCTCCAGGCGGCTCAGCCGCAGCCTGCACCGCGCCGGTGCCATCGATCAGCTGCAACCAGCCGAGCCCGCCGGGGGCCAGGGGCAGATCCAGCACGTCGCCGGCCCCGGGCCTGGCCCGCCACAGACGGATCGGCCGCCGCACCGAGAGAGCACCTGCGGCACCGGCAGGATCCAGCAGGGGTGTCCAGTCGGCACCGAGCTGGAACGGCTTCTGGCCGTAGACCGGCGGCAGACCGGCCTGGCTGGGCTCGATCCAGATCTGCAGCAGCCGGCAGGGGCGATCGCCCTGGTTCATCTCGCTGTGCAGCACGCCCGTGCCGGCACCCATCACCTGCACCTCTCCCGCCTCAATCACCGCAACCTGGCCCATCGAATCGCGATGGCTGAGCTGGCCCTCCACCATCACCGTGATGATCTCCATGTCGCGGTGCGGGTGCATGCCGAAGCCCCGACCAGCCGCGATGGTGTCGTCATTGATCACGCGCAGTGGTCCGAAGCCCATCCAGGCCGGATCGTAGTGATCGGCAAACGAGAACGAGTGCCAGCTTTCCAGCCAGTCGAACCGGCTGTGGAACCGCTGCGCCGCCGGACGCAACAGCGGTGCGGGGGCCGCGGCAACGCCGGTGGTCATGGGCGGGGTGCCTGCATGGAGCTCAGCCGCTCCACCAGATCGGCGATGCTGCTCTCCTTGGCGGGATTGGCCCCATTGCTCACCAGCTGGCGGCCCACCACATGGGCCCCCAGGTGAGCCAGCTGCAAGCGCAGCGCCGCCAGCACGGTGTGGCCGCCCCCACCCGAGTGGGTGGCGATGGCAATCGGCCGCTGGTTGAACAGGACCCGGAAGTCGCTGCCCTGCACGGAGAGCCAGGCGATGGCACTGGTGAGCACCGGCGGAATCGAGCCGTTGTATTCCGGCGCACAGATCACCCAGCGCGGCGCCGCCGCCAGGGTGGTCTCCAGGGCAGGCAGGACGGCAGGCGTCCCCGCGGCCTGGGCCCTGGGGGAATACAGCGGCAGCTCCAGGGCGGTGAGGTCGAGCACCTCGGCCCTGAGCTTGTGCGCCGTGGCCGCCGCCACAAAGCGCTCGGCCAGGCGCAGGTTCTCGCCGTTGCTGGCGGCGAGCACAAGCAGATCGTTCATGGTGGCGGCGTGTTGAGCGTGGGCCCCCTCGACGGGATCCGGAACTTAGTCACGTCCCAGCTTGGCGCGCCCGCCCACGCATCCTGAGCTGAACCACTCCGAAGGTCTGACAGGGTCGCTCTGACAGGGCCGCCACAACACCCTTGGCTTGCAAGCGGCCATGGATAGCGTGATGGCGGTCGTCCATCCATCCGGCGGTCCCGCTCCTCTTCCTCCAGACCCATGCCCCCCTCCAGGCCGGACCAGCGGCCATTGATCGACACGCCGATCCCTGACGATGGCCTCAGCCCCGCGGCAGGATTGTCCTGATGCACTCCCGGCTGATCACCGGGCTGGTGCTGGTGGGGCTGGCCGCCACACCCTCGAGCCGTGCCCTGCAGCAGCCGGAACTGCCGGTGGCCGTGTGTGTGGTGGCGCCGCGCGTGGAGCCGGTCGAGATGGCCGACGCCCTCGGCGTTGTGCCGGTGTCCCGCCCCCGGCTGGTGCTGGTGGAACCCCTGCTGGAGCTGCGCATCGAACGGCCCCGAGCCGACACCTGGCGCCTGGTGAGCAGCCCCGACCAACCCATCCGCACCCCCCTGGACTGGCCCACCACGCCGATCCGGCCCGGCGAACCGGTGCTGTTGCAGCTGCGCCCCGAGGAGGCGTCCGCTGAGGCCTTTGCCCATGTGCACCTGGTGGGTGCCTCGGCCAGCCGCATGGCCCAGAGCCAGCGGCTGATCGACCAGCTCAGCGCGGGGGGGCAGCCGGCCGAGTGGCTGGGAGCCATTGACAGCGCCCTGCGGGAGGGCGATGTCCCCCTCGCCTGGGCGCTGCTGTTCGCGCCCCAGATCCCCGACGATGGCCAGCTCAGAGCCCTGCAGCAGGAGGTGATCCGCCGCGGCTGCAGCGACTGACACCGGCCGCCCCAGAGGTGCAGTACAAATGTACGCATCAGACTGGGTTGGAGCTGGATGGGCCGCCTTGACAACACCGCCCAGCGAGCCGATCTGCGCTGGCTGGGCGCCATCAGCGACGAGGCCTCAGGTGAGGCGCTGCCGCTCGCCCTGGAGAGCGTGGCGGCGGGGTTTCCCAGTCCTGCTGACGACTACGTGGAGGCGTCGATCGACCTGAACACGGCCCTGGTGCCGCGGCCCACCTCCACGTTCCTGATGCGGGTGGAGGGCGACGCCATGCAGGCAGCCGGCATCCAGCACGGCGACCTGCTGGTGATCGACCGGAGCGTGGCCGCGCGGCCGGGCTGCACGGTGGTGGCCATTCACGAGGGGCGCTTCGTGCTGCGACAGCTGCGCGGCGAGCGGCCGCCATGGCACCTGGTGGCCAGCGATCCCGCCATCCCCGCCATCCGCGTGGACGACCCCGGCGGAGAGCTGCTGATCTGGGGCGTGGTGATGCATGCCGTGCACCACCTGCTGCCGCGGCGTCAGCGGGTCACCAGAAGCCCTGGGAGCGAAGCCACAGCCCCAGCAGGGCCATGGGCACAAACACCGCCGCCATGATCTGCAGCTTCACGACCCTTGGAGAGGGCGTCTGGGAGGGAGGCATGGAACGCAAACCGGGTCTCTGACAGTGTCAGAGACCCGGTGAGGAGCCCAGCCCGGAGGCTGGAGAACAGGGTGTCCTGGGCTTGCCTTCTGGAATCAGAAGAGGGGATGGGGCGCAGCCACGATCGGCACGGAGCCGAGCAGTCTGAGCCCGCAAGCAGGTGAACTCAGCCGAGACCAACCTGGGCCAGGATGCCTTGGCCGGTGAGGATTTCGGTGGCCAGGCCGATGACGAAGCCCATCATGGCCAGACGGCCATTCCAGGTTTCAGCGAAAGCAACGAAGCCGAAGCGGGAAGCGGTGTTGTCGGCCATGGGAGGCGGGTGACGAAACGTTGCGTGGAGTGTAACAGAACATGAAGGGGTGCGGGTCAACGGGGGCGAGCGTCATGAGGTGCTGACGCAGGCGCCCCTGACCTCAGGGCCTGCCGCACCTAGCGTGAAACGATCAGGTCCGTGGCAGAGGCGCACCGTGGAGATCGACCGCCCGGGGGCCCGCCCCCTCAACGCCGAGGAGGAGGCGCTGCTGGAGCAGTTCCGCCAGAAGCTCCACGCCAGGACCCTGCAGGGAGGCCTGGCCCCTGAGGATGTCCAGCGGATTGTCGCCGGGATCAAGGCACACCCCGCCGCCAGCCAGGCGGTACTGGCCGCGATCTTCGAGGAGCAGGCCAAGCTGGCGCCGGGCCAGCGGATGCTGCGCCTGGATGGTTGAGGCAGCACCACCCCTGGTGCTGGTGCATGGGCTCTGGGACACTCCGCGGGTGTTCAACCCCCTGATCCGACACCTGGACGGCAGGCGCCAGCCGATCCTGATACCGCATCTTCCCCATGGCATCGGCCAGGTTCCCCTGGAAAGGCTGGCGGAGCAGCTGGCCGCGTATCTGACCACCCACGTGGGGACGGAACAGCCGATCGACCTGCTGGGCTTCTCCATGGGCGGGGTGATCGCCCGCATCTGGCTGCAGTGGCTGGGGGGCCATCGGCGCACCCGTCGGTTCATCAGCCTGGGCAGTCCCCAGCAGGGCACCCTCAACGCCCTGGCCTGCCCGCCCTGGCTGCTGCCCGGCATCGCCGACATGGGCCGCGGCAGCTCCCTGCTGCGGCGCCTCAACCAGGACAGCAGGGCTCTGCAGCAGCTGGAGTGCGTGAGCGTCTACACCCCATTCGATCTGATCGTGACGCCGGGGTGGCAGGCGGCGCTGCCCTGGGGCCGCCGCGAGGAACTGCTGGTGTGGACCCACGACCAGCTGCTGCGTTCACCGCTTGCCCTGGAGCGGCTGGGCAAGGAACTGCTGAGGCGGTGAGCGGCGAGGCGGGTGGCTCGCCAATCCTGGAGAAATCCGGAGGCTGGACCAGAGCGCAGAGCCTGCCCCCAGAATGGTCCGATGGTCGTGCCCAATCCAGAAGGTCGGTATCGCGTGCGCCCCAAAGTTGAGCGCGAGCAGAGTGTGCCCCAGCAGGTGATCGCGCCCAGGTTCTGGGACCGGGATGAGGCCGAGACCTTCGCCCAGACCCTCGCCCAGCAGCAGCACCGCAGTGTGGTGGTGGAGAAGCTGGCACCCAGCGGCTGCTGGCTGCAACTCAACACGGTGACCTCAATCCACTGAGCCAAGCTCAGGACTCGGCGGGCCTGTCGCGCTGCAGGGCGATCACCTCAGGAGCAAACACGAAGGTGAGGGGATCGAGGCACTCGGCCTGCCCATCGATGGCGCAGACGCCCCCGGCCACAAAATCGATCAGGCGCTGGGCCTCGGCCCGGTCCATGGCACCGGCATGGACCACCGCGGTCTTGAGCTCCCGCACCGCCTCAACGATCGCCTGGGCATCCTCGAAACCGATGGGGTGGAACACCACCACCTCCGGCAGCCAGTCGCCAAAGGGACTCTGCATAGCCGTGCCGTAGGACCGAAGGTTACTCGGGGGGAGCGGGTGGCGTCCATCCGGAAACGGCTGCCAAGCAAAAGGGGCTCCGCAGAGCCCCATCTCGGAAAACGCCCCCAACGGATTGGGGACATCGTCCACCTCGACCTGTCGACGCTACCGGGACGCGGCAGCAGCTGGCGAGCCTGAGGCGGGCAGAGCCGAGCAGGCGAAGCTGGTCTGCTGGGCCTGCTGCAGCAGCAGGGTGGGCCGACTTGGATCCTCGAGGCTCCACCACCAGCGGCCATCACCGAAGCTGGGGGCTCCGGCATTGTTGGTGCGGGGCAGCTGCAGGTGCAGCTCGCGCCAATCGATCACCACAAAGGCCCCTGGCAGGGTGCCGGCCAGGGTGTTGGGGATGCCGGGAGCATCAACCGCGCCGTTCTCGACCCGGGCCAGCAGCAGGTCGCCATCGCAGCTGTAGCGGCTGGGCTGGTTGGCCGCCTCCAGCCCCCAGGCCGCCGAGCCTGGGCCCAGCAGCAGCAGTCCCAGGGCCAGCAGGGGCGACAGCAGCCATCGCGTTACAGCCGCGGAAATCAGCAGGTGGGACGGCATCGGGCGCTCCCGGCTCTAGGTCAGTCCAGCTTGCAGCAGGGAAGCGGCCAGCTGTTCGGCGCTGTGCAGGGCACCCTCAATGCGGCCAAAGCCCTCGCCGTCGAGGTAGTCGCCGCAGAAGCCGACGCGGCTGAGCGGGCACAGCCGCAGGGACGGGGGCAGACCTGGCGCCACCGGGAAGGCCGCCGCCCAGCGCATCAGCTGCGGAGAGGCACGCTCCAGGGTGAGGTCATCAATCCAGGGGGCCAGGCACTCCATCACGGCCCTGGCCAGGGCCTGGATCACATCCTCCTCACGGCCGGCATCGACGGGAAGATCCAGCAGCCGGGCCACGGCGGAGTGGGATCCATAGACATCGAGGTGGTCGGCCGCAAAGGCATCGCTGGAATGGGCGACCACGGCGCAGCGGCCGTCCGGGAGCGGCTGGATGCTGATCCGGCGCAGGCCCCAGCGCTGCTGAGCCGCTGGATCGAAGTTCACCAGGGAGAACGGCAGCGAGCTCCAGGGGAGCGCGTCCTCGGGGGGGAACAGCAACAACAGGTTGCTGCGGGCCTCGGCGCGGATGCCCGCAATGGTGGTGAGGGCGTGATCGAGCTGCAGATCCCCCAGCGATGCGGCCGCCCGCACCAGCGGCACCTCCGGCCACTCGAACAGCAGGCAGCTGCGGGGGTGAGCCAGCAGGGTGCTGCTGAGCACCAGCCAGTCGGCCTCGCCCTGGAGCTCCCCCTGGCGATCCCGCAGCCGCCAGCTGCCGCTGGCGGCGCACTCGAGGGAGCGGATCAAGGTGCCGTAATGGGCCTCGGCAGCGGGCTGGGCACCACTGGCCCCCAGCTGCAGCAGGCCGCGGCAGAGACCATCCATCCCGTCCGCACCCCGGTAGAGCTGGCCGATCCCCAGGACATCGGGGCGCCCGATGTGCAGGCGCGACTCCCCCTCCAGCAGGGCCATCAGACCGCTCCACGGCGTGATCCAGCCCCCCTCCAGCAGGGGCTCCAGCAGCTCCGGGGGCCGCTCGCTGCGGATGTTCAGCAGGGGGGCCCCATGGTCGATGGCCAGGGCCCCATCGCCCCGGGAGCGGCGTGTGCTGGCCCGCCCGCCCGGGCCGCGCCCGGTCTCCCAGAGGCTGATCCGGCCATCAAAACCGGCCCGACGCAGCTGGGCGGCAGTGGCGCAGCCAGCGACCCCAGCCCCAATGACAGCAACGGATCCCGATCCAGACCGGGCCATGACGGGGTCACCACCCAGTAATCCCTCAGGATGCCAGCGCCGCCGCACAGGTGCAGAAGCCGAACCGCGACCCCAGCGGGCCGCCAAGCTCGCAGGGCCCCGGTCGCAGTAGCGTCAAGCCCGACGTAAGCGTCCATGGCGCGATTTCTGCTGGTGCTCAAGCCTGAAGGCCACCCCGAGTCGGGGGCCATGCTCAAGGCTCTCGACCCGGTGCTCAGGGACCTGAACGCCGAGGTGGATCACCGCACCTCGGCCCACCTCGGCGCCATGGTCAAACAGGGCGGCGAAACCCAGCGCATGCAGCTCTTTGCCGACGTGCAATCCAAGGCCGATGGCAGGGTGCTGGAACTGGTGCTGCTCAGCCGCGAGGCGATGGGCCTGCGAGCGCCCAAGACCCACCAGACCTTCATGCGGCTGCTGGAGCTGGTGAGCCAGCATCTGGGCGGGATGACGCTTCAGTTCCGTTCCGACCTGGATGGCCCCATCCCTCAGACGCGCCGCTCCGCCGATCCGGCGGCAGCCGGGTGATCACCCAGGCAGGATCACCCGATCGATCACGTGAACCACGCCGTTGTCGCAGACCACATCGGCAGCCACCACCGTGGCGTTCTTCACTTCAAAGGGCTCTGCCCGCCGGATCGGCACGGGAGCTCCCTCCAGGCTGTCCCACTGGGGCTGCTGCACCAGCTGCTCGCGGCGATGGTCGCCGGAGAGCACATGGAACTTGAGGATGCGGGCCAGCTGGGGTGGGTTGTCCACCAGGGTCTGGACGGTGCCGGGGGGCAGGGCCGCGAAGGCATCATCCACAGGGGCAAACACGGTGAACGGCCCCGGTCCCTCCAGAGCGCCCCGCAGGCCGGCGGCATCAACGGCGGCAAGCAGGGTCTGAAAGCTGCCCGCAGAGGCAGCCGTTTCGAGAATGGTGGCCATGGGAAAAGGGCGAGGGGCCAGGAGAAGGACAGGCAGCTGTGCCGCCTGGGGGACGGATCAGCGGTAGTCCTGGGTCTGGATGGCGGTGAGGCGGGCTTCGGGCCGCAGGAAACGGTCCATCTGGGCTTCAAAGAACTGGCGATTGGCGCTGAGGTGGGCGGGATCAGGGTCGTCGAGGGGGTACAGCAGAGCGCAGCGCAGAGCCTGGATCACCGCGGAGGTGACGTTGTACATCGAGCGCTGGAAGGTGATGCCCAGCTGAATCAGCTTGTCCTCATCACCGCGCTTGTGGTTGCGGTACATCACCTCCAGATAGGGAGGCAGAAAGTGCAGCATGTCCTGCATCAACAGGGTGGGAGGGATCCCCGCTGAGCCCACAGGGAACACATCGGCATAGAGGATGCCGTAGTGAAAGTCGGCCTGATCAGCGGGCACCTGCATCGCCTGGGCGTTGTAGCTCTTGGTGCCACGGAAGGGCGAGGTGCGATAGAAGACAGCCTCCACATAGGGCAAGGCCGCCTCATACAGCCAGGTGAAGCCACAGCTCTTGGGAATGATCTCGAAACATTCGCCCCGGATGAACACATGGTGATAGATCGGTCGACCGGCGACGGCAAAGATCCCGTTCACCAGGAAGTCCATGGCCGCAGGCACCGAAGTGAGTTTGCCCTCGTCGTAGAGGTCACTCATCTCGAAGAACACCGGGGCCATCACCTCCCAGAAGAGGCCCAGATTGGCGTAGTAGGAGAGTTTGCGCACCTGCTCAAGAAACAGATCCGGGAACAGGCGGTAGAGGCCCAGCATCAGGGGATTGCCCTTGAAGTAGGCCTTGATGGCCCGGTCTGCCTGCTCCCGATAGGGCTCGGAAACGAGGTAGTCGTTGAAGCGGCCACCCATGCCCTGGTGCCAGAACATGGCATCCATGCAGGCCTCTGCGAACTCCATGTTCACCCGGTCGTGCCAGAGGTGATGCAACAGTTTGGACATGGAGCCGGTTTCACCCTTGGCCATGAACTCCAGCAGTTCGGAATGGGCCTTTTCGCCACCTCTCCAGATCCGAAGTTGAGACTGATCGCCTGAATAGCTGTTGGGCCGATCCAGATACTCCTGAGAAATGAAGTACTTGAAGGCCGGCAACGGGTTCAGGAAAACCTTCTCGGCGATGTAGAGAAGGTCGCGCCAATAGAAATCCATCGGCACGGCATAGGCCTTGTAGATGCCGATGATCTGCTGCAGATTCTCCGGATTGTCAGGCAGCATCGAGCCACCGGCCTCAAGGCGATGGATCACCTCGGCGTAGGGGTGGGTGGAGGGGGGAATCGGCGGGGCCTGAGGCTCGGAGGGGGCCAGGGCGGTTGGATGGGTCATGCCAGGAGCTCCTTGGTGGCGGCAGAGGGAAAGGCAGGGGCTGGAGGTAGGGCAGCGGCCATGGCGGCTGCTGTCGCCGTCGACCGGGAGAGCAGGGTGGAGGTGGTTCCTGTGGACTGTCTCAGGGCCAGAAAGGCCGTGGTGGATTCACTCCATCCGGTCAACAGGGCCGGGCGGAGGCCAGCAAACAGCACCAGGCTGAAAGCACGATCGCCGGGGCCCGCTCGGCCCATGTCGTGGCCAGCCAGTCGGCGCGGTCATTGTCCAGACGTCCAAAGCCCACACGGTTGAACAGCCGCACCGCGTAGACGGCGGTGAACCCGGAAGCCACAAGGCACACCAGCGTGGCCCTGGGGAAGGTGACCCAGCTGCCTTCAAACACCAGCAACTCAGCCGGGAAGCCCGCCAGTCCAGGAATGCCGGCGGCAGCCATCAGGGCAATCAACAGCATGCCCGTGGTGAACGGCAGGCCGCGAATCGGGTTCATCAGGCCCGAGAGTTCAGGGATGGAGGTGGTGCCCGTCTTGCGTTCGATCAGCCCCACACAGGAGAACAGCAGGGCCGTGATCAACCCCTGGGCCAGCACCTGAGCCACGGCGCCCTGCAGGCTCATCGGCGTGGCGGCGGCCAGGGCCAGGGTGAGCAGTCCCATGTGGCCCAGGGCGCTGTAGGCCATCACACGGCGGATATCGGTCTGGGCAATGGCGTTGAGGGCGCCGTACACCGCGCTCACGGCTGCCGCCGCCGCAATCCAGGGCGAGAAGCTGGCCCACGCATCCGGCAGCAGACCCACGCCGAAGCGCAGCAGGCCATAGGCCCCCAGCTTCGACACTGAGCCGCTGAGCAGCATCACCACAGGGATCGGTGCCTCGGCGTAGGTGATCGGCTG
This sequence comes from Cyanobium sp. LEGE 06113, assembly GCF_015207615.1. Lineage (NCBI taxonomy): Bacteria > Bacillati > Cyanobacteriota > Cyanophyceae > Synechococcales > Prochlorococcaceae > Cyanobium > Cyanobium sp. LEGE 06113. Next base: position 134,683 of record NZ_JADEWM010000007.1, on the reverse strand, counting down.
CCAGCCATGCAGGGGCACGATCGGCAGCTTGAGGCCGAAGCTCAGCAGCAGCAGGCCCAGGATCCAATGGCCCGCCGATGGACTGAAGCTGGCGTTGGCGAGGGTCTGGAAACTGAACAGCGTCATGCCGGCGGCGGCATCAGCCCCAGGCTGGGCCAGCCAACCGAAGGCGAGCACCGCGGCCAGCAGGGCCAGGCCGGACACCGCCCCGTACATCAGATAGCGAATGGCGGCACCGCGGCCATTGGCCCGTCCCCAGATCGCCACCAGCAGGGTGGTGGGGATGAGCACCAGTTCGAAGGCGAGCAGAAACAGCAGGGCGTTCTGGGCCAGGAAGGCTCCCACCAGACCGAGGTTGGTGGCCAGCAGCAGGCTCACGTAGAGCCGCGGCCGACTCTGATCGGCAGGGGAGGCCAGCAGCACCAGCATCGTGAGCAGAGCGGTGAGCAGCACCACCGGCAGGGACAGGCCGTCAAGGCCCAGCTCCAGCGCCAGTCCCAGCTTCGGCAGCCAGGCCAGGGCCAGGTCGGCCGGCTGACTCAGCCAGCACAGACCCCCGAGCAGAAGCTGAACGGAAACGGCGGCGAGAGCCAGGGTGCGGGGCCGAACGGCTGCCTCGGCGGGCAGCACGGCCACCGCAAGGCCGGCGACCAGGGGCACCAACAGCAACAGGATGAGCAGCGACATGGCCGGAATTCAGGGCAGGGTCGTGGGAAGGAGCGGGGTGGGATTGGCCAGCAGCCAGGCGGCCATCAGCACCACGCCGACGATCAAGGTGAGGGCATAGAGCTGAGTGCGGCCGCTGGTGGTGAAGCTGAGCCGGCGGGCGCTGGCCATGGCCGCAGCGCCGGTGCCGGTGCTGAAGCCATCCACCACCCGTCCATCACTCCAGGCCCCGAGCCGGGCCAGGGTCAGCACCAGGGCCACCACCGTGCGGTGATAGAAGCGCTCGGTGTCCATGTCGTGGGCCAACCAGCGCTGGAAGCCGCCCATGGCAGCAGGCAGCTTCGCCAGAGGGTGAGGGCGCAGATAGAACACGGCCGAAAGACCGCAGCCCGCCACGGTGCTGAGCAGCAGCGGCACGGCCATGGGGCCCCAGGCCGGCAGGGCTGAGAGCCCGAACACGCCGCTGCTGGCCAGGATGATCGGCAGATGCAGCACCAGACCCATCAGCACGGTGGTGGGAAGCACCATCAGCCAGAGAACCTCAGCCGAACGAGCGGTGAAGGCCGAAGGGCTGCCCCCCCAGATGAGGCCGAACACCCGGATCAATCCGGCGGCGATCAGGCCATTGCTCAGCAGCACCACGCCCGAGAGCAGAACGGGATGGGTGCTGCCGGCGGTGAGAGCCAGCAACTCGCGCAGGGCTGAAAAACCAGCGAAGGGCGGCAGGCCGATCAATCCGGCGCTGCCCACGAGAAAGGCCAGACCGGTGAGGGGACGCCGGCTCCACAGGCCCCCGAGCTGGGTGAGGTCCTGGGTCACATTGCTCACCAGCACGGTGCCCACCACCATCAGCAGCAGGGCCATGGGCAGGGGGTAGACGAGCAGCAGGTGGTTGGCCACGGGAACGCCGCCCAGACCCACCGCAACAAACAGGAGGCCCAACCAGCTGCTCACCAGGAAGGAGAGCGCTCGCTTCACATCCACCTGGGCCAGGGCAATCAGGGCGCCCACCAGGGCCGTGGAACCTCCCACCACCACCAGCACCGAACCCACCAGCGGGCTGAGGGCCAGCAGCGGCTGCAGCCGCAACAGCACCCAGGCCCCACCCAGAACCACCACGGAGTTGCGCAGCACCGTGGAGGGCAGGGGGCTCTCCATGGCCTCATCGAGCCAGAGGTGCAGGGGAATCTGGGCACATTTTCCCATCGGCCCGGCAATCAGGGCCAGCAGGATCAGGGTGACGCTGAGTGGCAGGGTGACATGGCCATCGGGGCTGGCGGCGATCTGAGCCTCGGCCCAGGCCTGCAATCCATGGAAGTTCCAGGTGCCGGTGATCGGCAGCAGGGCGATCACGCCGGCCAGCAGGATCAGGTCTCCGATCCGCTTGGTGAGGAAGGCATCCCGGGCCCCCTTGACCACGAGCGACTGGTTGTACCAAGTGCCCACAATGAGGTAGGTGCCCAAGGTGAGCAGCTCGAGAATCACATAGCTGAAGAAGAGAGAGTCTGTGAGCACGAGGGCACACAAGCCGGCTTCGAAGCAGCTGAGCGAACCGAAGAAACGAGCCCAGCCCCAGTCCATTTCCAAATAGCCAATCGTGTAGATCTGCACGAGCACATGCAGACCGGTGATCACGATCATGGCGATCAGGGCTGGCTCGGTGATCAGCCCATCGAAGCCGATCTTCAGGCCTGCCGTGTCCATCCAGGTCCAGCCGAAGCGCACCGGTTCCAGGGCCGTCGCGTCGACGGCCAGCTGCCTGGCGTGGAGCCCGAGCAGTGCCAGCACGGCATGGCAGAACGCCACACTCACCATCAGCAGGTTGAGGTAGCCGCAGGGGCGGGGTCCGGTGCGCCAGATGACGCCTGGTGACCAGGCGAGGGAGAGGAAAGCGGCAGCGAGTGGGTAGAGCGGCACAAGCCAGGCCGTCTCCAGAAAGGCGACAGTCATGATGACGACAATTCCGGTGGCATCTGAACGGGAGTATGTCAGTGAGAGGATGAAACTACGGGTCCTGAACTAAGGGCCCTGAAGACCTTGGCAGCGATTGGGACATTGATGGACTGATAGCTCGGAAGCAATCTGCCAACTTAATGATGCCCAGGGAGAAGCCAGGAAGCTGAATCAGGGGAAGAACGGCCACAATCCTGAGATCCAGAAGAACCAGGAGTGGTGCCATCAGGCACACGTGGATGGCCGTGGCGAGCGACTGCCCAGGCCTTGCGGGAAATGGTGATTGAGCCTCGTCAAGAGCAGCTCAACTCAAGGAACAAGGGTTTGAGGCGATGGCGAGTGGCTGGAGTAGGGGGTTGCGAAGGAAACCTTAAGCGGGTTCTTCGCCCGCTGGGCTGGCGTCGCGAAGGAATGTCCTATGGCTTCAAGAAGGAGGGGTGATCCAATCCACTCGGGGGATGGTTCCGGCTCAGGATTGCCGTCGCTGCGGCTGGGCCAACAGGCGCGTCCCGATCACCCCCAGCCCCAGCAGCAGGGTGGCCAGCAGCAGCACGCGCAGCATCTGCCCATAGGGCTCCAAGCGCTCGGCCACCAGGGAATACTGCTGCCCAAGCAGACGGCCGGCCAGGATCAGGGCGAAACTCCAGATCAAGCTTCCTGCGGTGGTCCAGGCCAGGAAAGGCCACTGGGGCATCCGCTCGAGGCCGGCGGGCACCGAGATCAGCGTGCGCATCCCGGGCACCATGCGTCCCCAGAAGACCAGGGCCCGGCCATGGGCCAGAAACCAGGAGCGGCTGCGCTCCAGGCTGCCCAGCCGCAGACCCACCCGGCCGCCATGGCGTTCCAGCCATCCCTCCAACCGCGGCCGCGGCACCAGCCGACCCACCAGATACCAGCACCAGGCCCCCAGCACGGTGCCGGCCAGGGCCGCCAGCAGAGTGGGCAGCAAGGCCAGATCACCTCGGGCCACGCCATAACCCGCCAGGGGCAGGATCACCTCCGAGGGGATGGGCGGGATCAGGTTTTCCAGCAGCATGGCCAGGGCGATGGCGCCGTAGCCGAGCCAGGGATCCAGCTGGGCAGCCCGGTCGATCAGCTGGGGGAGATCGGGAAACCAGGCCAGCAGCGGGGGCAAAAGCCAGGGTGTGAGGGGGTTTAGGTTAAGCGGCTCCGGCCTGGACCCTGCGGCGATGCCGCCCCCTGACATCGCCCTGCAAGACAGCCATCTGCGCCGCAACGCTCGCACCGGCCCCTGGGAGGCCCTGAAACGCTGGCGCCACGCCCTCACCGTGCCTCAGTTTGCGGTGGTCACCGGCGCTCTGGTGATCGCGGCCGGCACCCTGGTGATCTCCAGTCCGCTCTGCTCCTCGCCCGAGGTGGGGCTCTGGGAAGCGCTCTTCACCGTGACCTCCGCCATCACGGTCACGGGCCTGACGGTGATCGACATCGGCACCGACCTCACCCTGCTGGGGCAGGTGGCCCTGGCGGGCCTGATCATCACCGGCGGGCTGGGCCTGATGGCCATCACCACCTTCCTGCAGGGTTTCGTGCAGGGCCACTCCGGGCTGCGCTCCCGTCTCGACAAGGGCCGTGCCCTCGATGAATTCGGCGTGGGCGGGATCGGCCCCACCTTCAACAGCATCCTGGTGGCGGGCTGCTGGGTGATGGGTCTGGGCACCGTGCTGCTCTACAGCTTTGGCTTCACCGACATCGCCAACCCGCTGGAGCGGTTCTGGGCCTCGCTCTTCCATGCCATCAGCGCCTACAACAATGCGGGCTTCGGGCTGTGGAGCAGCAGCCTGGAGCGCTACCGCGACAACGCCGTGGTGAATGGTGTGATCGCCACGATGATCGTGGTGGGGGGAATCGGCTGGCGGGTGATGAATGACCTGTGGGCCAACCGCGCCACCTGGCGCGGCATGCGCCGACTCAGCCTGCACACACGCCTCGTGCTGCGCTCCACCCTGCTGCTGGTGCTGTTCGGCACCCTGGGCCTGGTGTTCACCGAATCCTTCGCCACGGGGGGCGTTGTCCAATCGCTCGGTGGGCTGCAGCGGCTTCAGGTCTCCCTGTTCCAGTCGATCAGCACCCGCACAGCGGGGTTCTCCACGTTGCCCCTCTCGGTGGAAACGATCTCCGACGCCGGCTTGCTGCTGGTGATCGTGCTGATGTTCATCGGCGCCAGTCCGGGCGGCACAGGCGGCGGCATCAAGACCACCACCTTTGCCACCCTGATGGCCACCACCCGCTCCACCCTGCAGGGGAAAGAAGAGGTGGTGATTCACAACCGCCAGATTCCTGATCGGGTGGTGATGCGAGCCATCGGGGTCACGATCGCCTCGCTGATTTTCGTGTTGCTGATGGCCCTGCTGCTGGGCCTGGGACCCACGGCGAGTGGAGCGGAAGGAGCCAACAGCTTCAACTTTCTCGAAAAGCTGTTCACCTGCATGTCCGCCTTCGCCACCGTGGGGCTCGATCTGGGCGTCACGGCCCAGCTGAACCGCTGGGGCCAGCTGGTGCTGATGGTGGGAATGTTTGTGGGTCGGCTGGGCATCCTGCTGCTGCTCTCGGCGCTGTATGGAAGCCGCCGCCAGCCGCGGGTGGGCTACCCCCGCGAAGACCTCTACATCTGAGGCAGGCGACGGGCCAGGGTCGGGCCTTGAGCGAGGATCCACTCATCTGGCCCCGCGCGACTCCCGGCAACCATGAGCAACTGGTGGAACTGGAATCCAGCCGAGAGCCGGGCCCTGGGCAGCTTCGCGGTGATCGGGATCGGGCGCTTCGGCACGGCCCTCTGCCTGGAACTGAGCAAGGGCGGCGCCGACGTGCTGGCGATCGACAATGACCCCTCCGCCGTGGATCGGATCAACAGGCAGGACCCCTCGATCACGGCCCGCAAGGTGGAGAGCACCGATGAAGAGGCCCTGCGGGCCGCGGGGGTGCTCGATGTCACCACGGTGGTGGTGGCCATGAGTGAACCGATCGAGGTGAGTGTCACCGCCACCCTGATCGCCAAAGACAGCACAGGCAGCCAGGTGAAGCAGGTGATCGCAAGGGCCACCAACGACCTGCACATGAAGATGCTGCAGCGGGTCGGTGCCGACCGGGTGATCTTCCCCTCCAAGATGCAGGGCCAGCGGCTGGGGCTTGAGCTGGTGCGCCCCAACCTGCTGGACCGGCTGCGGCTCGACGACCGCAACAGCATCGAGGAGATCCGGGTTCCCGGACCGTTCATCGGTCAGTCGCTGCGGGATCTCAACCTGCGCAAGAACTTCAACGTGAGTGTGCTGGCCGCCGGGCCGGACAACCAGCTCACCGTGAATCCCCCCGCCTCCCATGTGCTGCAGAAGGGGGAACTGCTGGTGGTGATGGGCGCCACAGAGGATCTGGCCGAGCTGCCGGGGAGCTGACCCCCAGGGGGCCGCGGCAGCGAAGCCCCTACATTCAGGCGGCGTCGGCGCCTGGCCCTTGCCCCCCCTGCTAGAGGCCGTTCTCGCCCCCCAGGCTCTGATCACCCTGGCGGTGATGGTGCTGTCGGTGGTGCTGTTCATCGGCAGCTGGATTCCGGCGGAAGTCACCGGCCTGCTGGCCGTGGGGCTGCTGATGGCCCTGGGGGTGCTGAAGCCGGCCGAGGCCCTGGAGGGCTTCGGCAGCCCGGCCCTGCTCACCCTGGTGGGCCTGTTCGCCCTCTCGGCCGGCCTGTTCCGTTCGGGTGGCCTGGACCGGCTCCGGGGACTGATCGGCTCCGATGCCGTGCGCAGCCCCAGGCGCATGATCCTGCTGCTGGCTGGCGTGGTCGGGCCGGTCTCGGCCTTTGTGCCGAACACGCCGATCGTGGCCTCATTGCTGCCGGTGATCGAGGGCTGGTGCCACAAGCGCCGGATTGCCCCCTCCAAGGTGCTGCTGCCCCTCTCCTTCGCCACGGTTCTGGGCGGAACCCTGACGCTGCTCGGCAGCTCGGTGAACCTGCTGGCCAGCGAGGTGAGCAACAAACTGGGTTACGGCGGCTTCGAGCTGTTCACATTCACGCCCATCGGCCTGGGCGTGTGGATGGCGGGCAGCCTGGCCATGGTGCTGCTCTCGGATCGCTTCCTGCCGGATCGCGGCAACGACGACACCGATCTGGCCCGGGGCTTCGCCCGCAGCGGTTACATCACCGAGGTGGAGATTCCGAGGGGTTCCGAGCTGGTGGGCCAGTCGCTCCTTGGCAGCCGGCTGCAGCGACGCTTCGATGTGGACGTGCTGGAGCTGCACCGGGATCAGGAGCGTTTTCAGCCGCCCCTGGCGGACCGGCGCCTGGAGCTGGGCGATCGGCTGGTGCTGCGCTGCACCCGCAGCGACCTGCTGCGGCTGCAGCAGGAGCACACGGTGGTGCTGGCGCCCACGCCGGAGGAGGGGGCCTCCAGCCCTCCGATTCCCGACGCCCAGAACAGCCAGCGGATGGTGGAGGCCCTGCTGCCGGCAGGCTCGGCCCTGGCGGGAAGCTGCCTGCGCGATCTGCGCTTCCGTCAGCGCTACAACGCCACCGTGCTGGCCCTGCGCCGCGGCAGCGCCGTGGTGCGGGAACGCCTGGGCAAGGCCCAGTTGCAGGAGGGCGATGTGCTCCTGCTGCAGGGACCACAGGATGCCATCCGCGGTCTGCTGGCCGGCAACGATCTGGTGGTGCTGGAGCAGATTGAAGACGACCTGCCCACCGTGAGCCGCAAGCGTGTGGCCTTGGCCATCGTGGGCCTGTCGATCCTGCTGCCGAGCCTGCAGGTGCTCCCCCTGGTGGCCTCTGTGTTGCTGGGCAGTGTGGCCATGGTGGTCACCGGCTGCCTGCGGCCAGGGGAGCTGCAGCGCTCGATCCGGCTGGATGTGATCCTGCTGCTGGGGTCTCTGGCCAGCTTCAGCGTGGCGCTGCAGAAAACGGGGCTGGCGGAGGCTCTGGCCCAGGCGCTGATCCGAGGCCTGGACGCATGGCCGCTCTACTGGGCCCTGGCGGTGGTGTTCCTGTTCACCACCCTGCTCACCGAAGTGATGAGCAATGCCGCCAGCGTGGCGATGCTGATCCCGATCGCGGCTCAGCTGGCCCTGGGGCTGGGCATGCCACCGATGGCCGCCATCTTCGCCGTGCTGTTCGGGGCCAGCCAGAGCTTCCTCACCCCGGTGGGCTACCAGACCAACCTGATGGTGTTCGGACCGGGACGCTACCGCTTTCTCGATGTGGCCCGCTACGGCTTTCCGCTGACGCTGCTGATGACGCTGCTGGTGCCCTGGCTGATCTGCAGACAGTTCGGGCTCTGAGGCGGCAGGCCCATGGTCAGACTCCGGCCTTGCGCTCATGCCGCCAGCGCAGGGCCTGCCACACCAGAAACACCAGCACCAGCGGCACCACGGCGGTGAGGGCAATCAGTCGGTATTCATCGGTGAGGCTGCTGACGCTGTTGCTGAGCACCTGCTCCCCCAGGTACAGCGCGTACAGCATCACCAGGATCCCCCCCTCCAGCCGGGTGATCTGGCCATGGCTCCAGAAAATCGGCAGACAGGCCAGGGTTGTGACCACCATGACCGGTAGATCGCGTTGGATCAGCACGGGGTCCACCGCCAGGCCCCTGCCGCCTGAGGCCGTGGCGCAGACTCCGAGGATCAGGAACAGGTTGAGCAGATTGCTGCCCACCACATTGCCGATGGCCAGATCCACCTTGCCGCGGTAAGTGGCCACCAGCGAGGTGACCAGCTCCGGCATCGACGTACCGGCCGCCACGATCGTGAGCCCCACCACCGTCTGGCTGACGCCAAGGCCCAGGGCGGCCGTGGTGGCCCCACGCACCAGCACCTGGGAGCCCACCACCAGCAGCGCCAGCCCGCCCAGCAGGCGCAGTCCGGCGGCCAGGGCCGAAAGGCGCTCGCTGGCGTCGAACTCCCCCGCCTCCTCGGGGTTTTCCCCGGCCGTACGGATCTCCCAGACCAGATTGATCAGCAGTCCCACCAACAGGGCCACGCCGGCCTGCCAGGTGAGCTGGCTGCCACTGGCCATGCCCCAGACCGCCATCGAGAGGGCCACCAGCAGGGGCACATCGCGGCGCACCAGGCGGCTGCGCACGCTCAGGGGCATCACCAGGGCACTCATGCCGAGCACCACCAGCACGTTGAAGATGTTGCTGCCCACCACATTGCTCATGGCAATGGCCTCGTTGCCCTGCACCGTGGCGATCAGGCTCACGAACAGCTCCGGGGCGCTGGTGCCCAGCGACACCACCGTGAGGCCGATCACGATCTGGGGGATGCCGAGCATCAGGGCCACCGCGGTGGACCCCGCCACGAACAGCTCGCCACCACCGAACAGCAACAGGATGCCCAGCAGGATCTGCAGGAGGCTGGGGAGCAGGTTGGTCACGCGCGAGCCGTCGCAGGGTGAGTCCGCTCAATTGTGGGGCCAGGGGGTTGGTGGCCAGGCCTGAGGCGAGGCGGCGGCGAGGCGGCGGCAAAGATGGGGCCTGCTGCCGCACCACAATGACGAGCCTCGCCCTGCCTGCCCTGGTGACCCTCGCGGGCCTCAGCCTCTATCAGGGCACGGCGCTGGCGGTGGGCCGGGCACGGTTCAAGCACCTGGTAAAGCCGCCGGCCATGGACGGCCCCGAGCCGTTCCAGCGGGCCGTGCGGGTGCAGCAGAACACCCTTGAACAGCTGGTGTTCTTTCTGCCCAGCTACTGGCTGGCCTGCCTCTGGAGTGAGGCGGCACTGGCCAACCTGCTGGGGATCCTCTGGGTCGCAGGCCGTGTGGCCTATGCCGTGGGCTACCTGCAAGCGCCTGAACGACGGGGCCCTGGCTTTGGCATCAGCTTTCTGAGTGCCGCAGGGCTTTGGGTGCTGGCCCTGATCGGTGCCATCCGCGAGCTGGGCTGATGGGCGGCTGGGCTGCGATGGGTCTCAGCGCTGGCCGAGCAGGTCTTCCCAGGTGATCGGCTGGGGAGCTCCCGACTGTCGTGAGCCGCTGCTGCCCAGGGGTCGCAGCGGGCAGCACGGGCCGGAAGGACCGCGCCCCACAGAGGCCCCCCTCAGGGGGCGTTGGCGGTTGGAGCGATGGAATGTGGTCATGGTGATGGGGTGAAAAACGAGGGTGGAACAAACTGAATCCATGGACTGGCCTGGACGCCGAAACGCCGTTGCAGCGAGGCCCCATGGCCTGACGGAGATATCGGCATGACGCACCGGGAACGACCCTTCCCGCGCTGACGGGACTCTCCATGGGTTGTGACCTTCAGGCCTCCCGGCCCGGGCTGCTCTGCCGGAAAGCACGCAGAGCGAGGGTGCTATAGCGGCGGCGAGAGCAGAGCGGGCTTACGGCGATGGCCCGAACTGCCTGCTTTGGCCACCCAGAATACTACCTTATGTGCTCGCAACAAGCAAGCTGTTATCCCGCAAGGCTGGGCATCGGCCGTGCCGGGGAGGGGCCAGGTGGTGAGATCGTGCTTGGGATGACACCTGAACCCGATGGCGCTGTCTCCAACCCTCAGGCACTGGAGCTGCTGCAGTTCTGGTTTGAGACCATCGAGCCCCGGCTGTGGTTCGCCAGGGATGGGTCCTTCGACGCCCGCGTGCGCCAGCGCTTCCTTCCGCTCACCGAACAGGCCGCCGCGGGAACGCTGCTGAGATGGGGGGATGAGCCCCTCGGGGCTCTGGCCCTGGTGCTGCTTCTCGACCAGCTGCCACGCCAGATCTGGCGTGGCAGTGCCCGGGCCTTCAGCACGGACCCTGAGGCCCTGGCCCTCAGCCAGGCCGCCGTGGCGCGGGGCTGGGTGGCCACTGAGCCCGCCAGAGCCCGCCGGCAGTTCTGGCTGATGCCGATGATGCACAGCGAGGACCTGGCCGTGCAGGAAGCCTCCCTGCCCCTGTTCGCTCGCTGGAGCGACCCTCGCACCGCCCTGTTCGCCCAGCGGCACCACGCTGTGATCGCCCGCTTCGGGCGCTTCCCCCACCGCAACCAGCTGCTCGGGCGCCCCTCCACGCCGGAGGAGACGGCCTTCCTGCTGGAGCCGGGATCCCGTTTCTGAGCAGAGCTGCCTGCCGCCTGGGCAGCAGTTCAGCCAAGGGGGCCAGCCCTGGACTCCTCACTGCGGCGGCTGCAGGGCCTCGAGAGCACACCGGAGCGAGGGGGCGATGGCGCGGTGTTCCCCCAACCTCGGACTCCATGCCCGGCCGCTGCGCAGCTGAGCAGGACAGGCCAGCGCCATGTCCTGACCCTCCAGGAGCTGGAGCGTCTGCAGGGGCATCGGCAGTGGGGCGCGGAAGACATGGGCGACCCGATCGGCATTGCGATGGGAGAACCAGAAGGGCAGCGGGGCGGGGGGCCACCAGCCGATCTCCTCGCGCAGCTCGCGGCGCACCGCCTCTGCGGGGCTCTCACCCGGGTCGAGATGGCCCCCGAATAGTCCCCAGGCCCCAGGGGCCACGATCCCGGGGATGTCATCCCGCAGCTGGATCAACCACTGGCCGCCCTGCTCGAGCACGGCCAGGGCCACCTCCACAGGAGGGGATGGGCGGTTCAGGGTTCGATCCCCCAGGGCTGCCAGCCCGATTGCCGGAAGATGGCGTAGGCCACGCTGCTGTTGACCAGAGGGTCGAGCAGCTCCTCGGGGCTGCGAATGCCCATCGCGGCGATCAGACCCCGGTTGGCGCCGAAGTGGATCTGAAACAGGCCGAAGCAGTCCCCACCGCAGCCACGGGCCGTGGGGGTGAGGCCGCTTTCCAGATGGGCCAGACGGATGGCACTGTCGAGGTGCTCCTGGGGCCACACCTGGCGGATGGCCTCAAGCGCATCGGCCCTCGGCGTGCCGCGCGCCAGAGCGGCCGGGGAGAGGGTGCCGAGGGCCCCAGCGACCGACAGCAGCAGGGGCAGCAGCAGGCCGCCAGTGGAACGAAGGAACCAGGCAGGCATGCCTGTGGGCCAGAGACTCGCCGGCAACGTATCGGCCCCGAACCGGTGCCGCCAGGGTCAGGGGTGGTTGGATCCGGCCTCAGACCCCCGGGGCTGGAGCCGGCGGAGGAATGGCACCCTCCGGCGAGGCCTGCACCTCATCACAGAGGTCAAGCACGATCTGTTGTCCCACGGAGCGAGGCTCCGGCACCGCCCAGGCCTGCCAGGCCCCATCCACACGCCAGGTCTGGCGCAGGCTGCTGCACTGCACCGCCACCGCCGTGGCCCTGGCCCGGGAGGCCCCCACGTCTTCGGCGGCGGGCTGAACCACCGTCACCCGCAGCCCACCGGGATGCAGCTTCCAGCTGCCCCAGTCCACCAGGGTGTTGCCGAAATAGCGCCAGCGGCCCTGCTGGGGTTTCTCAGCGGGGGTGGCTTCGGCCGCCTGGGGCTCAGCCGGCTCAGCCGGCTTGGTCTGGGTGGGGGCGGTGGCTGGGGTGGGGGTTGCAGGAGCCGTGGTTGCCGGTCTTGGCGGCAGGTTTGGCGGCAGCGGGTTTCGCCGCTGGAGCCGGCTTGGCAGCGGGGCCCGCAGCGGTGGCGGGGGGGAGCTTGAGCACTTGATCGATCTGCAGGGTGCGCGGATCGCTGATGTTGTTGAGACGCTGCAGGGCCTCCACGGACACCCCGTGGCGTCCGGCAATCACCTCGAGGGTGTCACCCTCCTTCACCGTGACCTGACGCGGCCTGGCGGCCGCCTGGGCCAGGGCGGGCCGGGCTCCGGGTAGCAGCACCGCTGTGGCCAGCACTGTCCCGAGCCCCCCCAGAACCCAGAGGCTGCCGAACAACCCGAACAACAGGGAGGACAACAGGCCAGAGGCCCCAACGGAAGCGAGCTGCCGGCCTGAGCCTGATTCCAGAAACGGGCTTGGTTGCTGGGGTGGGCTTGGTTGCTTTGCTGGGCTTGGCAGCGAGGCTGAGGCTGGCTGCTGGGCTGGGACGTCTCTCACCACCCTGGATCCCTTCGGCTTGGTTCGACCCTAGTGGGGGCAGGGGGACTTGAACCCCCACAACCTAGCGGTCTGCAGATTTTAAGTCTGCTGCGTCTACCGATTCCGCCATGCCCCCGGCAAAGGCACTCTAGATTTGCCCCATCGATGCCACTTCGGCCGTGTCCCTTCTTGGTCTTCTGGGAGCGCTGCCTCCGGGGTTCTGCCGGTGCTCGCCCTCTACGTCGCCCTCGGCGGGGCCTATCTGGTGGTGATCCCCCTGGCCCTGTACGCCTGGATGGTCAAGCGCTGGACGGTGATGGGCAAAGTGGAGCGCTTCGGGATCTATGGACTGGTGTTCCTGTTCTTCCCTGGCTGATTCTGTTCGCGCCATTCATCAATCTGCGCATGGCCGGCCAGGCTGCCCGATGACCAAGGGTCAATCCCTGCTGCTCGGGCTGGCGGTGTTCGGCCTCGGGGCCTTGGGCTATGCGCTGTTCCAGGCCAATGGTTTCGAGGGCTTCTCCGCCGGCATCGCCGCGTCGGCCCTGCTGATGGTGCTGGTGGTGGGCTGGACCGCCACCTACCTGCTGAGGGCCCTCAGCGGCAACATGACCTACATGCAGCAGCGCCGCACCTATCGCGAGGCCTACGACGCCGCGACCACCGAGGCGCTGCAACGCAAATTCGATGCCCTCAGCCCTGAAGACCAGCTGAGGCTGCTGCGCGACACCGGCCAACTCAGCCCGGAGGCGGACGAGCCCGACTCGGCTCCAGCCTCAGGCGAGACCACGACCGCTGAGACCCTCCACGGCGAGGCATAGGCTCACAGACCAGCCCCTGCCGCCGCTGTGTCCGTCGCCCCAACTCCGATTCAGCAGCGCTTCGATCAGCTGGAGCAGCAGGGTCGCTGTGCCCTGATGCCGTTTCTGATGGCCGGGGATCCGGATCTGGCCACCACCCGGGCCGCCCTGCTGGCCCTCGAGGCGGCCGGCGCCGACCTGGTGGAGCTGGGCATTCCCTACAGCGATCCCCTCGCCGACGGCCCCGTGATTCAGGCGGCGGCCAGCCGGGCCCTGGCGGCCGGCACCACCCCCGCCAGGGTGCTGGAGATGCTGGCCAGCCTGCGCGGCGAGCTCAGGCTGCCGGTGGTGCTGTTCACCTACAGCAATCCGCTGCTCAACCGGGGCATGGAGGCCTTCTGCCAGGCCGCCGCGGCCAGCGGTGGCGCCGGCCTGGTGGTGCCGGACCTGCCCCTGGAGGAGGCCGAGAAACTCTCCGGCATCGCCGCCGCCGCCGGGCTCGATCTGGTGCTGCTGGTGGCCCCCACCACCCCGGCCCAACGCATGGCCCGCATTCACCAGGCCAGCCGCGGCTTCACCTATCTGGTCAGTGTCACCGGGGTCACGGGCGTGCGCGCAGGGCTCGAGGCCCGGGTGGGCCCCCTGGTGAGCCAGCTCAAGGCGCAGGCAGACACCCCGGTGGCCGTGGGCTTCGGCATCTCCGGGGTGGAGCAGGTGCGCCAGGTGCGCGACTGGGGAGCCAATGGCGCCATCGTGGGCAGTGCCCTGGTGCGGGTGATGGCTGAGGCCCACACCCAGCAGGCCGATGTGGCCGCGGCCGCTGGCCGCTTCTGCGCCGAGCTGCGGGCCGGACTGGACCCCTGAGCTTCTCAAGCGAACCGTGATGCTGTATTCCCCTGCCTGCGACCGCAACGCGGCTCCGATCCTGGCGGTGCTGCGCCAGTGGCTGCCCGCGGGGGGCACGGTGCTGGAGGTGGGCTCCGGCAGCGGCCAGCACGGGGTGGCCTTCACCAGGCAGTTGGCGCAGCTGATCTGGCAGCCGAGTGAGCGATCCGAAGGGGTTGGCCCCCTGCAGGAGCGCATCGACGCAGAGGGGGCTGAGCACGCCGCCCCAGGGTCGCGGCTGCTGCCGGCGATGGCGCTCGATGTGCTGGAGGCTCATGCCTGGCCGGCAGGGCCCTACAACGCCGTGTTCAGTGCCAACACCGCCCACATCATGGGCGAGCCCGCCGTGGCGGCCTTTTTCAACGGCAGCGCCGGGGTGCTGGCTCCCGGGGGCCTGCTGCTGCTCTATGGACCCTTCTGCGACAACGGCGTGCACACGGCGGAGAGCAACGCTGCCTTTGATGCCCACCTGCGCAGCATCGACCCAGCCATGGGCGTGCGCGACAGCCGCGATCTGAATCACCTGGCCAAGGGAAAGGGGCTGGAGCCGGTGGCGGATCTGCCCTTACCCTCCAACAACCGCGTGCTGATCTGGCGCCGGCAGCCCTAACCGCCGGGAACGACACCGCGGTGGCGACGGCCCAGGGGGCTCAGAGGTTGTACTTCTTGGCCGTGCGGGCCTTGCAGGTGGTTTTGGCCTGCTCCTGACTGCTGCCGCTCTTCATCTGCTGCACCACGCAGTCGCAGGTGTAGTCGGCCATGCCGGCCGGCGCCGGCTTCCCGGAAGCCTTGACCTCATCATTCACCGCAGCGAGGCAATACTTGCGGATCATGAAATCCATCATGTTGGCTTCGGCTGGCAGCTCTGACACCAGCGCTCCGAAGGCCAGGAACACCAGGGCAGCGGCACGGATCAACATGGCTGGAGAAGGGCGCGATGGTCGTCCTGCTGTCCTATCACCTTGTGGTGGGGCTGAGGGTGGCGTTGGCGCCAGCGCGTTCCGCTTTGTGCACCGGCACCGATAGGGTCGAGGCCCTCCACCACTCCGCCATGGCCCGCTTCGTGCTCTGGGGCACCTACTGCAACGATGCTCTGGACAAGCGCACACCGTTTCGGGAGGAGCATCTCGCCGGGCTCAAACGGCAGAAGCAGGCGGGAACGCTGATCACCCTGGGACCCACCGAAGGCAGCACCCATGTGTTCGGCATCTATGAGGCCGACAGCCGCGAGCAGGTCGAGGCCCTCGTCAAAGGGGACATCTACTGGCGAGAAGGCATCTGGACTGCCGTGGAGATCCATGGCTGGATTCAGGCCTTTTGACCCTGCAGACAAACAGGGATGGGATCAGCTGCGGGGCCAGCCCGCCTGGGCCTGATCCCAGACCCAGGCCGCTACAGCCTGGACGCCGTCCTCGCCGAGCACGTTCGCGTACCCCCCCATCTGGCCCACACCAGCTGCTGCAATCGCAGCAATCGCGGCCTCGGAGGCAACGCCCTGGCGCTCCAGGGCAGCGAGCTTGAGGGTTTTGCCCCGGCGCAGAACATTGCCGCCATGGATGTGGCAGCCGGCGCAGTGATTGGCAAACAGCTGGGTTCCTTCGCTGCTGGTCATGGCGGCGTGGGCTGGAGGCACCAGCGCCACCAGCGCCACCAGAGCGACCCACACCAGCATCGCCACGACCGCAAAGCCCCTGCTGAAAACCTCCTGGAGCCGTTGAGCAGAAGGAGGCCGGATGGAGAGAACAATGGATGGCATCGGCTGAATCACACCTGCTGATCCATCAGGTTGGCACCCCGATGGAAATCAGCAGCAGGGGGAGAACGTCGCCATCCAGACTGGCTCAGCTGCGGCGCTGAGGCAGCCGGCGAAGCATCACTCCTCGTCTTCGTCGGTGGCGCCTGCGGGGATCAGACGGATCTGCTTCCGGCCCAGCTTGATTTCAAACTCATCGCCGGGCTTGAGATCCAGCAGGGCGGTGTAGGCCTTGCCGATCAGCAGATTGCCATTGCCCTGCACGGTGGCCACATAGCTGAGCTTGCGCCCACCTTTGCCGACCTTGCCGGTGCCGCCGAGCTCGACGCCCTTGGCTTCGAGCAGGGCTTCATAGAAGGCCGTGAAGTTGAGGCGATCGCCGCCGTCCTTCTTGGTGGAGACGTAACCGCAGGCGCGGACGATCTCCGACTTACTCACGTCACCAAGCTCTTTGACCTTGGCGAGCAGTTCAGATCCAGTGAGCATCGGTCAGGGAGGTGGTAGGGGGAGGTGATAGGGGGAAACTTCCCTCTAAGACTTCTTAAATTTACACCACCGGATGCTGTTGACAAGCTTGCAACTTGAGAATGGTGATCCCAAGCCAATTGGGCGGCCCTCTGTGCCACGGCCACCGCCACCATCAACGAGGTGATAGAACATGCCTTGGGAGGATCGGGTGGATGAACCGCTTACGCATCCTGCGGCCTAGCGACCTGGAACAGTTGCTCCTGCTCTATCGGGACGCCGTGGTCAGCCAGGCTGTTCGGCTCTACAGCCCCGCACAGATTGCAGCCTGGGTTGAGCATGCCTCCCGCAGCAATGGCGTGGCGATCGCCCTGCAGCAGGGCTACGGCTTGGGCAGCCACCCAGTGGATCAACCCAATGAGCTCGAGGCCTTCGGGATTCTCGAACCAGCCGATCGCCTCTCCCTGCTCTACTGCCGCGGCGTGGCCAGCCGACGCGGGCTGGCGAGCACCATTCTCGAACAGTTGGAGGCCCACGCCCGGCGGCATGGCGTCCCCCAGCTGCGCACGGAGGCCAGCCAGCTGTCCCGGCCCCTGCTGCTGAGGCGCGGCTGGCAGGTGGAGGCGGCCGAAACGGTGCAGCTGCAAGGCGTGAGCTTCGAGCGCTGGCGGATGATCAAACCGCTGACCACCGCGCACCTCGGTGCCGCTGCCGCCCGTGGCTGAAGCCCAACTGCAACAGTTTCTGGAGAAGGTGAGGCAACTGAATGCCTTTGTAGAGCTCACCGAGACAGACCCAGCCCTGCGCCAGGCCTTGAGGGACTGTGAGCACCATCACCAGGTCGTGGAGCTGGCAAGCCGTTGCGGTTTTGAGATTGGGCGCCGCTGGGGAGAGCCGCCCCAACCCGGAGCTGTGAGCACCAACCTGCTGAGCCAGCCCTGCCCACCGCAGGGGGCTGAATCCTGCAGCGTGCTGGTGAGGGGTGAGGGCTGGAGGCTGGAGCGGATTCACTCCTGCGCGGCCACTACGCCGGGCGATCAGTGGTACGACCAGACGGAGCATGAGTGGATCACCCTGGTGCAGGGTTCAGCCCTGCTGCAGTTCGCCGATGAGCCCGGCGCCAGGGCTCTTCAGCAGGGCGACTGGATGCTGATCGCGCCCCACCGGCGCCATCGCGTCGTCGCTACAGATCCTGCCCCCGGCTCCGTCTGGCTCGCACTTTTCTGGAGCGCTTCCTGCGCAGGGTGAGCGAACGCACCAACCAGTAGGCCCCGGCCAGGGCGAGCACGGCGATGCCGAGCCCGGCCAGCAGTTGGGGCTTGCTCTCGGCACCGGCGGGCAACACGATCACCTTCCTGGCCACAGCGGTCATGGCCGTGAGCAGCACCAGCTCGATCTGAACCACGTGGCGGCGCAGATAGGAGGTGATGTTCTGCAGCACCTCCACGGCGATCAGCAGGTTCAGCAGATCGCCCAGCACCCGGTTCAGCTTGTCGCCCAGCCAGGGGGTCTCGGAAACGCTCAGGGCCAACGCCACCTGCCAGATCAACTGCAGGGTGGCCGCCGCCATCACCACGACCAGCACGATGCCGAGCAGCTTGGCCAGCTGCCGCTCGGCGCGGTCGATCACGGACAGGTAGTAGACGTCGTCGAGCAGACGCTGCAGACGCAACACGAGGGGCCGGGACAGGGTTGGCATCCATCAGGCGCCCAACTCTTGCACCACAGGTGGGCCTGGGGCCTGAACACCCCCAAGAACGATGCAGCTCCCGTGGGGAGGCTCAGTTCTCAAACAACTCGAACTGCGGCCTGGCCGGGGTGTCGCCGGCAGGATTTTCCAATTCGGTGTCACAGGTCACCGCTCCATCGGGTGCGGTGACACAGTTGGTGGGCTTCACCCTGGTCGCAGGGCCGACGGAACTGCCAGGACCGAGCAGATAGCCCTCCCGTTGGGCCAGGGCTGCTGGCAGCTCCACCGCTGCCCACGCCAGGCAGAACAGGGCCAGGACCCGGACCAAGGACGTGATCATGCGGATGTGACGCGTTGCGCCCACTCTGGCGACAACGACTCAATCGCGCCGTTCAGAGCGGATCTCCTGCAACAACAGATCCAGCTGGCCGAGGGAAGCACTGCCGTCCTGCGCCGTTGGCGCAGGAACGGTGTCGATGGCCTGATCTTCCAGCTGCCAGCGCTCCTCAATGCCGCAGAGCTGGCCAGCCAGACCGGTGAGCCCCTCACCCGCGTAGGTGTGCTGCAGGGCCTCGAGCAGCACCGGCATCCGGATCGAGCTCGCCTGCAGCGCCCGCCGCAGGTCGGCCTGGGTGCGGCCGCTGTGCCGCAGCCAGTCCTTGAGGAAGGCCTGAAGCTCCTCGAGCTGCTCAGGGCTCAGCGCGGACATGGCAACAGCGAATCACGACAGGAACGGGACAGCGGGGAACGGGCCAGAAGCTTGACCGATCAGCGTCCCAGCGGGAACCAGCGGTCCAGTCTGCGCTGCGCCCTCATCCTGATGGTTTCGGTGCGGTGGCGACCGCAGATGCCCAGAAGGGCGGTGATGGCCACCAGATCATCACTGAAGCCTGCCACCGGAATGAAATCTGGAATCAGATCCAGGGGCACCAGGAGATAGGTGAGGGCAGCGAGCACCGTGAGCTTGGCCGGCGTGGGGGTGTCCCCATCCAGCAGCATCTCCAGACATTCCAGAGCCGGCCTGGCAATGCCCCGCCCAGCACGGCGCAGCAGTCTCAGCAGCAGGGCTTCGTCAACGACGGTGCTCTCCAGCACCTCAGCATCAACGGAATTTGACACGTGACATTCAACAGGCCGACCTTGCCATTCTTGACCGAGTCAGGCTTCGACCAGGCCCGTTTCAATGCCGGTTTTCCGCAGTTTGCGCAGGGCGCGCTGCACAACCTGCCGGCAATATTCGCGGCTGCAATCCAGCTGTCGCGCCACTTCCGCCAGGGTGCGCCACTCGTGGCTGCCATCCAACCCGAAGCGCAGCATCAACACCGTGCGTTCCTTGGGAGTGAGGTTGAGCGCTCCAGCAACACCCACACCGAGGCACTGCGCTCGGCCAGTTCGGCCCGCTCCATCGGCGCGAGATCCTGGCTGGGCAGCACATCCACCAGCTCGGAGGGGTCTGACTTGGACTTCACCACCCCCTGCAGGCTGACGGTGATGCTGCGCAGTTCGCAGCCCAGCAGCTCCTCCACTTCAGACAGCGGCAGGTTCATCGCCCTGGCCAGGGCTGGGGCGCCAGGGTTGACGCCATGGCATTGCAGGTAGCGGGCCTTGGCGGCCCTCAGGCGGGTGAGCTTCTCATTCACATTGACGGGGATCCGGATCGTGCGGCTCTGGGTGGAGAGCGCCCGGTTCAGACCCTGCCGGATCCACCAGTAGGCGTAGGTGCTGAAGCGGTGGCCGCGGGTGGGGTCGTACTTCTCCACGGCACGGGTCAGGCCCAGGGTGCCCTCCTGAATCAGATCCAGCAGATCAAGCCCCTTGTTCTGGTAGCGCTTGGCCAGGTTCACCACCAGCCGCAGGTTGGCCGTGATCATCTGGTTCTTGGCCCGCTCACCCAGGCGCAGGGCGCGGCGCTCCTGGTCGCTGTACTCACAGGCGGGGCCCTGACCGCCGGCCTCCCGGCAGCGCTCCTGCAACCCGGCCATGGCCTGCACCTTGCGGCCCAGGGTGAGCTCCTGCTCCGGCGAGAGCAGTTGATGGCGACCGATTTCGGCCAGATAGGCGCTCAGGGAGCTTGGCATCAATCGCGGTTTCAGTTCAATGAACCTAAGGAGTTTTTCGGCCAAATGAAGAACCAACGGAAAAGCTTCCAACCTTCCAACTTGCTACACATTTTCAGGAACACTTCATCTTCATCTCCAGCCCCCGGGCTCGCAGCCTGCGGGATGTCACCGTTAAAATCCCGCGGCTGAACAACCGTGGAGTTCACCCCCACATGCCACTGCTGGACTCGCTTCCCGCTGAAGTGCTGCCCCGGGCCGGGGTGGCTTATCTGCATTACCTGAGCTTCATGGTGTGTTTCGGGGCTCTTGTGCTGGAGCGTCGCCTGATCGCCCCAAACCCCAGCCGGGAGAACGCCACCTTGATGGTGATCACGGACATCGTCTACGGCCTGGCGGCCCTGGCGCTCCTGGGCAGCGGCATCCTGCGTGTGTTGTATTACGGACAGGGAAGCGGCTTCTACACCGAGAATCCCCTCTTCTGGTGGAAGGTCGGGGTCTACCTCTCCGTGGGCGCCCTGTCCCTGTATCCAACCGTCACCTACATCCTCTGGGCGATTCCGCTGCGCAAGGGCGAACTGCCCCAGGTGAGTGAGGCCCTGGCCCAACGGCTGTCCTGGATCCTGAACATTGAACTGGCCGGGTTCGCCCTGATCCCCCTGCTGGCCACCCTCATGGCCCGGGGCGTCGGTCTACCCAGCCAGGGGTTGGGCTGAGACCGCTGAGCAGGATGCATCGCTTGCCGCAACGGCTGCTCCCAGCTGTCCCTGGCGCTCTGGGCCTGGGCCTGCTTGGGCTGGCGATCTCAGCCCCCTTAACCAGCCCCCTCCTGGCCCCGCCCCTGGGCGGCCCCCTCCAGGCCCAGCCGCTACCGGCCGCCAGGCCAGCCGGCGCACGAGCCTGTCCCGTCGCTGAAGCCAGGCGCCTGGTGCCCCGCCCTTCGCCCACTGAGCGCACCCCGCCCCCAACAGCTCCTGCGGTGGCCAGCGATTACCGCCACCTGCTGAGGCCCACCCCCTGGGGCTGGCCCCGGCGCGACCACTGGTGCCTCTGGATCGAGCCGGGCGCCATCGCAGGGCCGGCAGCACGTTGGGATGGCCGCTGGCGCCAGGCGGTGCAGGCCGCCCTCAACACCTGGAGCGCGGAGCTGCCGATCACCCTGGTGGACGATCCCCGCCAGGCCCAGATTCAGCTGCTGCGCCGCCGGCCTCCCCTCAGGGGTGGGCGCGCCAGCCATGGCCGCGCCGAGTTGCAGCTCGTGGCCGTGTTGCGGCAGGGCAGCTGGCAGCTGGAGCCCGAGGTGCTGGTGAGCATCAGTCCAGGGCAGCGGCTGGAGGCCACCCAGGCGACGGCCCTGCATGAGCTGGGCCACGCCTTCGGGATCTGGGGCCACAGCGATGTTGCCGGCGACGCCCTGGCCGCCATTCCCGGACCGGTGCCGGTGCTGGAGCTGAGCGCGCGGGATCGGGCCACCCTGGGCTGGCTTCAGTCCCAGCCTGGGCTCAGCCAGCCGCCGCCCGCAGCCCCGGCGCCAGCCGCAGGATCAGCGCAGACGGTGCTGAGGGCCGATTGAGCGGGCCTGCGATCGGGGCATCGCGGCTCCCGCAACCTCCTGCTGCCTGCGGCCTGAACGAGCCGCGTGCCCATGGATGGCGGAAGGCTCTCATCCCCGGCGTGGGGCGCCCCGGCGAGCCGCCAGAACCTGCTGCACCTGACGCCAGCTGACACCGTGGAAGGCCAGGGCCACCTGCAGGTGATACACGAGATCGGCGGCCTCCCCAGCGATCTCGGCCGGCTGGCCGTCTTTGCAGGCCATCACGAACTCGGCACTCTCCTCGCCGATTTTCTTGAGGATGCGGTTCTCACCCCCCTCCAGCAGAGTGTTGGTGTAGCTGCCGAGCTCGGGCTGGTCGCGCCTCCCCTCAATCACCCGCATCAGTTCCGTGCAGGCGTCGGCGGGTGGAGGCGGCGCGGCGGCTCCGCCGGCGCTGGGCTCGGGCCCGTCGTCATAGAAGCAGCTGCGGGCGCCGGTGTGGCAGGCCACATCGCCCACCTGCTCGATGCTGAGCAGCAGCACATCGGCGTCGCAGTCGTAACGCAGACCGCGCAGGTGCTGGATGTGGCCGCTGGTGGCCCCCTTGTGCCAGAGCTCCTGCCGCGAACGACTCCAGTAGTGCACTTCGCCGCTCTCCAGGGTGCGTTGCAGCGACTCCCGGTTCATCCAGGCCAGCATCAGCACCGCCCCGTCCAGCCAGTCCTGGGCCACGGCGGGAATCAGGCCATCGCCATTGAAGCGCAGCGCCTCAATGAAGCCGGGCTCCGGCCGCTGCCCCGCTCCACGCTGAAATAGACCTTGCAAGACCACCGCTCTGCCGCTGACCCGATCCTCTCCCATGCCCGCGCCGGCGACCTACACCTGCAGCAAGCACTTCGAGGGCTATCCGTGCTGCCATCGCCAGTGGCGCCATCAGGGCCACTGCCGCTTCGTGCACGGGTACAGCCGCAGCTTCACCTTCTGGTTCAGCGCCACCGCCCTCGATGCCTGCGGTTTCGTGGTGGACTTCTCCAGCCTCAGGCCCCTGGAGGCCCAGCTGAGCCATCAGTTCGACCACACCTTTCTGGCCAATGCCGACGATCCCCTGCTGGAGCAGTGGCAGACCCTGCACAACGCCGGCGCCCTGGATCTGCGGGTGATGGAGAACGTGGGCATGGAGGCCAGCGCCGCTCTGGTGTGGAGCTGGGCCAACGACCTTCTGCAGCGCCGCGACGGCGGCCGCAGTTGCTGCTGGAAGACCGAGGCCCGCGAGAACAGCCACAACGCCGCTGCTTTCGCCGCAACGCCCTCCTGGTTTGACGCCAGCCTCCCTGCGGGGCCGCAAGCGTGAGTCTCACCCGCCTGGCCACGGCCTGGGCCCTGTTTCAGGGGTTGCTGGTGGAGGCGCTGCCCTTTCTGCTGATCGGCGTGGCGATCGCCGCCCTGGCCAGGCGCTTCGCGCCGGGGGGGCGCTGGCTGCGGCGGCTGCCGGCCCACCCCGTCTGGGGGCCCCTCACCGGCGCCGCCCTGGGCTTCGCTTTGCCCGCCTGCGAGTGCGGCAATGTGCCGGTGGCGCGGCGGCTGCTGGTGGGGGGGGCACCGGTGGGCACGGGCCTGGGCTTTCTGTTCGCGGCGCCGGTGCTCAACCCGATCGTGCTGGCCAGCACCTGGGCGGCCTTCCCGGACCGTCCCTGGATGCTGCTGGCCCGGCCCCTCGGGGCCGTGGTGCTCGCCCTGGGGCTGGCCCTGGTGCTGCGGCAGCTGCCGGAGGCGGATCTGTTCCGCACCGACCTGCTGGAGGAGCGGCGCCTGAACCAGCCCCTGAGCAGCGTCAGCCTGCTGGAGCGCCGCACCGGGCTGGTGGGCCTCACCGAACCCGTGGCGCCACCGGAGCCGGTGGCGCGGCCAAGCTGGGCCACCGTGCTGCAGCACGGCAGCCGCGAGTTCATCGACCTGGCCCTGCTGCTGGTGCTCGGCTGCGCCATCGCCGCCCTGGTGCAGAGCCTCCTGCCGCGCCAGTGGCTGCTGGCCGTGGGGGGCGCCCCCACCCTCTCGATCCTGGCGCTGATGGCCCTGAGCCTGGTGGTGTCGGTGTGCTCGAGCGTGGATGCCTTCCTGGCCCTGGGCTTCGCGGCCCAGGTCACGCCTGGGGCCCTGCTCGCCTTCCTGTTGCTGGGGCCCGTGATCGACCTCAAGCTGATCGGCCTGCTGGGCCTGTTGTTCCGCCCCAAGGGCCTGCTGGTGACGGCCGCCGGCGCCAGCCTGCTGGTGCTGGTGATCGGCCAGTGGGTGAACCTGTGGAAGCTCTGAGATGGTGAACCTGAGGCACCGCCACCTGCTCCGCCTGCGCCAGGCCATGCCCCTGGCCCTCTGGGCAGCCGTGATGCTGCGCAGCAGCGTGGACGGCCGGCTGGATCTGCTGCTGCGGGCGGTGTTCCACCCGCTGGTGTGGGTCGCCGGGGCGCTGCTGCTCGGCCTGGCCGTGGCCCTGCTGCGCTGCCGGCCGGAACGCCCCCTGCCTGGCAGCCACTGGCGCGACCTGCTCACCGTGGCCATCGCCATCGGCCTGCTGCTGCTGCCGCCCAACCCCTCCTTTGCCGATCTGGCCAGCCAGCGTCCCAGCGACGAAACCGCCGATGCCGAGCTCAGCTTCGTGTTGCCTCCGGCCCAGCGCAGCCTCACCGACTGGGTGCGGCTGCTGCGCAGCCAGCCCGACCCGCAGCTGTTCGAGGGTGATCCGGTGCGGATCAGCGGCTTCGTGTTGCCCATGGAGGGGCAGTCCCCCCAGCTGGCGCGGCTGCTGGTGCGCTGCTGCCTGGCCGATGCCACGCCGGTGGGGCTGCCGGTGCGCTGGCCCAGCGACGGACCCAGCCCCCAGACCGACCAGTGGCTGGCCATCCAAGGCCGCATGGCCGTGAGCGAGGGTCGGCTGGAGGTGGTGCCCAGCTCGATTCAGCCGATTCCGCGGCCGGCTCGGCCGCTGGAGCCATGAAACCCAGGCTGGAGGCGCTGCGCTCCCCCGGCAGCCGCGGGCTGTTCGGGGCCCTGGGCGCGCTGGCTGCTGTGGCCACGGTGCAGCAACAGCTGCTGCTGCGCCTGCCACCGCGCCTGGAGCGCCTCAGCACGGCCCCGGCCAGCTCCGGCCCCGCGGCGCTGCAGGCGCGCTTCAGCCGACCGATCACGGCCGAGAGCCTGCAACAAGGCAGCCGTCTGGAACCGGCCCTGGAGCATCGCTGGCTGGGTAGGGGCGACAACCTGCTGCTCAGCCTTGGCGATGGCCAGCGGCTGACCCAGCCCCTGCAACTCGATCTCACCGGCCGCGATGGCCGCGGCCTGGCCCTGCCGCCCAGCCGCTGGCTGTGGGATCCCCGCCCCAGGGTGATGGCGGTGGTTCCTGAGGGGGGCGGGGAGCAGCTGCAGCTGCGCCACCACGACGGCAGCTGGAGCGCCATCAGCCCGGTGTGGCCCTCGATTCCCGTGGTGATCCCACTCGGCAATGGCTCCGGCGTGGCCGCCGCCAGCCGCGAGGCCTCCGGGCAGCTGCGGCTCTGGACCATCGCCCTGCAGCAGCGCAACCTGGCGCCCGCTGAGCGCGGGCTGGCGTCCGTGCAGGCGGCCGCCCCCCAGCCCTTGGGGGAAGAGCCGGTGACCTTCGCCCACCTCAGCAGCAACCGGCTGGGTGAACTGCTGGTGCAGAGCGGCGACCTCGACGCCTCGGGCACCCGCGCCGAGCTGATCGCACCGCGCCGGGATGGCACCCCCCAGGGGTCGCGCTCGCGCCTGCGCTGGCAGGCCACCGGACCGATGCTGCTCCTGCCCGGCGGCGGCGCTGTGGTGGTGCCCGACAGCGAGGGGCTGCATCTGGAAACCCTGCCGCCCCGTCAGCCCCGCCGCCAGACCCTGCCGGGAAGCCGCGACCTGAGCAGCTTCTGCCCCCAGGCGGGGCGGGCCCTGCTGCTGCGGCACTGGCCCGACTTCCGCCGCTCCCTGGAGCTGGTGGAACCGGGTCAGGCCCCCCGCCAGCTGTGGCTGGGCCCGGAGGCCCTGGTGGCCAGCGCCTGCAGCCGGGGCGGCGACCGCTCCTGGGCACTGCTGGTGGAGGGTCGCGGCCAGCCCGAACTCTCCCTGCTCGTGCTCGACCGGCAGGGCCGGGAGCTGAGGCGCCGGCGCCTGGGCGGTTGGGAACTGGAGCCAGGCACAGGCCTCTACTACGACCCCAGCAGCGAGCAGTTGCTGGCCGCCCTGCGGCCCCTCTCCCCGATCAACGAGCCGCCGCCGCCGGCCCAACCCGTGCTGATTGATGCGGTGAGCCTGGCCTTGACTCCGCTGCCCCTGGCCGTGAGCCAGGTGCACTGGCTCCCCCCCGGCTAGAACACCAGCATCGACCATGCGCCTGTGGGTCCCACACTCAACGCCAGGCAGACGCGCCTGCTGGACACCCTGCGGCAGACGCCCCAGGAGCTCTCCGGCCAGGATCTGCATGCGCGGCTGAAGGCCGAGGCCGCCCCCATGGGCCTGGCCACGGTCTACCGGCACCTGCGCCAGCTGCAGCAATGGGGCCTGGTGCGCTGCCGCCATCTGCCCAGTGGCGAGGCCCTGTTCGCCCCCACCGAGCGCGACGACCACCACCTCACCTGTGTGGACTGCGGCCACACCCACAGGCTGCAGTGCTGCCCGGTGCACGGCCTGGAGCCACCCCGCCACGAACTGGCCGGCTTCCTGCCCCTGTTCCACACCCTGGAGTTCTTCGGGCTGTGCCAGGCCTGCCAGCAGCGTCAGCAACAGCAAGCCCAGGAAGGGGTGCAGCGAGCGGCGCAGGGGGGAGGCGCAGGCCCCGCCTAGGTTTGGGCTGGGCTTCCTGGCCCATCAGCTCACTCCCACACCGCCTGCGCCCATGAGCGAGACCGTCGACCGCCTGACCGGCCTTGGCTTCCGGGTGTTCCGCCGCAAGCGCAGCGCCTACGTGATGCTCGAAGGACCGCTCAGCTGGAAACGGGCCCGCAAGCGGGCGCGCAGGCTCGGCGGCGACCTGGCCACCGTGAACAACCGCAAGGAAAACCGCTTTCTCACCCGCCGCTTCGCCCCCATCGCCGCCGATGAGTGCGGGCTCTGGATCGGTCTGAAACGCAGCAACAAGACCGGCGGCTACAGCTGGTCCTCAGGCCAGCGGGCCAAGTACCGAAACTGGCTGCCGGCAGGCACTCCCGGTTACCGCCGGCCTGAGCCCAGCCCGGAACGCAACCAGCGGTTCGTGCACCTCTATTTCAACCCGAATGCCCGTGGGCGCTGGAAGAATTCCGACAACACCTACCGCGAGGTGCTGATCAGTGGCGGCATCGCCGAATTCCAGATCTGAGCCCTCCCCCCATGTCCCCGCAAGCCATGAGCACCTCCAGCCCCACAGCCCCCGCCGCCCTGCCGGTGACGATCCTCTCCGGCTTCCTGGGCGCCGGTAAAACCACCCTGCTGAACCACATCCTCACCAACCAGCAGGGGCTCAAGACCGCCGTGCTGGTGAATGAGTTCGGCGAGATCGGCATCGACAACGAACTGGTGATCGCCACCGGCGATGACATGGTGGAGCTCAGCAACGGCTGCATCTGCTGCTCGATCAACGGTGAGCTGCTGGATGCCGTGTACCGCATCCTCGAGCGCCCCGAGCCGGTGGACTACCTGGTGGTGGAGACCACCGGCCTGGCCGATCCGCTGCCGGTGGCCATGACCTTCCTGGGCAGCGACCTGCGCGACACCACCCGCCTGGATTCGATCATCACCCTGGTGGACGCCGAGAACTTCAGCGCCGATCTGCTGGAGGGGGAGGTGGCCCGGGCCCAGATCGTCTATGGCGACATGCTGCTGCTCAACAAGTGCGATCTGGTGGAGGAGGAGAAACTCCAGGCCCTGGAGCGGCAGTTGCGCGAGATCAAGACCGATGCCCGCATCCTGCGCTCGGTGAAGGGGGAGGTGCCGCTGCCGCTGCTGCTCAGCGTGGGGCTGTTCGAGAGCGATCGCCTCGTGGCCCAGCCCGCGGCGGCACCGGCCGCCGAAGACCACAGCCACTGCGACCACGACCACGGCCACTGCGAACACGAACCCCACCAAGAGCACGGGCATCACGACCACAGCCATAACCACAGCCATAACCACAGCCACAGCCATAACCACGACCACGACCACGGCAGCAATCCCGACCATGCCGCCATCGAGGGCTACACGTCCCTCGCGTTCGAGAGCGAGGGGCCCTTCTCGCTGCGGAAGTTTCAGAACTTCCTCGACAACCAGCTTCCTGCCGGCGTGTTCCGGGCCAAGGGGATTCTCTGGTTCAACGAGAGTGAGCGGCGCCACGTGTTCCATCTGGCGGGCAAGCGCTTTTCAATCGATGACAGCGACTGGCCCACGGCGAAGCGGCAGAACCAGATCGTGCTGATCGGCAAGGAGCTCAACCACGACCAGCTGCGCCGCCAGCTGCAGGCCTGCGTGGCCAAGGATGCCGGCAAGGGCTTTGGCTGATCAAGCGCTGCCCCCACCGGACCGGCGCGCTCCTGATCGCCAGCTTCCGTTTCCGAGCAGCCGGTGTCGGGATCACCGTCCCTGAGAACGGTGATCCCCGTTACACCCGCACCAGACAGCCTGGCTAGCATCCCCACATTCCTGAGAACAACATGGCTGAATTGCTGTTGTGCATCGGCGTTCTGGGCGTTCTCGGTCTGGCGTTCTGGCTCACCACGGATTCCGACGACGACAACGGCGGCGGCGGCCTGATGCAGCCGGCCCTCGTGCCCGTGCGCGTTCGCCGCAACGGCTGATCCCAGAGCCGTATCAATGGTCACGCGCCTTTGCCTCTTAGGCACGGATCCACGCCTGGGCTGATCCCTAGGTTCTTGAGGTTGTTGACGCCAAGCGTCCCGAATGATCGCTTCAACCCTGAGCGGACGTGCCGTTGGCAAACTGGCTCTGGCTCTGGTCGTCTCCCTTGGTGCCATTGGATGCGCCAACCAGAAGGAGAATGCAGCCGATTCCTCCGCCGTGCCGCCTGAGCTGGCTGGTACCGAGGTGGGCGTGTATTCCGGCCGCCACTACAACACCGACAAGGAGCTCTACAAGGAATTCACCGAGCGCACGGGCATTGAGGTGAAGCTGCTGGAGGCCAAGGACGACGCCCTGATCGAGCGCCTGCGCAGCGAGGGTGAGAACAGCCCCGCCGACCTGCTGGTGCTGGTGGATGCGGCCCGGCTGGACAAGGCCACCCGCATGGATCTGTTCCAGCCCACCGAGTCGCCAGCGTTGCAGCAGGATGTGCCCGCCGAGCTGCGCGACTCCCAGGGCCGCTGGTTCGGCCTCACCCGCCGGGTGCGGGCCGTGATCGTGAATCCCGAGTTGGTGGATCCCGCCACGATCACCACCTACGCCGATCTCACCAAGCCGGAGCTCAAGGGCAAGCTCTGCCTGCGCAACAGCAAGAGCGTCTACAACCAGTCCCTGGTGGCAGACCAGATGATCCAGCAGGGCGACGACGCCACCAAGGGCTGGGTGCAGGGCATGGTGGCCAACGTCGAGCAGCCCTTCTTCACGTCGGACACCCCCATGTCCCGGGCCGTGGCCAAGGGCGACTGTGGTGTGGCGGTGGTCAACACCTACTACGTGGCGCGCATGCTCTCGGGCGAGAACGGCGCGGAGGACAAGGAGCTGGCTGGCAAGCTCAAGGTGGTGTTCCCCGATCCCTCCCACGTGAACATCAGCGGTGCCGGCGTGACCCGCCACGCCAGCAATCCAGAAGGAGCCCGGCTGCTGCTTGAGTTCCTGGCCTCTCCCACCGGTGGCAAGGGCTACGCCGAAGCCAACAATGAGTACCCCCTCAGCGGCTACGGCGATAATGAGGTGCTCAAGACCTTCGGCACCTTCAAGGCCAACGGCGTCTCAGCTGAACAGATGGGCACCAAGAACCAGGACGCCGTGGCGTTGATGCAGGCCAGCGGCTGGAAGTGATCGCCCATTCCGCAGAGGTCCAGGGGCCGGGGGGGCGTCCAGCCCCCTGGCCCCGTTGGCCCACAGCCACCCACCTGCCCCAGCGGTCGCTGCTGGGGGCGGGCGTGGTGCTGGTGTCGGGCCTGGCCCTGCTGCCGGTGCTGGCCCTGCTGGTCTTCGCCGTCCAGGAGGGAGGCCTCGAGCAGCTTGGCCTGGGCTACGAAGGTGGCGAGCAGGTGGCCAACACGGTGGCGCTGGTGCTGGGGGTGGGCCTGGCCGGGGCCGTGCTGGGCACCGCCAACGGCTGGCTCACCGCCAACTGTCAGTTCCCCGGCCGGCGTTGGCTGCGCATCGCCCAGCTGTTGCCCCTGGCCACCCCCACCTACCTGCTGGCGGCCACCGCCATCGACCTCGGCAGCCGCCTGAGCTGGCGGGTGCATGGGCTCGGCTGGGCCCTGGTGGTGCTCACCCTGGGCACCTACAGCTATGTGTTCCTGCTCAGCACCGAGAGCTTCGCCGTCAGTGGGCGGCGCCAGCTCGAGGCCTGCCGCTCTCTGGGCGCCGGCCCCTGGGGATCCTTCCGGCGGGTGGCCCTGCCGATGGCCCTGCCCGCGATCGGCGCCGGCGTGGCCCTGAGCGGCATGGAGGTGGTGAACGAGCTGGGAGCGGTGGAGTTGCTGGGGGTTCCCACCCTCTCCACCGGCATCCTGCGCCGCTGGCAGGACCAGGGAGATCCCCAGGGTGCGGTGGCCCTGGCCCTTGTGGCCCTGGCGATTGTGAGCCTGTTGGTGGCTGTGGAGGGTCAACTGCGCCGCCGCAGTCGCCGCTGGCTGATGGGCAGCAGCGGCGACAGCCTCAAGCCCTGGCGGCTGAAGGGCTGGCGGGCCAGCCTCAGCCAGCTGCTCACGGCCCTGCCCCCCCTGCTCACCCTGGGCCTGCCCCTGGTGTGGACGGCGATGAGCTGGGACCAGCTGCGGGGCGAAACCGCGGCGGAGCTGGCCGGACTCACCGGGCGCACCCTGGGTCTGGGCCTGATGGCGGCGGGGCTCACCATGGTTCTGGCGCTGCTGCTCGCCATCGCCCGGCGCTGGATTCACCAGCACTGCTGCAACAGCTCACCTTCGTGGCCGGAATGGGCTACGCAGTACCCGGCACCGTGCTGGCCCTCGCCCTGATGCTGCTGGGCGGGCCCTGGCTGCTGAGCCCGCTGCTGCTGTTGGTGTGGGGGTACAGCGACCGCTTTCTGGCCGTGGGCAAAGGCGGCCTCGACGCTGGCCTGGAGAGAATCCCCCCCTGCGTGGATGAGGCCGCCACCGGGCTGGGCTGCAGCTGGCCCCAGGTGCTGCGGAGGGTACATCTGCCGCTGCTGCGTGGGCCCCTGTTGGTGGGAGGTCTCCTGGTGTTCGTCGACACCGTCAAGGAGCTGCCCCTCACCTTTGCCCTGAGGCCCTTTGATTTCGACACCCTGTCGGTGCGGGTGTACCAGTACGCCAGTGACGAGCGGGTGGGGGCCGCCCTGATTCCAGCGCTGCTGATTCTGCTGCTGGGCCTGGTGGCCTCCCTGGCCCTGGTGCCCAGCCTCAAGGAGGACTAGGCCTTGCCGCAGCGGCACTTGCCGCCCTTCCAGTTGGAGCACTTGCTGGTCTTGCAGCCCTTTTTCTTGGGTTCGCTGGGGCCCCGGCGGTTGGCGGAGTCTGGGCTGTCGTTGGCGGGTCCGATCGGCTGAGCCATGGTGCGGATTGACGGGCGAAGAGAGGAAAGAAACGGGGGGATGGGAGCCGGCTAGGCGTTGGCCAGGGGGGCTGACTCCACCAGGGAAGGAGCCAGGCGCATCCCGGCAGACCCAGGGGGCACTTCGATCAACTGGGCCTGGCGGATCCTCGAGATCAGCCGGGTGGTGGTGACCCGGGTGGTGCCGATCAGTTCGCCGATGCGCTCGTGGGTGAGGCGGAAGGGCAGATCACACCAGGGGCCGCAGCGGCGTCCCATGCGGCGCACCAGCATGGCCAGCAGGGCATGGAGGCGCTGCTCCGCACTGCCGAGGTGGCGGATCCGCAGCAGCTGCAGGGTCCACTCGTTCACCGGGTCGAGCCCGGCCTCGGGGTCGAGGGCAGCGCTGCTGCTGAAACAGAGCGGCGTGAGGGCCTCCACGCAGGCGCCCTCGCTGCAGAGGCGTGAGGCGTCGAGCTGATCGCCGGCCTGCAGGAAGGCCAGGGTCATGCCCTCGGTTTCCTCACAGGGGCAGTACACCCGGGCCACACCGTCGAGCACTTCGATGCAGCCACTGCCGGCGCGGCGGGCCGGATCAAGCAGCACCGAGTGCCCGGCCGGCAGCCGCACAGCGCTGAGGGGCGTATCGGAGAGCAATCGGAAGGTCATTGCCTGAGGGGCCTAGTTGCGAATGACTCGCAACCTAAACAAGACCGGCGGATTTTGCAAGCGATTCTCAATAGCGAGTGGCAGCTGCGATTCAGGCCGCCCGCCCTCTGCAACAAAGCCGTGCCGTTTCCGGGCAGCGTCGCCAATCTGCGGAGGTATCCCGCCATTCACAGGGGATTGACCATCCATGCTCACCCGCACACCGCGTCTGCACCGCGGCCCCCTGGGCTTCCTGGCCCGCACCGGGCTCCTGGCCACGGTCGCTGTCGCCTCCACCTGGGCGATGGCCTCCGCAATGGGAAGCCCCGCGGCCCGGGCCGCCGAAGAGACCCTCCATTACCAGCTCGAGACCACCTGCACCGTTCGGGGCGGGGCACCCCTGCCCTGCACGGTGGAAGCCGTCGATGAAGCCAGTGGGGATGTCACCATCTACCGCCACACGATCGGCAAGAACGTCACCTCGATCCGGGTGACCGACGACCCGCTGACGATGAGCGTGATGGCCCCAGGCAGCCAGGACTGGGTGGACATCAGCTCCGCCGGTGCCCGCTTCTCCACCAACACGATCTGCTTCAACGACCGCGATCTCTGCGTGGTGAACCCCAACTACCTCAACAGCGTGCGCGAGGAGCGGCCCCAATCCACCGCCGGCCGTGACCTCGTGGTGGTGCTGTTCGACGACGACGGCCGCGTCAACCTCACCTGTTACGACGACGGCTGTGAGGGGGTGCTGGAATGAAAGGCCTACGTTCCGGCTTCGGTCTGCTGCTGGCCGGCGTCCTGGTGCTGCCCAGCCTGCCGGCAACAGCCAGCTTCGGTTCGCCGAGCCCGGCCCAGCTTGAGTCTGGGGCCAGTGGCGAGCTGATCGCCCGCAAAGGTGGCGGTGGTGGCCGCAAAGGTGGGGGCGGCCACAGAAGCGGCGGCCACAAAAGCGGGGGCCACCGCAGCGGAGGCAGCAAGCACCGTGCCTCCAAGGGACACGGCGGCTTCAGCTCCTCGGGCTCCAGCCTCAACCGCGGCTCCAAGAAGCCCAGTGGTGGCTGGAGCAAGAAGGCCAAGAGCAGCGGCGGCCCTTCCTTGAACCACGGCAAGAGCTCCAAGGCCAAGGGCAGCAAGGGCTCCGGCACCAACCGCAAGGCCAGCAACAACAACCGCGACCGCAACCGCGCCACCGCCAGCAACGACCGCAACCGCAACGGCAACCGCGATCGCAACGGCAATCGTGACCGCAACCGCGACAATCGCGACGACCGGCGGGATCAACGGGGCGACCGGGCGGAAAACAGGCGCGACTGGAAAGATGATCGCCGCGAGGATCGCTGGGACCGGCGCGACAACATCCGCGAGGACCGCTGGGACCGGCGCGACGACCGTTGGAACGACCGCTGGGATCGCCATCCCGGTTGGGCCCGGCCCGGCTGGGGTTACGCCCGGCCGTGGAACACAGGCTGGTATGGCGGCTGGTCCAGTCCCAGCTGGGGCTGGTGGGGCGCCAGTGCGGCGGCCTGGGGGGTGAGCACCCTGGCCACGGCAGCGATCATCAACTCCGCCGTGGACAACGCCGTGAGCAACCAGTCCACCTACATCGTGGTGCCCAACAGCGACTACCGGCTGCTGTACGGCACCGTGGAGCCCGTGGGTGATCAATCGGTCTCGTTCGAGGCGATCAGCGGCGACAACTCGATCACGATGCAGGCCGACTGCGACCGCGGCACCCTCAACGGCAGCACCCCCAACAGTGCCTCCGAAGCGGAACTGCTCAATGCCGCCTGCCAGGTGGCCTACGGGTCGGTCTGAGGTCATCGGCCGCCATCAACGCCTGCCCTCTCAACGAGGGCAGGTTTTTCATGCGACTGCATTCAGGGACGGCAACACCCAATGTGGCCAACTGCTAAGGCACAGCTCCCAGGCGCGGCCAACGGCAGAAGATGACCAGTAGGCCTTCACGGACAGGGAGTAACGACACCATGCCTTTTCGTGTCCCATCCCCCCGTCAGCTGCTTCCCGTCGCACTCACCGCAGCCACGGCGCTGACCTGGGCTCTGCTGCCGGCGCCGGCCCGATCGGAGGTGCTCTACACGCTCGAGACCCAGTGCAGCCTCAAGCAGGGGGCAGCCCAGGCCTGCACGGTGGAAGCCACGGAACAAGACGGCACCACCCTCTACCGCCACACCATCGGCGACCGCGTGGTGCTGATCCGGATCGAGGCTGAACCCAGCCGCATGAGCCTCTGGAATCCAAGCAACAACCTGTGGACCTATCTGACCTCCGCCGGAGCCCTGCTGTCCAGCAACACCGTCTGCTTCAACGGGATGGATCTCTGCGTGGTGAACCCCAACTACCTCAACAGCCTCGTGGAGGAGAAACCTGCGCTGTACGAAGGGCGGGATCTGGTGCGGGTCAAGTTCGGCATCGATGGCCGGGTCGACCTGAGCTGCTTTGACACCGCCTGCGCCGAGGTGAACTGATGAAACGGCCCCTTTCAGCCTTCGGCCTGCTGCTGGCCGCCGTGATGGCCCTGCCGGCCGCACCCTCCTTGGCGGCCTTCAGCTCAGCAGCCGAGGTCCAGGACTCCAGTGAGCTGCTGGCCCGCAAAGGTGGTGGTGGGCGACGGGGTGGCAGCCGCCATGGAGGCAGTCGCAAGCGCGCCTCATCCCGGGGCCACACCGGCTTCAAGCACTCCGGTTCAAAGATGAACCGCGGCTCCAAGCAGCCCAGGAGCGGCTGGAGCAAGTCATCGAAGAGCAAGCGCGGCCCCTCCATGGACCGCTCCAGCCGAAACAGCTCCAAACGCAACAGCAAACGCAACGGAAACAGAACCACAAACAGAAACACCAACCGCAACGTCAACCGCAATGCATCTAGAAACACAACCCGGAATGTGAACCGGAATGTGAACCGCAACAGCAACCGGACTGGCCATCGCGGCCGTGACTACAACCGCGCTGGCAACCGCGGCAGAGCCTATGACCGCGGCTACAACAGGGGCTACCGCCGGGGCTATAACCGAGCCAACAACAATTGGCGGCGCTACGACAGCCGCTATCGCTACAGGGGTGGCTGGGCCCGGCCGGGCTGGGGCTATGCCCGCCCTTGGAATTATGGATGGTATGGCGGTCGGTACAGCTCCAGCTGGGGCTGGTGGGGCGCCAGTGCGGCCACCTGGGGGATCACCACCCTGGCCACGGCAGCGATCATCAATTCAGCCGTGGATAACGCCGTATCCACCAAAACCGAAGTCATCGTGGTGCCAAACACCGACTACGAGCTCTACTACGGCTCGATTCAGCCCACCAATGACGATGATGTGACCTTCCTGGTCAAGGCCGACGACGGGGACTACCAAATCAGCGCCGATTGCAAGGCCGGCACCATTGATGGCCAGTCCCCCAGCAACGCCTCCGAAGCGGAGCTGCTCAATGCGGCCTGCCAGGTGGCCTTTGGCTCCGCGGAGGCCTGACGGCCGATGTGGCCGCAGGCACAGCTGCAATAGACCACCCGCCCCTGCCCCAAGGGCGGATGAGACAGTGGAGCGCCATGCCATCGACTTCGCGTGCGAGCCCCTTGCAGAGCCATGGCACCCATCCCCTTTTGCCTGGCAGCCGGCCTCTTAGTCGCCTCCACGATGGTGGGAGTGAGCGCGGCCCGGGCTGAGGAGATGGCCGACAGCCCTGAACCAGAACAGGCTCCCGACTGGTCGGGCACCCTCGAGATCTACGGCTTTACGCCACTGAGAACCACGGGCACCACCACCATCAACGGGTTCGAGAGCGATGTGGATCTCGATCTCGGCGACATCCTCTCCGCCCTGGACTGGGCCACCTTTGTGCGGGGAAGCGTGGAGCGGGGCCGCTGGGGCCTGCTCACGGATCTGAGCTACGTGAAGCTGGGCGCCCAGATCGGCAGAACGACCCCCCGGGGCCGCATCACCGCCAAGACAGACATCGGCTCAACCCAGGGGATCTACGACCTGGCCGTGCGCTATCGCTTCGGTGACCCCGAATCGGCCGTGGCCAAACCCGGCAGCTTCAGCCTGATCCCGTACATGGGGGTGCGGGTGATTGATGTGGGCCTCGATGTACGGGCCCAACTGCAGAGCAACGGGCCTGAGCAGATTGTGCTCGGCGCCGAGCGGTCGTTTGATCGCACCTGGGCCCAGCCCCTGGCGGGAATCCAGGGCACCTATTTCCTCTCGCCCAAGCTGCGGGCCTTTGCCCGGGCCGATATCGGCGGCTTCGATTTCAGCGGCGCCAAGAATGTGTCCGGTAATGCCCAGATCGGCCTGGGCTACGCGGTGGGAAACAACACCGATCTCACCCTGTCCTGGCGCTATCTGGGACTGCAGTATGGCAATGGCAACACCCCTGCCAGTGGGTTCACCAGCTACCAAAATGGCATCGAGGCTGGCGTGAAGTTCTTCTTCTGAATCTGTTCAGCCGGCCCTGACCAGGTCCCGCTTCTGCCAGCGGAGAAACACGGTGGACATGATCACTGTGATCAACACGTAGCTGAGGATGGCCGGAATCAAGTCCGGCAGCACCTCGGGTGGCGCATAGGTGAAGGCCAGTTCCGCCGCCAGGCCCGTGTTGCGCATGCCACTCACCAAGGCAACCGTGCGCCGCTCCAGGGGATCCCGCCCTGCCAGGCCATAGCCGATCGCCAGGGAGAGCACGCTGAGGCCAGCCATGGCAGCCAGGCCAGCGAGGTTCTGCTGCAGGAATGGCAGCAGCTGGCGGGCGCTCAGCCCCAGCAGGGCGATCATCACCAACGCCAGCAGCAGGGTGGCCAGCTTGCCGAGCACCGCACTGCAGCGCTGAGCCAGGAGCGGCCGCCACTGGGCCAGAAGCACCCCGGCGATCACAGGCAGCACCTGCACCTTCAGCACCTGCACCGCCACGGCGATCGGGCTCACCTCCCAACCGCTCACTGGCCAGCCACTCAGGCCTGCACTGGCCTTGAACACGATGGCCAGCAGCGGAATGGACACGGTGGCCAGCAGCGCCGCCGCGATCTGCAGCCGTGCCGCCAGCTCAGCGGTGCCGCCACTGCTGCGCACCCGAAACAGGATGAGGGGGGCGCTGGGGCAGGCCAGCATCAGGGCCATGGCCACCCAGGCCGGCCGTGAGAACAGGGCCTGCAGGGGCAGAAGCACCAGCGCCAGGCCGGCCAGGGGCACCAGCAGGCAGGTGCCGAGCAGCACCCGCCAGAGGAAGCCGGGCCGATCCCTGAGCAAAACGAAGGGATAGTCCTTCAGGCCCAGGCCGAGGCTTAGCATGAGCGTCACGATCGTGGCCGTGACCAGAAGGCCTGCGGATTGGGGCATGGGAGTTAGATCGCCACAGAGCCAGTGACCAACAGCGCGAAGGCGGCAATGCCGATGATCGTGAGGGCAATGGCCGTGAACGTGGTGATCGAGCGCTGATCCACATACACGAAGTCGTCGCGTCGAATCAATCTGAGCGTGTGCAGGTGCTGCCGGGTGGCAGCGGCCATCGCCAGGATGCCGGTGAGCACAAAACCCATCGCCACCAGCCGCACACTCAGGCCGGCATGGCCACTGCCTTCGAAGCGGCTTCTGTTGATCGCCCCGATGATCTTGTCGAGGCCGAAACCGAAGCTGATCAGCGAGAGGCAGGTACGAATCCAGGCCATCATCGTGCGCTCCGCCGCCGCTCGGTTGCGCTCCTTGGCCAGTTCGTTGTTGAGGTTTCCCATCGTGGCTGAGGCCCGTTAACCTGGTGAGGATGGTGTGCTGGGAATGCCCCCAAGTGCCTTTGCCGAAGCAGCATCCTGGCTGGAGAGGGCATCTTCTAGTTTCTGCTCAGCCTCCACTTCCCGGGCCAGGAAGACATTCAGGAAGGTGCGGATCACGGCGACCACTGCCAGCTGAATCAGATTTTCGTTGGAGGGGGCAGTGGTGGTGGCCACGATGTCGGCAGCGAGCTGGAACTCCAGCGCCAGCGAGAGCCAGCTGCCGAAGGTGAGCCGCAGGCTGTTGAACGGGCGGGGATGACGACGGCGGTAGCCCCCTCGGCGCCTCAAGCGCAGGGCCTGGCCCAGGGTCAACGCCAGCCCCAGCCCCACCGTCACCACCGATAGACCTTCCAGCAACAGCCGCAGGCCACCGGACAGACCCTCCAGGGCGGACTCCAGCAGCGCCTGCTCCATTGCTCAGGCCCCTGCCACGCACCGGAAGCCAAGATGACAGGTGGAGGTATCGATGCCCTGGGCCATGCGGGCCGCTGGCCGGTAGCGGCGGCAGTAGCTGGGGGCGCACAGGAACGAGCCGCCCTTCACCACCTTGCGGGGAATCGAGCCGTGCTGGGAGGTGATGTCGATACTGGCCTCGCGGCCCAGGCCGCGGGGATTCTCGATCGTGCAGCAACCGCCCGCGGCCTTGTGGGCCGACACCAGGGCGGCATGGTCGCCGTACCAGTCGTCGGTCCACTCCCACACGTTGCCGATCATGTCGAGCAAGCCGTAGCCGTTGGGAGGGAACGAACCCACCGGCGAAGTGCGCTCAAAGCCGTCAAGGCGGCTGTTGTAGTGGGGGAAGTCGCCCTGGAAGGTGTTGGCCATGGGGCGTCCACCGGGGTGGAGCTCATTGCCCCAGGCGAACTCCCAACCCTCCTGGCCGCCCCGGGCGGCGCGCTCCCACTGGGCCTCGCTGGGCAGGGCCTTGCCGGCCCAGGTGGCATAGGCGAGGGCATCGGCATGGGCGATGTGCACCGCCGGGTGGTGGTCGCGGCCCTTGATCGAACTGCCCGGACCCTCGGGGTGGCGCCAGCTGGCGCCGGCCACGTACTGCCACCAGCGGTAGGGATCGCCTGTGCTGATCGGGCCCGGAGGCGGCACGAACACGATCGAGGCGGGGGCCAGCAGCTCTGGGAGCGCGTCGGGGTAGTCGGCGGGATCGGCGGGTCGCTCGGCCTCGGTGGTGTGGCCCGTGGCCTTCACGAACTTGAGGAACTGGGCATTGGTGACCGGCGCCCGATCAATCCAGAAGCCCTCCACCTGCACCCGGTGGGCCGGGGCCTCCTCGGGGTAATGGGCATCGGAGCCCATGGTGAAGCTGCCCGCGGGGATCCACACCATGTCCCGCGCCGGCGGCCGGCCGGGCGAGCGCTGAGGAGCGGGTGCGGGCAGCGTGTCGGCGGTGGAAGGAGCCAAGCGGGGGCAAGGGCACTGCCCGCAGTGTGGGGACCGGAGCCGCGGGTGGCAACGCCCCAGGGGTGACCATGGAGCGACAGCGCTTCCGCACGCCGCAGACCATGCTGGACACTCTGCTTCAGCTGACACGTCGTCGCCTGCCAGCCGCAGCGGTGGCCTTCGCCATGGGCCTGGCCACGGTCCTCAGCCTGGGGCCAGGCCTGACCATGGGGGCTACCGCCGCTCTGGATCTCGGCGAGAGCAGCAGAGGCGATGGGCCGCCCCCGCTGGCCAGCAAACAGTGGTGGGATCTGGACCGAGCCAGATCCTGCGGCCGGCTGAAGTGCAGCCAGGTGGTGAATCCCCACATTCCCCTCGGCCCCGGTGAACCGAAGATCACAGTGGCGGTGCTGGCCAGCGACGCCGAAGGGGGAGCGGCGGCGGCAGCGGCGCGGGTGGAGGCGCGGGCGACGGCCGTGGCGACCAGCCTGAAGCGGATCGCCTCCCTGCGGGAGAACCAGGTGGAGCCCGGTTCGGTCCGATCGAGCCGGCGGGGGGGAGGGTTCTGGCTGGACCGCCGCGGCAAGCCTCGCCATCCACTCACCCCCTCGCTGGCGGTGGGCGTTCAGAACCGCAGCCCGGTGATCTATCTCCCCGCTGACGAAGACAGGAACACGCCGCAGGTCACCCTGGTGACCCTGACCGGGCCCGACAGCATCGCCAACGGGCTGGACCGCCAGGCCCTCGCCCAGCAGTGGAAGGCGATCTTCGAGCGCACCCTGAGCGAAGCGCTCTGGGGGGCCAGTTTCGATCGGCACTTCCCCTGGGCCCGCTGGAGCGGTGCCCTGCTCACCCTGGTGCTCGGGTCGCTGGGCGTTGGGCTCAGTACCCGGGCCCTGGCGCAGCTGCGCCGGATCAGCCACAGCTGCGCCCAGGCCATGGAGGAGCTGAAATCGGCGCTGCCTGAGGTGGGACAGGACCTGCAGCTGCGCAGGCTGCAGCATCTCGAGCAACGCCAGCGGCGCTCCCGCTTCCGCCTGAAGATCCTGCAGGTGGTACGCATCGCCCTGGCGGTGATGGCGGTCACGATCACCCTGTTCATCTTCCCGGAAACACGCCTGGCGGCGATGGCACTGCTGCAGCAATCGGCAGGGATTCCACTGATCTGGATCGGGGTGATCCTGCTGGAAGGGCTGCTGATCTGGGCCGTGATGCGGCGTCTGAACCGCTGGGCCGAAGAAGCCCAGATGGCCCAGCCCAATTCCCTGCGCCCCCAGATCCGCCTGGAGACCAATGCCCGGGTGATCCGGGGCGGCATCGTGATCGGCACCACACTCCTGGGCCTGTATTTCACGGTGCTGCTGTTCGGGATCAACCCCGAGGTGCTGGCTGGGGCAGGGATCGTGGCCGTGGCGGTGGGCTTTCTGGCCCGCGGCCTGGTGGAAGACCTGATCGGCGGCGTGCGCATCCTGGCCACAGACCGCTTTGCCATCGGTGATTCGATCGCCGTGAACGGCCACAGCGGCCTTGTGGAGGAAATGAACCTGGTGCAGACGCAACTGCGAGGGGCTCAGGGGGAGGTGATCACCATCCCCAACGGCATGATCCGGGTGAGCGAGAACCGCAGCAAGGAATGGTCGCGGATCAACTTCGAGATCGACATCGCCTGGGATAGTGATCTGGAGCAGGCCTGCGCGGTGCTGGAAGGGGTGGCCTGCGCGCTTGCGGAGGACCCGGCCTGGCAAGGGCAGATCCTCGAGCAGCCCTCCTTGCTGGGAGTGGACCGGCTCGACCAGAGCGGCGTGCGGCTCAAGCTCTGGATCCGCACCCTGCCCTTGAAGCAATGGGGAGTGGCCCGCGAATTGCGCCGGCGGCTCAAGGGCGCCTTCGATGCGGCGGGCATTGAGCCGGGCAGACCGCAGCAGGTGCTGCGGCGCCCGTGATGGCGTTGTCCCCCCGCTGGGGGGAGCAACTCAGGAATGCCCTGTGGTGCTGAGCATCTTCTCCATCACCTCCTCCAGCGAGAAACTGGCCGCCTTCTGACGGGGCGGGAACTCCTGGAAGGTGGCCAGGAAGCGGGCCACGTAGGTCTGGGCCGGCACCAGCATGAAGGCGTGGTCGAGCATCCAGTCCCAGTAGGTGTTGGAGGTGATGTCGGCCCGTTCGTAGGGGTCGGTCTTGAGGTTGAAGATCTTCGGCACCCGCAGGGCCGTGAAGGGTTCCGCCCACACCTGGAGGGTGCCGGTGGCCCGCTGCTCCATGAACACCATCTTCCAGTTGTCGTAGCGCAGACCGGTGAGGTCGCCGTCATCGGAGAAGTAGAAGAACTCCACTCGGGGACTCTTCTCGGTTTTGCCCGTCCAGTAGTCGAGCATGTTGTAGCCGTCGAGATGCACGTGGTAGTGGCGGCTGCCGGCCTGGTATCCGGCCTTGAGCTTCTCCTTGACCTCGGGCTCCCCGGCAGCGGCCACCAGGGTGGGAAGCCAGTCGAGATGGCTCACGATCTCGGTGAACAGGGTGCCGGGCGCAATCTTGCCCGGCCAGCGCACCAGGGCGGGCACGCGGTAGGCCCCTTCCCAGTTGGAGTTCTTCTCGTTGCGGAAGGGAGTCATGCCGGCGTCAGGCCAGCTG
The DNA here is from genome assembly GCF_015207615.1 of Cyanobium sp. LEGE 06113. Taxonomy (NCBI): domain Bacteria; kingdom Bacillati; phylum Cyanobacteriota; class Cyanophyceae; order Synechococcales; family Prochlorococcaceae; genus Cyanobium; species Cyanobium sp. LEGE 06113. The sequence goes on along the minus strand of NZ_JADEWM010000007.1, from coordinate 92,868 downwards.
TTCATGTGGGGCCCGTTGTCGGTGCTGTACATCACGATCGTGTCATCGGTAACGCCCAGCTCGTCGAGCAGGTTGAGCATCTCGCCGATGCATTCGTCGTGATAGATCATCACGTCGTGGTATTCCGACTGCCAGCGACCGCTGCGGCCCAAATCCTGGGGTCGGGCATGGGTGCGGAAGTGCATGTGGGTGGTGTTGAACCACACGAAGAAGGGCTCACCGGAAGCCACCGCATCGCGGATGAAGCGCTTGGCCTCCTTCAGGAACTCCTCGTCGCAGGTTTCCATCCGCTTCTTGGTCAGCGGGCCGGTGTCCTCGATCCGTTGGCTGCCGTCAGGGTTGGCCCAGGAGTGCAGCACCCCCCGGGGGCCGAAATTCTTGCGGAAGTCGGGCAGCTCCTCCGCCGTGGGGTAGTCGCGCAGTTCCGGCTCCTCCTCGGCGTTGAGGTGGTAGAGGTTGCCGAAGAACTCGTCGAAGCCCTGGTTGGTGGGCAGGTGCTCGTCGCGGTCGCCGAAGTGGTTCTTGCCGAACTGGCCGGTGCGGTAGCCCAGCGGCTTCAGCAGCGAGGCGATGGTGGGATCCTCGGTGCGGTAGCCGAGCTCGGCGCCGGGCAGGCCCACCTTGCTGAGGCCGGTGCGGAACACGCTCTGGCCGGAGATGAAGGCCGCCCGGCCGGCGGTGCAGCTCTGCTCGGCGTAGTAGTGGATGAAGCGGCCGCCCTCGTTGGCGACGCGGTCGATGTTGGGGGTCTGGTAGCCCATCAGCCCATCGCTGTAGCAGCTGAGGTTGCTCTGGCCGATGTCGTCGCCCCAGAGGATGAGGATGTTGGGTTGGCCGTTCGGCATGGTGGGTTGGTGCTTGAACCTGCCCTGCATTCTGCGCGCTGCAGCCCCAGGCTCATGAGCCGTTGCGGTTCTCAAACCCGCGCCAGCAGGCCCTTCTGCCAGCGCAGGAAGGGAGCCGACAGCAGCACGGTGACCAGCAGGTAAGCCAGTACGGCCAGCTTGATGGCGGGCATCCCAGCCCCGTAGGTGGTGGCAAAGACCAGGGCCAGGCCCGGATTGCGCATCGAGGTGACCAGAGCCACGGTGAGGCTCTCCCCGGGCGCTGGACCAGCAGCCAGGGAACCGATCACGAGCGCCGTGGCCACCATGACCGCCATGAAACCCAGGGCCGGCAGGTTGGCCGCCACGAAGGGCAGCAACACAGGGCCAACCCTGATCAGCACCACCAGCACCAGCAGGAGGAACAGACCATTGGCCAGCTTGTTGAGGGGCCCCTCCAGCCGCTCCACCAGGCCCCGCCGCCAACGCCGCAGCAGCAGTCCGGCCAGCAGGGGCAGCACCTGGGCCAGGCTCACCTGCATGGCCACCTGCCTGGGGCCGATGTCCCAGCCCTCGATGCCGAACGAGGCCCGAAACAGATCGGCCAGCAGGGGAATCGACACAATCGCCGCCACCGCCGCGCAGGCCTGCAGCACTGCCGCCAGCTGGTGATCGCCCCCCTGCTTTCCTGCCTTGCGCAAGGTGAGCGGTGCACTCGGCGAGATGGCCATCAGGGCGATGCCGAAGCGCACTGGCGGCGAGAGGGCGGCGCTCAGCGGCAGCTTCAACAGCACCAGCGCCACCAGCGGCACGAGCACACAGGAGCCGATCAGCACCCGCAGCACCAAGGCGGGTCGGCGGCGGATCTGCCCCAGGGCCTGGGGCTGCAGGCCAAGCCCCAGGGCAAACATGATCGCGAACAGGGTGAGCCCGGGGAGGGCGGCCGCGAGCTGGGCCAAGGAGGGGAGTCTTGAGCAGGACATGAACCTATGACCGCCGGCCCAGGCGCGACTGCGTCAGGGGCACTCAGCCTCCAGAGGTCGGGCTGGAGGATCGGCAAACACCCGGGCCCAGTCGTCGCGCATCGACACCACCATCCAGCCCCTCCCGGGCGCTTCCTTGAGGGCCCGATCGAGGCGGCCAATGGACGACGGGCTGTCGTAGGCCACCTCCCGCTCCGGATCGTCGTGGTGCAGGATCAGCCCCAGGCTCGCCCCAGGCTGGCTGGTGGTCCACTCCAGCATTTCGAAGTCGCCATCGGAATTGCCGAAGGCGGCAATGGGCTGACGGCCGATCACCTGCTCGATCATCACGGGCTTGATGGCCCCGTCGTTGATCAGCTGCACCTCCGCCTGGCGGACGATCGTCGGCAGCCCCTCCTGGAGGGCATAGCGGCTGGCCACAAACGAGCCGATCACCTGCTCGGGGGGAATGCCGTAGAGCTCCTCGCTCACGACCCGAACGAACTCCACGCCACCAGCGGAGACGATGTAGGTCTGGAAACCGTGGCTCCTGAGGTAGTCGAGCAATTCCCGCATCGGCTGGTAGGTGAGCGCGCGATAGGAACGCTTCCAGGTGGGATGGCAGGCGCTGGCGAACCAGTCGCCGACCAGCTCCCGGAACGCCTCGGCATCCATACCCGCATGGGTGAGGGCCACCAGCTCCAGCAGCTCTGGGATGCCCATGCTGGGCATCGCCTCAGCTTGACCGGCCGCAGCGGCCGCAGCGAGCACCGGATGGGCGGCCAGCTCAGGTTGCTGACTCACCAGCGTGCGGGCTCGATCGATGGCGAAGGCCAGCTGCACATACATCGGTTGCTCCGCCCAGAGCGTGCCGTCGTTGTCAAACACGGCGATGCGCTCCGCCGGCGCCACGTAGTCAGGGCCACCCGGTGTCGTCACCGCCGCCACGAACTGAAGGATGCGCTGGCGCGCAGCGCCCTCGTTCCAGGAGGGCAGGGGTTGGATCTGGGCCGCAACTGGAACAGTCGGCAGCCAGTACAGCGGGGCCAGCAGCAGGCCTGAAACCAGGGAACGCCACATCCTTCGTGATCTCAGCACGGCTGGCGCCCATGATGCCCCGCTCAGGAGCCGTCGCCGGCCTCGTGCTGCAGGAAACGCTCCACGGCGCGCTCCACAGTGAGGTGGAGCCGGCCCGGCCCGAGGCGGCTGCCCAGCTCGGAGCGGCGCACCACCTGCAGCACTTCCGGATTCAGCCCGGCCATCCACAGCTCGGTGCCATCGCGGCGCAACCGGCGCTCGGCCTCCACCAGGGCCTTGAGCGCCGAGTATTCCAGGTCGATCACCGCGCTGCCATCCAGCACCACCACCCTGGGCCGGCGCTGATGGATGCGTTGCCGCATGCGGCCGGCCACGGCCTCCGCATTGGCAAAGAAAAGCCGACCTCGGGATGGAGGATCAACAGCCCGGGCCAGGTTTCATCCTCAGGGTGCTGGGGCGAGACGGGGCGAAATCCATCTGTGCCGGGCTTGCGGCCCATCTCGTAGACGGCAGGGCTCACCTCCTGCTGCGCCAGGGACAGCAGCGACAGCACCACCGCCACCAAGATGCCCTTGAGGGTGCCGAGGAACACCACCCCCAGGAAGGCCACCACCGCCCAGCGAAACTCCTGGGCCCGCACGCGGCGGATCGCCAGGAATTCAGCCGGCGCGATCATCGCCAGGGCATAGGCGATCACCACCACGGCCAGGGCGGCCTGGGGCATCAGGGCGATCAGGGGCGCCAGCACCAACAGGGTGGCCACCGTGGCGGCCGCCGTGACCAGCGCGGCCAGCTGGGTGCGGGCGCCGGCGTTGCGGTTCACAGCGGTCTGGGAGGTGCCGCCGCCCGCCGCCATCGCGCCGAAGCAGGCCCCCAGCAGGTTGGCGGCGCCGAGGGCCAGCAGATCCTGATTGGCATCCGGCGCCGGTTCGCCCATCTCGCGGAAGGCCCGCGAGGCCGCGGCGCTCTCGGTGAAACTCATCACGGCGATGCCGGCCGCGGCCGGCCACAGCTGGTTGGCCAGGGCCAGGGGGGATGGGCCTGCGCTGTTGAGGAAAGGCAGTTGAAAGGCCGGCAGCCCACTGGGGATGGCCCCCACCACGTCCACGCCGCGCTCCGGCAGACCCAGCCCGGCGGTGAGCAGGATCGCCACCACCACCATCAGCAGCGGCGCCGGCAGACGGGGCCAGCGGCGCTCCAGGCCGATCAGCAGGGCCACCAGGCCAAAGGAAAGGGCCACGGTGGCCAGAGACGCCTGGGGCAACGCCGCCACCAGCGCCGCCAGGTCCCGGAACAGCCCCAGCTTGTCGATCGACACCCCCAGCAGTTTGGGCAGCTGGTCGACCACGATCACGACGCCGATCGCGCTCTTGAACCCCACCAGCACTGACTCGGAGATGAAGCTGGCGACGAAGCCCAGCCGCAGCAGCGAGGCAACCAGCAGCATCAGGCCCACCAGCAGGGCCAGCAGGCTGCTGCTCGCCAGCGCCTGAGCCGGATCCTGGGCCACACCGAGCCGGTCCAGCTCGCTGCCCACCAGGATGGCCAGGGTGGTGGTGGTGCTCACGCTCAGGGGCCTCGAGCTGCCCAGCAGCGCATACACCACCATCGGCACCAGGGCCGTGTAGAGCCCCACTTCCACCGGTAGGCCGGCGATCGTGGCAAAGGCCAGGGCCTTGGGCAGTACCACGGCCGCCGCCGTGAGCCCTGCCACCAGGTCGAAGCGGAGCCATTCAGGCCTGTAGGAACGCAACCAGACCGGGAAGGGGAGAGCCAACGGGGCGGAGTTCAGGACTGTTCGGCACAGCGGGGGCAGAGGGCCCGCACCGTGAGCACACAGTCGAGCAGACGAAAGGCGTGGGCCTTGGCCGCCTCGTGGCCGGCAACCAGCACCGCGGTGTTCTCGAATTCCTCGGTGCGACCGCAGCGCACGCACACCAGATGGTGGTGATCGCGGGTGGTATCACCGGCCAACTCAAAGCGCCGCCCCTCCGGCAGTTCCAGCTCCTGCAGGCGGCCCATCGAGCTGAGCAGCCTCAAGGTGCGGTAGACGGTGGCCAGGGACACCCGCTCGCTGGCTCTGAGCAGGCGTTGATGCACCTCTTCGGCGCTGAGGTGGGTGCCCTCACCGCTCTGCTCAAACAAAGCCAGCACCCGCTGGCGTTGAGGCGTGAGCCGCTGACCGCGGTCATGCAGGCTGTTGCGCAGCCCCTCGCTGTCGCTGAGCAGGCCCTCAGGGCCCCCCGTGGGCCCTGCGGCGGCAGCCCTGGAACCAGGGGTGGGGGGGGAAGGCACCACAGCGAGCCCAGGCTTCTCAACAATAGGCGCAATTGCGAAGCATGGCCATGGCGGCATGGCTCGCAGCTCAGGGGCGCCACTCAGACCACAGGTCGAGCTCCTGGGCCGCTCCTGCCCGTGGGGCGATCCAGGCGCTGGTCCAGGCGAGCCGTGAGGGCCGCCAGCAGATCCGCCAGGGTCACCGCGAGCCGGTAGCTGATGGCGATGGCCAGCAGCGGCGCTTCGGCGATCTGGCCGCCGAGCCGCAGCAGCAGCACCGCCTCGAACACGCCAATGCCCCCGGGAGCGCCTGGCACCACCAGGCCGGCGGTCCAGGCGAGGGCGAAGGCCGCCAGCCAGCCGCCCCACCCCAGGGACCCCTGCAGCTCAAAGGCGAGCACGCAGCAAGCGAAGCCGCCGAAGCGCAGCAGCACGAAACCCAGCTGGGCCAGCAGCGGGGCCACGGGATAGGCACCGGGCAGGGGAACGTCGCTCTGGCCCACAGCCAGCGTCTCGGAGCCACTCGCCAGATCCAGCTGGGGGCCCCGGCGCCGTTCGAGGGCCAGCAGCAGGGGCCTCAACCAGCGGGGCAGCAACAGCAACAGGGGCAGCAGCGCCACCAGGGCCACCCCACTGCGCCAGCCATCGGCCGCCACCAGGGCCAGGGCTGCCACGGCGGCAATCATCGGGTCAAGCAGCACGGCCGCCAGGGCCTGGGGCAAAGCCGCAGGGCTGCGCAGCGGACCGGCAGGATCCCGCAGCAGGGCCAGCCGGCTGGTGAGGTGCCAGATCCCCCCCGGCAGAAACTTGCGCAGGTTGGTGTCGAGATACATCCGCACCAGGCGGCCCAGCGGGGACGCTGCCCCAGCCAGAGCAACACCGCGCCAAAGCCGAGCCCATTGGCCACCAGGCTGAGCAGGCTTGCCCCCACCGCCAGCAGCAGCCAGAGCCAGCCCTGCAGGTCCAGGCTCAGTTGCAGCATCTGGCGGCCGTGGTTGACCAGGGCCGCCAGCAGAAACCCGAAGCTCAGCAGCGTGAACCAGAGCCCCAGCCCGCCGGGCGGGGCAGGCAGGCGCGCCACCCTGGCCTGAAACTGCCGCTTCAGGCCACTCGCCAGGCCGCCCAGACGCCCGCTCATCGGGCCTCCTCAATGGCACCAGGCTGCCCCTGATCACACGGGCTGCGCAGGGCCTCCTCAACCACGGCTCGCACCTGCTCAATGCTGAGATTGTGGCTGCGGGCGAGCCCCACCAAGGCGTCGTGTTCTGGTTTGCTGCGCCAGCGGCCGTCGGGCAGCAGGGCCTGCTTGATCGGCACCTCCCCCAGGGGGGTGGGGAGCAGCCGCTGGCGCCGGGGCAGCACCCAGCGAGGCTGGCTGCGTTCGCGCAGACCCAGGCTGGTGCTGTGCTGCCACCACACACCCCGCAGACTGGCCGCCATGACCGGGTGGGCCAGGGCCGTGACCAGCCAGCCGGGGCGTCCCTTCTTCATCTGGATCGGCGTGCAGAACACCTCCAGGGCGCCGGCCTGGCGCAGGGCCTCCTGCAGCACGGCCAGGTCTTCAGGGGTGGCGTCGTCGATCTGGGCCTGCTGCTCCAGCACGGTTTCCACAGCGGGCCCCAGCTCCTGCTCGCCCTGGGAGGGCCCTGGGGAGGCCCCGGGCCCCTCCACCGGATCGGCCAGCACCAGCCGCAGCAGGTTGGGACGGTCGAGCTGACGGCTGCCCAGGCCGATGCCCACCTGGCGCGGCCGGTGGGCCGGGGGCAGGCCGAAGTTCTCCGCCCATGCCGCCATCAGGGCCAGACCCGTGGGAGTGGTGAGTTCGCCGGCGGGGAAGCCGGCCGCGGAGGCCAGGGGAATGCCATGGCAGCGGGCGATCTCCAGCACCGCGGGGGCCGGCAGCGGCAGGAGGCCGTGGGCCGTGGCCACGGTGCCATGCCCCGCCGGCGGCGGGGTGCACTCCAGCCGGCTGATGCCCAGGTGCAGCAGGGCGGCGCAGACCCCCACCACATCCACCAGGGCATCGAGGGCCCCCACTTCATGGAAGTGCACCTGCTCGGGTGCATGGCCATGAACGCTGGCTTCGGCCTCCGCCAGCAGCTCGAACACGGAGAGCACCCTGGCCCGCAGCGCCTCGGGCCAGGGGGCCGCCAGCAGGGTGCGACGCAGGGATTGCCAGGTGCGCGCCGGGGGGTCGGCGTCCTGGTCCACGACCTCCAGGTGCAGGCCCCGCAGCCCGCCGCTGCGGCGCTCGCTGATCTCGAGCGCGTAAGTGCCCGCAAGACCCAGATCGGCCAGGGGGGCATGGACCACCGCTGGCGGCACGCCGAGATCGAGCAGGGCCGCCAGCAGCATGTTGCCCGCCAGGCCGGTGGGGCAATCCAGCAGGGCCAGCGTCATCGGCCCGGCTCGGCGCCGGAGTCTTCCGTCGGCGCCGCGGCGCCCGAGGGCGGTTGGTGTGAGCTGTCTGGCGGGGAGCCCCGGCCCCGGCCCAGGCGCGGTGCCGCCGCCAGCAGGGTCTGGGCCTGGCCATCCAGATCCTCGCGCCGCTTCCGCAGGCACTGCTCCACCTCGCGGCGGGCTCGGCGCTGTTCGCGCTGGGCCGTGTCCACGTCGTGGCCCGAGAGGCCCCAGAGCCGGCCCAGCAGGGCGCGATCATCGGCGCCGCCGACGTTGTCGCCGAAGATCACCTGCTCGGCAACCATGCCCGCCTGCAGAACCCGGCTCCAGCGGCGCAGGTCTTCAAGGGCCAGTTTGGCGCTGGCCGGAGGCTCCAGCTCGGTGGTGCCGCCGGCGCTGAGGCCCACGCGCAGACAGGCGAGGCTGCCCACCAGCACCTGGCGCACCACCATCCCCTCCTGGGCGGCGATCAGCACATGGCCGGCCTCATGGGTGGCGATGCGCCGCAGCCGCAACTGACCGCCTGGCATGGCCTCGGCCAGCAGATGGCCGCCCCGGCCCCCGAAGCGGAAGGCATCCAGGCTCAGACCACCGAGGCAGAGCGCCACCGCCAGGGCGATCCACCAGGGTGAGAGCCCGAGCAGGGGCCCCAGCACCGCCAGCAGACTGATCAGGGCGACCACCACCCCTGCGGCCAGGGGAGAGGTCATGGCTGCATCAGCCAGCCCGCAGCGGGGGCCAGCACCAGGGCCGCCAGGCCGTTCACCACCGAAGGATGGGGCAGCAGCAACAGATCTAGGGCCAGGGCCAGCACCAGAAGCCCACCCACGGCCGCCGTGAACAGCACCGCCGGCGCCTGGGAGGGATCGCCCACACCAGTGGCCAGCAGGGCGCCGACGCCGGAGAGGCCGAACTGCAACACACCGAGCGGCAGCAGCACCCAGAGCACCACCAGACCCACCCCGGCGGCCAGCACCGCCGCGCTGAGGCCGTCGAGGCCGGCCTTCACCAGCAGGAGATCGGGATCCCCCAAGGCGCCATTGCGCAGACAGCCCAGCAAGGTCATCGGACCGATGCAGAAGAGCACGAAGGCACCGCTCACCACCTCCGCAGCGCCGCGGGATGGGTCAGCCGCGCGGGGGCGGTTGAAGCTGGCCAGCCAGGCCTCAAGCCTGCGCTCAAGGGCCAGGCAGTGACCGAGCCAGGAGCCCAGCACCAGCACCAGCAGGGCCGTCAGCACGGCCGGGAAGGGCCCGAGCCGCAGGCTCCAGAGAGGCTGAACCATTTCGATGGCCAGCAGCAGAGTGATCACGCCGAGCCACTGCTGCCACTGCCCCCTGAGATCGGCGGGCAGACGGCTGCCGAGGCGCGAGCCCAGCAGGCCACCGCTGAACACCGCCAGCAGGTTGATCCAGGTGCCGCCGGTGGCCGCCCAGAAGGCCATCTCAGCCCACCGGGCGACTCACCGCCGTGCGACCGCCACCGCGCTTGGGGGAGGGCTTGCCACCGCCGTCACGGCGGCCCTTGCCACCACGGCTGCCCCGCTGCGCCACCGGTGCCAGCACCTCAAAGCTCTCGAGCTGCAGCTGTTCTCCATGGCGCCGCATGGCCAGCGACACGAAATGGCGCAGATGGTCGAGGGGAACTTCTCCCTTGAGCTGCAGCTTGAACGGAATCGGCCTGCTGCCATCGGAGCGGGGCATCTGCCGCACCTTGACCACCAGATCCCCCGTTTCAGGGCGGGTGTAGATCAGCTCGCCCCGCACCGAGAAGTAGTCATCGCCCTCGGGCAGATCGTCGCTGGCCACAGGGGCCACTGAAGCCTCGCTGACCGCAAGCTCAGGGACCGCAGGCTCGCTGGCCGGCGGCTCAGCAAGGGTGCTGGGTTCCCAGATGCCCACCATCTGCAGGTGCAGACCCTGCTCCTCCCGGGAGCGCGGGTACACCACCCAGAGATGGGGCTGGGAGAGATCGAGGTGCCGACGCATCAGGGTGAGCAGACGGCCGAGCACCACGGCCTCCACCGCCTGGCCATCAGCCGTGTGGATCGCTCCGCGGGTGAGCTGCTCGGGGTCGGTGGGCACATAGGTGCCGCGCACCACGCCGATGGCCCGGTACTGCAGCGGTTCTGTGACCGGTGGGATGGGGTGGTCGCGCATGTCGACCAATGTAAAGGCCATGGCCAGCCGTGCTGCCGGGGCCCCGGGGCGGAGAACCAGGGCAGACTGGGCACCATCTGCAGCGGTTGTCCGGCGCCATGCCACCAGCCCCCCGATGGCAGGGTCCCTGGCTCGCCGTTGCCGCCGTGGCCCTCGCCGGCACGTCTCTGACGGCGGGCTGGTGGCTGGGGCAGCAGCGGGGCGGCAGTGGCCCCGTCTCCTCAGCATCGCGGCCGGGGCTGCAGCGCGAGGCCGCCCAGCTGCGGCGCCGCTTCGACAGTGGCCAGGCCAACGATGCCGAGCAGCAACGCCTGCTGGAGTTGCTGGTGGCCCTCGACCGCCGGGCTGAGGCCACACCCCTGGTGGAGCGGCTGGCCGACCAGCAGCCCCAGCGCTGGTCCCTGCGGCTGCTGTTGGCTGAACTGCGCCGCGACCAGAACGACCGGGCTGGAGCCGAGCGGGAACTGCGTCAGGTGCTGAACCAACGCCCCGACCAGGTGGAGGCCCTCCAGTTGATGGCCCTGATCCAGCTGGAAACCGGACGTGCCGCTCAGGCCAGCAGCCAGCTGGAAGCGGCCCTGAAGCGGGCCAGCACGCCCACAGCCAAGCCCAGCGCCGTGCCGATCGGCCTGCTGCTGGCCAACGTGCTGCAACGCAGCGGCCAGGCCGGCCAGGCCGAAGCGGCGTTGATCAAGCTCTCCGCGGCCTTCCCGGACGACCCACGGCCCCTGCTGGCCGTGGCCCTGATTCAGCAGGAGCGCGGCGACACGAAGGCCGCCCACGAGACCTTTGCCAAGGCCCGTCAGCAGGGCGGCAAGGGCGATGATTCCCGGCTGGACAGAGTGGCCGCTGCCTGGGGCCTGGAATCGATCCGGGGCAAGGGACCGGCCGAGCCGCGACCGGAGGTCAGGGAGGGGGCAGCTGGGAGCCAGGAGACGCCGGCTGGGAATTGAAGTCCTGCAGCGCGGCGTCCACGGCATCCCCGGGAGACGTGGCGTCATCCAGTGCGGTGGCCCGCCGCAACCGGTTCATCAGGTCCATGGGGTTGGTGGCATCGAGGATGTTGCCGCCGCTGCTACGGGGGGCGCCGGTGCCGAAGTCCTCGTCGTTGGTGCCCAGCGGGCCGCCGAGGGTCTGGCCGTAGCCAGCCTGCTGAGCCCGGGAGGGTGAGGCCACCAGTCCGGCGGAAGCCCCCGCCAGAGCTGCGGCGACAGCCAGCCCGAGAACCAGGGACGCCGGGCGATTCAGAGCCGTCAGGGCCATGGGGAACGCTCGCGAAGCCGACCTCTGGATGCTAATGGGGTTGGAGCCGCTGCTGAGCCGAACCCGCCGATGCGCATCGCCACCTGGAACGTGAACTCGGTGCGGACCCGCCTGGAGCAGATCCAGGCCTGGCTGCAGCAGGAGCGCCCCGAGGTGCTCTGCCTGCAGGAGACCAAGGTGGCCGATGAGCTCTTCCCCCACCAAGCCTCGGTGAGCTGGGCTACGGCAGTGCCATCAGCGGCCAGAAGGCCTACAACGGCGTGGCCATCCTCAGCCGGCTACCGCTTGAGGACGTGCAGATCGGCTTTGCGGCCCTGCTGCCAGGGCAGGTGCAGGCCGAGCGGCTCGGCGAGCAGAAGCGGGTGATCAGTGCCCTGGTGGATGGACTCAGGGTGCTCAACCTGTACGTGCCCAACGGCAGCGCCCTCAGCAGCGACAAGTACCAGTACAAGCTTGAGTGGCTGGACTGTCTGGGGCAGTACCTCAGCATCCAGGCACAGCAGGGCGACCCCCTCTGCATGGTGGGCGACTTCAACATCGGCCCCGAAGCCCGCGACCTGCATGATCCCCAGCGGCTCACGGGGGGAATCATGGCCAGCGAGGCCGAGCGCCAGGCCCTGGCCACAGCGCTGGACAACAGGTTCAGCGATGCCTTCCGCCTGTTCGAGGCGGAGAGCGGCCACTGGAGCTGGTGGGACTACCGCAGCGGCGCCTGGGACCGGGACCGGGGCTGGCGGATCGATCACATCTATCTCTGCCAAGAGCTGGTAGCCTGTGCCACCGGCTGTCAGATCCACAAGCACACCCGGGGCAACGAGCAACCCAGCGACCACGCACCGGTGGTGGTGAACCTGGCCTGGCCACCCGAGGAGGAGGACGACGAAGACGGGGAAGGGTGAGTTCAGTAGCCTTCGCCCACCTCTTTTTCATCCTTCATGGCACGGCGTCAGGTCATCTCCAGGGGGATGAAGCGTTGCAGCAGGATCTTGAAGGGACAGCTGGTTGGCCTGGCTCTGCTCGCGGTCGCCGGTTCAGGGCTGCTCAGCCAACCCGCCAGGGCGGAAGAAACGCTCTCCTTCTCCTATGGGCCGCTGATCCGTTCGCTGAAGCTGAGCTCACTGGAGGCCTTTGCCAAGGATGGAACAGTTGAAGAGGATCTCGGTTTTTTCCTGGCGGCGGTGAAGCCCGAGCAGTACCCCCTGCTGCGCAAAGCCCTCACCACGAAGGCCAACGTTGACCCCCTGATCGTTTCGCGATTCTTCAACACGGGAATCGGAGAAGACATTCTCGAGCGCCTCGGCAAAGCGATCACGGTGCTGCGCGGTGAGAACGGGAAACTGGTGCTGCGGGCCGCCTTGGTGAATGCAGCCTTCTCCGAAGAGGGGCTCAGCTTGCTGTCGGTGCTCGACCAACTCCCCACCAACATCCAGATCCATGGCGAAAAGGTGCTGGGAGCTGAAAAGGCCACGGAGCGCGTGATCGCTGCCACCGAGCGCCTGAACACGGTGATGAGCAGCCTCACGGCTGCTGAAGCCGAGGCTCAGCCCGTGGAGGACTACGCCACCCTGGCGAATCCGCGCCAACCGGGTCCGTACACGGTGAGCAAGGACGTCTGGACCCTGACGGATGCCACGCGGGACCGTTCATTCTACGTGAATGTCTACACACCGAAGATCAAGGGATCAACAACGATTCCCGTGATCGTGTTGTCCCATGGCCTGGCCTCCCGTCCGGAAGATTTCGCTGAGGTCATGCAGCAGATTGCCTCCCATGGCTATCTGATTGCCGCCCCCCAACACCCCGGCAGTGATGCGATCTGGCTGCAGGAGATGCTGCGGGGCCTGCACCAGGACATCTTTGACGTCAACGACTTTGCCAACCGGCCCAAGGATGTCAGCTTCGTCATCGATGAGCTGGAGCGCCGTAATGCAGACCAGTTCAACGGCAGACTCGATCTCGAAAGAGTCGGCGTGGCTGGCCATTCCTTCGGCGGCTACACCGCGCTGGCCCTGGGTGGCGCCCAGGTTGATCTCGCCTACCTGAAGCAAGACTGCGAACGTCCCTATGCGGCCCTGAATGTCTCCCTGCTGCTGCAATGCCAGGCCCTGAAGCTGCCGGCCCAGGAGCTCACCGGCCTCCAGGACGGGCGCACCGCAGCGGTGTTCGCCGCCAACCCGGTGAATCGAAGCATCTTCGGCAAGGAGGGCATCGGCCAGCTCAAGGTGCCGGTGGTGATGGCCTCAGGGAGCTATGACCCCGCCACGCCCCCGGCCCTGGAGCAGGCCGCCTCGTTCACCTGGCTCACGGCCCCCGACAAGTACTGGTTGATCGTGCAGGGACAGGCCCATGTGAACTTCACCAAGATTGACCCGGGCATCAAGGACGCCATCCAATCCATGACGGATCTGACCCTGCCCAGCCAGGGCCTGATCGGCGGCTACATGCAAGGCATGGCCTTGCCCTTCTTCGAGGTGCATCTGCAGGGGAACGACACCTACAAGCCCTACCTGCGGTCCTCCTATGCCGACTATCTCAGCAGGGATGAGAGGTTCAAGCTCTTCATGGTGAGCGGCGCCTCCTCAGAGAAACTCAGCGAGGCCATCGAAGCGTTCCGCAAGGAGTATCCATGAGCAAGAACAATCCGTTGGGAAAGCCCAGCGGATCAGAACACCACAGCCTCCTCGGGCAAGCTGACCCCTTCCTGCTTCAGCACCTGCACCCGACGGGCTGATTCCGCGCAGGTGCGCGGGGTGGGAAAGATCTTGCCGGGGTTGGCCCCGCCCAGGGGATCGAAGCAGCGGCGCACCAGCTGCATCGTGGCCAGGTCGTCTGGGCTGAACATCCAGCTGAGGTAGCAGCGCTTGTCGCTGCCCACACCGTGCTCACCGGTGATGCTGCCGCCCGCCTCCACACAGAGCCGCAGGATCTCCGCCCCCAGCTCCTGCACCCGCTCAGCGATGCCCGGCTCACCGGCCCGATAGAGGATCAGGGGGTGGAGATTGCCATCGCCGGCGTGGAACACATTGGCCACCGGCAGATCAAAGCGCTCGCCGAGGCCCTCGATCGCCGCCAGCACCCGGGGCAGGGCGCTGCGGGGCACCACCCCATCCTGGAGGTAGTAGCTGGGGAAGCGTCGGCCCAGGGCCGAGATCGCCGACTTGCGGCCCTTCCAGAGCAGGGCCCGCTCCTCGGGATCCCAGGCTTCGCGCACCCGCCTGGCCCCCGCCTGGCGGCAGAGGGCGGTGGCCAGCTCAGCGGCGGCGGCCACCTCCCGCTGCTGGCCATCCAGCTCGATCAGCAGCACGGCGGCGGCGTCGCGAGGGTATTCGTCGTGGCCGAAGTAGTCGTCCACCGCCTCGATCGTGAGGCGGTCCATCATTTCCATCCCCGCCGGCATCACCCCGGCCGCCGTCACCTGGCGCACGGCTTCACCGGCGGCCTCCATGGAGGTGAAATCAGCCAGCAGCACGGCAACGCTCTGGGGTGCCTGCAGCAGCCGCAGGGTGATGGCGGTGGCGATGCCGAGGGTGCCCTCGCTGCCGATGAAGGCGCCGCGCAGATCGATCTCGGCCATCTCATCGAGCTGACCACCCAGGGTAGTCACTGTGCCATCCGGCAGCACCACCTCCAGGGCCAGCACGTGGTTGCTGGTGACGCCGTACTTGAGGCAGTGCACGCCGCCAGAGTTCTCGGCCACGTTGCCGCCGATGCTGCAGGCCACCTGGCTGGAGGGATCGGGGGCGTAATAGAAGCCATCTCCGGACACCGCCCGGGTCACCCAGCTGTTGATCACGCCGGGCTGCACCACCACCCGCCGGTTGGCGAGGTCGAGCTCGATCAGCTTGCGCATGCGGCTGGTGGCCACCACGAGGGCCTCGGTTTCGGCCACGGCCCCACCGGAGAGGCCGGTGCCACTGCCCCGGGCCACGAAGGGCACCCCCTCGCGGTGGCAGAGCGCCAGCACATCCGACACCTGCTGGGTGGTCTCGGGCAGCACCACCAGGGGCGGCTGGTGACGGTTCAGGGTGAGGCCGTCGGAGTCATAGGCGAGCAGCTCCTGGGCCGCCGCCACCACGGCACGAGCAGGCAGCAGCCGAAGCAGATCGCGCTCCAGGGCGGGCCAGTCGATGCGCCCGGCGGCAGAGCTGGCCGAGCCGGATCTCAGGGTGCCGGAGCTCACAGTGCCGGAAGATTCACAGGGCCGGAAGGCTTCCAGGGCCGGTTGAACGTGACCCGAAGCTACCCACAAACCGTTCTGCCGGGTCTTGGGCCAGGATGGGAAGCGGTCGTTCCGTAATGCTCCACCGTTACGGCGCACTGCACCGGGCTCTCCCCGGCGGTTGCTCCCCGGCCTCCGACACCCTTCACCCCCCGCGGAATCCGCTTTGACCTCGGCTCCCGTATCGGCCCCCGCCCTGAACACCGCCCGCTCCCAGGAGATCTTCACTGCCGCCCAGGCCCTGATGCCCGGTGGTGTGAGTTCGCCGGTACGGGCATTCCGTTCCGTGGGGGGCAATCCGATCGTGTACGACCGGGTCAAGGGCGCCTACGCCTGGGACGTGGATGGCAACCGCTTCATCGACTACATCGGCAGCTGGGGGCCGGCCATCTGCGGCCACGCCCACCCCGAAGTGATCGCCGCCCTGCACAGCGCCCTCGACAACGGCACCAGCTTCGGCGCCCCCTGTGAACTGGAGAACGAGCTGGCCCAGCGGGTGATCGAGGCCGTGCCCTCCGTGGAGATGGTGCGCTTCGTGAACAGCGGCACCGAGGCCTGCATGTCCGTGCTGCGCCTGATGCGTGCCTTCACCGGCCGCGAGAAGGTGATCAAGTTCGAGGGCTGCTACCACGGCCACGCCGACATGTTTCTGGTCAAGGCCGGCTCCGGCGTGGCCACCCTCGGCCTGCCGGATTCACCGGGGGTGCCCCGGGCCACCACCGCCAGCACCCTCACCGCCCCCTACAACGACCTGGAGGCCGTGAAGCAGCTGTTCGCCGAAAACCCCGGCGAAATCTCCGGCGTGATCCTCGAACCGGTGGTGGGCAATGCCGGCTTCATCCCGCCGGTGCCGGGCTTCCTGGAGGGCATCCGCGAGCTCACCAAGGAGAACGGCGCCCTGCTGGTGTTTGACGAGGTGATGACCGGCTTCCGCATCAGCTACGGCGGCGCCCAGGCCCGCTTCGGGGTGACCCCCGACCTCACCACCATGGGCAAGGTGATCGGCGGTGGCCTGCCGGTGGGGGCCTACGGCGGCAGGGCCGACATCATGGCGATGGTGGCGCCGGCCGGGCCGATGTATCAGGCGGGCACCCTCAGCGGCAACCCCCTGGCGATGACCGCCGGCATCAAGACCCTCGACTTGCTGCGCCAGCCGGGCAGCTACGAGCGGCTGGAAGCCACCACCCAGCGCCTGATCAAGGGCATTCTCGAGGCCGGCAAAGCGGCGGGCCTGCCGATCTGCGGCGGCTCGATCAGCGCCATGTTCGGCTTCTTCCTCTGCGCTGGGCCGGTGCGCAACTTCGAGGAGGCCAAGGCCGCCGATGCGGCCCGCTTCGGCAAGCTGCACCGGGCCATGCTCGAGCGCGGCGTGTATCTCGCCCCAAGCGCCTTCGAGGCCGGCTTCACCTCCCTGGCCCACAGCGACGCCGACGTGGACGCCACCCTCACCGCCTTCCAGGAGAGCTTCGCTGCCATCGCCTGAGGTCCTGATGGACCCCACGCCTGCGGTCAGAGCCCCCGCCACAGACCAGCCGCTCAGCTTCACCAGCCTGCGCCAGGCCCTGGGGCCGGGGGTGCTGCTGGCCGGTGCCGCCATCGGCGGCTCCCATCTGGTGGCCTC
Source organism: Cyanobium sp. LEGE 06113 (assembly GCF_015207615.1). NCBI lineage: Bacteria > Bacillati > Cyanobacteriota > Cyanophyceae > Synechococcales > Prochlorococcaceae > Cyanobium > Cyanobium sp. LEGE 06113. Next base: position 76,105 of record NZ_JADEWM010000007.1, on the reverse strand, counting down.
CACCCAGGCCGGTGCCCGCTATGGCCTGGGGCTGCTGGCCCTGGTGCTGCTGGCCAACCTGGTGAAATATCCCTTTCTGCTGGTGGGCACACGCTTCACGGCGGTCACCGGCCTCAGCCTGCTGGAGGGCTACCAGCGCCAGCGCCCCTGGTATCTGCCCCTGTTTCTGCTGATCACCCTCGCCACCGGCGTGGCCAACATCGCCGCCGTGACGGCGGTGGCCGGCAGCCTGGCCACCAGCTTCCTGCCCTTCAGCCCGGTGCTGCTCTCCCTGGCCCTGCTGGGCCTGGGGCTGGCCCTGCTGCTGCTGGGTCACTACCGCAGCCTCGATCGGTTCAGCAAGGTGATCGTGCTGCTACTGGTGCTGTTCACGCTGCTGGCCACGGGCGCCGTGCTGCTGCGGGGGCGCCTGGGCAGTGGGGCCAGCCTGTTGAGCCCCAGCCCCTGGAGCCTCACGTCCCTGCCCTTTCTGGTGGCCCTGATCGGCTGGATGCCCTGTCCGCTGGATCTGGCGGCCTGGTCATCGCTGTGGATCTTCGCGCGGGAGGACGACACCGGCGTCCGCAGCAGCCGTGCGGCCGTGGAGGCCGACTTCAACCTCGGCTACGCCCTCACCACCGTGATGGCCGTGCTGTTCCTGCTGCTGGGCGCCTGGGTGATGCACGGCACGGGCCGGGAGTTCTCGCAGGCCGGAGCCGCCTTTGCCCAGCAGCTGGTGCAGCTCTACACCGCCAGCCTGGGGAGCTGGGCCTACCCCCTGATCGCTGCTGCGGCCTTCATCACGATGCTGAGCACCAGCCTCACCTGCCTGGATGGCTACCCCCGCTCGGCCTCAGCCGGCCTGCGGCTGCTGCGCGGCCACCGGGGCCGCCAGGTGCACGATCGCCGCGATCAGCAGCTCTGGATCGGCCTACACGCGCTGCTGGCGGCTGCCGTGGTGGGCCTCTGGCCCGGCTCCATGGGCACCCTGGTGCAGCTGGCCATGCTGGTGTCCTTCCTCACCACACCCGTGCTGGCGGCAATGAACCTGAAGGTGATGCAGGGCCGCCAGGTGGCCCCGCAGGATCGCTTCCACGGCGGCCTGCTGCTGCTGGCACGCCTCGGCCTGGGGCTGCTGTCGGCGTTTCTGCTGGTGTTCCTGCTCAGCCTGGGCTGAGTTCCCGGCGCAGGCGTTCGCCCAGCGCAGGGCCAGGGCGATCACAGTGAGGCCCGGCCCCACCGCCGGACAGCTGGGAAACACGCTGGCATCGGCCACGCTCAGGTTGGCCAGGCCATGGCAGCGACCCTCCAGGTCCACCACGGCCTGGGCCGGATCTGAGCCCATGCGGCAGGTGCCGCTGGCATAGCCCATCACCGCCAGCGGCGCCTCGCCACGGGGGTAGATCGGGGCGGCGCGCACCACCTGGGTGAGGGGGTCGGCCTCCAGCTTCTGGATGGTGTCCAGCCAGCGGTAGACGAGCCGGTCGTGGGCCTCACGGTTGTTGGGCAGGTAGTTGATCTGGATGCTCTCCCCGCGCAGGGTGACGCGGTTCTCGGGCTCGGGCAGCACGCCGCTCATCGCCCACCAGCTCACGGAGCGATCGGCCAGCCATTCCACGGCGCGATCGGGCAGCAACCGGGTGATCAGCGACAGGATGGGCGGCGATTCGGCGAACAGCGGATCCTGCAGCACACCCCCACCGCTCTGGATCGAGCCGAGCGGGAAGCTCACATTGCGGTCGCCCCAGTAGTAGTCGCTGATGCCGAGGCTGCGGGCATAGCGACCCGAGTTGGGTTCGCTGGCCAGCTGCAGCATGGCGGTGAGCTGGGGCTTCATCAGGTTGCGGCCCACCTGGCCGGAGCCGTTGGCCAGGCCCTCGGGATGGCCGTCGCTGGCGGAGCGCAGCAGGATGGCGGCGGAGTTCACGGCGCCGGCAGAGAGCACCACCTGGTGGGCCCGGAACAGCCAGCGCTGGGAGCCGATCTCCGCCTCCACCCCCTTCACTTCAGTGCCTGCGGGGTTCACGTGCAGGCGCCGCACCTCAGCGCCCGTGCGCAGCACACAGGATCCCGGCCCTTCCTCACAGGCGGGCCACACGCCGAACAGCTCAGCATCGCCGGTGGGGTCATCCGGATCGCTCGACCAGCTCAGGGGCAGGGGATAGGGATGGAGGCCCCGCCGCTGCAGGCCAGCCTCAATCGCCTCCATCAACGGCTCGAAGCGCCGCGGCGGATGGGGGTAGGCCGTGCTGCGGGTTGGCTCCGTGGGATCGATGCCGGCACGGCCATGCACCCGGTAGAGCTGCTCAGCGCGGTCGTACCAGGGGGCCAGATCGCCATAGCGGAGGCCCCAGTCGGGGCTGCGGCCCTCCTGCAGGGCCAGGCCGCTGAACTCCGCTTCGCGCATGCGCTCAAGCACACCGCCCCAGATCTTGGAGTTGCCGCCGGGGGCATAGAGCATCTGCGGCAGAAAGGGATCCCCATCGGGGCCAAACCAGCTGCCCGAGGGGTGGTAGCGGCGGCGGCGGAACAGATCCACATCAGCCACGTTCTGATCGGCGAGCGGCAGGGAGATGCCGCGCTCCAGCAACAGCACTGAGCAGCCGGCCCGCACCAGCTCAGCGGCGAGGGTGCCACCGGCTGCGCCGGCGCCGACGATCAGAACGTCGTAATCGCGGTCGTCAATGATCATGGCTCCGGGTCCCAACTCAGCCACCGCGTCAGACCTGCCACACGTAGAGGAGCAGGAACAGCACGATCCAGATCACATCCACGAAGTGCCAGAACAGCGACACGGCCACCACGCCCACCTCGCCGTCGTCGTAATTGCCGGGCCGAAAGGAGCGGGCCAGCATCAGGCCCATCAACAGGATGCCGCTGATCACATGCAGGCCATGGAAGCCCGTGAGCAGATAGAACCCCGCCCCGAACACCCCATCACCGAGGCCGAAGGGCAGCCGCAGCCACTCCATCACCTGGCCATAGATGAACACGCTGCCCATCAGCATGGTGAGCAGCCACCAGGCGCGGAAGCTCCAGAGACGGCGGCGGTGCAGGGCGCGTTCGGCCAGCCAGGCCACACCGCTGCTGCTCACCAGCACCGCGGTGTAGGCCAGCGGTTCACGCACCTCCAGGCCCGTCACCCCCGGCGGCAGCCACAGCGGCGAGGAGGCCTTGAGCACCGCATAGCCGGCAAAGAAGGCCAGGAAGATCACGCTCTCCGAGAGCAGGAAGATCACGAAGCCCGTGAGCGTGTGGTTGGCGTGGCCGTGGCCATGGCTGGCGGCGGCGGCCGTGGTCTGGGAGGAGAAGTCCGTCATGGCTCGATCCGGCCGGCGGCCTCGGCCCAGTCCACGTAGCGCTGCTGGTCTTCCACGAGCGGTCGGTTCAGGCCGTAGCCGTAGGGACCGCTGATCACGGTGGGCACGTGGTCTTCGAAGTTCTCCACGGGCGGTGGTGAGGGCAGCAGCCACTCCAGACCGATCGCCTGCCAGGGGTTGGGCGGCGCCTTGGCGCCCCGGGCCCAGGAGCTCACCACGTTGAGCAGGAAGGGGATCGTGGCCACCCCCAGCAGGAAGGCGCCGAGGCTGGCCAGCACATTGGCCAGGGCGAATTCGGGGTCGTAGGAGGCCACCCGGCGTGGCATGCCCATCAGGCCGGCCCAGTGCATCGGCAGGAAGTTGAGGGTGCTGCCCACGAAGGTGAGCACGAAGTGCAGCTTGCCGAGGCTCTCCACCATCATCCGGCCCGTGAATTTGGGGAACCAGTGGTAGATGGCGGCAAACACGCCGAAGGTGAGGGTGGAGAAGATCACGTAGTGAAAATGGCCCACCACGAAATAGGTGTTGCCCACGTGGATGTCCACCGGCACGGTGGCCAGCATCACGCCGGTGATACCGGCGAAGATGAAGTTCACGATGCCGCCCAGGCAGAACAGCATCGGCGTGCTGAGCCGGATGCGGCCGCGCCAGAGGGTGCCGATCCAGGCAAACACCTTGATGCCGGTGGGCACTGCGATCAGCATGGTGGTGACCATGAACACATTGCGCATCCACTGCGGCGTACCGCTGTAGAACATGTGGTGTACCCACACGATCAGGCTGAGGCCAGTGATCGCGAACGAGGCCACGGCCACAACCGGATAGCCGAACAGGGGCTTGCGGGCGTACACCGGCAGGATCTCCGAAAAGATGCCGAACACCGGCAGGGCCATCACATAGACGGCCGGATGGGAATAGAACCAGAAGAAGTGCTGATAGAGCATCGGGTCGCCACCGCCTTCAGGGCGGTAGAAGCTGGTGCCGAAGCTGAGGTCGAACAGCAGCATCACGGCGCCGCCGGTGAGCACCGGCAGGCCGATCAGCTGGATGATCTGGGCGGCGGCGGCGGTCCAGCAGAAGATCGGCATCCGAAACCAGCCCATCCCAGGCGCCCGCATGCGGATGATGGTGGTCACGAAGTTCACCGCCCCCAGGATCGAGGAGATGCCGGAGAGGGCCACCGCCAGAATCCACAGAAACTGGCCGTTGAGGAACAGCCCCAGGGGGTTCTGCAGACTCAGGGGCGGGTAGGCCCACCAGCCCGAACTGGACGGACCACCGGGCACCAGGAAGCTGGCCATCAGGATCACCCCGAACACCGGGAACATCCAGAAGGCCAGGGCATTGAGCCGGGGAAAGGCCATGTCCGGCGCGCCGATCATCACCGGAATCAACAGGTTGTTGAAACCGTTGAGGATCGGGAACAGAAACAGGAACAGCATCACTGTTCCATGCATGGTGTAGAGGCCGTTGTACACGGTGGGATCCACCAGATCGGCCGGCGGAGTGATCAGCTCACCGCGCATGATCATGGCCAGCACACCGCCCACCAGCAGGAAGAGCAGGGCCACGGCGATGTACTGAATGCCGATCACCTTGGCATCGGTGTTGAAGCTGAAGAAGCGCCGCCAGTTGTCCGGAGCGCCGGGTACCGGATGGGAGGCCTTCAGCACCCGGGGATCAAAGGGGGAGGTGGAGGTCATCTCAGGCGTCGTGGGGGGCGGAGGGGTCGGCGCTCACGTTCACCTGCGGCGCTGGAGCCGGTGGCACGGTGGCCCAGCCGCGGTCGCCGCGGGCCTGGCGCTGCTTGTAGAGCTCCACGGCAGGGTTGGCGCCGGGGCGCAGGGGCTCGCGGCTGGCTGCCTCCAGCCAGGCCTGGAAGCGCTGCGGCGTTTCCACCACCACGTCGGTCTGGTTGGCAGCGAAATAGGCACCGCTGAACATCGAATCGCGCAGCCGGTAGCGGCCGGGGCGGGTGGGGATGAGGCTGTAGTCGATCACGCTGCCGGGGATGAGGTCCTGCTTGAGGCGAAACGCCGGCACGTAGAACCCATGGATCACATCCAGCGACTGCAACCGGAAGTGGGCCCGTTCATCCACCGGCAGATGCAGCTCGGTGCTGCGCACGCCGTTGGGGTAGATGAACTCCCACGACCACTGGCGCGCCAGCACGGTGATCGGCTCGGGGGCCGCGGCCGGATCGCTGGCGGCCAGGCCAGCGGCCTGGGCCGTGAGGGGGCCGGCCTCCAGCACCGGTGCAGCGGCGGTGGGAAGGCGGAGCTTGCCACCCAGGGTGGCCAGGGTGCGGTTGACGCCGATCGCGTGCCAGCTGATCGCCATCACCACCAGCAGGGGGATCACGGTCCACACCACCTCCAGCTTGAGGTTGCCTTCGATCGGTGCGCCGTCCTCCATGTCGTACTTCGGCGCCCGGTTGAACAGGAGCGTCCAGCCGATCACGCCGAGGCAGCCGAAGAAGATGAAACTGCCGATGCCCGTCTCCAGGGCGAAGAGGTTGTCCACATGGGGGGCCGCGGCCGAGGCCTGCACCGGCAGCCAGCGGTGCGAGAGCCGGGCCATGCCCAGGCTGAGCCAGCCGTCCAGGAGCACGGCGGCGCCGAGGCCCAGGCCGAGAGGCATCAGACGGCTGCTGCTGGTCATGGCAGGGCCTCGCGCAGATCGAAGCCCCTGGCCAGCAGCTGGTCGGCGGTGACGTGCACGCCGAACTCAGCCGCCAGCTCGGCGCCGAGGGTGCCGTGCAGACCGATCACCCCGAACAGCACCAGGCCGGAGAGCAGGTAGCTCCACTGCACCTGGCGGCCCAGGTCGCGCCGCCAGCGGAAGCGCTGGAAGCCGCGCCAGAGCGTCATCGCCACGATCAGCAGCAGGATCAGCACCCCGCCCACGCCATGCCAGAGCAGGGTGGCGGAGGCCCCCAGGCCCAGGCTGCTGGTGACCCCCTCGATCGGCTGGGCCAGCAGCATCTCGTAGAGGCCCGCAGCCACCGTGAAGAAACTCACCAGAGCGCAGGCGAGCAGGTTGTACCAGCCCACGGCGTGAAAGCCGGAGCGGGTCACCGGCAGGGCCAGAAAGCGGAACAGCCGCTTCTCCAGGGGAAACAGGGCGCCGGCGACGTCGAAGGCGATCGCGATCACGAACAGGCCGATCGTGAAGTGCACCAGGTTGGGGTGGATCGGCAGGGCGTAGGGAAGATCGTTGGGGCCGAGGGCCATCAGACCAGGCCTCCACGCACCGCTTCCACCACGGGCACCGTGTGCAGGCCGTAGATCCACACGAGCTGGTTGCCCAGCCCCACCTGCACCACGATCAAGGCGCTGAGCAGGGCGCCGGCGGCCAGGAAGGCCAGGGGCAGGCGTTCGGGGTCCCGGCCCCGGATCACGTAACGCCAGCCGGAGAGCAGCGACAGCACGGCCGCCAACGACCAGCCGATGGTGCTGTGCAGGCTGAGGATGTCGCGGGACTGGCCGTAGGGGTTGGCCAGCCCGGCCTCCACCTGGCCGAAGATGATCGCCACGAAGATCGCCGCGGTGGCGAACAGCAGGTTCCAGAAACTGACCTCAAACAGGGCCGGCTTGCGGGCCACCACGCCGATCAGATCGAACACGAACATCACCAGGCCCATGGCGATCACGAAGTGCACCACGATCGGGTGAATCGTGTCGATCCAGGGGAGGTTGTGGTCGTTGAGGGGGGGCAACAGCTCAAACATGGGGCTGGCACCACCGAACAGTTCCAGCCTGCTGGCTCGATCGGCAGCGTCGCTGCGGTTGTGATGGATTGCGACAGCCGTGTGGGCAATCCCCCATCTGCACTCGGCTCTGGCCTCACTCCGGCAGGGCCTTGGCCTCGGAGCGGCGCGGATCCACCGCGCCGAGGCTGCCCTCCGCCGTGATTTCCACACTGTTGGCGGAACCCATGGCGCGGCTGCGCCGCAGGCTGTGGCCGCGGGCCTCCAGCAGCCTCAGGGTGTCGGGGCTGAAGCCCTCCTCGTGGGAGAGGCGATCGGGCAGCAGCTGGGCATGGATGCGAGGGGCGGCAACGGCCCCGGCCAGGTTGAGGCCGTGGTCGATGCGGTTGAGCAGCACCTGCAGCACGGTGGTGAGGATGCGGCTGCCGCCGGGGCTGCCCGTGGCCAGCCAGGGACTGCCATCGGGCCGGAACACCAGGGTGGGGCTCATCGAGCTGAGGGGCCGGCGGCCGGGGGCGATCGTGTTGGCGGCGCCCTGCACCAGGCCGAAGGCATTGGGGCTGCCGATCCGCGCCGTGAAGTCGTCCATCTCGTTGTTGAGCAGGAAGCCGGCGCCTGGCACGGCGATGCCGTTGCCGAAGGGGAAGTTCAAGGTGGTGGTGAGGGCCACCAGGCCTCCCTGGCGATCGGCCACGGAAAAGTGCAGGGTGTCCTCGCTCTCCGGCAGGGGAGGCGGGCCCTGCTGCACCGCCGCCGCCGGGCGATGGCGCTCCAGATCCAGGGCCTGGCGCTGGGCCTCCACATAGGCCGGATCCAGCAGCCGCTCCAGTGGCATGGCCACCTGGTCGGGATCGCCCAGCAGGGCGTTGCGGTCGCGGTAGGCCAGGTGCATCGCCTCCGCCATCCGGTGCAGGCTGGCGGCACTGTGATGACCCAGGCCAGCCAGGTCCATGGGCTCCAGGATCGCCAGCAACTGCAGGATCGTCACGGCGCTGCTGGGGGGCGGCGGCACCAGCACGGTGTGACCGCGGTAGCGGCCCACCAGAGGGCGCACCAGCACGGCCCGGTAGGCGGCCAGATCGGCCGCCGTGATCAGGCCGCCGCCCTGGCGCATCAAGGCGGTGAGGGCTTCAGCAGTGGGGCCGGCGTAGAAGCCCAGCTCCCCCTCGGCGGCGATGCGCCGCAGGCTGGTGGCCAGCTCGGGCTGGCGCAGCCGGGCGCCGGCGCGGGCCGCCGGCAGAAAGAGGCGGCTGGCGGTGGGATCGGCCTGCAGCCGGGCGGCACTGCGGCTCAGGTCCTCAGCCAGGGCACGACTCACCACGAAGCCCCCCTCGGCCAGGGCGATGGCGGGGGCCATCACCTGCTCCAGGGGCAGGTGGCCGTAGCAGCGTTGGGCCAGCGCCAGGCCCGCCACCGACCCCGGCACGCCGGTGCTGAGCAGGCTGGCCGTGGCGCGCTGGCGGTCCACGCTGCCGTCGGGGCGCAGAAACAGGTCGGGGCCGGCGGCCTGGGGGGCCTTTTCCCGGAAGTTCACGGCCACGGCCGTGCCGCCGCCGATGCGCAGCTCCACTCCCGGCTCGCCGCCAGGCCCAGGGGTGGACCCAGGGGCGCTGCGGCCATCCAGGCAGCCGCGCCCCTCAGCCGGCGATGGACCCGGCAGCCACAGCACCAGAAAACCGCCGCCGCCAAGGTTGCCCGCCTGGGGTTCGGTCACCGCCAGAGCGAAGGCCACGGCCACGGCCGCATCCACGGCATTGCCCCCCTGGCGCAGCACCCGCACGCCAACCGCCCCGGCGATGGGCTCCTGGGCGGCCACCATGCCCCGGGCTGACCACACCGGCTGGAAGCGCTGGCCCCGCTCCTGCAGCACATTGGACGGTGCCACCGAGGCGCCACCCTGGGCTCCAGCCGCAAGGGGAACGGCCGCCAGCAGCGCTGCTGCCACGGGCGCCACGGCCAGCAGCGCCGCTCCCAGCAAGCCGCTCAGCCAGCCCTGGCGGCCGCGATCAGTCCGGTGCGCCATAGCCCCCACCTCCAGGTGTTTCGATCACCAGTCGATCACCGGGCTCCACCGCCACTTCGCAGATCCCGGCAAGCATCACCACTGTGCCGTCCTCCCGCTCCAGGCGGTTGCAGCCCACCCGGCCCGGCTGCCCGCCGGCCAGCCCCGCCGGCGCCACCCGCCGCGCGCCCGAGAGCAGCGACACCGTCATCGGGGCCAGGAAGCGCAGCTCCCGCACCACCCCGTCGCCGCCGGGCCAACGGCCGTGGCCACCGCTGCCGCGCCGGATCGCAAAGCGCTCGATCCGGATCGGCAGACGCTCCTCCATCACCTCGGGGTCCGTGAGGCGGGAGTTGGTCATGTGGCTCTGCACGGCGCTGGCGCCGGCAAATCCCTGGCCCTGCAGGTCCCTGCCGCCGCCGGTGCCGCCGCAGATCGTCTCGTAGTACTGGATCTGGCGGTGCCGAAGCTGAGGTTGTTCATCGTGCCCTGGGCCGCGGCCTGCACGCCCAGGGCCGCGAACAGGGCATTGGCCAGGGCCTGGGAGGTTTCCACATTGCCGGCCACCACGGCCGCCGGCGGGGCGGGATTGAGCAGGCAGCCTGGCGGCACCAGCAGTTCCAGGGGTTCGAAACAGCCGGCGTTGAGCGGAATCGGCTCGCCCACCAGGCAGCGGAACACGTAGAGCGCCACGGCTCGGGTGATCGCCAGCGGAGCGTTCAGGTTGCCGGGGTGCTGGGGGGAGGTGCCCCGGAAATCCAGCAGGGCCAAGCGCCGCTGCCGATCAAGGCGCACGGCCACCACGATGCGGCTGCCGTCATCGAGTTCCACGCAAGCCGAGCCATCCTTGAGGCGATCGATCACCCGGCGCACGGCCTCGGCGGCATGGGCCTGGCCATGGGCCATGTAGGCCCGCACCTCGGCCAGGCCCTTGGCCCGGATCAGGCCCGTGAGCTCCTCCACCCCCAGGCGGTTGGCGGCCACCTGGGCCTGCAGGTCGGCGAGCAGCTGGTCGGGCTGGCGCACCGGATGGGGCCCCTGATCAAAGCGCCGGCGCCAGGCCGTGATGTCGATCTCACCGCGGTGCAGAAACAGCAGGTTGTCGAGCCTGAGCCCCTCCTGCTCGATCGTGCGGCTGAAGGCTGGCATCGAGCCGGGGGTGATGCCGCCCACGTCGGCGTGGTGGCCCCGGCAGGCCACGAAACAGCTGGGCGTCAGCGGGTCGCCGCCGGGGGCGAACACAGGGGTGATCGCCGTGATGTCCGGCAGGTGGGTGCCGCCTTGATAGGGGTCGTTGGCGAGCACCACGTCCCCCGGCTCCAGGCGAGGGCGCTCGCCGCGGGCCACGGCCGCCAGCAGGCTGGCCACGCTCTCGCCCATGGAGCCGAGATGCACCGGAATATGGGGGGCCGTGGCCACCAGCCGGCCGGCCGCATCGAAGACGGCGCAGGAGAAGTCGAGCCGCTCGCGGATGTTGAGGGAGCGGGCGCTCTGCTGCAGGCGTGTGCCCATCTGCTCGGCGATGGCCACGAAGCGGTGGTGGTACAGCTCCAGCAGGGTGGGGTCTGCCCGTGTTGGCAGCGCTGGGGCGGACGCAGCGGCTTGGGGCAGAGAAGGAGCCTGGCCAGCAGCTGGGGCCTGCAGCAGCAGCGCCCCGTTGCTGAGCACCTCTCCAGACCAGCCTGCTTCCAGCACCGATGTGCTGGTGGGATCAAGGAGCACTGCTGGCCCCTCCAGGCGCTGACCGGGCCGCAGCTCAGCGCGGCGCCAGAGGGGCACCGGCTGCCAGCCCTGGACCTCGTCGAGCCACAGTTTCGTCGTGGCACGGGGTTGCCCGGGAAGCTGGCCCCTGCTGGCGTGAGCACCAGGGTCAGGTTCGGCCGCAGGGCCATCCGGGGCTGCCTGGCCTGCTGCTGGGATCTGGTCTGGTTCCGGATTCCGGCCTGGGGGTGCTGCTGGCCCCCCGGCCGGCTCCGGCGGAGCCACCTCCACCAGCAGCCGCTGCACCACCAGCTCCGCCATCGGCAGCCCAGGGGAGTAACCAAAGCGCTGGCGATGTTCCTCGCTGAAGGCTGCCGCCAGCGACTCAGCGCTGTCACCAGGCGTCCAGGCCAGCAGCAGGCCCTGATCGCGACCAGGTGGTCGCACCTCAAGGGAAAACCAGCAACGCAGCGGCCCCTCGGCGCTGGCCAGGTCACCGGCCTGCTCCAGGGCCAGGGCGGCCTCGTGGCGCAGGCCCTCGGCCCGGCGCTGCAGCTGCTCCAGGCTGGCCGGCAGCAGCGGCAGCGCCATGGGGCACTCCAGCAGGCTGCGCTGCTCGGCATGGCCGATGCCATAGGCCGAGAGCACGCCAGCCAGGGGATGGAACAGCACCCGCTCGATGCCGAGGCCCTCGGCCAGCCGGCAGGCGTGCTGGCCGCCCGCGCCGCCGAAGCTCACCAGCAGAGCTTGGCGGAGGTCGTGGCCCCGCTCGATCGACAGGCGCCGCACGGCTGCGGCCATGGTTTCCAGGGCGATGAGCAAGGCACCGGCGGCCACCTGCTCCGGCGTGATGCCGGGCGACACCAGCTGCATGGCCGCGGCCAGCTGCTGGAAGCGCTTGGCCACGGCCTGCAGGTCTGGGGGCTGGTCGCCGCTGGAGCCGAACACCGCCGGTAGCGCTGCGGCGGGCAGCCGTCCGAGCAGCAGGTTGGCATCGGTGAGGGTGGCTGGACCATCCCGGCCGTAGGCCGCCGGCCCCGGGTCGGCCCCTGCGGAGGAGGGGCCCACGCTGAGGCTCTGGCCGTCGAAGCTCAGGATCGAGCCGCCGCCAGCGGCCACGGTGTGGATCGGCAGCATCGGCGCCTGGAGGCGCAGGCCGGCCAGCTCGGATTCGCTCTGGCGCTCCCAGGCCAGGGAGCCGCGGCAGGGATCCCAGTGGAACACGTCGGTGGAGGTGCCGCCCATGTCGAAACCCACCACGGGTCCCAGGGGGGAGCCCGACGCCGCCATCGCCTCGCGGGCCACGGCCACCGCCCCCACCATGCCCCCGGCAGGACCGGAGAGGATGGTGTCCTTGGCCAGCAGCGTGCGGGGATCGGCCAGGGCGCCGCTGGAGCGCATCACCCGCAGGCGCGGCGTGTTGGCTTGGGCTGAGGCGTGGTTCTCGAGCAACTGTTGCAGCTGCTCCAGGTAAACCCGCAGCACGGGCGCCACCGCCGCCTCCACCAGAGTGGTGTGGCCTCGGGGCACCAACCGCGGCAGGGCGCTCAGACGATGCGAGAGCGCCACCTCCTGAAAGCCGAAAGGCTGCAGCCAGGCCTCCAGCTGGAGTTCGTGGATCGGCTGGCGGCAGCTGTGCAGCAGAGCCACCGCACAACTGCTGAAACCGTCGCTGCGGGCCTGATGCACCGCCTGGGCCAGAGCGTCATCGAGGAGCAGTGGCAGCAACTCCTCGCCGCTGGCGCCGAGACGCCCGGCCACTTCCACCACCCGCACCTCCAGAGGTCTGGGGCGCTGGATGGCCAGCGAAAAGATGTCGGGGCGGTGTTGATCGCCGATGGAGAGCAGGTCTGCAAAACCCTGGTTCACCAGCAGCAGCACCGGCGCCGCGCCATGCTCGAGCAGGGCGTTGGTGGCCACGGTGGTGCCCAGGCGTACGTCCTCGATGGGGCCTGGGCCTGCCATGTCAGCCATTGCGGCCAGCACAGGGTCCCCCATTGGTCCACTCTGCAAGGAGAGCATCTTGCGCACGTGCAAGACACCCTCGTGGTCGCGGCCGATGACGTCGGTGAAGGTGCCGCCGCGATCGATCCAGAAGTGCCATCCCCGGGGAGCGGAGCCACTCTCAGCGAAAACCAAGGAACAGCAAGGAAACTGGATGAATCCCTAGTTTATCGATCGTCGAAGCCCTCAAAGCTCAGGCACACGGAATGTTCTCTGGCACATCAGGCGCTGGAAAATCAGGGAAAGCCCCTCATCCATCAGTTGAGGATATTCATGACCACCATTTTCGATGGATCAACACCAGGAATCATGTAGCGGCCATCACCCATGCGCCGCAGGTCTCTCTGGCGAACTGTGATACCAAGATTTTTAAGTCTGATGATGTCATTAGATCCAAAGTTTCTGACCCTAAAGCGCTGCATATGAACCACAGGATCTTTGGGTGTTTTATTTCTGAACACGAGAACATCGCGAGCTAGATCCTTACGGAAGTCAACAACAGTATTGACCCGCTTGGTGATCGCACCAGCCTGAGATCCCCAGACAAACCGATTTCGCCCCCGTGTACCTCTGACGTCGTAGCTGGCCTGCATCATCCGGTCGAAACGAACGCCTGTGACGTCGTCCTTACCAGACAGCCTCACCTTGATTCGTCCTACAACAGGCTGCCCCTTCCAGGTGGAATTGCCAGAGAAACGGAGCACGCCCTTTCGATTGACTTTGCGGTTGACCCATGAGGGCACGTTGCGAACTCTAAAAGTCATTGTTTAGAAAGTCAGAAAAGTTTTGGCTAAATGTTGAAAGATACTTAGGACGCCCTTCCAGGGACTAAGGGCATGCGAAGACCGAGAGATCGACTCCCAGAAATCACCGTCCGATCGACCACAGATTTCCCGGCCCAACCAGAGCGTGCTGAGAGCCGGAGAACACCTCGACTGTTCTCACGCTTGCCCATCCAGGCGGGAAGTCCGTGGAGCTTCCAATCAGTCATCAAAAAGCAAAGGGTCTTGAAACTACAAGGTAACGAAAGCCCCTGAGTTGTCGAGGTCGGACAGTCGATCAACTGGATCAGGATCCGGGATGAAATGCAGCCTTGACATCGCTCCTGCTAGATGGCATGACAAGACGCGATCCAAGCCAACAGTGGGCACAAGCCAACGCCGCCTAGGGGGCTTGCCAGATGCTTGGGTCAACGGTAGTTCTCGAACTGCAGCGGCACTTCCACCTCCTGGTCCCTGAGCAGTTGGATCGCCGCCTGGAGATCGTCCTTGCTCTTGGCGGTGATCCGCAGGCTCTCGCCCTGGATCGCCACGGACACCTTCTTGAGGTTGTCGCGCACCACCTTGCTGAGATCCTTGGCCAGCTCCTTGCTGAGGCCCTTGCGCAGCTTCACCTCCTGCTTCACCCGGTTGCCGCCCACGGCCTCGGCGGTCTGGAAGTCGAAGATCTTGAGGGAGAGGTTGCGCTTGGTGGCCTTCTGGCGCAGCACGTCCTCCACCGCCTGCAGGGTCATGTCCGTGGCGGTGGTGATGGTGAGGCTGGTCTCCTCCAGGGCGATCTCGGTGGCCGAGTCCTTGAGGTCGTAGCGCTGGCCCACATCCCGGCGCACCTGGTCGAGGGTGTTCACCAGTTCCTGGCGGTCGAAATCCGAGACCACATCGAAGGAATAGGTGTCAGCCATGGACAGGGGAAGCGCGGGGTGCGGGTCTCAGCGTAGAAAACGGCCCTGGCGCTCAGCGCACGGCCACCAGCACCCGGTGCCTCGGGTCGCAGGCCTCGCCCCGCACCGCCTGGAAGCCAGCCTCGGCCAGGGCGGCCGGCAGATCCAGGCGGAAGTAGTCCTCCAGGTAGGGCTCGGTGCTCTTGAGCAGGGTGGCGATCGGGGCGGGCAGGCGGCGGATCACCGCCGAGCCAGGGTCCTGGTCGACCAGGGCGATCACCCCCGACGGCCGCAGCAACCGGAAGGCCTCAGCCAGCACGGCCCTGGTGGCGGCGGCAGGCAGTTCATGGCACACGAACTGCAGGGTGATCAGATCCATGCACGCGTCCGGCAGGCCGGTGGCCTCGGCCGCCGCATGGTGCCAGGTGTGAATCTCCTGGCCGGCATCGCGCACCCTGGCCACGGCCAGCATCTCGGGCGAGAGATCGAGCCCCTGCACGTTCACCGCCGCCTGCTGGCGCTGCTCCAGCCAGTGCTTGAGGGCGAGGGTTCCAACCCCCACCGAGCAGCCCAGGTCAAGGGCGTCCCGCAGCGGGCGGCCCTGGAGGCTGGGTTCGATCGCCGCGAAGATCGCCTGCCGCAGACGCTGTTGGGCCTGGGATGGCGTGAGGGCTTCATCCGGCCAGACCCGCAGGGCCATGGCATCGGTGGCCTGCTCGGCTTCACAGGCCGCCTGCCAGCAGAGATTGCCCTGCTGATAGGCGTGAAAGCGGGCCCGGTAGTAGGCGGGGGTGCCGGTGTGGGGGTTGCGGCTCGCCGCCAGCAGGGGCTCAGCCTGCTGCTGCAGCACCTGTCGGCGGGCTCGCCAGGCGATGCCGCGGCCTTCGGCCGTGCGGATGATCAGCTGGCGCGCCTGCAGGAACATCAATCGCCGCAGGGGCTCCACGGCCAGCAGCAGGGCGATCAGGCGCCCGAGGGGATGGCGGTTGTCGATCCAGTTGGGCGGAACCGCCGCTGACGCAGGCGAGGCAGCGGAAGCGGAGGAGGTCATGGCGTGCCGGAGCGCCGCCTGATCCTGGCCGAGGCGGCTGCGATCATGCTGGCGCAACCACCACGCGATCCCGGGCCACCATGAGCGTCACCATCGCCGCTGTTCCCCTGGCCTGGTCCCTGGCGCTGGCTGGGGCCGTGGTGCTGCTGAGCACGGTGCCCCTGGGGGCGGCCCGCTCCCAGGCCGACTTCAGCCTGGACGACCTGCAGGCGCCACGGGCCATGTTCGAGCGGCTGCCGGCCTGGGGCAAGCGCGCCAGCTGGGCCCATCAGAACAGTTTCGAGGCCTTCACACTGCATGCTCCCGCCGTGCTGCTCTGCCTGGTGGCGGGGGCCGCAGGGCCGGCGGTGGTGGCGGCAGCCTGGCTGCATCCGGCCCTGCGGCTGGCCTACCTGGGGGCCTACATCGGCAATCTGGCGCCCGTGCGGGGGCTGTGCTGGGCCGCCGGAGTGCTCTGCAGCGGCATCCTCTACGTGGCCGGGCTCAGGGCTGTGCTCGCCCTCGCCGGCTGATTCTGGTCAACGCATCAGGATCAGTCGAAATAGAGCAGGCTCACCACCTTGCCCATGTCTTCGGCCACCCGCACGCTGGCCAACAGCGTTTCACTGTCATGGAAGGCGTAGCAGATCAGCTGGTCACAGCGGGTGATGATGTCCTGATTGCAGAGGCTGCTGGCCATCGGCAGGGGCAGCTCGTCGTGCTCGGGCTTCTCGATCAGATGCAGCACCCGTTCGAGCTGATCGCGTGACTCACTGGGCTGGCGATCCAGGCTCTGGGGCAGCAGCACGGTGAGACGGGAGGGATCGATCTCCAGAACGCTGCGAATCACCGCGGCGTTCACACCCTGGGCCCCCGAGGTGATCAGATTGTGGCCCTCCTGGGCCAGGGAGCGCGCCATCACCTCCACCAGGTGGATCGACACCACCGGCACATGGCGGCTGCCCAGGATGGCGATCCTGCGCTTGCTGGTGTCCTGGAGCATGGCGAGCTCCTGAGCCAGGGTGTCGATCCGTTCGATGGAGGGAAGATCCAGGGATCGGGTCACCGCAAGATCGCAGGCTGCGCCATGAAACTAGCAGCGTTATTGCGCCATTGCGGGCAAGCGTAGGCGAGTGAAAAGACGCTCGAAATCGAAGTGTTCCTCCACCAGGCGCACCGCATAGGTGGCCTTGACCGCCTCATGCAGCCGCACGTGGCCAAAGGCCCGCTCGATCACTTCCACCGTGGTGAGGGTGTCGTGGTCCACCTTGAGGAGGGGCACATCCAGCTCCTCGGCGCGGGTCAGCAGCTGGGGCAGCGGGTCGCCCGCCCCGGTGAGGATCAGGCACTGGGTGGAGGCCTCCAGGGCAGCCAGCTGGATGTCGGTGCGGTCGGCACCGGTCACCACGGCCATGTTGCGGCGGCGGCGGAAGAACTCCATCGCCGAATTCACGTTCATGGCCCCGATCGAAAGGGTCTCCACCAGCAGATCGAGGCGGTCGCGGCAACAGAGCACCTGGGCGCCGAGACGGCGGGCCAGCTCCTCCACGGTGACGCTGCGCAGCAACGGACTGCGGGGCATCACCGCCAGCACCGGCAGGCCGAGCTGCTCGAGGGCGGGCACGATGTCCTGGCCGAGCTGGGGCACCATGGCGGGATCCACGGCATTGAGCGCCACACCGAGCAGCTGATCGCCCAGGCGGGCCTTGGCCTCAAGCAGAGAATCCACACTGCGGCTGTCGGTCCAGGGCTGCACCAGCAGCACCGGGGCGTCCAGCCCCCGGGCCAGCTGGGGCAGGCTGAGCCCGTAGAGCAGGCCTTCATGCAGGGTGCCGGCGGCCTCCAGCAGGGCCACACCGTCAAAGTCCTGCGCCAACCTCTGCCTGAGCTGGGCAAAGCCCACGCCTGGATCCAGATCCGCCGCCAACAGCCGCTGGCGGGCCACGGCGGGCTCCAGGGCATCGAGGGAGGGAATCAGCTGCTGCGATTCCAGCCCGAGCGTGGCCCCCACAAAGCGCACATCCGCATCCAGCAGCGGTTCACCGGCTGGGGGAAGCTCCTCGCCATCAAGAGTGGTGGCCAGGGGCTTGCCGAAGTGAACCGCCAGACCCTGGCGGCGCAGGCGCCGAGCCAGACCGAGCACCACGGCCGACTTGCCACTGAACGGTTCACAGGAGCCGATCAGCAAGGTGGGGGCCATAGATCAACCTCGCCGAGGGCTGCCGGTTTGGTCAATCTAGGGCGGGCCAAGGGCTGCAGGCCCGGGCTGCCCAGGCAGCTGGCCCAGCCGCATACGGTGTGCCCAGGAGCTCGCCTGCAGAGTTCTGCATTCCCGTGGTCGTGCCTTGATGGCCCCTTCAGCTCCGCGCTCCCAGCCCCCCACGGTGGCGATCACCGGGGCGAGTGGATCCCTGGGCCAGGCGCTGCTGCGCCAGTGGCACCGCCGCGGCGCCCGCCTGATCGCCCTCAGCTCGGGGCCGGCCCGCCTCGACCTGCGCGACAGCGCCGGCCGGCCGATCCCGCTCCAGCAGGTGCTCTGGCAGGTGGGCGAGGAGCAGAAGCTGGGCCCGTTGCTTCAGGAGGTGGACGTGCTGGTGCTCAACCACGGCATCAACGTGCATGGCTGCCGCTCCGAGCAGGCGGTGGCCAGCTCCCTGGAGGTGAACGCCCTGAGCAGCTGGCGCCTGCTGGAGCTGTTTGCCACAGCGACGGCCGAGCGCGGGCGGGGGGGAGCCAGCAGGGAGCGACCACGCCCGGAGGTGTGGGTCAACACCTCGGAGGCCGAAGTGCAGCCGGCCCTGAGCCCGCTCTATGAGATAAGCAAACGCCTGATGGGCCAGCTGTTGAGCCTGCGCTCGCTGGAACTGGGCGACAAGCTGCGGCTGCGGCGCCTGGTGCTGGGGCCCTTCCGCTCCGACCTCAACCCGATCGGCGTGATGCCGCCCGATCTGGTGGCGGCCCTGGTGCTGCGCCAGGCCGAACTGAACTGGGGACTGATCATCGTGACCCCCAACCCCCTCACCTACGTGACAATGCCGCTCTCGGCCCTGGGCCGCTGGCTCTACTTCCGGGCCTTCAGCCGTCCTCAGGCCAGTCCCTGAGGCTCAGAAGTCGCGGTCGGTGAGGATCTCGCAGCCATCGGAGCTCACCACGATCGTGTGCTCCCACTGGGCCGAGAGGCTGCCGTCCACGGTCACCACGGTCCAGCGGTCCTTGAGGGTGCGGCAGGCCTTGCTGCCGGCATTCAGGATCGGCTCCACCGCCAGGGTCATGCCGGCCCGCAGGGTCATGTTGGGCAGATCGCGGGTGCGGTAGTTGAACACCGAGGGCTCCTCGTGCAGGTTGCGCCCCACGCCGTGGCCGGTGTAGTCCTCCACCACCGCGTAGCCATGGGCCTCCACGTGGTCCTGCACGGCGCCGGCGATATCCAGCAGGGTGTTGCCGGCCTTGATGTGGGCGAGGCCCTGCATCAGCGCTTCCTGGGCCACCCGGGCGAGGCGCCGGGCCGGTTCAGGCGTCTCCTCGCCCACGCAGAGCGTCACGCAGCTGTCCCCGTGGTAGCCCTCGAAGTAGGCGCCCGTGTCCACCTTGAGCAGGTCGCCCGCCTTGATCACCCGTCTGGCGCTGGGGATGCCGTGCACCACCTCGTTGTTGATCGAGGCGCAGATGCTGGCTGGAAAGCCGTGGTAGCCCTTGAAGCTGGGCACGGCGCCCATGGCCCTGATGCGGCTCTCGGCATGGGCATCGAGATCAGCGGTGGTCATGCCGGGAGCAGCCATCGCCATGATCTCGCGCAGCACGGTGGCCACGATGCGGCTGGCCTTTCGCATGGTGGCGATTTCCCGCGCCGATTTCACCTCGACGCCACGGCGGCTCTTCTGGATGCGTGGCCCGGCCTGCACCAGGGGCGAGGGGGCGGTGGTGGCGCGGGTGCTGGCCAGCAGATCGGCAAACAGGTTCATTCGGATCGGCGGGGACGGGCACGGTTACCGCTGATTCTGGCGGGCCCGGGCCTCCATGGAGATCCGGCCCCATCTACGGCAGCGGTCCCATCATGGGGTCCGTTGCCGGCAGGCCTTCGGTCCGCCGCCCTGCCAGCCCCCAAGCGCCCTCCGCACCGGCTCAGCGTGAAACCGTCCCAGGCGGAACCCTCCCAGGCGAAGCCGTCCCAGCCCAGGCCCTCCGCGGCGATGCTGCTGCGCCTGCGCCAGGCCCATGCCGCCGTGGCGCCGCTGGTGCTGCTGCCCCTGCTGCTCACGGTGTCCACAGGGGTGTCCTACCGGCTGCTGCGCGACTGGGCCGGCCTGGGCCGCGACCAGGCCCACGTGCTGATGCTGTTGCACGAGGGCGAGTGGTTGAAGCAGTGGTTCGGACCCAACGGCGAGACCATCTATGTGCTCTTCAACGGTCTGGGGCTGCTCTGGATGCTGCTCAGCGGTGGCGCCATGGCCGTGCAGCGGCTGCAGCGTCAGCTGAATCGCACGGGAGGGTGACCCCCAGCCCGTACACTGGTGGTTTGGCCAGGCGACGCGGAGTTGAGATGGCGGTTGAGGACACCCAGGACCAGCAGATCCAGGACGACACCAGTGAGGAGGCAGAGACCGTGACAGCAGAGGCCACGGTGACGCCAGAGGCAACAGCCGGGGCTGCCGCCCAGGTCACCACGGGCAAGCTCAGCGCCTACGCGCTGATGCAGGCCTTCGAGAACGAGCAGCTCAAGAGCGACCTGCCTGAGATCTACGTGGGCGACACCGTCAAGGTGGGCGTGCGCATCCGTGAAGGAAACAAGGAGCGGGTTCAGCCCTACGAGGGCGTCGTGATCGCCAAGCGTCACGGCGGCCTGCACGCCACGATCACGGTGCGGCGGATCTTCCAGGGCGTGGGCGTGGAGCGGATCTTCCTCCTGCACAGCCCCCAGGTGGCTTCCGTGAGCGTGGAGCGACGCGGTAAGGTGCGCCGGGCGAAGCTGTTCTACCTGCGCGATCGGGTGGGGAAAGCCACCAGGGTCAAGCAACGCTTCGACCGCTGAAGGATTCTCCGCAAGGAGGTTCCGGTCGGTTTCGTCAATGTCTCACTGGGGACATCGGCCCTGCGCCGTTAGTTCAGTTGGTAGAACGCAGGTCTCCAAAACCTGATGTCGGGGGTTCAAGTCCTCCACGGCGCGTTCGATGTCCCCACCTGCTGTTTCCTGGTTCCGGACATGGAGTTGGATCTACAACCCGGTGATGTCGTCAAGGTGCTCGAGTCTGCCGCTCTGGGCTGGGTTCGGGCCCGGGTGATCCGGGTCAAATCCGGTGGCCGGGTGGTTGTACAGAGTGATCAGGGCCGCGAATTCACGGCCCGCGGCAATCAGGTGCGCCTGATCGAGCCGGCAGGCTTTCGTCCCTGAGCCTGCCGCCCTGGCCCACAGCCTGCTGGTCCCCTCACCTGTTGACGTTGGGGCCAGTGATCACAGATACTTTCAAGGTCGAGATCCGGCCTGAGCGCTGGGGACCTTGGTCCTCTCCGCCCAGCCAGCCACCGCGACCACGCCAAGGGTCAGATCACCCGATGGCCCGCCAGGGTCCTTGACCTGTTTGGGACTGTAGTTCAACCGGTTAGAGCACCGCCCTGTCACGGCGGAAGTTGCGGGTTCGAATCCCGTCAGTCCCGTTTCCCCTCCACTGGTCCTGCTCCGGCCGGTGGTTCCCATGGAGTGCAGCAGGTGACTTCAGCTGGCGCGGTACGCGTTCGTCTCGCCCCCAGCCCCACCGGCACCCTGCACATCGGCACAGCCCGCACGGCGGTGTTCAACTGGCTGTTTGCCCAGCACCACGGCGGCCGCTTCCTGCTGCGCATCGAAGACACTGACCGCGAGCGCAGCCGTCCCGAATTCACCGCCAACATCCTTGAGGGCCTGCGCTGGCTGGGCCTGGACTGGGACGGTGAGCCGGTGATCCAGAGCCAGCGGCAGGAAGCCCACCAGGCGGCCATCCAGCAACTGCTGGACTCCGGCCATGCCTACCGCTGCTACGCCAGCGAGGCCGAACTCACCGCCATGCGCGAGCTGCAGGCGGCCAGCAAGCAGGCCCCCCGCTACGACAACCGCCACCGCTCGCTCAGCCCCGAGCAGCAGCAGGCCTTCATCGCTGAGGGGCGGGAACCCGTGATCCGCTTCCGCATCGACGACGGCCGCAGCATCGGCTGGAACGACCTGGTGCGCGGTGCCATGCGTTGGGCCGGCGCAGACCTGGGCGGCGACATGGTGATCGCCCGCCGCGCACCGGCCGATCGGATCGGCGACCCCCTCTACAACCTGGTGGTGGTGGTGGACGATGCCGCCATGGCGATCAGCCACGTGATCCGCGGCGAAGACCACATCGCCAACACCGCCAAACAGCTGCTCCTCTACGAGGCCCTGGGCCTGGAGCCCCCCGTGTTCGCCCACACCCCGCTGATCCTCAACCAGGCCGGCAAGAAGCTCTCGAAGCGCGACGGCGTGACCTCGATCAGCGATTTCCAGGCCATGGGCTACACGGCGGCGGCCCTGGCCAACTACATGACGCTGCTGGGCTGGTCGCCGCCTGAGGGCATGGGCGAGCGCTTCAGCCTGGAGGAGGCGGCGCGGGTGTTCGGCTTCGAGCGGGTGAACCGGGCCGGGGCCCGCTTCGACTGGGACAAGCTCAACTGGCTCAATGGCCAGGTGCTGCATGAGCAGGGACCGGAGGGCCTGCGGCAGCAGCTGCTGCCCCTGTGGGCGGCGCGGGGCTGGCCGGCGCCAGGGCACGACCAGGCCGCCGAGGCCCAGGCCGACCCCCACTGGCAGCGCGAGCTCTGCGCCCTGATCGGCCCCTCCCTCACCCTGCTGCAGGACGGCGTCGAGCAGGCCGAGCCCTTTTTCTGTCTGCCACCTCTGCAGGAGGCCGCCAGCCAGCAGCTGGAGGTTCCCGGCGCCAGGCAGAGCCTGACGGCCCTGGAGGGGCTGCTGCCGGAAGGGATGCTGGAGGCCGATCAGGCTCAGGTGCTGCTCACAGCGGCCGCCAAGCAGGCAGGCGTCAAGAAAGGGGTGCTGATGAAGAGTCTGCGGGCCGTGCTGCTGGGCAGCCTGCAGGGCCCCGACCTAGTGGCCACCTGGCTGCTGCTCCACCGCAGCGGGGAGGATCGGCGGCGGATCTCCCGCGGCCTCTGAGGCGGCGCCGGCCTTGGGCTTTTCACTGCCTGACTGATTGAGGCCGAGCCAGCTCACCAGGGGGCCTGCGCTCAGGCCCTGCAGCCCCACCGTGAGCAGGATCGTGAGGAACACCAGGCCCTGCAGCCGGCCGGCACCCACCACGCCCGCCTGCTCCAGGCGGATGGCGAACAGGCTGGCCACGGCGGCGGTCACGATGCCTCTGGGCGCCAGCCAGCTGAGCACGGCCTGCTGAGGCAGGCTGAACCCCATCCCCCAGGTGGCCAGGGCGATCGACAGGGGGCGCAACACCAGCATCAGGCAGAGCACACAGGCCACGCCCCCCCATCCCAGCGGACTCAGCTGGGCAAAGCTCACGTCGGCGGCCAGCAGCGGAAACAGCATCGTGATCGCCAGCTGGGCCAGCTGCCGGATCAGGGCGTCGAGCTCGGCGGCATCGCTCTCAAGCCGTCGACCCACCACCACCCCGGCGGCCACGGCGGCCGGCAGCCCCGACTCGGCCAGCACCTGCTCGGCACCGGTGAACATCAAAAAGAGGGTGCCGAGGGTGAGCTGCAGCCTCAGCGGATCGGTGCGCGGCTCCTCCGGCAGCCGCCGCAACACCTCCGCCAGCAGCCAGCCACAGGCGGCCCCCAGGGCCACACCGCCCCCCAGGCGCAGCAGCAGGCCCGTGGCCAGTTCGCGCCAACCGTGCAGGTTGCCGAGCACCAGTTCCAGCAGCAGCAGGGCGAGCACGGCCCCGATCGGCTCCAGCACCAGCCCCTCCCCCTCCAGCACTTCCCCAAGGGGGGGGCGCAGACCGATCTGGCGCACCAGGGGGGTCACCACCGTGGGCCCGGTGGCCAGCACGATGGCGCTGAACACCGCCGCCAGGGGCCAGTTGAGGCCGGCCAGGCCATGGCCCAGCAGCAGCCCACCCACCAGTGCCAGCACCAGGCGCACCCCCACGATACGCAGCACGGCCTGGCGGGTGCCGTCGTCCGGCAGGCGCAGGTTGAGGCCGCCATCGAACAGCACCAGGCTCACGAACAGACCCACCACGGTCTCGAGGCCATCGCCGAGGTCGAGGGGCTCCACCAGGCCCAGGCCAGCCCGGCCGATCAGGAGCCCGGAACTCAGCAGCAGCACCACTCCGGGCAGACCCGTGAGCCAGGCCAGGGCCTGGGCCACGGCGCCGGAGAACACCGTGACACCCCAGAGCAGCCCCAGTCGCTCAGGGGTCATGCATCATCAGCAGCACTGAACCGGGGCTCCACATGGATGCCGATCACCGCTGAGGGGCGCACCACCAGGTATTCCCCGTCGAGCTCGGAGATCGGCACATTCACAAAGGTGTCGGGGGCCGTGGCGGTGAGCAGGCCGCCATACCACTCCTGAAAGCCCTCCAGGCGCGGGAACATCACCGTCTGGGTCTGGCCGCCGCTGAGGTGGAGGTGAACGGCATAGCGCCGGGGGATGCGGGACATGGCAGAGGAGATCACCGGCAAGGCGTGTGCCCAGGATGGCCTAGCGGAGGGTGGATGGCAGGCTGGGGCTTGGAACGATCAGGACAGGCGTGGCAGCAGCGGAACCCGACAGCGCCAGGCCGCTGCTGCTGTTGATCGACGGCCATTCGCTCGCCTTCCGCAGCTACTACGCCCTCACCAAGGGGGGCGAAGGGGGGCTGAGCACCCGCGAGGGGGTGCCCACCTCGGTGACCTACGGCTTCCTCAAGGCCCTGCTCGACCACTGCAAGGGCCTGCAACCCCAGGGGCTGGTGGTGGCCTTCGACACCGCCGAGCCCACCTTCCGCCATCAGGCCGACGACACCTACAAGGCCCATCGGGATGAGGCCCCCGAAGCCTTCTTCCAGGACCTCGCCAACCTGCAGACGATCCTGCAGGAGAGCCTGGACATCCCCCTGTGCATGGCCCCGGGCTACGAGGCCGACGACGTGCTCGGAACCCTGGCCAACCAGGCGGCCAACGAAGGCTGGCGGGTGCGCATCCTCTCGGGCGATCGCGATCTGTTCCAGCTGGTGGATGACAGCCGCGACATCGCCGTGCTCTACATGGGCGGCGGCCCCTACGCCAGGAACAGCGGCCCCCTGGAGGTGCGCCGCGAGGGGGTGGTGGCGAAGCTGGGCGTGACGCCCGAAGAGGTGGTGGACCTCAAGGCGCTCACCGGCGACAGCAGCGACAACATCCCAGGGGTCAAGGGCGTGGGTCCCAAGACCGCGATCAACCTGCTGGCGGCCTACCAGCACCTCGATGGGATCTACCAGGCCCTGGCGGAGCTGGAGCAGGGCGGCGCCAAGGCGAAGGACCCCAAGGGAGTGCTCAAGGGGGCTCTGATCGGCCGCATGCAGGAAGGCCGCGACAAGGCCTACCTGTCTCGCATGCTGGCCGAAATCCTGGTGGACATCCCCCTGCCGCAGCCGCCGCGGCTGCGGCTCGGGGCCGTGGACTGTGACGCCCTGCGCACCAGCCTGGAGGAGCTGGAGCTGCACAGCCTGGCCAGGCAGGTGGAGCGCTTCGCGGCGCTGTTCTCGGCGGAGCCGCCCGCCCCTGAAGCCACGCCAGCCGGGGCCAGCGCTGCTGCAAGCAAGCCAGCGAAGCGTGCAACCCTCGGCAAAGAGCAGGCCTCTCCGCATCCCGAGCCTTCTGGCGCCCCCCACTCGACAGGATCGGAGCAGCCTGGGTCGCTACCAGCGGATTCCGAGCCACAGGACAGGCAGCAGAGCGAACCACCCGCCCTGGTGCCGCAGCTGATCACCACTGCCGAGGCCCTTGCAGAGCTGGTGGAACGACTGCAGGGCTGCAGCGATCCCCAAAGTCCCGTGGCCCTCGACACCGAAACCACGGCCCTGAATCCGTTTCAGGCCGAGCTGGTGGGGATCGGCGTGGCCTGGGGGGAAGGAGTCGCCGAGCTGGCCTACATCCCGATCGGCCACCAGGCCGCCATCGCTGACGATCTGCTCAGCCCGCCACCGCCCCCCCCGGTCCAGCTGCCCCTGGAGCAGGTGCTCACGGCCCTGGCCACCTGGCTGGCCAGCCCAGGCCACCCCAAGGCGCTGCAGAACGCCAAGTACGACCGGCTGGTGCTGCTGCGCCACGGCCTGGAGCTGCGCGGGGTGGTGATGGATACCCTGCTGGCGGATTACCTGCGCGATGCCAACGCCAAGCACGGCCTGGAGGTGCTGGCGCAGCGCAACTTCGGCTTCACGCCCACCAGCTATGGGGAGCTGGTGCCCAAGGGCGCCAGCTTCGCGGCTGTGCCGATCGAGGCAGCCGCCCACTACTGCGGCATGGATGTGCACGTGACCAGGCGGCTGGCGCCGCTGCTGCGCCGGGAACTCGAGGCCCTGGGCCCGGCCCTGCCCGCCCTGCTGGATCAGGTGGAGCTGCCCCTGGAGCCGGTGCTCGCGCTGATGGAAGCCACGGGCATCACCATCGACACCGCCTACCTCAAGGAGCTGGGGAGCTCCCTGGGCACCACCCTGGAGCGGCTGGAAGCCGAGGCCAGAGCCGCAGCGGGGGTGGACTTCAACCTGGCCAGCCCGAAGCAGCTGGGGGAGCTGCTGTTCGACACCCTGGGACTGGAGCGCAGGAAGTCGCGGCGCACCAAGACGGGCTGGAGCACCGACGCCACCGTGCTCGAAAAACTGGAGGACGACCATCCCGTGGTGCCCCTTGTGCTGGAACACCGCGTGCTCAGCAAGCTCAAGAGCACCTACGTGGATGCCCTCCCCAGCCTGGTGGAGCCGGAAACGGGCAGGGTGCACACGGACTTCAACCAGGCGGTGACGGCCACCGGCCGGCTCAGCAGCAGCCATCCGAACCTGCAGAACATCCCCATCCGCACGGAGTTCTCCAGGCGGATCCGCAAGGCCTTCCTGCCCCAGGAGGGCTGGACGCTGATCAGCGCCGACTACTCCCAGATCGAGCTGCGCATCCTCACCCATCTCTGCGGCGAAGAGGTGCTGGTGGAGGCCTACCGCAACGGGGACGACGTGCACGCCCTGACGGCGCGGCTGTTGCTGGAGAAGGAGGAGGTGAGCAGCGAGGAGCGGCGGCTGGGCAAGACGATCAACTTCGGCGTGATCTACGGCATGGGAGCCCAGCGCTTTGCCCGGGAGACCGGTGTGAGCCAGGCCGCCGCCAAGGACTTCCTGAGCCGCTACCGGCAGCGCTACCCCAAGGTGTTCGCCTTCCTGGAACTGCAGGAACGGCTGGCCCTCAGCCGCGGCTATGTGGAGACGATCCTGGGGCGGCGGCGGCCCTTTGCCTTTGATCCGGGCGGCCTGGGCCGCTACCTGGGTAAAGACCCGCTGAGCCTGGATCTGGAGCTGGCCCGCCGCGGCGGCCTTGAGGCCCAGCAGCTGCGGGCTGCGGCCAACGCGCCGATCCAGGGCTCCAGTGCCGACATCATCAAGCTGGCCATGGTGCAACTGCAGGGGCGTCTTGAGCACGAGGGCCTGCCGGCCAGGCTGCTCCTGCAGGTGCACGATGAACTGGTGCTGGAAGCCGCCCCCGAGGCCGCTGAGGCGGTGCTGGCACTCACCCGCCGCACCATGGAGCAGGCCATGCAGCTCAGCGTGCCGCTGGTGGTGGAGACGGGGGCTGGCCCGAACTGGATGGAGGCGAAGTAGGACGGATCTCGCCCTGTCGCTGCGGCAAGGCGTAGAGCTTTTCCTCAATCAGGGGACTGCCGCAGGCGAGATTGATGGCCCGTTTGATGGCGGAACGCCGATCGTTGAGGCGGTAGATGCTTCGGGCCAGCTCCACGAAAGAGGCGCCGAAGTCCTGGGACCGCTCCTTGGCACGGATGCCGTCCTCAGCCTCCCACAGCTGGGTATTGACAGCCTGGAGCTGTTGCTGGAGATCGGTAGGCACAACCAGGGGGGCATCCGCCAAGACCGCCTCCAACAACTGATGCTCCTGACGGACGTGCTCGAAGGCCACTCCTTCGAGGTGGTTGAGTTTCAACTCAAGGATGGAGAGTTTGTCGATCAACTCACCCACGGATACCGGGATCTGAATCAAGGAGTCCATGGCCACAGAGTAGGCACAAAAAAAGGCCACCCGTTCTTGGGTGACCTTTTGATCATCGGAGCAAAGCACAAAAAGTTTTACCTGGCATCGACCTATTTTCTCAGGGGGCTTCCCCCCAACTATCGTCGGCGCTGCAGCGTTTCACAACCGAGTTCGAGATGGATCGGTGTGGTTCCACTGCGCCATGGACACCAGGATAGAAGACTCATGATGGAGTCTTCTGCTTCTTGTCTTGCTCTCAGGTTGAACCCTGAGAACTGCATAGGTTAGATCAGCTCCAGACAACCTTGATGGTCATCTCTTGCTCATCCTCTGGAAACAAGCTGTTAAGAGCTCGAGTTGATGGTCAAGCCCTCGGTCTATTAGTACTCCTCCGCTTCACACATTACTGCGCTTCCACGTAGAGCCTATCAACGGGTGTTCTTCCCGTGACCTTACTGGGTTAACCCATGGGAATACTCATCTTGAGTGGGCTTCCCACTTAGATGCTTTCAGCGGTTATCCTCTCCGCACATG
This sequence comes from Cyanobium sp. LEGE 06113, assembly GCF_015207615.1. Taxonomy (NCBI): domain Bacteria; kingdom Bacillati; phylum Cyanobacteriota; class Cyanophyceae; order Synechococcales; family Prochlorococcaceae; genus Cyanobium; species Cyanobium sp. LEGE 06113. Next base: position 47,983 of record NZ_JADEWM010000007.1, on the reverse strand, counting down.
GCTACCCAGCGTTTACCGTTGGCACGATAACTGGTACACCAGAGGTGCGTTCCTCCCGGTCCTCTCGTACTAGGGAGAAATCCTCTCAATATTCCTGCGCATGCACCGGATATGGACCGAACTGTCTCACGACGTTCTGAACCCAGCTCGCGTACCGCTTTAATGGGCGAACAGCCCAACCCTTGGGACCGACTTCAGCCCCAGGTTGCGATGAGCCGACATCGAGGTGCCAAACCTCCCCGTCGATGTGAACTCTTGGGGGAGATCAGCCTGTTATCCCTAGAGTAACTTTTATCCGTTGAGCGACGGCCCTTCCACGCAGAACCGTCGGATCACTAAAGCCGAGTTTCCTCCCTGTTCGACTTGTAGGTCTCACAGTCAAGCTTGCTTCTGCTTTTACACTCGTCGCTGATTTCCAACCAGCCTGAGCAAACCTTTGCGCGCCTCCGTTACCTTTTAGGAGGCGACCGCCCCAGTCAAACTGCCCACCTGATACTGTCCAGCCCCCGGATAACGGGTGGCTGTTAGAACTCTAGCTCGGAAAGAGTGGTATCTCACCAGTGGCTCACCATCACCCACAAGCAATGGTTCATAGCCTCCCACCTATCCTGCGCATTCCGAGCCCGAGCACAATACCAAGCTACAGTAAAGCTTCATAGGGTCTTTCTGTCCGGGTGCACGTAGTCCGCATCTTCACAGACAATTCTATTTCGCCGAGCCTCTCTCCGAGACAGCGCCCAGATCGTTACGCCTTTCGTGCGGGTCGGAACTTACCCGACAAGGAATTTCGCTACCTTAGGACCGTTATAGTTACGGCCGCCGTTCACCGGGGCTTCAGTCGCTAGCTTCGCTTACGCTGACCAGCTTCCTTAACCTTCCGGCACTGGGCAGGCGTCAGCCCCCATACATCGTCTTGCGACTTAGCGGAGACCTGTGTTTTTGGTAAACAGTCGCCTGGGCCTCTTCACTGCGACCACCTTGCGGTGGCACCCCTTCTCCCGAAGTTACGGGGCCATTTTGCCGAGTTCCTTAGAGAGAGTTATCTCGCGCCCCTCGGTATTCTCTACCACCCCACCTGTGTCGGTTTCGGGTACAGGCCATCATGCCTTAACGGGTATAGGGCTTTTCTTGGAAGCTTGACGTCACCCACTTCGCTGCCGTAGCAGCTCGTACTCACGCCTCAGCTCAGGATGTTTTCTCCACCCCTCAACGCCTCGAACGCTTGAACCAGTAACCAACGTCTGGCTGGGCTAGCCTTCTCCGTCCCCCTTCCCAAAACATGACAGGTACAGGAATGTTAACCTGTTGTCCATCGACTACGCCTTTCGGCCTCGCCTTAGGTCCTGACTAACCCTCCGCGGACGAGCCTGCCGGAGGAACCCTTAGGGTTTCGGGGCATGGGATTCTCACCCATGTTTTCGCTACTCAAGCCGACATTCTCACTTCCATGCAGTCCACGCCCGCTTACGCTAACGCTTCACCCCACATGGAACGCTCCCCTACCACTTGATTGTTCCTAAGAACAATTAAATCCGCAGCTTCGGTACAATGCTTAGCCCCGTTCATTTTCGGCGCAGGATCGCTCGACCAGTGAGCTATTACGCACTCCTTTGAGGATGGCTGCTTCTGGGCAAACCTCCTGGTTGTCTGGGCAATCCCACCTCCTTTATCACTCAGCATTGATTTGGGGACCTTAGCTGGCGGTCTGGGCTGTTTCCCTTTCGACCATGGAGCTTATCCCCCACAGTCTGACTGCCTTGCTACACACAGGGTATTCAGAGTTCGTCTCGATTTGGTACCGCTCTCGCAGCCCGCACCGAAACGGTGGCTTTACCCCCCTGCTGGAGCACAAGACGCTACGCCTCAACGTATTTCGGGGAGAACCAGCTAGCTCCGGGTTCGATTGGCATTTCACCCCTAACCACAGCTCATCCGCTGGTTTTTCAACACCAGTCGGTTCGGACCTCCACTTGGTATCACCCAAGCTTCATCCTGGCCATGGTTAGATCACCCGGGTTCGGGTCTATAAACACTGACCAACGCCCTATTCAGACTCGCTTTCGCTATGGCTCCACCATTTCCGGTTTAACCTGCCAGTGCCTATAAGTCGCCGGCTCATTCTTCAACAGGCACACGGTCACCCGATCAGTCGGGCTCCCATTGCTTGTAAGCTCACGGTTTCATGTTCTATTTCACTCCCCTCCCGGGGTTCTTTTCACCTTTCCCTCGCGGTACTGTTGCGCTATCGGTCACACAGGAGTACTTAGCCTTACGAGGTGGTCCTCGCGGATTCACACGGAATTTCACGTGCTCCGTGCTACTCGGGATTCAGCTAGGCCAGTTTCGTTTTCGGTTACGGGGCTTTCACCCTCTATGGCGCGCCATTCAAACGCTTCTCCTAACGTCCCTGGTCCACGTTGCTGTCCCACAACCCCGATGCTCGAAAGCATCGGTTTAGGCTCTTCCCCGTTCGCTCGCCGCTACTGAGGGAGTCGTTTTTACTTTCCTTTCCTCCAGCTACTAAGATGTTTCAGTTCGCTGGGTTGGCTCGCGCCACCCTATGGATTCAGGTGGCCGTTCTAGGGGTTGCCCCATTCGGAAATTCCCGGATCAATGCGTGTTTCCAGCTCCCCGAGACTTATCGCAGGTAACTACGTCCTTCATCGCCTCTGTGTGCCAAGGTATCCACCGTGAGCCCTTTGTAGCTTGACCATTTCATCTCCCAGTGCTTCAGGCTGTTGAGGCCTATTCTCTCAACATTCACCTGCTCCCTTGCGGTTGCGGTTTGAATGAAGGATCAAACTCTTCACTCCTCGGCGGAGTGCTAAGAACACTGGAAGTTCTCGGCTCTTAACTTCATAGAATTGATTTGATCTCATCTGGATCTTTCAATCCATCTGAAATCAAACATTCCATTGAGATGCTTTATTTCCAGATTCACCTATGCAGTTGTCAAGGTTCTTCGCCAAACCCTCAGCCGCTAAAACATCTAAAATGCTCTAGCTACTGGGAGTCCAGCATCATGCCACCACCTGAAAAGATGGAGGCATGAGGCTGGAGTCGCGCTTGGGCTCACACCAATACCGGTTTACCGATACTGTCCTGTTACCGATACCGTCTTGGTCACGTCTCCCTCAGGACTGATCTCCTGTTTCTGAGAACTACTCTGAGAATTGATCTGAGAACTAGTCTGAGAACCTACACTTGAATGGAGGTTAGCGGACTCGAACCGCTGACATCCTGCTTGCAAAGCAGGCGCTCTACCAACTGAGCTAAACCCCCAGACATGAATGGGCCATCCTGGACTTGAACCAGGGACCTCACCCTTATCAGGGGTGCGCTCTAACCACCTGAGCTAATGGCCCAGGAGATTTCCAAACCGATCACACGGCTTGGGCTTACCCTCAGGGGGGTGACCTAGACAACGTTTAGGAACTGAAAAAGGCTTCACGCTCTCCCACACCACAACACTTCCACCAAGGCATCACCTGATCTCAACTCACCTTGCGGTGTGCTGATCCCTGATGACAACCTGGCTTGCATGCCGGATCTGTTCTGCGCTTGCCTCCTTGAGGTACCGATCGACCTTCGAGATGACAGGACCATGGCCTGAGACAAAAAGTGCTTCCTACCAACAGCCACAAAGACTGGATGGTTCTCAGCGCTCAGACATCATGATCAGTTATTGTCTCCCTGTTAGGAGGTGATCCAGCCGCACCTTCCGGTACGGCTACCTTGTTACGACTTCACCCCAGTCATCAGCCCCACCTTCGGCGTCCTCCTCCACAAGGGTTGGAGTAACGACTTCGGGCATGGCCAACTTCCATGGTGTGACGGGCGGTGTGTACAAGGCCCGGGAACGTATTCACCGCAGTATGCTGACCTGCGATTACTAGCGATTCCTCCTTCACGTRGCGAGTTGCAGCCTACGATCTGAACTGAGCCACGGTTTATGGGATTTGCTAGCTCTCGCGAGTTTGCTGCCCTCTGTCCGTAGCATTGTAGTACGTGTGTAGCCCAGGATGTAAGGGGCATGATGACTTGACGTCATCCACACCTTCCTCCGGTTTATCACCGGCGGTCTCTCTAGAGTGCCCAACTCAATGCTGGCAACTAAAGACGTGGGTTGCGCTCGTTGCGGGACTTAACCCAACATCTCACGACACGAGCTGACGACAGCCATGCACCACCTGTCTCTGCGCTCCCGAAGGCACTCTTCTGTTTCCAAAAGATTCGCAGGATGTCAAACCCTGGTAAGGTTCTTCGCGTTGCATCGAATTAAACCACATACTCCACCGCTTGTGCGGGCCCCCGTCAATTCCTTTGAGTTTCACACTTGCGTGCGTACTCCCCAGGCGGAACACTTAACGCGTTGGCTACGACACCGAGGGGGTCGATTCCCCCGACACCTAGTGTTCATCGTTTACGGCCAGGACTACAGGGGTATCTAATCCCTTTCGCTCCCCTGGCTTTCGTCCATGAGCGTCAGTTATGGCCCAGCAGAGCGCCTTCGCCACTGGTGTTCTTCCCGATATCTACGCATTTCACCGCTACACCGGGAATTCCCTCTGCCCCTACCACACTCTAGTCTTCTAGTTTCCATTGCTGAAATGGAGTTGAGCTCCACGCTTTAACAACAGACTTTCAAGACCGCCTGCGGACGCTTTACGCCCAATAATTCCGGATAACGCTTGCCACTCCCGTATTACCGCGGCTGCTGGCACGGAATTAGCCGTGGCTTATTCCTCAAGTACCGTCAGTTCTTCTTCCTTGAGAAAAGAGGTTTACAGCCCAGAGGCCTTCATCCCTCACGCGGCGTTGCTCCGTCAGGCTTGCGCCCATTGCGGAAAATTCCCCACTGCTGCCTCCCGTAGGAGTCTGGGCCGTGTCTCAGTCCCAGTGTGGCTGATCATCCTCTCAGACCAGCTACTGATCGATGCCTTGGTAGGCTCTTACCCCACCAACTAGCTAATCAGACGCGAGCTCATCCTCAGGCGATTTCTCATTTCACCTCGCGGCATATGGGGTATTAGCGGCCGTTTCCAGCCGTTATCCCCCTCCTGAGGGCAGATTCTCACGCGTTACTCACCCGTCCGCCACTAGCCCGAAGGCTCGTTCGACTTGCATGTGTTAAGCACGCCGCCAGCGTTCATCCTGAGCCAGGATCAAACTCTCCGTTGTAGACCGGTCCTCTAAAACAAACAAGATCTCTCCTGCTCATCCTCAACTCGGCTTGCTCACTCCTAAAATCAACCACCCATGCCTTCCTTCATGCCGAAGCATCCAGTCAGCCACAAGCCATCGTCTTAAGCGCTCGCCCCATTCGGTAAAATGGTTTCAAAGAGTGCACCTGATCGCCATCAACTCTCGTTCATAACAACCTGGTGACTTTCCCAGATCTCAGATCCGGTTCGCTTCCAGCATCAAACTATCCTTCAACAACATGGTCACTCGTGAGAAGCAATCACATCATCAACAGCTCAATACCAGTTGCTATTGTTTTTTTGACGGGACCTCACACCTTCACTGCTCTTTCGTCAATACTCCTTAACCATCCCCGCTCAACCTCGCCCTTTCACAGGCTCAGCTCAGCAAGCACACACTCAAGAAGCACTGACGCAGTGAAAGCGTCAGTTCCTAAACGTTTCGGTTGTCCAGGTTCTGCTACCTCCACTCCCGTTTCCAGAAGCTCTCGGTGGCTGTCGCCTCGCAGCGACCTAAGAAACCTACAGCACCGAAGGGCCGCTCTCGCAGGCGCTCTTCCATCTCTGTAAGCCTGCCCGCTTCAGCTTCCGCTTCAGGCGTGCAGCACATGAACATACCATGCCGGTTGCCGAGGCTGTCAAGCGCTGCTGCCCTGCTTAGCGGCACCCCCACCGAGCGTTGGGCTGACCAAGCCCAGGGCCTGGGCGGCGATCTACGGAAACGCGTCGAAAGGCTGACCAACACCACCACGCTGCTTAAGGTCAGGACGCCGGCCTCCGGGCCACGCCCCCATTTGGATGGCACCCCAATCCAGTCAGGAACGCCTCCGCGTCCGGCCCAGCTCCCGGGAGGAGGCGGTGGTGAGCCGGGCCCGCGACCACTTCGAGCGCACCCTTGTGCGCGTGGGCGGCGAGCTGGTGGGATCGGTGGCGGCCCTGGAGCACCCCCGCAGAGCCACCGAAGCCAACTACGGCGAAGTGTTCCTGCGCGACAACGTGCCGGTGATGGTGTACCTGCTGTTGCAGGGGCGCTACGAGATCGTGCGCAATTTCCTCAGCGTCTGCCTCGACCTGCAGAGCACCCGTTACCAGACCCGAGGCGTCTTCCCCACCAGCTTCGTGGAAACAGAGGGGAAGGTGCTGGCGGATTATGGCCAGCGCTCGATCGGACGCATCACCTCCGTGGATGCCAGCCTGTGGTGGCCCGTGCTGTGCTGGCTCTATGTGAAGCGCAGCCGCGACGTGGAGTTCGCCACGAGCCAGCGGGTGCAACGCGGCGTGCAGCTGCTGCTCGACCTGGTGCTGCATCCGAGCTTTGAGGGCAACCCGGTGCTGTTTGTGCCGGACTGCGCCTTCATGATTGACCGTCCCATGGACGTCTGGGGCGCCCCCCTGGAGGTGGAGGTGCTGTTGTTCGGTTGCCTGCGCAGCTGCTGCAACCTGATGGAGCTGGCCAAGACGAGTTCCACGAGCCGGCTGCTGGACCAGCGGCTGGAACTGACGCGGCAGTGGCAACACGATCTGCGCTCGTTCCTGTTGAAGCACTACTGGGTGACCAGCAAGACCATGCAGGTGCTGCGCCGTCGCCCCACGGAGCAGTACGGCGATCATCAGCACGAAAACGAATTCAACGTGCAGCCCCAGGTGATCCCCCCCTGGCTCCAGGACTGGCTCGAGAACCGTGGCGGCTACCTGATCGGCAACATCCGCACCGGCCGGCCGGACTTCCGCTTCTACAGCCTCGGCAACTCCCTGGCCTGCATGTTCGGCCTGCTCACGGCACCACAGCAACGGGCCCTGTTCCGGCTGGTGCTGCACAACCGCGCCGATCTGATGGCCCAGATGCCGATGCGCATCTGCCATCCGCCGATGGAGGCCGATGAGTGGCGCAACAAGACCGGATCAGACCCCAAGAACTGGCCCTGGAGCTACCACAACGGGGGGCATTGGCCCTGCCTGCTGTGGTTCCTGGGAGGCGCGATCCTGCTGCACGGGGAGCGCCATCCGGAAGCCGATGTGCTGCTGATGGGCCAGATGACGGCCATGCTGGAAGAGTGCTACTGGAGCCAGCTGAACCAGCTGCCGCGCCAGCAGTGGGCTGAATACTTCGATGGGCCCACCGGCACCTGGGTAGGCCAGCAGGCCCGCACCTACCAGACCTGGACGATCGTGGGATTCCTGCTCCTGCACCACATCCTGCGTGTCAAACCCCAGGATGTGACCCTGCTGGATCTGGAGCCCGGTCTGCATCGGCAGGGATGAGCATGGCCAGCAAAAAGCCGCGATCCAGGTCGCGGCTGAGAAGCTGAACGGGGCGAAGGCGTTGTCGAGAACGACATTCAGAACCCGCTGAGGTTCAGAACAGACCAAGCGTGAGGGACTTGTCGATCGGCAGGGCCGCACCGATGCCTAGGTAGATAGTGAAAGCCGTGCCGAACAGGAAGACGGCCATGGCCACGGGGCGACGGAAGGGGTTCTGGAACTTGTTGAAACTCTCGATGAAGGGGATCAACATCAGGCCCAGGGGGATCATCGTCTGCAGGGCAATGCCGAGCAGCTTGTTGGGCACCACCCGCAGGATCTGGAACACCGGGTAGAGGTACCACTCAGGCAGGATTTCCAGAGGCGTGGCAAAGGGATCGGCCTTGTCCGCGAGCATGGCGGGGTCAAGCACCGACAGCCCCACGATGCAGCCGATGGTTCCGAGGATCACCACCGGAAACATGTAGAGGAGATCGTTTGGCCAGGCGGGCTCACCGTAGTAGTTGTGACCCATGCCCTTGGCAAGCTTGGCGCGAAGGGCGGGGTCGGTGAGATCTGGTTTCTTGAGGATGTGCATGGCTGGTGCCGCTCGCAGGGATCGCTGGTGTTTGGGGAGGCTAGGGGTGCCGGGCAGGCAGGCGAGACAAGCTGTCTCGAAGGGTCACAACGGGCCGGAGATGCCCTGCTTGCGGATCATCAGGAAGTGCATGAGCATGAACACCGCCAGGAGCCAGGGCATCACGAAGGTATGCAGGCTGTAGAAGCGGGTGAGGGTGGACTGGCCCACGGACTCACCACCACGCAGCAGTTCCACCATGAAGTCGCCGACGACAGGCACGGCCGCAGGAACGCCGCTCACGATCTTGACGGCCCAGTAGCCGACCTGATCCCAGGGAAGGGAATAGCCGGTGACGCCAAAGGAGACGGTGATCACGGCCATGGTCACGCCGGTGACCCAGGTGAGCTCGCGGGGCCGTTTGAAGCCACCAGTGAGGTAGACGCGGAACACGTGCAGGATCAGCATCAGAACCATCATCGAGGCACTCCAGCGGTGCACCGAGCGGATCAGCCAGCCGAAGCTGACATCGCTCATCAGGTACTGCACCGAGGCGTAGGCCTCAGCCACGGTGGGCTTGTAATAAAACGTCATCGCGAAGCCCGTCGCGAACTGGATCAGGAAGCACACCAGGGTGATGCCGCCCAAGCAGTAAAAAATGTTGACGTGCGGTGGCACGTACTTTGCCGAGATGTCGTCGGCGATCGCCTGGATTTCAAGACGCTCCTCGAACCAGTCGTAGACCGGGGACGACTTTCCAGCAGGAGTGTTCGCCATGCAGCTGGGAGGTTGGGTTGCGAGAGTCTACGCACCGCCATCGAGAGTCCGTGAGCGCTGAACGCCTGCCGGTGCTGCCAGCCGATCCCCAGCGGGGAGGACAGGCCGCTGGCCCGTTGCCAAGGCCGCCTTCCGCAGCCGCCAGGCCCCTGGCCTGGAGCACCCTGCTGGCCTGGCTGCTGAGCGCCAGCCTGCTCTGGGCCCCGGCCCCGGCCATCGCCCTCAGCGACGCCCAGCAGCTGGTGGTGGAGGCCTGGCGGCTCGTGAACCAGAGCTACGTGGAGCCCCAGCGCTTTGAGGCGGTGCGCTGGCGCCGGCTGCGCCAGAAAGCGCTGGAGCGCTCGATCGTGAGCTCCGACGATGCCTATGCAGCGATCGAGGCCATGCTGGCGCCCCTGGGCGACCCCTACACCCGTCTGCTGCGCCCGGAGGACTACGCCAATCTGCGCTCCAGCACCCAGGGCAGCGTGACCGGCGTGGGCCTCCAGATCGGCCTGCGGGACGGCGACCAGCGGGTGGTGGTGATCGCCCCCCTCGACGATTCCCCAGCCGCCGAGGCGGCCCTGGCCAGTGGCATGGAACTGCTGGCGGTGGATGGCCAGCCCACGGCGAGCCTCGGGCTGGAGGGCACCGCCGCGGCCCTGAGGGGCTCCGCCGGCAGCCAGGTGTTGCTGCAGGTGGCGCGGCAGGGGCAACCCCAGGAAGTGGCGCTGGAACGGCGGCAGGTGAACCTGCGGCCGGTGCGCAGCCGGCGCCTGCGGCTGGAGGGGCACACGGTGGGCTATCTGCGCATCACCCAGTTCGCCGAGCCGGTGCCCGAGCAGGTGCACCAGGCCCTCACCGACCTGGTGGACCAGGACATCGAAGGGCTGATCCTCGACCTGCGCAACAACTCTGGCGGGCTGGTGAGCGCCGGCCTGGCCGTGGCCAACCAACTGCTCGACAGCCGCCCGATCGTGGAGACGGAAGACCGCAACGGGCTCAGCTCGCCCGTGCGCTCAGGCCCTGGCGAACTCTTCGACGGCCCGATGATCACCCTGGTGAACGGCGGCACCGCCAGCGCCAGCGAGATCCTGGCCGGAGCCCTGCAGGACAACGGCCGCAGCGAACTGGCCGGCAGCCGCACCTTCGGCAAGGGCCTGATTCAGAGCCTGCTCTCCCTCGGGGACAGCAGCGGCCTGGCGGTGACCGTGGCGCGCTACCTCACCCCCAGTGGCCGCGACATTCAGAACCAGGGCATCGAACCCGACTATCCCCTGGCTCCGCCTGAGCCCCTCAACCCCGGCGGCGAGAGCGACGCCTGGCTCGATCAGGCCTCCGACCTGCTGCTGAAGCAGCTCACCCCGGCCCAGGCCCCGGCATGAGCGGCCGCACCTACCACGATCCTCTGCATGGGGCGATCCGGCTGGAGCGCAGCGACCCCGCCGAGGCCCTCGCCATCGCCCTGATCGACACAGCCCCCTTTCAACGGCTGCGGCGGATCCGGCAACTGGGGCCGGCCTATCTCACCTTCCATGGGGCCGAGTTCAGCCGCTTCACCCACTCGCTCGGGGTGCTCCACCTGGCGCGACTGGCCCTGGCCCAGCTGGCCCCCCATCACCCCGAGCTGCTGGAGCACCGGGGGGTGCTCTACGCAGCCGCCCTGTTGCATGACGTGGGCCATGGCCCGCTGAGCCACTCCGGCGAGGAGATGTATGGACTCAACCACGAGGCCTGGTCAGGGCGGCTGGTGCGGGAGCACCCGCAGCTGCGCGGCCTGCTGGAGAGCCATGCCGAGGGTTGCGCCGATGCCGTGGCCGACCTGCTGGAGCATGGCCGCTACCCGGTGCAGGCCATCAAGGCCCTGGTGAGCAGCCAGCTCGACTGCGACCGGCTCGACTACCTGCAGCGCGATGGCTACAGCACGGGAGCCAGCTACGGGCGCCTCGATCTGCAGCGGATCCTGGCGGCCCTCACCCTGGCCCCGGACGGCGCCCTGGCCGTGCAGCCGAAGGGGTTGATGGCCGTGGAGCACTACCTGGTGGTGCGCAACCTGATGTACCGCAGCGTGTACAACCACCGGCTCAACGTGGTGTGCAACTGGCTGCTGCGGCGGCTGATCAGCGTGGCCCGCCAGCTGGGTCCGGGGCGGGTGTGGGCCGATGCCGTGATGGGCCGCTGGCTGTGGGAGCGGGGCAGCCTCGATCTCGCCTCCTTTCTGGCCAACGACGACATCCGCACCGGCTACCACCTGGAGCGCTGGCAGGAGGAGGGACCCAAGGAGCTGGCCGACCCCTGCCGGCGGCTGCTGGAGCGGCGGCTGCTGAAGGCCACCGATGTGGCCAGCCGGGACCGGGGCAGCCAGCTGGAACTGCTGGCCCAGGCCAGAACGCTGGCCAGCCAAGCGGGCTTCGATCCTGATGGCTGCTGCGCCCTGGAGCAGCGCCAGACCCGCGGCTACCACCCCTATGCCGGCGGGCTGCGGCTGTGGGATGGCCGCACGCTGCAGGCCCTCGAGCAGCGCTCCCCCCTGGTGCACAGCCTCAGCGAGCCGGCCCAGCTGGCCTGGCTGATCCACCCGGCCGAGGTGGCGCCTAAGTTGCGCCGGTTCCTCGACTCCTGATGAGCGCTCCGGCCCTCGGCGCCCTGTTCCTTCCCGGCAGCTCAGGGGGCGGCAGCCACCGGCTGGTGTTGCCGCCGAGCAGGCAAGCGGCCTCGCCTCAGGAGCTGGCGGTGCGGGCCCTCGAGAGCGCGGGGTTGCTCCAGGGGCCGCCCAGGCCTGGCCCCGTAGCACTCGAGGCGAATGGCTGGCCGCTCACGGCGCGGGGGCTGCGGGCCCTCCAGGAGCTGCTGCTCCAGCACGATCTGTGGCTAGAGAACGTGCAGAGCACCAACCCCCACACCCTGGTGGCTGCGGCCGCACTGGGGCTTGAGGCCCGGCCGCCCTGGCCTGGCGCGGCCAGCAGCTCCAGCCCGGACAGCCCCATGCCCGGGGGACGGGCAGGCGAACTGGTGGTGCACCGCGGCACCGTGCGCTCCGGCGATCACCTGCAGGCAGCAGGTTCTCTTCTGGTGCTGGGGGATGTGAACCCCGGGGCCCGGCTCAGTGCCGGCGGCCACGTGCTCGTGTGGGGCCGCCTGCGCGGCCTGGCCCATGCCGGAACGGGCGGCGATGGGGGCACCAGGATCGTGGCCCTGCAGCTGCGGCCCCTGCAGCTGCGCATCGCCGGCGCCGTGGCCCGGGGGCCCGAGGAGCCCCCCCCGGAGGGACTGGCCGAGCAGGCCCGGCTGGTGGGGGGCGTGATCCGGCTCGAGCCAGCGCCACCCCAGTGGCCCCTGAACGCCTGAACCCTGAAGGCGTTGGATTCCGGGGGGCGGGCTTCGGGTGAACGGCGTCTTTGGCCTTAGCCTGCCTCGATCTCAGCCACTGCCGTGCCAGCTGCGTCGACTCGCTTCATCCTGATCTGCTCCGGCAAGGGGGGAGTGGGCAAAACCACCCTCACCGCCAACCTCGGCATTGCCCTGGCCAAGCTCGGTGCCCGGACAGCGGTGCTCGATGCCGATTTCGGCCTGCGCAACCTGGATCTGCTGCTCGGTCTCGAAAACCGGATCATCTACACCGCCCAGGACGTGCTCTCCGAGCGCTGCCGACTGGAGCAGGCCCTGGTGAAGCACAAGCTGCAGCCGAACCTGGCCCTGCTGCCGGCCGGCGACCCCCGCATGCTCGAGTGGCTCAAGCCCGAAGACATGCAGGCGATCGGCGCCATGGTGGGCGAAACCGCCGACTACGTGCTGATCGACGCCCCAGCTGGCATCGAAGGTGGCTTCCGCAACGCCATGGCCGCTGCCCGGGAGGCCATCGTGATCACCACGCCGGAGGTGTCGGCGGTGCGGGACGCCGACCGCGTGATCGGCCTGCTCAACTCCGAGGCCGTCAAGCCCACCCAACTGGTGCTCAACCGGGTGCGGCCGAAGATGATGGCCAGCCAGGAGATGCTGGCGGTGGACGACGTGACCGACATCCTGGCCCTGCCGCTGCTGGGGCTGGTGCTGGAGGACGAACAGGTGATCGTGTCCACCAACCGGGGCGAGCCGCTCACCCTCAGCGACAACCTCTCGCCGGCCGCCAGGGCCTACAGCAACATCGCCCGGCGCCTGCAGGGGGAAGACGTGCCGCTGATCGACCCCGCCAAGGAACGCCAGGGTCTGAGGGCCCGGATCGGCCGGCTGATGCAAACCAAGATCTTCTGAGCCGATGACCCTGCGCGATCTGATCAACAAGCTGCTGGGTCGGGAACCGGCCAGTGCCCCCACGGCACGGCAGCGCCTCCAACTCGTGCTCGCCCACGACCGCAGCGACCTCAACCCGGAACTGCTGCAGCAGATGCGGCGTGAAATCCTCGACGTGGTGAGCCGCTACGTGGAGATCGACATGAGCGAAGGGGATGTGAGCCTCGAAACCGAAGACCGGGTCACAGCGCTGGTGGCCAATCTGCCGATCAAGGGCACCCGCTCAGTGCCCCTGCCATCCCCCACCGACAGCCCCGTGCCGAGCGCCGAAACGCCCTCCTGAGCGATCCGCCGGGCCTGTGGCAATCCTGAGCCATCAACAGCTCCGGATGGCGCCTGGCCATGGTTTCCCCTAATGCACAGCTGACGCCGCCAACCCCCGCTGAGTCGAAGGTGCTGGGCCTGCTATGCCGCGGCTTTAGCAACCGGGAGATTGCCGCCGCCCTGGTGCTGAGCGTGCGCACGGTGGAGAGCCACATCTCCCACCTGCTGGCCAAGAGCGGCTGCCACAGCCGCACCCAGCTGCTGATCTGGGCCCTCAGCAGCAGCTGAGGCTGGCCACCCCGGAATGGCCACTGCCCCCGTGTAACTTCAGCCTGGTCAGGCCATCCGGTCGTGACGCCATGCCGGCTTAGCTCAGCGGTAGAGCAGCGCTTTTGTAAAGCGAAGGTCATCGGTTCAAATCCGTTAGCCGGCTTCCAGCTTCCTTGGCGGGGCAGGGCTGGGGCTTCACCTGTTCAGAAGATCCCCAACAGACCTTCCTTCACCTGCACCTGGATCGGGTCCTCATCGGTGTCGAGGGTCACCTCGGTGGTCACCTGGAGCGGGTTGGGAGTGTCCACCTCCACAGAACCCTTCACGGGCAACGGCTCGGAGGCACTCACATCCACCGAGGCCTGAACCGGCAGGGGTTCAGCCGCCTTCACCGCCACGTTGCCCTGCACCGCCAGGGGCGCGCTCGCCTTCACCTCCACGGGGTTGGTCACCACCACGCGCGGTTCGCCGCTGATCGGAATGGGGGCCTTGGTGTCGATGCCCACGGAACCCCGCACCGTGAGCACCTCCTGAGCCCTGATCTCAATCGCTTCATTGAGCTGCTCCACCCGGATCGGTTGGGCCAGCTCCTTCACCTCGGCCCGCACGGGCAGGGGCTGATCGGGGGGCAGGGCGATCCGGATCGGAATCGGTTTGCTCAGCACGTGCAGGAGCACCCCGCCAAGCACGGCGGAGGAGGCCACCACCGCACAGGGCCACCGCAGCGCCAGCAGCACCTTGAACCACTGGGCTTCATCAACGGCATCAGGCATGGGGGCTCAAGGGCAGCTGGGCGCATTCAACCCGAGGCCGAGGGAAGGCTGGGTAGTGGAGGTGGCGGTGCGGGCAGCCGCCTAGGGGGGGGCGGGGCTGGCTGAGGGCTGGGGGCAGCGGCAGTCCGGCGCGGCGCCGGCGCGGCAAACCAGCGCCCCAGCTCGGCCTTGCGCTGTTCGGGAGACTCGGGCCCCAGATTCCAGAGGCTCTCGAAATAGAAGAAGGCCACCCCGAGGCCCTGGCTGCGGTTGGCCCGCACCTTCTCCCCCAGCAGAGGCAGGGGGGCCGGGCGGTTGCGCTGGCCGCTCATGATCGCGATTGCCGTGGGAATCTTGGCCCTGGCCTCGATCACCTCCGCCCTCCCCAGATGGGGCAGGTAGTCCTCCAGGTCCGGGCGGTAGATCTGCACCAGCAGCTCATCCACCAGCCCCCGGCGCACCCAGGCGAGCCAGTCCTGCAGCTGCAGCTTGTAGGCAAAGGCGTAGTAGTTCGGCGACACCGAGATCACAGCCCCGGGCCGCACCCGCCTCACCTCCTTGGTGAGCCGCTCCATGAAGGCGGTGATCTTGTCGGCGCGCCACTTCACCCAGGCCCCGTCAGCCGGATTAGCCGGAGCGGCTCGACCCGTTTCCTTGCGGTAGAGCGCCAGGGTGAAGGGGTCGTAGCCGAAGTCCTTCGGCAGGCTCATGTGGTCGTCGAACTGAATGCCATCGGCGCCGTAGCGACCCACCACCTCCACCACCAGGTCGGTGATCAGCTGCTGCACCTCAGGCCGGAAGGGATTGAGCCAGGCCACCTCCCCCGCGGCGCTGATCGAGGTCATGCCGCCGTCCTGCTTGCGGGTGAGCCAGTCGGGGTGGCGGCGGGCCAGCACCGAATCCTTGGGGGCCATGAAGCCGAATTCGAACCAGGGAATCACCAGCAGCCCCTGCCGCTTGCCCTCGGCAATCAGCTCGCCCAGCACGTCCTGGCCCTGGAGCCCCAGGTAGGTGAAGGTCTGCAGCTGGCGCTCCTGCACCACCTGGCTGGGGTAGTAGGCGATGGCACCGTTCCAGACCACTGGATAGAGGGTGTTGAACTGGAGGGTCGCCAGCTGGGCAACGGCCTCCGTCATCCGCTGGCGATCGCGCAGCACCGGCATGTCGTTGGCGGTGAGCCACACGCCCCGCAGCTCAGTTCCGGTGCCGGTGCTCTGGGCGCGCACCGCCAGAGCGCTGCCATGGCCCAGCAGAGTCAGCCCCCAGGTGAGCAGGGCCAGAAGCACGGCCAGGAACCGGACGGGACGACGCAATGGGCCTGGGCAGCAGGCCAGAACCTAAACCCGTTCAGCGCTTCCCAGCCAGGAGCCAGATCAGCACCAGAGCTGGCAGTAATGGCAGCCAACCAGCCTGAAAGAGGCCGCTGAGCAGGCCGTTGAGCGGGGTGCTCAGCCAGTTGTAGAGCCCCATGGTGAGCGCCACGAGCACGAGAAGGGCGGCCATGGGGAGGCGTTCAGGCGGAGGGCAGAGAGGAGGGCGCGGGCAGCGGGAACGGCACCGCGCCGGAGCGCAGCAGCTGCCATCCTCCGGCACCCTCCCAGGCCAGAACGGTGCTGGCCTGCCCGCTGGCCGGCGGCCAGGGCAGCGGGCCCAGCAGGGCCAGCTGCGGGAAGAAGGCGGCAGCTTCGGCCGCCGTGGTGGCGGCAGGCTCACCGGAGGGGTTGGCACTCGTGGTGGCCAGCGGGCCGGTGAGCTGCAGCAGCTCCCGGGCCGCAGCACAGGCCGGGATGCGCAGACCCAGGCTGCCGCGGCCGGGGTTGAGGGCCTCGGCCAGCGGCCCCTGAGCCGGCAGCACCAGGGTGAGGGCACCGGGCCAGCCGCGGCCGGCCAGGGCCAGCCACTCCGGCTTCCAGGCCAGCCCCAGCAGCGGCTGAAGCTGCTCGAGGCCGGCCCCCATCAGGATCAGGGGCTTCTCCTGGGGACGGCGCTTCAGCTCCCAGATCTGAGCGGCATGGCGGGGCAGGGCCGCCAGCGCCGGCAGGGTGTCGGTTGGCATCAGCCCTGCCTCACCGGCCAGCAGCCGGGCGGCCAGCTCGTGGGGGGGACACACCTGGTGCTGCTGGGGCGCTGAGGTCATGGGAGTGCCCTCCGGGCGGAGGCAAAGCGCAGCACGCCCTCCAGATCCCGGTGGGCCTGCACCTGCTGCAGACCCGCCTGGCGGAGCAACCCCAGCACCGTCCCGCTCTGGTCGTGGTGGTGCTCCAGCAGCAGGACGCCGCCGGGGGCGAGGGCCTGAGCGGCCCCCCGGGCGATGGTGCGGAGGGACCGGAGGCCATCGGGGCCGCCGTCGAGGGCCAGGCGGGGCTCGTGATCGCGAACCCCAGGTTCGAGGCCGGCCCACACGGCGCTGGGGATGTAGGGCGGGTTGGCCAGCACCAGGCCCAGGGCGCCCCACCACGGCTGCAGGGGATCCCACCAATGGCCCTGCAGCAGCCTCACCCTGGAGAGCGCCCCCACGGTTTCGAGGTTGGCTTCGGCCTGCCGCAGCGCCTCGGGGCTGAGGTCCACGGCCAGACCGCTGGAGCCGGGCCAGAGGCCAGCCAGGGCCGCAGCCAGACAACCGGAGCCCGTGCCGAGATCCGCCCAGAGGGCCGGCGGAACGGCCACCAGCCCGCCAGCCAGCTCCACCAGGAGCTCGGTCTCCTGGCGGGGGATGAGCACACCTGGCCCCACCTTCAGCTCCAGGTCGCGCCAGGGGCAGAGGCCCAGGAGGTATTGCAGAGGCTCACCGCCAGCCAGATGGCGCTGCCACAGCGCTTCGAGGCTGGCCACCGGGCAGACCAGCTGCACCGGACGGGCCGGATCCAGATGCAGGCGCTGCAGTTCGCTCCAGGGCAGACCGCCAGCCAGATCCAGCAGCCAGTCGAAATCGGCCCTGCGGCCTCCCTGGGCCAGACAGCGGCGGCGCCAGGAGAGCAGGTCGTGGGCCGTCCAGGAGCGCGCACCCATGGGCTGCTGGCGGGAGGGGCTCTGAGTGGCAAGGCCGCGCAGCATGGCCCCAGCCTAAAGGCGGCGCCAGTGGAGGCCTGGCTCGGCGCGCACCACACCGGCCAGCTCGAGGCTGAGCAGCCGAGCGGCGAGCTGGGCGGCGCTCTGGTCAAACGTGAGGCAGAGCTGCTCCAGGGAGGCCCCTCCCTCCAGGGCTTGCAGCAGCGCCGCCTCGGGGTGGGCCTGGGAGGCGACCCCGCGCGGCCCAGCCGACCCCCCTGCCGGGCCAGGGCCCAGCTGGCGGATCAGGTCGGCGGGTTCGAGCAGGGCCGAGGCTCCCTGGCTGAGCAGGCGGTTGCTGCCCCGGGCCGAGAGCCGTGCGGCATCGGCGGGCACCACCCACAGCGGCAGCTGCTCCTGCCAGGCCAACCGCGCCGAGTGCAGCGCCCCGCTGGGCTCGGGGCACTCCACCAGCACCACGGCCCTGGCGAGAGCGACCTGGAGGCGATTGCGGGCGGCGAAGTGGCCACGCTGCACAGCGGCTCCTGGAGGCTGCTCGCTCAGCAGCAGGCCCTGGGCCGCCACCTGGCCCTGCAGGGCGCCGTGGTGGCGGGGGTAGACCCGCTCCAGCGGCGTGCCCAGCACCCCCACCGGCAGGCCTCCTGCGGCCAGACAACCCCGGTGGGCCGCCGCATCGATGCCCTCCGCCAGCCCGCTCACCACGGGCCAGCCCGCCCGCGCCAACGCAGCCCCCAGGGCTTCGGCCATCGCCAGGCCATGGCGCGATGGCCGCCGCGTGCCGAGCACCGCCACCCCCTGGCGCCTGGCGAGCCAAGGCCAGAGCGAGCCCCGCCCGCGCCAGTGGAGCGCCAGCGGGGGGCGCTCCAGCTGCGTCATCGCCTCCGGATAGCTGGGGTCACCCGGCACCAGCAGCCTGTGGTCTGCTGGCAGACGCCCGCTCTCCAGCGGATCAGCCCCCCAGCGCCGCCGGAACGCCTCCAGGCCGGCCAGCCAGGCCTCCCCTATCCCGGGCATCGCGGCAAAGGCGGCGGCAGGAGCCTCCCAGGCCCTGGCCAGGGTGCCGAATCTCGCCTCGATCGCCCGCAGCCGCACCCAGCCGACGCCAGGGCATGAGGCCCACAGCAACCACCAGCGCCGTCGCGCCTGCCCCCAGGCCGGCTCTGCCCGGCAAGACTCCAGGGCCCGAGCCCCTCGCAGACACTCCCTAAGACCTTGCCGCGACGGCGATCCCAGCCGCGATGGCGAACCCTCGCCGGAGCGCCCAAGCGGCAACCGGGCCAGCGTTCCCATGACGATCAGTACATCTGTACCAATGCTAGGCCCTCAGGCCGCTGGCGGCCCTCGCCGCAGGGCCGCCAGCGCCACCTCCAGATCGGCTGGCAGGCCGCGGCACACACGCCGCGCCAGACCCGCGGCCCCATCCACCAACACCAGCTCCACTGCGGCTGTGGCCGCCACCCTCCCATCAGGGGCCAGGAACCAGCTGCGCCAGGGGATCCGCACGCCTCGGCGCGCCTCCACCACGCTGGCCAGCCGCACGCTGTCGCCGTGGCGCAGGGCCTGGCGGTAATCGATCGAGAGGGCCACCACCGGCAGTTCCAGGCCACGGGCCGCAAGGGCGCTGTAGGCCAGGCCAGCCGCCACCAGGGCCTCCACCCGCGCCTCCTCCAGCCAGGCCACGTAGGCGCCATGCCACATCACGCCGGCATGGTCGGTGTGCTGGGGCAGAACCCGGCGCTGGAGCACCCAGGCGTTGGGCTCTATCAAGGTCTGCATGGCGGCAGCCTCGTGCTCGGCAAACCGCCATAGGCTGCCTGAAAGCCCACCGCAGCACCCGTGTTTCGCAACGTTCTGATCGCCGATTCCGGCAAAGGCCACGTCGAGGAAATGGTGCGGATGCTCCGCGACATCCCCGTGGTACGCCAGGCACGCCTCAACCTCCTGCACGTGGTGCCGGAGCAGGCGGGAGCCAATTTCCAGGAGCACTGGCAGGAGGCCGCCGGCATCGTGGCCGCCGCCGTGGGCCGGCTGCAGCTTGACCCCAGCGAAGTGAACACGATCATTCGCCAGGGGGACACCAAACAGACCGTGCTGCTGGTGGCCGAGGAGCTCAACGCCGATCTGATCGTGATGGGGTCGAGGGGCCTGAGCCGGCTGCAGTCAATCCTCAGCAACAGCGCCAGCCAGTACGTTTTCCAGCTCTCGACCAGGCCGATGCTGCTGGTGCGCGACGACCTCTACGTGCGCCATGTGAACAAGCTTCTGGTGGCCATCGACGGCACCGGCGTGGGCGACGACGCCCTCAAGCTGGCCTGCGAGCTGGTGCGGGAGATTCCCGGTGGCAGTCTCACCGGAGTGCATGTCACCCGCCAGGATCTGACCCCGTCGCGGGGGGGGCGCTCACCTGCCGATGAGGTGCTCGATAGGGCCGTACAACGGGCCCGGGGCCTGGGGGTGACGCTTCAACCGCTGCATCGCACCGGCGACGTGGGGCGCACCGTGTGCAGCGCCGCCGAGGACATCAAGGCCGATCTGGTGGTGATCGCCTCCCAGGATCGACGCCCCGTGGTGGCCAAGGCTCTGGTGGATCTCGACCGTCTGCTGGGCAGCTCCGTGAGCGATTACATCCGGGTGCATGCACCGGCACCGGTGCTGCTGGTGCGGGAGCCGGAACAGGGATAAGTGCTGAGGCCCCGTTGGCATGCGGGGCCTGAGGACAGCAGTCGGGAGGTTCAGCCGCGCTGACGGCTGCTGGTCTGGATGTAGAGCACCAGCAGGAACACGGTGGGAACCAACACGAACATCAGGCTGGCAACAAAGCCGAGATCGTTGGTTTCCATGGATGAGCTGAGGTTTCACCGGAGGGTATCACCGGCGATCGGGCCCCTCTCAGGGGCCTTCACCGGCCGTTGCACCGCGATCCGCGCCCAGGTCGGCGGCGTCTGCGGCGGCGACGTCCACTGCATCGGGCTTCGGATCGGGGCCGGCCTCCTCCTGGCTGGCGGCAGGGGGCTCGGGCCAGGTCGTGGGTCCAGGCGGCAGCGGTGAGGCCATGGCGGCCGCCTGGCGGCGGTCCTTGTCGGCCAGACCCACCTGGGGCCGGGTGATCACCACCAACGACTGCTGCACCAGGGTCTGGCAGGCCAGCCGCCAGTTGCCCGGGCGGCGCTTGAGCTTCTGGTCTTCCACCGGGGTGCGCCCAGTGAGGGCCTGAGTGGCCTGGCCCTCGGGGACTTCCACGAAGCAGGTGATGCACTGGCCGCAGCCACCACAGTTGCCCAGGGCACCCTTGAGCCCGTAGAGCTGAACCCCTTCGCGCAGAGCCACCTCCCGGAGGTTCTCGCCCGGGTAGCACTCCACATCACGCTCCTCTCGCAGGAACCGGATCACGGGCATCAGAGCTGGCGCAGCAGGCCCCATTCTGGGCCGCGCCGTTGCGGTCCGTAACCAGCGCCGCGCCGGAGGCGTGCCCACCCTTACGATCGCCCAACCCACCCAGAACGACTCCCCATGGGACTGCCCTGGTATCGGGTGCACACGGTCGTGATCAACGACCCGGGCCGACTGTTGGCCGTGCACCTCATGCACACCGCGCTGGTGGCCGGCTGGGCCGGCTCCATGGCGCTCTATGAGCTTGCGATCTTCGATCCATCCGACCCGGTGCTCAACCCCATGTGGCGCCAGGGGATGTTCGTCATGCCCTTCATGGCCCGCCTGGGGGTCACCGGCAGCTGGGGTGGCTGGAGCATCACCGGTGAAACCGGGGTGGACCCTGGCTTCTGGAGCTTCGAAGGCGTAGCCGCCGCCCACATCATCTTCAGCGGCCTGCTCTTCCTGGCCGCCATCTGGCACTGGACCTTCTGGGATCTCGAGATCTGGCAGGACCCCCGCACCGGCGAACCCGCCCTCGACCTGCCGAAGATCTTCGGCATCCACCTGCTGCTGGCTGGCCTCGGCTGCTTCGGCTTCGGCGCCTTCCACCTCACGGGCGTCTTCGGCCCGGGGATGTGGGTGAGCGATGCCTACGGCATTGCCGGGCATCTGGAGCCCGTACAGCCCTCCTGGGGACCTGAGGGCTTCAACCCCTTCAACCCCGGCGGCATCGTGGCCCACCACATCGCCGCCGGCATCGTGGGCATCATCGCCGGCATCTTCCACATCACCACCCGACCGCCGGAACGCCTCTACAAGGCCCTGCGGATGGGCAACATCGAAACGGTGCTGGCCTCGGCCATTGCCGCCGTGTTCTTTGCCGCCTTCGTGGTGGCAGGCACCATGTGGTACGGCGCTGCCGCCACCCCGGTGGAGTTGTTCGGCCCCACCCGCTTCCAGTGGGACCAGAGCTACTTCAAGGCTGAGATCAGCCGTCGGGTGCAGACCGCCCTCGACAACGGTGCCTCCATGGAGGAGGCCTATGGTTCCATCCCCGAGAAACTCGCCTTCTACGACTACGTCGGCAACAGTCCCGCCAAGGGCGGCCTGTTCCGTGTGGGCCCGATGGTGAACGGCGACGGCCTGCCCACCGGCTGGCTCGGCCACATCTCCTTCACCGACAAGGAGGGCCGCGACCTGCAGGTGCGCCGCCTGCCCAACTTCTTCGAGAACTTCCCCGTGGTGCTCGAAGACCAGGACGGCATCGTCCGGGGCGACATTCCCTTCCGCCGGGCTGAAGCCAAGTACTCCTTCGAGCAGACCGGCATCACCGCCACGGTCTATGGCGGTGCCCTAAACGGCCAGACCTTCACCGATCCGGCCGCTGTGAAACGGCTGGCCCGAAAGGCCCAGCTTGGTGAGGCGTTCGAGTTCGACCGCGAGACCTACAACTCCGACGGCACCTTCCGCAGCTCACCCCGCGGCTGGTTCACCTTCGGCCATGCCACCTTCGCCCTGCTGTTCTTCTTCGGCCACATCTGGCACGGTGCCCGCACCCTCTACCGCGACGTATTCGCCGGGATCGATCCCGATCTGGGCGACCAGGTGGAGTTCGGCCTGTTCCAGAAGCTGGGCGACAAGTCGACCCGCCGCCTGCCGGAGGGCTACGTGCCCCCGGCCGGCTCCACCCTCAGCTGACCCGGGAGTCACCCCATGGAGAGCTTCGCCTACATCCTGATCCTGGCCCTGGCCCTGGCCACCCTCTTCTTTGCGATCGCCTTCCGCGATCCGCCGAAGATTGGCAAATAGACCCTGGTTTCATTGATCCCATCAGCCTTCGAGCTGGCCTCGCCCCTGACTCCGTCAGGGGCTTTTTGCTGCTCAGCCCTTCTCAAGGGCGGATCGGCTGCTTAAACTTCTCAAACCCAGCGCGGAATTTCGGGGATGCAATGCCCCTCCTGCCAACACACCGACAGCCGGGTGCTCGAATCACGGGCCGCAGACAGCGGCAGGAGCGTGCGGCGACGCCGCGAATGTCTGAACTGTGAGTTCCGTTTCACCACCTATGAACGGGTGGAAACGGTGCCCATCACCGTGGTGAAGCGCAACGGCAGCCGTGAAACCTTCAACCGCGCCAAGCTGCTGCACGGCTTGCTGAGAGCCTGTGAAAAAACCGGACTCGAGCCAGCACGGCTGGAGCTGGTGGTGGACGAGATCGAGCTGCAGCTGCAGCAGCGCTCCTGCCGGGAAGTGACCAGCGCCGACATCGGCGAGCTGGTGTTGCAGCAACTGGCCGAGATGAGCGAAGTGGCCTACGTGCGCTTTGCCTCGGTGTACCGGCAGTTCCAGGGCATCAGCGATTTCGTGGCCGCCCTCGAGCGGCTCAATCGCCGCGCCAGCAAGGCCACGCAGCTGGCGGCGATCGGCTAAGCCTCCCGGCCCCGTTGATACAGTGATGGATCGCGACGTACCGCTGGCGGGCGGGCGCGTCGATCCCTTCACCCTGCCTCGGGCAGACCGCCACTTCTCCATGACCGTGACCCCTTCCGACATCAGCAGCACTGAGGCCGCCGATCTCGCCGTTGCCGCTGAAGCGGCCGACGATCTCGACCTCGCCATTCCGGAAGAGGTCCCGACAGCGGACGACCCGAGCAGCCGCGCCGCCACCGGTGACCTCGACGGCGTGGGCTTCACGCTGGATGAGTTCGCGGCCCTGCTCAGCAAGTACGACTACAACTTCAAGCCTGGCGACGTCGTCAACGGCACCGTGTTCGCCCTGGAATCCAAGGGCGCGATGATCGACATCGGCGCCAAGACGGCCGCCTTCATGCCCCTGCAGGAGGTGTCGATCAACCGGGTGGAGGGTCTCAGCGATGTGCTGGAGCCCGGCGAGATCCGCGAGTTCTTCATCCTCAGCGAGGAGAACGAAGACGGCCAGCTCACCCTCTCGATCCGCCGCATCGAGTACCAGCGTGCCTGGGAGCGGGTGCGCCAGCTGCAGAAGGAAGACGCCACCATCTACTCCGAGGTGTTCGCCACCAACCGCGGTGGTGCCCTGGTGCGGGTGGAGGGCCTGCGGGGCTTCATCCCCGGCAGCCACATCAGCACCCGCAAGGCCAAGGAAGAGCTGGTGGCCGATTTCCTGCCCCTCAAGTTCCTGGAGGTGGACGAGGAGCGCAACCGCCTGGTGCTCAGCCATCGCCGCGCCTGGTGGAGCGCAAGATGAATCGCCTCGAGGTGGGCGAAGTGGTGCTGGGTACCGTGCGCGGCATCAAGCCCTACGGCGCCTTCATCGACATCGGCGGCGTGAGTGGCCTGCTGCACATCTCCGAGATCAGCCACGAGCACATCGAAACGCCCCACACGGTGCTGAATGTGAACGACCAGATGAAGGTGATGATCATCGACCTCGATGCCGAGCGCGGTCGCATCTCCCTCTCCACCAAGGCCCTGGAGCCGGAACCCGGCGACATGCTCACCGACCCCCAGAAGGTGTTCGACAAGGCGGAGGAGATGGCCGCCCGCTACAAGCAGATGCTGCTTGAGCAGGCTGAAGACAACGAGCCCATGGGTGTCACCGTCGACTGAGCCCAGCCACCGTGGCCCTGCTGCTGCTGAGGGGTGAACCGATCGGGGAGGTGGACGCCGTGCTGTTCGACAAGGACGGCACCCTCTCGATCAGCGAGCCCATGCTCCATGCCCTGGCCACGGCCCGGGTGACACATGGGCTGAAGCTTCTGGGAGAGCGCCATGGCCCGCTGCATGCCAGGCAAGGATCCCGCGCCAGAGATCTGCTGGAGCAGGCCTACGGATTGCGGGGCCAGGGCATCGATCCAGCCGGCACCACGGCCGTGGCCTGCCGCGAGCACAACCTCATCTCCACGGCCACGGCCCTGACCCAGGTGGGTCTCGGTTGGCCGGAGGCGCTTGAGCTCAGCCAGGAGGTCTTCACCGTCACCGACCACCTGCACGGCCAGGGCAGCGCCAGCCCTCCAGGAGCCAGCCCAGGGCTGCATGGGTTGGTGCAGCGGCTGGCCGGAGCCGGGCTGCGCTGCGCCGTGATCAGCAACGACGACCAGGCCGGCATCGAGGCCTTTCTGCTGAGCCAGGGGATGCGACCGCACTTTCAGGCCAGCTGGAGCGCCGAGCACACCCCCCGCAAACCCGACCCCGCCGCCGTGCTGGGCCTCTGCGAAGCCCTGGGGGTGGAACCGGATCGCTGCGCGCTGATCGGCGATGCCAACAGCGACCTGCGCATGGCCCGCAGCGCCGGCGTCGGCGTGGTGCTGGGCTACCTGGCGGGCTGGAGCAGCCCACCTCCCCTGGATCCCTCCTTCCCCCAGCTCAGCCACTGGGCTGAGCTGGACGCGCGCCAGGGTGAGGTGATCACGCCATAAGCTGGTGCCCCCAAAGGCCCCATGCCATGAGCCGGTATGTGTTCACCTCGGAGTCGGTGACCGAAGGTCATCCCGACAAGATCTGTGACCAGGTGAGCGACGCTGTGCTTGACGCCCTGCTGCACCAGGATCCCGCCTCCAGGGTGGCCTGCGAAACGGTGGTCAACACCGGCCTCTGCCTGATCACCGGCGAGGTGACCACGACGGCCCGGGTGGACTTCAACAGCCTGGTGCGGGACGTGATCAGCCGGATCGGCTACAGCGGTGCCAGAGCGGGCGGCTTCGATTCCCACAGCTGTGCCGTGCTGGTGGCCCTGGATCAGCAGTCGCCTGACATCGCCCAGGGCGTCGATGAGGCCGACGACCACGCCGGCGATCCGCTTGACAAGATCGGCGCCGGCGACCAGGGCATCATGTTCGGCTACGCCTGCAACGAAACGCCCGAACTGATGCCGCTGCCGATCAGCCTGGCGCACCGCCTGGCCCGCCGGCTGGCGGCAGTGCGTCATGACGGCAGCCTTCCCTACCTGCTGCCGGATGGCAAAACCCAGGTGAGCGTGGTGTACGAGAACGACGTTCCCGTGGCTATCGACACGATCCTGATCTCCACCCAGCACATCCCCGAGATCGACGGCATCAGCGACGAGAAGGGGCTGCGTGAGCGCATCGCCGCCGATCTCTGGACCGAGGTGGTGCTGCCAGCCACCGCCGATCTGGACCTGAAGCCGAGCCGGGAAGCCACCCGCTTCCTGGTGAACCCCACCGGCAAGTTCGTGGTGGGAGGCCCCCAGGGGGATGCGGGCCTCACCGGGCGCAAGATCATTGTTGACACCTATGGCGGCTATGCCCGCCACGGCGGCGGCGCCTTCTCCGGCAAGGACCCCACCAAGGTGGATCGCTCCGCTGCCTATGCCGCCCGCTACGTGGCCAAGGCCCTGGTGGCTGCGGAGCTGGCCCGCAAGGTCGAAGTGCAGCTGAGCTACGCCATCGGCGTTGCCAGGCCGGTGAGCATCCTGGTGGAGAGTTTCGGCACCGGCAGCCTGAGCAATGCCGACCTCACCGCCCTGGTGCAGGAACACTTCGACCTGCGTCCAGGCGCCATCATCGAAACCTTCGCGTTGCGCGATCTTCCCCAGCAGCGCGGCGGCCGCTTCTACCAGGACGTGGCAGCCTACGGCCACTTCGGGCGCACCGATCTGAACCTTCCATGGGAGAACGTCGACGGCATCGCCGCCACCCTGAAGGAGGCCAGCCAGGGCGCCAGTTCACCTAGCGGCGAGCGCAGCGCCGTCGCCGCAGCGGCCTGAGCCTGGCCGGCCGAATCGGGATGGCTGGCGTGCCCAGCCCCTGCGCCCTTGGCCTGGACCTGGGCAGCAGCGGCCTGCGGCTGGCCGCTTGCAACGCCAGCGGCGATCTGCTGGCTGAGCAAGCCGGCGCCTATCCCGTTGCCTTCAGCGATCCCACCAGCTGGCGCGAGGGCCTGGTGGACCTCTGCGCCCGTCTGTCGCCCGAGCTGCGCGCCAGCGTGGGCGCCATCGCCATCGACGGCACCTCCGGCACCCTGCTGCTCTGCCACCGGGACGGCAGCCTGCTGGAGGGTGCCCTCGGCCAGGCCATCTCCTACGCCACGGCCTGCCCCGAGCAGGTCCGCAGAGCCCGGCAGCTGAGTGAGGGCGACGACAGGGCAGACGCCTCCAGCGATGGGGCGGCCGCCTCCCCCGCCGCCAGTGCCAGCGGCAGCCTGGCCCGGGCGCTGCGGTTGCTGGAGGCCGCCCCGGCCCCGGGCGCCGAGCTGCTGCTGCGCCATCAGGCCGACTGGCTGATGGGCTGGCTGCTGGGGGACTGGCGCTGGGGTGAAGCCGCCAACAACCTGCGTCTGGGCTGGGATCCTTTGCTCCAGGCTGGCAGGGCACCATCGCCTTCCAGCCCTGGAGCCCTGCCCTGCCGAGGATCTGCGCCAGCGGCAGCGTGCTCGGCCGCCTCGCCGCCGCCACTGCCCGCAGCCTGGGCCTGCCGGCCAGCTGCCAGGTGGTGGCCGGCAGCACAGACGCCAATGCCGCCGTGCTCGCGGCCGCTCCAGGCCCCGGCGATGGAGTGGCCGTGCTGGGCACCACCCTGGTGCTGAAGCAGTTCTGCAGCCAGCCCCTGCAGGGCCCTGGCCTCAGTTGCCACCGGGTGGCCGGCCGCTGGCTGGTGGGAGGCGCCTCCAACAGCGGCGCCGGCGTGCTGGGCCAGTTCTTCAGCCCGGCTCAACTGGCCGAGCTGAGCCGCCAGATCGACCCCTCACGGCCCACAGGCCTGGAGCTGCGGCCCCTGCCCGGGCGCGGTGAGCGCTTCCCCGTGGACGACCCCGACCTGGAGCCGATCCTGGGGCCCAGGCCCGTGAGTGACGTGCACTTCCTCCAGGCGTTGCTGGAGGGATTGGCGGCGATCGAGCAGGCCGGCTGGCAGCGGCTGTCCAGCCTGGGGGCACCCCCGATCCAGCGGGTGATCAGCCTCGGCGGCGGCGCCCGCAATCCCCAGTGGCGGCGGCTGCGCCAGCAGCGCCTCGGGGTGCCCGTGCTCAACCGGCCTGGCCTGTCAGCCGCCCTGGGCATGGCAAGACTGGCTGCATCCACCCTCAAGCCAACTCCCGAACTCCGATGAACGACCGTCTGCGCACCTGGATCTCCATGGGCCTGTTCGTGCTGCTGGCGGGCTACGTGAGCTTCAGCGCCATCCGGCTGGGCCTGCTCCTGTGGCAGCGCTTCGCCGCCGGCTAGAAGCCCCAGAATCAGATCACCCGCCCTGACCCCTATGGCCGCCGACCCTCTCACCGCCGCCGTGAGCGATCGGATCTGCAAGCACATGAACGACGACCACGCTGAAGCGGTGCTCAGCTATGCCCGCCACTACGGCGGGGTGGCCGACGCCAGCGAGGCCCGCATGATCGCGGTTCAGCCCGGAGCGATGCAGCTCGACGTGGACGGCCGCAGCATTGAGGTGGCCTTCGACCACACCCTCACCGACAGCGAGGACGCCCACCGCACCCTGGTGGCGATGCTGCGGGCCATGCCCCAGCAGGCGCCGGGCTGACGCCAATGGGGCAAAGCTGAAACCGTGTCGAGCCGTAGGGCGATGGTTGCAGGGTTCTGGGCTGGCCTGGGGGAACTGCTGCCCCTGGAGTGGCTGGTGCGCGACCCCAGCCGCCCAGCAGGGGGCGCCGCCGGGGCCTGGACGCTGGAGGCAGCTCCCCTTCACGGCAGCGAGCCCCTGGCCTGGTGGTCCGCCGGGCTCTACGACGGTGCCCTGCGCCGCCACCTGCTGGGGCTGCGCCGTGAGTTGCAGCCTCAGGGATTGCTGCCCCTGGTGAGAACACTGGCGGAGGCACTCCGGAGCGATTCAGGCCGGCGCCGGGCGGGGAGCATCCCCTGCTCGTTCCCATCCCCAGCTGGAAGAGTCGGCCCAATCCCCTGCCGCCCTTGCTGGCGAAGCAGCTCTCGAGCCAACTCCGCTGGCCCGAGGCGCCCCTGCTCGCCCGAAGCCGGCCTGTGCTGGGTCAGCACCGCCTCAACAGGGAGCTGCGCTGGGCCAACCAGGAAGGTGCCTTCCATTGCGCGATTCAAGCCCGGGGGGATCGCCGTGGCCGGCGCCCGCTGATGCTGCTCGATGACATCCTCACCACCGGAGCCACGGCGTGTCACGCCGCGGCAGCCCTCGAAACCGCCGGCTGGCGCGTCCTGGGCCTGGCCTGCCTGGCTCGCACCCCAGAGCGTCGGGGGTCGTGATCTAAGATCCCTGAGTCGCCAAGGCGACGGGCCGGGATAGCTCAGTTGGTAGAGCAGGCGACTGAAAATCGCCGTGTCCCCAGTTCAAATCTGGGTCCTGGCATTTCAATCCTGGAAGTGCAAACCTGTCAGCGCATCCCTGGCCTCGCAGCAGCAGCATCTGAACAGGGAGCTTGCTGACAACCCCGGTCTTGCCTTCTCCTCTGCGTGGCGCGTTTCTTGGGCGCCCACCCTCCCCCACCATGCGCGAGCCCCCAGGCAGCTTCCCCCAGGTGTTCGACAACGCCGATAGTTTTGCCCAGGCCTTCGATGAAGCCTGGTTCAAGCTGGCCAACCAGACCTCAAGCCTGGATCAACCCCGCGAAGCCCGCCTCGCCGCTGTGCTCGAGGCCGTCGCCGACCATCCGTTCCGCCGCTCATCACCTGAGCTGGCCGAGCAGGTGGCGCAGTTCCGGCTCAGACTGCTCGGCCTCTGAGGCCGCTGTGCATGGCTCTGGCCAGGGCACGTTCGGGTCTTAACTTGACGGCCAACGAGTTGAGCCACGGGAGTTGAGCGAGCGCACCACGGACGACAGCGGCATGGGCGAGCGCGGCACGGGTGCCAGGGGCACCGACGCCGCCGGCGCCCTGACCCGGTTGGTGCAGCTGCTCAGTGCCGGCTTCAGCAACCAGCAGCAGGCCTTCGACAACCCCCCCCTCTATGCCCACATCCTGGTGACGCTGCGGCCCCTGCCCCAGCTCGCTCCGGGCTCGCTGCTGCTGGAGCAGAGCTACGCCATCAATCCAGGCGTGCCCTACAGAATCCGGGTGCTGCGGGCCGAACGCCAGGGCGAGGCTCTGGTGATCCACAACCAGGCCCTCGCCGACGACCAACGCTTCTGGGGCGCGGTGGACGACGAGGCACGGCGCAACCGCATCAGCCCCTCCGACCTGGTGCCGCTGGAGGGGTGTGCCTACATGGTGCGCCAGGAAGCCGCGGGATTCGTCGGCGAAGTGGAGCCTGGCTGCCGCTGTCTGGTGGAGCGCAAGGGGCAGACCACGTACCTTGTCAGCCGCCTGGAGCTCGATGCCACAGGAATGCGCACGATCGATACGGGCCACGACCCCGGCTCCCATGCCCAGGTCTGGGGCTCGCTCGCCGGCCCGTTCCAGTTCAGCCGCACGGCTGACTACAGCCACGAGATTCCCACTGCCTGGTACGAGGCCTTCCGGATCTGACGCCGATCAGGCCGGCACGTCATCCATGAAGGGCTGCTCCAGCTCTTCGGGGAAAGGGCCGTCGATGGCCATCAAGGGTGGGGCAGACTCAGGGAACGAGGCCTGCGGGCCGGGGCTGTGGGCCAGCTGCAGCAGCTGTTCCAGGTGGCTCAGGCGCTGTTCGGTCTGATCGAAGCGCAGCTTGCGCAGGGCGTCTTGGTGCTCGTCTTCCCGATCGGAAGCCTCCACCAGGGGCTCCAGCCGCTGCTGCTGGACGGACACCTTCTCCTCCAGCTCCAGAAGCCGAAAGGTGATGGCTTCCACCAGCTCCGAGAGGGTGTTGAGCTGGTGGGCCAGTCGATCCATCGCCGGAGCAACCCTGGCGGTCGGCTCGGGGCAGGCCCGGAGTGAAGGATCAGGATGGCCAGCTGGATCGCCCATCGCCCCTCCGTGCGGGTTGGTTGCGGGTTGGTATGGCGGTGCGCCACAGCTCTGGAGCCCAGGCGTCGCCTGGCCGGATGGTATCTGGATCAGGCGCGGGCGCCAGGGGCAAACTTTGTAACGATTGTGAAAGGCTGGCGGTGGGCCTGCCGGTGGCCCATAGGATCTGCCCATGCAGCCGTTGGCAGCGTCGCCTTAAGGTGTCCCGCCCTGCCAGGCCGCCTGGTCTGCCCAGGCGGTCCAACGGCCACGTCGCGTTTCCTCCCCCCCGGCCCGAAGCCCATGACCCTCGCCAACGCTGCCTATCTGGGCATTGAGCGTTTCGCCAACGACAGCGCCAAAGAGAACTGGACCAACGCCTCCGAGAACGACAAGGCGCTCCTGATCCGCGCGGTCTACCGCCAGGTGCTGGGCAACCAGTACGTGATGAAGAGCGAGCGGCTCACAGGACCTGAATCCCTGTTCAAGCGTGGCTACCTCAGCATCCGGGAATTCGTGCGCCAGGTGGCCAAGAGCGGCCTGTACAAGCAAAAGTTCTTCGAGAACTGCAACCCTTACCGCTTCATCGAACTCAACTTTAAGCATCTGCTCGGCCGAGCTCCTCAGAACAAGGCCGAAATGCTCCATCACTTCACCATCCTGCAGGAGCAGGGATTCGACGCCGAGATCGACTCCTACATCGACAGCGCTGAATATCAGGAACGCTTCGGCGAAGAGGCTGTTCCCTACCTGCATGGCTTCAACTACAACTCCGGCCAGCAGGGGCTGCAGTTTTCCTACATGCTGCAGCTCACCCGCGGCGTAGGTGCCTCCGTCCGCGGCGACCTGCTCAAGACCCAGTCCCGGCTCAATCCTGCCGTCCATACCGAGCAGCCGATGCCGGTGGTCAGCCCCAACGCCAAGGGGGCTGTGTTCCGCAAGGTCACCAGTGATGGGGTCACCCGCCAGGGCGTGGGTTCCGGAGAGGAAGGCCGCACGTTCAGGGTGGAAATCACCGGATTCAACAACTACAGACTGCACAAGCGCAGCAACCGGGTGCGCTTCATTCCCTTCAACAAACTGCTGGAATACCAGCAACAGATCCACCGTGAGGGTGGTCGGGTCGCCAGCATCACGCCGGTGAACTGAAACGCGCTTTGACGCGAGCCTCGTTCGTCTTCCCTTTCACTCCTTCGCCCGAAACACCATGAAGGTTTCTGCAGGTAGCCGCGGCACCAGCTTCACCAGCAGCCGTCAGGTCACGTTCACCGTCACCGGTCTTGCCAACAACGATTACTCGCGTACGGCAGACATGACCATGAATGTGCCCTACACCAGAATGAACGAAACCATGCGACTCGTTCAGCGGATGGGTGGCAAGATCACCGGCGTCAGCGTCAATGGCGGCGACCTCGTCGGCACGGGCAAGGTGGCACCAGCCCGCAAGAAGGCGAAGTCAAAGGCCGAAGGCTGAACCCAGCTTCAACACCAAGCAGGTCCACCAGTGGTCCCCACCATGGGGTCAGCCACGGATTCGGTTCATTGGAATGTTCTGCCCCCAACCGGGGGCTTTTTCATGGCCAGATCATGGCTCGGCAGACCAGGAGACGATGACCGTTTGTTAATTGGCGAGACGCCTGCCGCAGGGCCAACCAACAATGGTCAAGTCAAGTTGACAGGTGCCCGGCGTTGCCGGGCGACGGACAACCTGGCCATCTCTATCAACCCTCCCCGACATTTCGTCGCGACCAGGAGCTCTCCCCATGTTCGACGCCTTCACCAAGGTTGTAGCCCAGGCTGATGCCCGGGGCGAATTCATCAACGCCGGCCAGATTGATGCCCTCGCTGCCATGGTGGCCGAGAGCAACAAGCGCATGGACACGGTGAACCGCATCACCTCCAACGCTTCCAAAATCGTCACCAACGCTGCTCGCGATCTCTTCGATTCGCAGCCCGCTCTGATCGCCCCCGGCGGTAACGCCTACACCCATCGCCGCATGGCTGCCTGCCTGCGCGACATGGAGATCGTTCTCCGCTACGTCACCTACGCCATCTTCACCGGCGATGCTTCCGTCCTGGAAGATCGTTGCCTCAATGGCCTCCGTGAGACCTACCTCGCCCTCGGCGTCCCCGGCGCTTCCGTCGCAGAAGGCATCCGCAAGATGAAGGACGCCGCCATCGGCATCGCCAACGACCGCAACGGCATCACCCCAGGCGACTGCGCCGCCCTCATGAGCGAAGTCGGCACCTACTTCGATCGCGCTGCTGCCGCCGTCGGCTGATCGCCTCGGCCCTCTCTTCTCTTGAACTCACCCGCCTCCACGCGGGTTCACCTTCTCCTTCTCTCTCACCATGAAGACTCCCCTCACCGAGGCCGTCGCCGCCGCTGATTCCCAGGGCCGCTTCCTCTCCAACACCGAGCTCAACGCCGCCTTCGGTCGCTTTGAGCGCGCTGCCAACGCCCTCAGCGCCGCCAAAACCCTCACCGCCAAAGCCGATGAGCTGGTGAACGGTGCCGCCCAGGCCGTCTACAGCAAGTTCCCCTACACCACCCAGATGCAGGGCAGCAACTACGCCTCCGATTCACGCGGCAAGGCCAAGTGCGCACGCGACATCGGCTACTACCTCCGCATGGTCACCTACTGCCTCGTCGCTGGTGGCACCGGCCCCATGGATGAGTACCTCGTCGCCGGTCTCGATGAGATCAACCGCGCCTTCGAGCTCTCCCCCTCCTGGTACGTCGAGGCCCTCTCCTACATCAAGGCCAACCACGGCATCTCCGGCGACCCCGGCGTCATCGCCAACAACTACATCGACTACGCCATCAGCGCCCTCGTCTGATTCCTGCTCAGGACTCAGCCGCAACCGCAACCCAAACATCCCTTCCCCTCCAAAGGGGGGATCGGCTTCCTCGCCCCCATCTGGGGGCTTTTGCTTGAACTCCGCTACGGGGCGGCTTCCCTGTTCCCGGGCGCGAGGACGCCTGCCGGACAGCCGTCACCCGTACTGCCATCATCAGATCCAGCTCTCCCCCCCTTCCGCGGGGACGCGTTCCATGGCCGCACCCCCCAGGGCAGCCCCAGCCGGGGAGCCGATCAGCGAAGCCGAGGCCCTGGCGCGCCTGCGCCAAGGCGCTGACCCCTCACAGCAGTACTACGCCGCCTGGTGGGTGGGCCGCATGCGCTGCGGCCACCCCGACACCATCCCCCTGCTGCAGCAGGCCCTGCGCCAGCGACGGCCACGGGACCCAGGGGCAGGGGTGGAGGAGAACGCCGTGGCCCGCAACGCGGCACGCTCCCTCGGGAAGCTCGCGCCCGCCTCAGCTGTGGCCATCCCCGATCTGCTCGACGCCCTGGAGGATGCCGACCACGGACTGCGGGAAGCGGCCGCCCGCGCCCTCGGCGAGATCGGCGCCGTGGAGGCCGTGGAGGCCCTCTGCCAGCGTCTGGCCAGCGGCCCCCAGAGCGCAGGAGCCCAGGAGCCTGACAGCCCCCGGCTGCAGGAGCCCTGCGAAGCCCTGCTGGAGGCCCTGGGCGAGATCGGCGTTGCCCGGCCTGAGGTGATCGCCGTGCTGCGGCCCTTCATCGATCACCCCCGCCCCCTCGTGCGCAGCGCCGCCGCCCGCAGCCTGCTGCAGCTGAACGGCGACCCCTGCTGGGGTGAGCTGCTGGTGGAGCTGCTGGGCCATCCCCAGTTGCAGGTGCGGCGGGCTGCCCTGATGGACCTGGGCGCCGCCGGCTGGCGGCCGGCCCTGGGCGCGATCAGTGCCACCCTGGCCGAAAACAGCCTCAAACTGATCGCCCTGCGGGGTCTGGTGGAACGGGGCCAGGGCGAGCCGGGTGAGCTGGCCCTGTTCGCCAGCATGGACGCCCTGCTGTGAGCGGCATGAAGAGCGCCATCCAGCCCCAGACCAGCCCTGAGCTGGACCAGCTGATCGAGGCGGTGGAGCGGGCCGACAGCAGCCTGGCGCTGGCGCAGGCCACCCGGGCCCTGGCCAGCCACAGCGATCCCCAGGCCGCGGCCACCCTGGTGAAGGTGCTCGGCTTCAACAACCCCGGCGCCGCCGTGGCCGCCGTGGAGGGGCTGGTGAGCATCGGCGAGGGGGCCGTGGAAGCCCTGCTCCAGCTCGATGCCGAGAACTACGGCGCCCGGGCCTGGGCGGTGCGGGCCCTGGCGGGGATCGGCGACATCCGCGGCCTGGAGCTGCTGATCGAAGCGCTGGGTACCGACGTGGCCGCCAGTGTGCGGCGCGCTGCCGCCCGGGGCCTGGGCCAGCTGGAGCTGGCGGCGTTGCCACCGGAGCGGGCCCTGGCCGTGCAGCAGCAATGCCTTCAGGCGCTGCTGGCCGCCAGCGTGGATGGCGAGTGGGTGGTGCGCTACGCGGTGGCCGTAGGGCTCGAAGCCCTGGCTGCAGACCTGCCAGCGAGCTGCGAGGGGTTTCGGCAGTGCCTGGACGGCCTGGGCAGGCTGACGCTGGACGAGGCCGGCAATCCCCCGGTGGTGCGCCAACGGGCCGCGTTGGCCCTGCAACGGCTGAGCACACCATGACCCCCCCTCAACCCACCCGGGTGCTGTTCGTCTGCCTGGGCAACATCTGCCGCTCCCCCGCCGCCGAGGGGGTGTTCCTGCATCAGCTGGCCCTTGAGCAGCTCCAGGATCACTTCCTGGTCGACTCCGCCGGCACCGGCGGCTGGCATCGGGGCCACCCGCCGGACGAGCGCATGCAGGCGGCCGCCGCCCAACGGGGCATTCAGCTCACCAGCCGGGCCCGCCAGATCCAGCTCGCCGACATCAGCAGCTTCGATCACATCCTCACCATGGACGAGGACAACCTCACCCAGGTGAGGGCCCTCAGCCAGCGGGTCCAATCCGGCTCGCAGCGGGCCCGCATCACTCCCCTCACCCGGTTCTGCCGGCAGCGCAAGGCCGCAGCGGTGCCCGACCCCTACTACGGCGGCCCCGAGGGATTTGAGCAGGTGCTCGACCTGCTGGAGGACGCCTGCGCGGGGCTGCTGGAGGCGCTGCGGCCCCGCTGAACGCGGCGGGCGGGCCTCTCAGGGCGCCGGATCCGGCCAGGCGTCGTGGGGAATGCGCTGGCGAAACAAGTCCACCAGGGCCTCGATCACCGCCTCGATCGTCATGCCATCGGTGATCAGTTCCACGGCATCGCCGGCCCGGCAGAGGGGAGCGATGCTGCGGCTCGAGTCCTGGTGGTCGCGATCGGCGATCTGGGCCTCCAGCTCCGCCTGGGGCGGCACCACAAAGCCTCGCTGGGTCAGATCCTGGGCCCGGCGTCGGGCCCGCTCGGCCACCGTGGCGGTGAGGAACACCTTGAGGTCGGCGTCGGGGTACACGGCTGTACCGATGTCCCGGCCCTCGGCCACCAGGCCGCCGCTTTTCCCCATGGCCTGTTGCTGGCCGGTGAGGGCCTCCCGGACGCAGGCGTGGGCCGCCACCACGGACACCTGGGCCGTCACCTCCGGGCTGCGGATCACTGCGGTGATGTCCTGCCCCCCCAGCAGCACCCGCTGCTCGGCACCACCAAGCAACTGCAGGTCGAGATCGAGCAGCAGGGGGGCCACGGCGGCGGCATCGGCCGGATCGGCCCCCTGCTGCCGCACCAACCAGGTGACGGCCCGGTACATCGCGCCGGTGTCGAGGTAGATCAGGCCAAGACGGCTGGCAAAGGCACGGGTCACGGTGCTCTTGCCAGCTCCAGCGGGGCCATCGATGGCGACGATCGGGGCGCGACTCATCAAGAAGGTGTGATCGATCAGGCGGGCAGATCCACAGCGGACTGCCGCCGCTAACAGGGTCAACCCTGCCACCCGGTGAACGGGCTTCAGGCTGTGGGCCTCCACCAAGGCGGTGTACTCCACATCGAGGCCACTCTGCTCCAGTCGCCGGCGCAACTCTGCAGCGGCTGCTGGGGTCGGCTCGCTGCCGCCCCTCAGCCCATCTCGGGCGATGGCCGTGAGCAGGGTGGGCAGGGCGGTCGCCCGGCGCTGCTCCTGGGCCGAGAGGTAGGCGTGACGCGAACTGAAGGCCAGGCCATCGGGCTGCCGCACCGTGGCACAGCCCTGCACGGTCACCGGCAGGCCCAGATCCCGCACCACCCGCCGCAGGATCACCAGCTGCTGCCAGTCTTTTTCCCCCAGCAGCAGCAGCTGGGGACGCACCAGGGCAAGCAGCCGCACCACCACCGTGGCCACGCCGGCGAAGTGGCCGGGGCGCCCGGGCGCGCACAGGCTCTGCAGCAGGCTCTGCGGCGGCTGGATGCGCGTGAGTTCGGCCTCTCCGCCTGGGAACAGCTCGGCAGGCTCCGGAGCGAACACAGCAGCCGCCCCAGCGGCTGCGGCAACGGCGCCGTCACGGGCCAGGTGCCTGGGGTAGCGGCTGAAGTCTTCGCCGGCTCCGAACTGCAGCGGATTCACGAACACGCTCACCAGAACCACCGGCAGGCCTTCTGCCCGGGGCTGGGCCGCCTGGGCGATCAGCGCCTCGTGGCCCCGGTGCAGCGCCCCCATCGTGGGCACAAAGTGGAGAGGCCCCCGCTGCTGCCGGCGCCAGGCCTCGAGCTCTTGGCGGGTTCTGAGCAGGGCCACGGAGGAGGGAGTCGACAGAACAAACCCCCCAGGCCCTGAATGGGCCTGGGGGGAAGCATCATCCTGGACATGACCCCGGCCGTTGAGCCGGGGACGGGCCCAGGGCCGGATCTCAGCGCAGGACCCAGATCTCAGCGCAACACTTCGAGCTTCACCGGAGCCAGGCCGGAGGACACCAGGCCCACCTCATGGGCGGCGCCGTGGGCGAGGTCGATCACCCGGTTGCCGACGAAGGGGCCGCGGTCGTTGATGCGCACCACCGTGGTGCGGCCGTTGCGCAGGTTCGTGACGCGCACCTTGGTGCCGAAGGGCAGGGTGCGGTGGGCGGCCGTGAGGGTGCCGGGGCGGAAGCGCTCACCATTGGCGGTGCGGTTGCCGAAGAAGCCAGGGCCATACCAGCTGGCCTGGCCCCGGATCACCTTGACCACACCGGGGTTGCTGGTGGCGATCCGAACGACCGGGGCAATCTCGTTGAGCCCCTCGAAGGGAGCCGGGGAGTACTCGCTGTCGAAGATGGCCAGACCCTGGGCCGGCTCGGCAGCGTTGAGGCTGCTGGGATCGACCGCCAGGGCGGGAGCAACAGCGCCTGCAGCCAGGGTGAGGGCCAGGGCCCCGAAGGAAAGAGTGCGACGCATAACAGGCGAAATCCGCTGCAGAACAGCAACCTGAATGAGGTTCGCAAGCATTGGTATCTCCCAGCTAAAGCTTGTAAGCGGGAGCACGTAAGCCTGCGGAATTCCTGGACCGGAACAACAACTTCGCTAAATTAAGGGCAACCCAAGCCGGGTTTTGGCACTTTTGGCTACAAGGAATCTGATCAGAATTCATGATCAGAGCGCACTCGCAAGCCGCAGACTGGGATTGGGAGCTGTTCTGAGCCAGACAATCATCAGCCAATCCGATCAAGGCGATAAGCCCAGCTGATTCAAGCTTGTGCCGATCGCGCAACCGGCCAACCCCTCAGCCGGCCCGTGCCTCGGCTGGGCCTGCCTGCGGCGCCCTGGCCGGCGGCATCGGAGGATCAGTGGCGTGAACGCGGGCTGAAAGCGATGGATTACCGCACTGCCGGGGTGGACGTGGTGGCCGGTCGCGCCTTTGTCGATCGCATCCGCAGCTCGGTGGAGGCCACCCGACGCCCCGAAGTGATGGGCGGGCTCGGGGGCTTCGGCGGCCTCTGCCGGCTGCCGGCCGGCCTCAAGGACCCCCTGCTGGTGTCAGGCACAGACGGCGTCGGCACCAAACTGGAGCTGGCCCAGGCCCACCAGAGCCACCATGGGGTAGGCCTTGACCTGGTGGCGATGTGCGTCAACGACGTGATCACCACCGGCGCCGAGCCGCTGTTTTTTCTCGACTACATCGCCACCGGCAAGCTCAGCCCTGAGGCGATGGCGGCGGTGGTGGAGGGCATCGCCGCTGGCTGCAGCCAGAGCGGCTGTGCCCTGCTTGGGGGGGAAACGGCGGAGATGCCCGGCTTCTACGGCCCAGGGCGCTACGACCTGGCCGGCTTCTGCGTGGCCGTGGTGGAGGCCGACGCCCTGATCGACGGCACCCGGATCAAGGCCGGCGACCGCATCGTGGCGATCGCCAGCAGTGGCGTCCACAGCAACGGCTTCAGCCTGGTGCGGCGCA
Source organism: Cyanobium sp. LEGE 06113 (assembly GCF_015207615.1). Taxonomy (NCBI): domain Bacteria; kingdom Bacillati; phylum Cyanobacteriota; class Cyanophyceae; order Synechococcales; family Prochlorococcaceae; genus Cyanobium; species Cyanobium sp. LEGE 06113. The sequence goes on along the minus strand of NZ_JADEWM010000007.1, from coordinate 9,233 downwards.
TCCTGGAGGCCAGCGGAGCCGGGGTCGACACCGCCCTGCCAGGCGCGGACCGCCCCCTGATCGACACCCTGCTCACCCCGACCCGCCTCTACGGCGCCCTGGTGAAGGCCCTGCTGGCCAGCGCCATCCCCGTGCGCGGCATGGCCCACATCACCGGCGGAGGACTGCCGGAAAACCTGCCCCGCTGCCTGCCCGCGGGGCTCCAGGCGGCCATCGATCCCGACAGCTGGCAGCGACCGGCCGTGTTCCGCTGGCTGCAGGAGGCCGGCGATGTGCCGGAGGCCGACCTCTGGAACACCTTCAACCTGGGGGTGGGGTTCTGCCTGGTGGTGCCGCCTGAGGCGCAGGAGCCGGCCCTGGCCTGCTGTGCCGCCACGGGATACGCGGCCTGGCCCGTGGGAGAGGTGCGGGCCGCAGACGATCCGAACGGCGCTCCAGGCGTGGCAGGGTTGCCACTCTGAGCGACACCAGCCGTCGCCGCCGCTGCGCTGGCAGATTGAGCCGGTCCGCTCCGCCTGCAGACCATCCGACTCCCCCTGTCCAAGGCATGAATGCATGAATAAGTCGCAACCTCCCTTCACTTCCGGTTCCCGCATCACCCGACGCCGCAGCTCGGCCGGGCCGGTGCCACCGATTCGGCCAATCCGGCCGCGGGAGGGCCATGCCGGCACGATCCGCACTGGCCTGCGGCCCACCTTCCTCACCCTGCGCGACCACGGCAAGGTGTTTGTGGCGGATCTGCCACGGCTCTCCGATGGGCAGCTGGCCCATATCGCCAAGGAGGCCCGCGAAGTGCTGGAGAGCCTGCTGCGGCGGCTGGCTGAACTGGAGGGCCAGCTCAGCCTCACCCAGACCGAACTCGACACCCGAATCCGGGCCAGCACCAAACGGGATGTGACCGAGCGGTTCATCCGCGCCATCGCCGAGGAACAGGAGCTGCGCCGCAACAATCCAGCCCTGCGGGCCGCAGCTGGGGAATCCCTGGCCCGGGCCTTCATGGAACTGGCCCGCCACCGTCTGCCGGGAGCCACCTTCGACTCGCTCCTCCAGGAGGCCCTGGAGGCCTGCGGCCCTGAGCTGGTCACTCAGGCAGCAGCCCCCAGCAGGGCGACCGACAGCCGCGCCAGTGTCCCAGCCCCTGCCGATGGGGAGAGGCCCACGCCCGAGGTGCTGCCCGTGGTGCTCACTCCGGCGCCCTCCTCCTTTTGAGCGGCAGGATCAGTTTGAGCGGCAGGATCAGTCGCTGGCCAGGGGGTTGGCGGGCATTCTGCGCATCAGTCCACCGGCCAGCTGGTCAAGCAGCTCACGCTCAGCTGGCTCCAGGAGCCAGCGGCCGGCGGCGGCGGCGGCCTCGGCCTGGGCGGGGCTGCGCAGTCCGGGAATCGGCATGGCACCGTGGGAACGGCACCAGTTGAGCGCCACGGCCGCCGCCGGCGCGGCGCGGCGCTGAGCCATCACCGCCATCGCCTCGCGCAACGGAGCCAGCTGGGGCGCCAAGCGGCGAAACAGTGCCCCCCTGGCTCCTGCTGGGGCCGGTGCCTCGTGGCTGGCCGCCAGCAACCCGAGGGCCAGCGGGCTGTAGGCGATCAGCTCGATGCCCAGCTCCCGGCACACCTCGGCCACGCCGCCAGGTTCGATCGGGGCAGGCGAGAGCAGTGAGAGCTGCACCTGAACGCTTGCGAGCCGCACGCCACGGGCCGCCAGGCGCCGATGCATCTGGCGCAACCGCCGCGGGCCCACGTTGGACACCCCCAGCTCCGCCACCTCAGCCTGGGTCACCAGATCGGCCAGGCCCTCCAGCAGCGGCCCCTCCTGCCAGGGCGCATAGCGGGCCGTGCTCCAGTGCAGCTGGACCCGGTCGAGCTTCCCCTGCAGGCGTCGACGGGAGGCGGCAAACGCCCGCCGGAAGCCGCCGCGGCCCAACCGCCACGGGAAGGGGGCCAGCTTGGTGGCCACCAGGAGGCGTTCGCTCTGCTGCGGCGGCAGCGCCGCGCAGAAACGACCCAGCAACTGCTCACTGCGGCCGTTCAGGCGCCCCGTGCCATAGGAGTCAGCCGTGTCGAACCAGTGCAGCCCCAGCTCAACCGCCCGCTGGAACGTGGCCTGCAGGATGGCGTCCTGGCTGGGGTCATAGCCCCAGAGCAGCTGATTGCCCCAGGCCCAGGTGCCCACGCCGATGCCGGGGGCGACGGGCAGGGACGGGGAGGAATGCGCCATGGTGTGGGGATGAGCCCGGGGTGAAAGGGTCGAAGATGAGCGCGCTGCCAACGCCCGAGTCCTCCAGCCAGCCTGCCGAACTGCCGTGTTCCAGTTCCTCTCCGCCAGCGGCCGGCGCCGAGCCGGTGCTCTGCAACCACTGTGGCCGCACCGCCAGCAATGGCATCAGCTGCCAGGGGTTCTGCGTGGCGGATTCCGGCTACTGAGGTCTGTGCGGCCACTGAGCCCTGGTGGGGCAGCCAGGGCGCCCTGGCTGGGCGGGGCGACGGGCCTGCTGCTGGCGACAGCCGCTCTGGCGGGTCTCCTGGCTGGGCGCCTGACGGCCCGGGCCGAGGGCTTCGGACGCTGGGCCAGCCCCACGCGCCAGTGCGATCTGCAGATCAACCGACGCGAGCAGAATTGCCAGGCACTGCGCCTGGATCAGAACCTGGCCGGACTGCTCACGGTGCGGTTTCTGGTGGAGGCTGATGGGTCCCGGACCATGGCCGAGGAGCTGCTGTTCGTGGGCCAGCTCCAGGCCGGGCAGCCCGCGATGCGCTGCTCCGTGGATGGCCAGTGCGAGCCGCAATGGCCCACGCGGCTGCTGGTGAGCACGGTGGCGGACAGCCGCTACGACGACAGGGGATTGATCATGGGGCTGCCCCAGACCCATCTGGTGCAGGGCAGTTGCGTTCTGGAGCGCGACCGGGTGCTCTGTGATGCCAGCAGCCGGGAGGGAGGTTCGTGGATCGCCGAGGCAGCCCCCTAGGAGTTTGCGGAAAAACCGCCTGAGAATCCGCGTTTCCCCTCCTGAGAGCTGGTGCAGCCCCCTTTCGGTCGGGTTTTCCAACTTTCAGCGGCTCAGAGCTCCCGTTTTGGTGTGTTTTGCCCCTTTGGGCTCCCTGATCGCGGCCTCCTGGCCACACCTCTGGGCAACCCGCTGTTCATGCCGTCGCCATCGCTTGTTTGAGCAGGTTGCCCAGGCGGATCAGGTTGAGGCGATCACGTGCAGGCCAAACACTGCGCCCACCTTCTCGGTGCCGCGCAGCTTGAACTGGCGCAGACCTCCCCACTGTTTGATCCAGCCAAACACCTTCTCGATGCCGCGGCGGGCATGGATCGACTTGGCGTAGCCCTCGTGGCGGGTGGTGCGGCCATCGATGGCGGAACCACCAGGGCGGCTGGTGTTCTGAGCGACGTGCGGTGTCACGGCGATACGGCGCATCTCGGCGACAAAGCCCTTGGTCGTAGTTCTTGTCGGCACCGATGGTTTTCTGGTGGGCACCGGGACGATCGGCCGCCATGGCTTTGGCGGCATCCCTCTCCCCGGTGCCCGTGGCCTGCGTCACCTTGCAATCGACGATCAAGGCATGGCGGTTGTCCATGAGCACGTGCCCCCGGTAGCTGGGGAGTGCGGGGTGGGCATTGGACTTCCGGCACAGCAGCGCGTCTGGATCGACGCTGGAGCGATGGGTCTTGTTGCTGAGCTTGATGCCGCGGAAATCCCCTTTCGCTCGCTTCTTGCCGGGCTTTGGAGCGCCAAAACCCTCGCCAGGGCCTGACGGCGGGGGCGGTGGATCCTCCTGCCCATCGATCCGCTCCAGTGAGGCATGGGAGGCCCAGGCCTGCAGCAAGGTGCCATCGACTGAGAAGTGCTCGTCACTGAGCAGCGGCTTGACCTCCGGAGCACCCATCAGCTTCTCCAGGAAGCGCCCCATGACGTCGTCATTGAGTAGCCGCTCACGGTTCTTGGTGAATGTGGTGGGATGCTGCCAGATCGGATCATCCGGGCTCAAGCCCACAAACCAGCGGAACAGCAGGTTGTAGTGGAGCTGCTCAAGCAGCAACCGCTCCGAGCGGATGCCGTAGAACGCCTGCAGCAACGAGGCCAGCAGCAGTTGCTCCGGCGGCACCGATGGCCGGCCTTCTGCGGCGTAGAGCTTGCAGAAGGTGGGATTGAGGCGATCGAGGGCCTGTTCAGCGAGCTTGCGGATTCGCCGCAGCGGATGGCCGGCCGGGATCCGATCCTCAATCGACACGTACGAGAACAGGGAGCCGCTGCGCTCCCGTTGACCTCGCATCTGGGCTGGGCAGCTGGCCCATTGTCGCAAAGATGGCCGGGTTTTTCAGCGAACTCCTAATGAGCCTCGCCCGAGCCTTCCCCATGGGGGCCGCCGAGCGCAGCCACCATGGCCGCTGGCGCAACCTGGTGGTGGCCGCCACCGGCAGGGGCAAAGCCGTGATCGCCGCCCTTGATTACGCCCGCCAGGCCGGTCTGGGTCACCCGAGCCTGTTGTTCGTGGCCCACCGGCGCGAGATCCTGCAGCAGAGCCTCGCCACCTTCCGCCAGGTGCTGCGCGATGGCTCCTTTGGGGAGCTGCTGGTGGATGGCCAGCGCCCCAGCCAGTGGCGCCATGTGTTCGCCTCGGTGCAGTCGCTCGCTGGGCTGGATCCGGCAAACCTTGCGCCGGACACGTTCGACGTGGTGATCGTCGATGAGTTCCACCACGCCGCATCCGCCAGCTACGAGCGCTGGCTGCGCCACCTGGCGCCCGTCCTGCTGCTGGGCCTCACCGCCACCCCCGAGCGCACCGGCGGCGAGGACATCCTTCATTGGTTTGACGGCCGAATCGCCGCCGAACTGCGCCTCTGGAGCGCCTTGGAGCAGGGCCTGCTGTGCCCCTTCCACTACTTCGGCCTCCACGACGGCACTGATCTGTCGCAGATCGAATGGCGCCGCAACGGCTACGCCACCGAAGCCCTGTCGAACCTCTACACCGCCGACGACGCCCGCCTGCGCCTGATCCTGCGCGAACTGGCAGACAAGGTCACCAACCTGGCAGCGATGCGGGCTCTGGGCTTCTGCGTGAGCGTGGAGCACGCCCATTGGATGGCACGCAAGTTTGTGGCGGCCGGCCTGCGCGCCGCTGCCCTGGATGCCTCCAGCCCCCGGGAGCAGCGCGCCGAGCAGATCCGCCGCCTGCGCTCCGGCGAGCTCCAGATCCTGTTTGCCGTGGATCTGTTCAACGAAGGCCTCGACATCCCCGAGATCGACACGGTGCTGTTCCTGCGGCCCACCGAGAGAGCGATTGTGTTCCTGCAGCAGCTCGGCTGCGGGTTGCGCCTCTGCCGGGGCAAGAGCTGCCTCACCGTTCTCGACTTCATCGGCCAGTCCCACCGCCGCTTCCGCTTCGACCTCCGCTACCGCAGCCTGTTCGGCGGCACGCGCGACCAGCTGCGCCAGCAGATCGAAACCGGCATTCCCTTCCTGCCGGCCGGCTGCAGCCTGCAGCTCGATCGCGTGTCCAGTGAGCGGGTGCTGGAGAACCTGCGCGAGTCGCTGCCCAGCCGGCGGCCCCAGCTGGTAGCCGAATGCCGCAGCCTCGGGCGCTGTTCGCTGGCGGGGGTGTTGGAGGCGCTGGGGATGGAGCTGGGGGAGTTCTACCGGGTGGCGGGGTCGTGGGCGTTGCTGCAGCGGGAGCTGGGCTGGTTGGCGCTGGGCGAGCCCAGCGCCGATGAGCAGCGTCTGGGGCGGGGCATCTCCGGGGGCCTGCTGCATCTGGATGACCCCGAGCGCTTGTGCTGGCTGGCGAATCAACTGCAGCAGCCCATGGCGCCTGATCCGGCGGGCTTCGATTCCGCCACCGAGCGCAGCTGGCGCATGCTGATGGCCCAGCTGTGGGGCAGCGGCCGGCACCACGTGCCCCTGGCCGAGGCCCTCGTCCGGCTCTGGGTTGCCGCCCACCTCCGCGCCGAACTGGTGGAGCTTGTTGAGCTGCTGAAAGAGCGCACCGACCACCTGGTGGGCGCCCTCGACTGGGGCCGTGCCAAACCACCTCCCATTCCCCTGAAACTCCACGGCCGCTACTCCCGCTCCGAGGTGTTCGCCGCCTTTGGGTTGTTGAACGAGGCCCGCCCCTTCCCCGGCCGCGAGGGGGTGTTCTTTGACGAAGCCACCCAGTGCGACGTCTTCTTCATCACCCTCAAGAAATCCGAGCGCCTGTTCTCCCCCACCACCCGCTACAACGACTACGCCATCTCCCCATGGGAGTTCCACTGGGAGAGCCAGAGCCTCGCCAGGGAAGCCTCCGCCACCGGGCAGCGCTACATCCACCACCGCGAGCGGGGCAGCAAGGTGCTGCTGTTTGTTCGCGAGGAAAACAAAAGGGGCGGCGTCACCATGCCGTTCCACTGCCTTGGTTTTGCCGACTACCTGAGCCACGAGGGCGAGCGGCCGATGGCGATTCGCTGGCGGCTGCAGCAGCCGATCCCGGCGGCGTGGCTGCCGGTGATGGGGTTGGCGGTTTAGCGTTAATCCATGGACATCCAGTCCCGGATCACCATCAACCCGGCGGTGCGCTTCGGCAAGCCCTGCGTGCGCGGCACGCGCCTCACCGTGGGGGACGTGCTCGGTTCGCTGGCCAGCGGCATGAGTGAAGCGGAATTGCTGGAGGATTTCCCTCAGCTCAGCCACGACGAAGTGCTCGCCTGCCTTGCCTATGCGGCAGATCGCGAGCGTTGCCTGGTCACGCTGTCTTCATCGGTGGCGTGAGCGTCTGCCTGCTCCTGGACGAAAACCTCTCAGAATGGCTTCTACCAATGATCCTGGATCGGTTTCCCGATTCCAGCCATGTGCGGCTGCTCGGCCTGGGTGGCGCTGATGATCTGGTGATCTGGGAGAAGGCCCGCCCCCAAGGTGATCTGCCTGGCTATCGGCAACGCCGGCAATGCTGCAACAGCGGCCCTGTTGCTTGCTCACGTCGAGGCCATCGAGGGATTCTCCACCCATCCTGAGGCTGGGTTCCTCCTCCTGCGGCCAGCAGGCCAGGCCCTATAGAACCTTCAGCGCCACCAAGGCGAGCGGCCGATGGCGGGGCCCTTCCCGGGGTGGCGGCTGGAACGGGAGATCCCGGCGGCGTGGCTGCCAGGCTGTTGCTTGGCATAACGGCGGGGTTGGCGGTTAGAGGGGGGCTGTTCGGAGCTCTGGCATCGGGTTTCACCTAGGCTCAGGCCAGTGAGGGTCGCCATGGTCTTTGCCATCCAGCTCAGCGACGAGCAGACCAGAGCCCTGGCTGAAACGGCCCGTCGACTGAACGTGCCCCAGGAAGACCTGGCAGCTGCAGCCATTCGGGATCTGCTCAGTCGCCCTTCCGCCGATTTCGAAACCATCGCTGCGAGAGTTCTCTCAAAGAATGAGGAGCTCTACCGTCGTCTGGCGTGATCCGCTTTCTTCAACTTGGTGAGGTGCTGGAGCTTCACCGCCAGCTGATCATCACCAGCGGCGGCTCACCAGGACTGAGAGATCTTGGCCTGCTGGAAGCTGCACTGAGCCAGCCTCGCCAAACCTTTGCCGGGGATGATCTTTATCCAACGATCATCAATAAAGCCGCCTGTCTCGATTTTTCACTCATCACCAATCATCCCTTCGTGGATGGTAACAAACGAATTGGTCACGCCGACACGGAGGTGATGTTGATGCTGAACGGCCATCAACTCAGGACCTCAGTGGATGCGGCAGAAGCCTCAATCCTTGCTGTGGCTTCTGGTGGCCTTGATCGAAGGGCATACACAAGCTGGGTTGAGCGGCATAGCCATCCCCTGACGTGACCATCATCCAGTGCTAGTCACAAATCGGAATCCCAGCGCTCCTCACCACGCGCCAGGGAACCGTAGCCGCAGGCTTCTGCGCAGGAGTACTGGATCACCTTCTCGGGGGCGTAGCGCTCCACCAGCCGCTGCGAGAACGCCGGCAGCGCCTCGCGGCCTCGCGGCTCACCAGTGGGGGCGGTGTGGTGGTCATGGGCTTCATCATCGCGATGCCACGAAGACCAGGCCGTGCTCTGGCAGGCCGGAGCCTGGCGCCGGGTGTGCCGATCACCGCCTCCACCCCCTGCCCTGGGCGCTGCCGGTGCCCCTGCTGCGCGTGCACGGCCGTTACAGCCGGGCCGAGATCGAAGCCGCCTACTGCTTCGCAGAAGCCTTGCGGCTACGGCGTGCTCACCGATCACGCCCCCTGGATCCATCGCGAAACCCTCAGGAAGAGCGAAGCCCTCTTCTCCCCCACCACCCGCTACCGCGACCTGGCCCTCGGGCCGTCCCTGTTCCATTGGGAGAGTCAGAGCACCACCACAGCTGCTTCCGCCACCGGCCAGCGGTATGTCAACCACCAGGCGCGCGGCTCACGGGTGCTGCTGTTTGTGCGGGAGCAGCGCAGGCAGGGCACGGTCACGGAGCCGTCTGTTTGCCTCGGGTTTGCCACGTATGCAAGCCACGAAGGGGAGCGGCCGATGGCGATTCGCTGGCGGCTGGAGCGGGAGATTCCGGCGATGTGGATGCCGGTGATGGCGCTGGCGGTTTGAGGGGGGCTGGAGCCACTAACTTGAACCCAAGGATCATTCACGCATCACCCACAACCCAGCCCAGTGCGGGGGCAAGGCCTGCATCAGAGGCATGCGGATCCGCGTCAGCGATGTGCTCGATCTGTATGCCGCTGGCCTTTCCCCCGATCAGATCCTTGCCGAGCTACCTGATCTTGAGCCCGACGGTCTGCAGGCGGCTCTCAGCTACGTTGGACGCGAGTTGGATCATCCCGTGCTGGTGGCGTGATTCTCTGGCTCGATGCCCAGTTGTCGCCAGCCCTGGCACATTGGATCACAGCACAGTTCGCCCCGATCAAGGCGGTGCCAGTCAGAGAGCTCGGCCTCAGGGATGCCGATGACCATGTGATCTCCGTGCAGGGCCCGCCACCTCAGGTGATCTGGCTCCGTGTGGAGAACAGTTCCAACGAGGCTCTTCAGGCCGTGCTCCTGCGCACCCTTGAGCAGGCGGTGACCAGCCTTGGCGAAGGGGAATCCTGGGTCGAAATTCGCTCGCCAAGCTGAAGCCCCAGCCACCCATGCCGTTCCACTGCTGTCCCGTGTCAATCAGGTTGACGGGTGGCGTCAATCTGGTTGACCGGTAGAGAGTGGTTGTTCGGAAGCCCGCTGGAGCCTGAGATCGCAGCGGGGATCGGGATCGTGACCAGGCTGTCGCGGCGC
>NZ_JADEWM010000006.1:0-160529 GCF_015207615.1 Cyanobium sp. LEGE 06113 | reverse complement strand
TCCAGGTTCTGCTACCTCCACTCCCGTTTCCAGAAGCTCTCGGTGGCTGTCGCCTCGCAGCGACCTAAGAAACCTACAGCACCGAAGGGCCGCTCTCGCAGGCGCTCTTCCATCTCTGTAAGCCTGCTCCTCTCTGGTTCCAGCCTCGCGGCCTTCCCCTCTCAGAGCAGTCCAAAACTATAGCACCTGCTCAGCCCTCCTCTGCCGGTGCTTCAGGCTTGAGCGTCACCAGAGCGTCCGCCCACGGCATGAAGCGCTCCAGCGTTGTGCCGCGATCGGCCGCCAGCACTGGATAGTCGGCCAGGGTCTGATCGCTGCCGGGCTGGAGTTGCTCAGGCGAACGCAGCAGCCAGCGCAGCGGACAACTGAGTTCATCGAGCACCAGCCAGGCCGCCGCCAGGTCCCAGATTTTGGGCGTGGCCTCCAGGGCCGCGACGGTCTGGCCCATGGCCACACTCACCAGGTTCAGGCTCGCCACCCCGAGCAGGCGGATCTTGCCGGGGAAGCGGCGGTTGGGAAGCTTCTGCAGCACCCCGATCGAACGGCTGCAGAGGGAGGCACAGCCGGCGGGATGGGCCTGCAGCGAGGGGGGATGCAGGGGCTTGCCATTGCGCCAGGCCCCCTGGCCCCGCACCGCCACGATGCGCTGGCGCAGCGGCGGCACATCCAGCACGGCCAGCACCGGCCGCCCTGCCTCGAAACGGGCCAGCGAGATGGCCCAGTAGGGGATGCCCGCCGCGAAATTGGTCGTGCCGTCCAGGGGGTCAACCACCCAGAAGGCCTCGCTCCGGGGGACATGCTTGTCGCCCTCCTCGCTCAGCACTCCCTCCCTGGGGAAGAGCTCACCCAGCCCCTGCACCAGGGTGGCGTCGCTCCAGCGATCACAGGCCGTGATCAGGCTGCCGTCGGCCTTCAGATCCGACACGGCATGACCGAAATCCGCGCGCTGCCGCTCGGCCACCCGATCGAGCAGGGCTGCAAGCCTTGGATCCAGAGCAGGGCGGGTGGGTGTTGTGGTCATCCAATCTCGAGGGCCAGGACCTTGCTGAGACTTCTGCCCGTATCCTCCCTGAACTGGCGCAGGTTGACGCGGCTCAGCGCCACCAGGGCCGCCAGCGCCACCAGGGCCTCGACGCCAAGCACCAGGGCGAAGGGGGGCAAAGGACCTGGGGACAGTCCGCTGATCTCCTGAAGCCAACGCCCCAGGTCGAGCAGGCCGCCGCCGATCACCTTGCCCAGGGCCCTGGACATGGCCTGGGCCAGACCCCAGACCCCGACGAAAGTGCCGGCCGCCTGGGGAAGGGTGAGATCCAGCATGAGCACCAGGGCGCTGTTGGTGCCGATGCCGGCCGACAGCCCGAACAGCACCATCACAACCTGTAACACCGGAATCTGACCCAGGGCGCCCGCCGCCATCAACAACAGCAGACTCGCCAGGATCAGCTGGCAGCCGAGCCGGGCCGTGGCCAGCTTGCCGGCCTTGGGCACGATCCAGAGGCCGGCAAGCAGCAGGCCCAGCAGGGTGCCGATTCCCCACAGGGCATTCAGCGAGGCCGTGGCCGCGATCGGCATCCCGAACACCTCAGCCCCGTAGCTCTCGAGAATCGGATCCTGCAGGAACAGGGCCAGGGTGAACAGCACCAGGAACAGGAAGAACACCAGCACCTGGCGGCTCGAAGTGATCAGGGCCCACGACTGCTTCAGGGTGATCGAATCCTGGCGGGCGCCGCCGTGCTGAGCTGCTGACCCGTCTGGGGACGTTCCATGCCCGCGGTGGCCACCAGGGTGATCAGCAGCACCACCAGCACCACCTTCACCATGAAGGCGAACAGCACCGGCTCCAGCACGGCGGGGTCCTCCACCCCATCGAGGCCGCGCAGGCCGATGGCGATGCTGATGGCGCCCGCCACGATGCCCACCGTGAGCAGGCACCAGATGATGCCCACCGCCCGGGGGCGCTCCTGCTCGTTGGTGCGGTCGATCACCAGGGCCAGGTAGGGCGTGGAGGCGGTGGAAATAGCCAGCCCGTAGGCGGCGAACAGGCCGCAGAGGGCTAGCACCCCCGCCGTGATGGTGTGGGCCTCACCGGCCTGCAGCAGGCGGGCCACGTGGAAGATCAGGGGAATCGAGAGCACGGCCAGAGCGCAGAAGGCCGCCGTGCCCATCCAGATGTAGGGGAGCCGGTGACGACCGCCCAGGGGATGGGCATCGGACACCTGACCCACCAGCACCCGGGCCGGCGAGACGAACTGCTCAAAGGCCAGGGCCACCCCCACCAGCAGGGCAGGGATGTTGAGCTCGCTGATCATCACCCGGTTGAGCAGGCCCGCGAAGATCACCGCCAGGCAGCCGAGGCAGCCCTGGAAGAGGCCGAGGCGCAGGGTGCGCGCCAGGCCAAGGCCCGGGGCCTGGGTCTGCATCGGAGCCTCGGCCGTGGCCACCGATCAGGCCGGCCCCGGCACAGCGGCCTGGCAGGCCGGCAGCAGAGGGGTGGGCTCAACGGGAATGTCGGCGGCTGGCTCAGGCTTGATCGGCGAGAGGCTGCGGGCCGGACAGGTGGTGATCTGATCGAGACCGGTGCGGCGCCGCAGCTCGGCCAGGTTCACGTTGTATTCGGTGATGGCTTCGGCGTAGCGCACCTCGGCCTGGGTGAGGTCCCGCTGAGTGTCCACCACCTCCCGCTGGGTGGTGACGCCGGCCTGGAAGCGCAACCGCGCCAGCCGCAGGGATTCCCGGGCGGAGATCACCTCGCGGGCCGTGGTGGTGATGTTGCGGTTGTTTTTATCGAGGTTGTAGAAGCTCTCCTCCACCTCCTCGCGAATCGAGTCGCGGCGGTCGGCGAACTCAAAGCGGTTCTGCTGGGCCCGCTGGCGGCCCTGGCGAGCCCGGGCCGCCGACGCCCCGCCATCAAACAGGCTCCAACTGAAATTGAGCCCCACGCGGGTGTCGAAGCTTCTGGAGGAATCAACAGTGATGTCACCCAAGTCCTGACCGCCGTTGACGAAATCGGAGCCGAGTTCCGCGAAGACGTTCAGGAAGGGCTGGCTGGCGGCCTGGGCGGCGTTGGCGTTGCTGTTGGAGATGGAGATGTCCAGCAGGATCTGGTCGAGCTCCTCGCGGAAGGCGTAGGCCGCCACGATGCTCTCCTGGATCGAGGGCTGCCACACTCCCAGCACCCGGGATGGATCGGCCGCCGTGGCGGTGACGTTCTGGGGCAGGTCGAGCAGGGCGGCCAGGCGGCGGCGGGAAATCGACTGCTCCGCCAGGGCCGTGGTGAGCAGCTGCTGGTCGCGGGCCAGCTGGGTTTCGGCCTCAAGCACCTCCAGCTTGGTGGCCACGCCGGCCTGGAAGCGAGCCCGGGAATCCCTGAGGCTCACCAGGGAGGCGCGCACCGACTGCTGACCGATTCTCACCTGATCGTCGCGCTGCTGCAGCGTGAAATAGAGCTGGGCGGCCTGCAGACGCAGATCCCGCAGGGCGATCACGTACTGGTATTTAGCCCTCTCGAACTCATCGCGGGCCGCCGCGATCGAGGGCGTGCGCTGCGGGTTGATCAGGGCCCACTGGGCGGTGATCGCCAGACCCGCTGCCCAGCGGTCCTGGGTACGCGTTTCCCTGTCGCCGGTGCTGAGGCTGTTGCGCTGCCTTGAGTAGCTGAAGGAAGGCAGCGCGTTGGCATTCAGGTCGATGCTGGGGTACCAGAGGGCGATCTCAGCCCGCAGGGCGCTCTGGGCCTGATCCACCTGGGAGGCGATCGCCTTGAGGCTGGGATTGTTGACCTCAGCGAGGTTCTCCACCTGGATCAGGGTCAGAGGCCGCAGTTCCTCGATCACCACCTGCTCCGGTCGTGTGGGCAGAGCCAGGGAATCAGGGGCGGGCAGGTCTTCCAGACCAGGCTGCAGTTGGGTGGCGGCCGGGGTCACAAGCGCAGGATTCAGCCGCGGTCGCTCGCCCTTGATGTCCGGGGCCAGTGGAAGGGCCTCGGTGGCCGCAGTGGCCTCGGGCGGTTCGGCCTCGCCGGCTTCCGGCAGACCGGACTCAGGAGACTCCTCCTGGGCCAGGGCCGCTGCAGGCCCCAGCAGCACAGTAGTCAGGGGCAGGCCCAGGACGCCCAGCAAGGCCAGGCGGGATGCGAGTCGGGACACGCCGGAGTCCTTACGGTTCTGCCGGAGTTTAAGGATCCAGCCCGTCACTGCCGATACAGCAGGCCACAAGATCGGCCGCACTCCCCACCAGCAGCACGGGAACGGGCAGGGCCGAACGCAGTTGCTCCAGGGTCATGTCGTCGAGGAACACCGGCTCCCCCTGGCGGAGCATCACGCTCGGCAGCAGCAGCGCATCGCCGAGGTCGGCGTCCCGCAAGCCCTCCAGCAGGTCGGAGCCGGTGAGCAGCCCGGTCACCACCTGCTGCTGCCCCCAGTAGGGACTCTCCAGCCCGTGCAGCACCAGCTCCAGGCCCTCCACGGCATTGAGGCGATCCACCACGGGCTGCAGGGCCTCGGCCACCAGCCGGCCCACCACCCAGCTGCGGCGGCGGGGGCGATCCAGGCGGCGGGGCAGGGCGGCGGTGGCCGCATCGAGGGCCTCGAGGAAGGCGCGGATGCTGCCCACACCGTTCTCCTGCTGCGGCAGGTCCTCGTAGGCGCGCCGCGGGGGCAGCAGCAGGCCGGCGAGCAGATACCACTCGTCGGAGAGCCAGGCGAAGCGGCTGCCCAGGGCCGGCTCGAACTCGGCCTGGAGCGCCTCCACCTGGGCCACCACCTGGCGGGCACAGGCCCGGTCCACCGGCCGCAGGGCATCGTCCTTGGGGCGGAAGCGGGTCAGCCCCACTGGCACCACGGCCGCCGAGAGCACCGCCGGCCAGTCGCCGCCGCCGAAACCGGCCAGATCCCGCAGGGTGCGCTCCAGGGCAGGGCCATCGTTGAGGCCGGGGCACACCACCACCTGAGCATGGATCTGCAGATCGCGGGCCGCGAACCAGCGCAGCTGCTCCAGCAGCAGCCCGGCCCGCGGGTTCACCAGCAGGCGGCTGCGCAGCTCCGGATCGGTGGCATGCACAGACACGAACAGGGGCGAGAGGCGCTGCTGCTCGATCCGCTGCCAGTCGGCTGGGGTGAGGTTGGTGAGGGTGAGGTAGGAGCCGTAGAGGAAGCTCAGCCGGTAGTCGTCGTCCTTGAGGTAAAGGCTGCGGCGGCGCCCGGGGGGCTGCTGGTCGATGAAGCAGAAGGCACAGGCGTTGTTGCACTGCCGCAGGCCATCGAACAGGGCCTCGGTGAACACCAGCCCCAGGCCCACGTCGAGATCCTTCTCCAGCTCCACGGTGTGGAGCGTGCCGCCTGGATCCTGGATCTCCAGCACGAGCTCCTCCTCCCCCACCAGCATCTGCAGGTCGATCAGATCACGGGGACGGCGGCCATTGATGCTGAGCAGGCGGTCGCCGGGCTCAACGCCCAGCTCGGCCCCGATCGACTCGGGCTCCACGCTGGCCACCACCGCCGGCTGGGGCAGGCTGAGGGGCTCGCCGGACGGCCCGGCCAGAGCGATCCCGGCGGAAGGTTCATTCCACATGGTCGCTGCTGTTCAGAAGTCCGCGTTCACGGCCCCACTGTGGCGCGCAGGCCCAGCAGGATGACCAGGCCGAACAGCAGGCGATAGCCCACGAACAGCCAGGTGCTGTGGCGTTGCAGATAGCGCAGCAGCCAGGCGATGGCCGCCCAGGACACCACCGCCGCCGAGGCGATGCCCACCAGCATCGGAATCACGCCGCCTGCAGCCGGAGCCTCGAGGGCGTCCTTGAGCTGCACCAACCCGGCCAGAGTGATCGCCGGGATGCCCAGCAGAAAGGAGAAGCGGGCGGCATCGGCCCGCTGCCAGCCATCGAACAGGGCCGCGGTGAGCGTGCTGCCGGAGCGCGACACGCCGGGCACCAGAGCGAGCATCTGGGCCAGGCCCACCAGAATCCCGTCCCAGGGCCGCACAGCCACCAGCTGGCGGCGGCGGCGACCCAGGGCCTCGGCCAGGGCCAGCAGCAGCGCCATCACGATCGACACCACCGCAATGGCCGTGAGGCTGCGCAGCGGCGAATTGTCGAAGTCCGGCACCCAGAGCTTGATGGCCAGGCCCGCCAGCACGATCGGCACACTGCCCAGGCCGATCGCCACCCCCAGCCGGGCCGAGGGGTCGCTCCACTGGCCGTGGCGGCAAGCTCGCCCCATGGCCCCCAGCACCTCGCGCAGGTCACGGCGGAAGTAGGCCACCACGGCCGCGATGCTGCCGAGCTGGATCACGGCGGTCACGGCCACGCCCGGATCCCCCCAGCCGAGCATCACCGGCACCACCTTCAGGTGGGCCGTGCTGCTGATCGGCAGAAACTCGGTGAGCCCCTGAACCACTCCCAGCACCAGGGCTCGCCAACAGGCCTCCAGCAGGCCGGGCTGCAGCCCGGCCTCAGCGATCGATCCAGCTGCCTGCATCCCGGTGGGAGCGCATCGATGGCCGACCCTATGGCCAGGCGGGTGCTGCAGACCCCTTAAGGTTGCACAACTTTCTTCACAACACGGTGATCGGGGCTCCCACCAGCACACTGCCTCGACCGACCGTCTCTGACGCTCTGACCCCTCGCCTGGTGGGAGCCGGCCCGGCCAGACCCCAGGCCTCATCGACTGAGACGCTGCTGCAGCCCCGCCTCGGCCTGGTGGTCATCAGCGTGGTGCTGGTGGCCCTGCCGGTGTTCCTGCAGGCCCCCTGGGTGCGGTTCGCCCCCGCCAGCTCAGTGCTGTTCACCGCTGTTCTGTTGGCGATCGGCCTGGGTCTGGAGCGCCGCAGCGAGCCCCGGCTACGCCATCTCGGACTGCTGCTGGTGGGCTTCTCCGGCAGCTGGCTGGCCGGTTCGCTGTTCTGGGGCTGGGCCCGTCTGCATCCCCTCTGGCACCTGCCGATCGAAGCCTTTGCCCTGCCCCTGGCCCTGGCGGGCCTGGGCAGCCGCTGGCGCCTGGCCTGCGGCTTCTACCTGGGTTCCCTGATCGGCACGGCCAGCACCGACGCGGCCATCGCCGCCACCGGCCTGATGCCCCTCTGGCCCGAGGCCCTCGCCGCCCCAGGCGGCGAGGCGATGCTGGTGCTGCACGCCGCAGGGCTGCAGGTGCTGCAGCCGGCCTGCCTGGCCCTGGTGGCCGGCTTTGCCGCCCTGCTGCTCGCGGCCAGCCGATGGCTGTGGCAGCGAGGCGAGCTGGGTCAGGTGGTGGGCGCCACCCTGATCACCACCCTGGCCGTGGACGGCCTGTTTCTGCTGCTGGCTCTGCTGGCTCCGGGCCTCACCGGCCTGATCTGAAGATCTGCAAATGCCTGAAGGGCTGGGGGGATTTCAGACGATTCTCTTCTGTACGGTTAGCGGTCGGTGGTCCGGCCACCGCCTGTTCCTGTCCTTCTCCGGAGAGTTCTCGTGATGAAAAGGCTGGCTGCCTGGCTGATGAGTGGTCTTGTGCTGGCCGGATTGCTGGTCACCCTGGTGCTGCCTCCGGCAGCGGTGGCGGCTGAGCGTCGCAACACCGCCGACGACAAGATCGCTGAACGCGGCGGCAAGGTGGACCTCAACAACAGTTCCGTGCGCCGCTTCCAGGACTACCCCGGCATGTACCCCACCCTGGCCGGCAAGATCGTGCTGGGCGGCCCCTACGACAGCGTCGATGACGTGCTGAACCTCGACCTCACCGAGCGCCAGAAGGAGCTGTTCAACAAGTACAAGGACAACTTCACCGTGACCCCGGCGTCCATTGCCCTGAACGAGGGCTTCGATCGCATCAACGACGGGCAGTACCGCTGAAGCCAGCCCCTAGGCTTCCTGCACCGTTGAACGCCGTCGGGGCTTTCCGGCGGCTTTTTTCATGCCGGCGGCAGCCCCGAGCCCGCAGCACCCATGGCGCAGTGTGACTGGGATGTGGTGGTGGTGGGAGGCGGCGCCGCCGGGCTGATGAGCTGCCTGGAGCTGCCCGCCGGTCTGCGGGTGCTGCTGCTGAGCAAGGAGCGCAAACCCCGCTCCGCCAGCCGCTGGGCCCAGGGCGGCATTGCTGCCGTGACCAGCGCCACCGACAGCTTTGCCAGCCACCGCGACGACACCCTCAAAGCCGGCGCCGGCCTCTGCGACCTCGAGGCCGTGGAACTGCTGGTGCATGAGGCCCCCGGCTGCGTGCAACGCCTGCTGGAGCTCGGCATGGCCTTCGACCGCCACGGCACCGCCCTCAGCACCACCCTGGAGGCCGCCCACAGCCACCGGCGCGTGCTGCACGCCCAGGACCGCACCGGCGGCGCCCTCGTGGATGCCCTGGAGCGGGAGGTGCGTCGCCGCCCCGGCCTGGAGCAGCGCCAGGGGGTGGTGGCCCTGCAGCTGCTGGTGGAGGCGGGGCGCTGCTGCGGGCTGCAGCTTCTGGAGGGAGATCAGATCCACTGGCTGCGGGCCCGGGCCGTGGTGCTGGCCACCGGCGGCGGCGGCCATCTGTTCGCCCATACCACCAACCCGACCCATTCCAGTGGCGATGGCCTGGCGATGGCCTGGCAGGCCGGCGCCGAGGTGCGCGACCTGGAGTTCGTGCAGTTCCACCCCACGGCCCTGATGCTGCCCGGGGCCCCCCATTTCCTGATCTCCGAGGCGGTGCGCGGCGAAGGGGCCCGGTTGCTGGACGGGAGCGGAGCCAGCCCGGTGGCGGAGCTGGAGGGGGGGGATCTGGCCCCGAGGGACCAGGTGAGCCGGGCCCTGGCACGGCGGATGCGGCAGCAGGGTGTAGACCATCTCTGGCTCGACCTCAGGCCGATTGGCCAGGAGCACCTGAGCCGCCAGTTCCCCACCATCCTGGGGCGCTGCCGGGAGCTGGGACTGGAGCCCACAGCAGAGCCGTTGCCTGTGGCACCAGCGGCCCACTACTGGATGGGCGGTGTCCGCACCGACCTGGCCGCTGCCACCACCCTGCCTGGCTCTACGCCGTGGGAGAACTGGCCTGCAGCGGCGTGCACGGGGCCAACCGACTGGCCAGCAACTCCCTGATGGAGTGCCTGGTGTTCGCCCGGCAGCTGCGCCAGATCGCGCTCGGGCCCTCAGCCGCCCCAGAGGGGCTCGCCGAGGTGGCCGGGGTGCTCGCCGCACCGAGGCTGGGGTCGTCAGCGCTGAAGGACCAGATCCAGGAGCTCAGACAGCTGTGTTGGCAGGTGGCGGGGGTGGAACGCCAGGGCCAGGCCCTGGCGAAGAGTCTGACCACGATTCGACGCCAACGCCGCAGCCTGGAACACGACCCCAGCTGGCAAAGGGTTCAAGAGCTGAGCGTGAGTCAGCGGCTCCAGCTGGCGCCGGCGTCTCGGCAGAGCTGGCCCTTGCACCAGGAGCTGCACCAGCGTCTGGTGCTGGCGGAGCTGCTGATGGAGGCCGCCCTGTTCCGCCAGGAGAGCCGCGGTGGCCACTTCCGCACCGACACGCCCAGCAGCCAGCCCTTCTGGCGGGTGCACAGCTGCCAGGGCCGCGGCAGGCCGATCAGCACGGCCGCCGTGAAGCAGGGGCCCACTGGCCATCGGCACAGCGAGGCCTGAAGCCGGTCAGTTTTGGGGCTGGAAACCACTCACCTGGGCCAGGCGCTCCAGGGGCTTGACACCGGAATCGAGCTGGCCATTGATCTCCCAGGTGGGGAAGCCCTGCACGCCCTTGCTGTCACAGAGGGCCTTCTGGCTGCCCACACCATCCTCGGCACACTCGATCACCTTGAGCTTCTTGCTGGCCTCCTGGCCGAACATCTCCTTCTGATCCTGGCAGTGGGGGCACCAGTAGGCGGAGTACATCACGGCTCCAGTCTCAGTGAGGTGTTCGGCCAGGGCCAGGGTCAGGGGGGTGCTCTCGCTCTCCACCACTGGCGGAGTCCCAGGCAGCGTCTCGACCACGGGGCGGTCCACGGCCGTGGCCCAACCGAGGCCGATCAGCCCCACCGCCAGGGCCACCAGCACGCCGCGAAACAGCAGCTGGCCGCGATCGTCCCAGCTGCCGCCCAGCAGGGTGAACACCAGCAGCGACACGCTGACCACAGCCGAGAGCACGCAGAAGAAGCAGAAGGCCTGGATCTTCAGCACCATCACGCCCATCAGCAGCAGGCTGAACACCGCCATGCCGATGCTGGTGAGCAACATGCCCCACCAGCTCAGGGAGCCCAGGCGATCGCGCAGGTCGCCCTTGAGCACCAGAGGCACCACCGCCATCAGCAGCATGGCCAGGTAGGCCAGGAAGCCGAACAGGGACAGGGGCTGGCCCAGCACGCTGCCCCAGGCGCTGTTCAACACCTTGTCGCAGCCCTCAGCGCCACCCGGACAGGCCAGCTGGCCGAACAGGCCCCAGCGCTGCAGGGTGATCGTGCCCGTGTCGATCACGCCCACCGTGGCCAGAACGGACAACACCACCCGCACCCAGCGCCTGCCGGGATCGCCCCGGCGGCGGGAATTGTTGAGGCGATCGCTGAGTCGGCTGGAGGTCATCGACAGCAGGAGGTGGGCAGTCCGCGGATTCTCGCAGCCGCCTCAACGGCATGGTCGCCGCAGCAGGACACTCGGGCCAGCGCAATCCCCTCCCCCATAGGGTGGTGGATCGGCCAACCCCTGCCCATGAGTTCCGCGCGCCCCAACGGCTCCTCCCCGGCCACCATCGCCTTCGCCCACCTGGGCTGCGAGAAGAACCGGGTGGACACCGAGCACATGCTCGGGCTGCTGGCTGAGGCGGGCTACGGCGTGAGCGCCGATGAGAGCGAGGCCAGCGTGGTGGTGGTGAACACCTGCAGCTTCATCCAGGACGCCCGCGAGGAATCGGTGCGCACCCTGGTGGAGCTGGCTGAACAGGGCAAGGAGCTGATCATCGCCGGCTGCCTGGCCCAGCACTTTCAGGAGGAGTTGCTCGAAAGCCTGCCGGAGGCCAGGGCGATCGTGGGCACCGGCGACTATCAGCACATCGTGAGCGTGCTGGAGCGGGTGGAGGCCGGCGAGCGGGTCAACCAGGTGAGCGCCACCCCCACCTTCGTGGCCGACGAGCACCTGCCCCGCTACCGCACCACCTCCGAGGCCGTGGCCTACCTCAAGGTGGCTGAGGGCTGCGACTACCGCTGCGCCTTCTGCATCATCCCCAAGCTGCGCGGCGACCAGCGCTCCCGGCCGATCGAATCGATCGTGGCCGAAGCCCACAGCCTGGCGGCCCAGGGGGTGAAGGAACTGGTGTTGATCAGCCAGATCAGCACCAACTACGGCCTCGACCTCTACGGCAGGCCCCACCTGGCCGAGCTGCTGCGGGCCCTCGGAGAGGTGGACATCCCCTGGATCCGCGTGCACTACGCCTATCCCACCGGGCTCACGGCCGAGGTGCTGGCGGCCTACCGGGACGTGGCCAATGTGCTGCCCTACCTGGATCTGCCGCTGCAGCACAGCCATCCGGACGTGCTGCGGGCCATGAACCGCCCCTGGCAGGCCAACGTGCGCGGCGACCTGCTGCAGCGGATCCGCGAGCAGCTTCCCGATGCCGTGCTGCGCACCACCTTCATTGTGGGCTTCCCGGGTGAAACCGAGGAGCACTTCCAGCACCTGCTGAACTTCGTGGCCGAGCAGCGCTTCGACCACGTGGGCGTGTTCACGTTCTCACCCGAGGACGGCACCGCGGCCGTGGACCTGCCGAACCCCGTGCCGGCGGCCGTGGCCCAGCAGCGCAGGGATCGGCTGATGGCCCTGCAGCAACCGATCGCCGCCGAGCGGAACGCCGCCTGGGTGGGCAGGATCGTGGACGTGCTGGTTGAGCAGGAGAACCCTTCCAGCGGCGAGATGCTGGGCCGCTGTGCCCGTTTCGCGCCGGATGTGGACGGGGATGTGAGGGTGCTGCCGGGCGTCGGCGGCCTCTGTGCGGCGCCGGGAACGATGGTGCCGGTGCGGATCACCGCAGCGGACACCTACGACCTCGTGGGCGAGGTGGTGGGCGCCGCAGCCATGGTGGGCGATGCCGTGGCCGCCAGCCGGCTCAGATCAGCTTGATCCTGCGCAACAGCACTGAGCCCAGGAACGCGGCGACCAGGCCGCCCCCGACCAGACCCAGGTAGATCGCTACACCCATCGTGGCCTCTGCTGCAAAGTCGTGTGCCCATTACAGCAGAGGCCCGGCTCGCCAGGCACCGGCCCGGCCTTCTGCCTAAGGTGCGCCCACAATTGGTCCGGAGGCCCACCCAGGCGGCCCAACCGGCCAAGCCGCTCTCCTGAAGCCGATCGAACCGCCGCTTCAGACCCTTTCCGTCAGCTCCCTTCACCTCAGCACCCCTCAGCTCAGCAACGTTCCGACGGCCACCTGTGTTGGCCCCGTTGTTCCGGCCACGTCGAGACCCCCCATGCGCACCCTGCTGATCTATCCGGAATTTCCCAAGACGTTCTGGAGCTACGAAAAGATCCTGGAGCTGGTGAACCGCAAGGTGCTCCTGCCTCCGCTGGGCATGGTCACCGTGGCGGCACTGCTGCCCCAGGAGTGGCCCATGAAGCTCGTGGACCGCAACGTGCGCGAGGTGACCGAGGCGGAGTGGGACTGGGCCGAGCTGGTGGTGATCTCCGGCATGATCGTGCAGAAGGGCGACATGGCGGCCCAGATCGCCAGGGCCAAGCAGCGGGGTTTGCCCGTGGCCGTGGGCGGACCCTTCGCCAGCTCCACCCCTGATGCTCCAGAGCTCGATCTGGCCGACTTCAAGGTGCTCGATGAGGGTGAAATCACCCTGCCGATGTTCATCGAGGCCCTGGAGCGTGGTGATCAGCAGGGGCGCTTCAATTCCGGCGGTGAAAAGCCCGATGTCACCGGCACCCCGATCCCCCGGTTCGACCTCCTGGAAATGGAGGCCTACTCGGAAATGTCGGTGCAGTTCTCCAGGGGCTGCCCGTTCCAGTGCGAGTTCTGCGACATCATCGTGCTGTATGGGCGCAAGCCTCGTACCAAAGAACCGGAGCAGCTGGTTGCCGAACTGCAGCGGCTCTACGACCTCGGTTGGCGCCGCTCGGTCTTTTTGGTGGATGACAATTTCATCGGCAACAAGCGCAATGTGAAGCGCCTGCTACCGGTGTTGAAACAGTGGCAGATCGATCATCGCTATCCGTTCAGCTTCGCCACCGAGGCCTCGGTGGATCTGGCGGCCGACGATGAGTTGATGCAGATGATGGTGGAGTGTCGCTTCGAGAGCCTCTTCCTCGGCATCGAGACTCCGGATGAAGCCAGTCTGGAGGTGGCGGGCAAGCTCCAGAACACCCGTAGTTCCCTGGACGATTCCGTCAACAAGATCACATCCTATGGGATGCGGGTGATGGCGGGCTTCATCATCGGCTTCGACGGTGAAAAGCAGGGAGCTGGCGATCGCATCGTCGACTTTGTGACCCGCACCGGCATCCCCCACGCGATGATGGGCATGCTCCAGGCGCTTCCCAACACGGCCCTCTGGCATCGTCTCGAGCGGGAAGGGCGTCTGATTCAGGATTCGTCCGCCGCGAAGGGCGTGAACCAGACCAACCTGCTCAATTTTGTACCCACTAGGCCGCTTCGTGACATCGCCAATGAATATGTGGATGCCTTCTCCAAGCTCTATGAGCCCCACGCCTACATTGATCGCGTCTACAACTACTTTCTGAAGCTGCCCCCCCAGAAATACAAAGAGTTCCTCACTCCAGAGCCCGAAGGCACCCCGAAGAAGCCCGTGAGCTGGATTGATCTTCGCGCTCTGGCGATCATCATCTGGCGTCAGGGAATCCGCCGCAGCACCCGCTTCCGCTTCTGGAAGGCCCTCTACGGCATGGCCCGCCATAACCCGAAGCGCTTCAAGGGCTTCATCGCCATCCTGGCCCACAACGAGCACTTCCTCGAATACAGGGCGATTGTGCGCAACGAAATCGAAGCCCAGCTGGCCCAGATTCCACCGGAGCCTCCCGAGCCCACTGCCGCACCAGTGCCGGAGCTGATTTCGGCCTGATCGCTTGGTTCAGTCCTGGATGTAGGTGACACCCTGCTCCAGGCACCACTCGGCCTTCTGGAGTTCCCTGCCCAGGTACAAGGCGTGGTCGAGGCGGCTGAGCGGCGAGGGGCCCTCTCCCTCAGTGAGCACCACCCCCAGCTGTTTGGCCGTGCGTCCGCGGTAGATCGCCAGCGGCTGCCTCGGGCCTGCGCCGCGGCAGCTCAGCACTTCGCCGGTGTCGGGATCAGTGGCAAGACCTCGCTCATCGATGCCGTTGCCGTAGTGCTCCACCACCAGTTCACCCGCCTCAGGATCAACGCTGATCAGGAAATAGCCGGCCGGGTCGAGGGCGATGAACCGCCGCGACAGCTCGTCATCCAGCTGCCGGCTGGTCTGGGCAGGCTGGCGGGTTGTGAGGGGGGGGGAGGGTGCCTGGGACATGGGGTGGATCGTAGTCAGCCGTGAACGGCAGCTCGGCGTTGATGGCAGCGATCTCCCGCAGCATCTCCGCATTGGCCCCCGGCAGCCAGTCCCGCAGGATCGCGTCGAAGCGTGGATCGCTCCAGCGGTGCAGGCTCACCCGGGGCTGGGCCACAAAGCCCCGCCGCCGCTTGTGGCTGCCGCCCGCCCCCGGATCGAAATGGCGGATGCCGGCCTCAATTGCCCAGGCGATCGGCGCGTAGTAGCAGACCTCGAAGTGGAGGCAGTCGATTGCCACCTCACTGCCCCAGTAGCGCCCCCAGAGGTGATCACCACCGCGCACACACAGCGACATCGCCACGGGGTCACCTGGATCTCCCCGGTGGGCACTGAACAGCACCAGAGCCCGGCGCAGGGCGGGATCGGCACCCACGGCCGCGAAAAATGGCTCAGTGAGGTATTTGCTGCCCCAGGGCCCCCACCGCTCGCAATGCTGGGCGTAGAAGTCATGCATCCGCTCCACCATGGCGGGCGGAATCGCCTCGCCCACCAGGGGGGTCACCTGCAGCCCGGCGGCGCCCACCGCCTTGCGCTCGCGCTTGATGTTGCGGCGTTGGTTGGCATTGAAGCTGGCCAGGTAGTCATCGAAGTGACGGTGGCCGGGGTTGCTCCACTGGCTCTGCTGGTTCACCCAGGCGGCGCAGCCGGCGGCCTCGGCCAGGGGCTGCCACTGGGGATCCACGTAGAGAAAATTGCAGCTCAGCAGGCCCTGGTCGCGGCAGAATCGATCGATCAGCTCCAGCATCAAGGCCGTGAGGCCGGCGGCATCTTCCCCGGGGGCGATCAGGAAGCGGTAGCCCTGCACCGGGCTCACCGGGCTCATGCCCACGAGCTTGGGGTAATAGCGCAGCCCCAGCTGGCCGGCAAGCTGGGCAAAGCTCTGGTCGAAGATAAATTCGGCGTAGCTGTGGCCCTTGAGGTAAAGCGGTGCCACCGCCAGCAGGGTGTCGCCGCGCCACAGGCCCAGGTGGCAGCCCTGCCAGCCCTGGCGCGGCACGACGCTGCCGCTGGTCTCCAGCTGCCGCAGCCAGCGCCAGCGGTAGAAGGGTAGGTCGTCGGCCAGCAGCCCATCCCAGGCCGGCTCTGGAATCTCCGCCAGCGATTGGTGCCAGCGGGCGCGCAGCTCAGCCACGGCAAGGGGGCTCCGGGGCCGGCAAGCTAACCGGAAGCATCGGCCGGGGCGAGGGCATCGGGGCCGATCAGGCGGCCGTAGCGCAGCAGGCACTCGCCCCCTGGCAGCCGGCGGCAGTCCTGCAACTGCCAGGCCCCCTGCTGCAGGGCAGGGGACAGAGCAGGCAGGCCTGCATCGGCCGGCAGCCACAGATGGGCGCCCCCCAGCAGCCGGGGGCAGAAGGTGAGCTGCAGCTCATCGACGAGATCAGCCGCCAGCAGGGAGGCCGCCAGGGAGGCGCCACCAAGCAGCACCAGCCGCTGCAGGCCCTGCTGAGCCAGCTCCGCCAGCAGCTGCGGCCAGGGGGCCAACGGCAGATGGCGCTGGAAGCCAGGGGCCACGGCCGAGGCCTGGGGGGCCAGCAGCCAGCGCTGCAGCGGCTGCGACCAGAAGGGGAGGCTGGCCGGCAGCTGGGCCGTGCGGCTCACCACCAAGGCCACCGGTTGGGGCGCAAGGCCCCTGACGCGGCGGCGGGCCAGCAGATCGGCGTCTCGGATCAGGCAGGTGCTGCCGTGCAACCTCAGGGTGCGCGCTCCGATCAGGCCACCATCCGCCCAGGTGAGGGCCTCCTCCAGCACGCGGCGATCCCCCGGGCCGCCGAGCTGGGCCGCGCCCCCCTGGGGCGGCGCCAGACGGCCGTCGAGGCTCACCGCCAGCACCAGGCGCAGTCTGGGGCGCTCCGGGGTGGGCACCCAGGTGGGCTCAGCGGGCCACCAGGGCCTCGAGGGCGGCAGGCACCATCTCGAGCTGGGGGGTTTCGGCGAACACCTCGGCGGCGTTGTTGGGGCTCTCCTGCAGGCGCACCTTGTGCAGCCTGGCGCCGGTGGCCGCGATCGGGCTGGCCAGCAGGTCGGCGATGTGGAGGGCGATGTTCTCGGCGGTGGGCACGCAGCTGGCGAAGTGCTCCACGTCCTTGTTCAGGAAGGTGTGGTCAAAGGGCTCCACCACCAGGTCTTCCACCAGCTGCTGCAGGGCGGAGAGGTCGCACACCATGCCGGTGCGCGGATCGATGCCGCCGCGCACGGTGACATCGAGCAGGTAGTTGTGGCCGTGACCGTGGGGGCGGGCACACTTGCCGTAGATGGACTCGTTCTCGGCCTGGCTGAGCTCCGGACGGGCCAGGCGGTGGGCCGCGGCGAAGTGGGTGCGGATCGAGAGGAAGGCTTCCATGGGGAGCGGGGCGGCGGAGGGGTCGGCGCAGTCAGGAGCGGAGTCGGTGGGGCTGTCAGTGGCGGCAGCTGCGGCGGCGGGGAGCAGGTCGACCCACAGATCAGGCTGTTCGTAGAGCCGCAGACCGGCCAGGGGCAGCAGCGGCCCCAGCCGGGCCCAGATGGCGCGGCAGAGGGCTTCGGTGGTGGGCAGGCAGCCCTCAGGCCGGGAGAGGTCGAACTCCGGCCACACGTCGTTGAGGAAGCGGAAGTCGAGCTGAGCGGTCACGGCGGAGCGAATGGCGTGCTTCACCTCGGAGAGGTTGAGCACCATGCCGTCGCCGTCGAGGGGCCCGGCCATGGCCACGATCAGCTCGTAGTTGTGGCCATGGCCGGGGGCCAGGCTGCAGCGACCAAAGCGTTCGGCATTCTCCTGCTCCGAGCATTCGGGCAGCCAGTAACGGTGACTGGCGCAGAAGGTGGCCCGGCGGGTGATCAGGCAGGGCCGTCCGCGGCCATGGCCGGAGGCGGCGCCAGGGGGGCAGGGGGCTGCGATCCCTGGGGCGGGCCTGAGACTGGCGCTGGCCGTCATAGGGCTCGTTCGGTGGGCTTCATCCTAGAAACAGGCTCTGTTGAAGCGGGGAGATGGCCGCAGCTGCGCACCTGGCCCTGGCCAAGCGCCTCCAGGGGGTGAACCTCTACCTGGTGGGAATGATGGGGGCGGGCAAGAGCGCGGTGGCCGCTCCGCTGGCGGCAGCCCTCGGCTACCGCGTTGTCGATGCCGATGCCGTGCTGGAGGCCTCCGCGGGCCGCGGCATCGCCGAGATCTTTGCCAGCGATGGGGAACAGGCCTTCCGGGACCTGGAAACAGCCGTGCTTGCCCAGATCGCTGGCTGGCATTCCCTGGTGGTGGCCACCGGCGGGGGGGTGGTCAGCCGTCACCAGAACTGGGGCCACCTGCACCAGGGGCTGGTGGTGTGGCTCGATGCTCCGGAGGCCCTGCTGCTGGAGCGGCTGCGGCAGGACCCCACCCCCCGGCCCCTGCTGGCGGACCCGGACCCCGCCGCCCGGCTCAGGGCCCTGCTGGAGGCCCGTCGCCCCCTCTACAGCCAGGCGGATCTCCGCATCAGCCAGGACGGCGAGCCCCCCGAGGTCGTGGCGCAGCGGCTGCTCGAGGCCCTGCCCAGCGTGCTGCGGGAGCCCTTGAGCCCCCCCGAACAGCCAGCGCTGCTGCGCCATCAGGACGGCGGCCTCAGCCCGTCCCTGGATGGGCTCCCGGCGGATCGATCCTGACGGCGAACCACTGGATGGCGCGGCCGGGCTCCAGCTCCAGCTCGCAGGCGGTTTCGAGCAGCCGTTCAGCCCTGTCCCGGCCGCCGGCGAGATCGGCGAGATCGTGGGGCACCTGGGCCAGGGCGGCGAGGTGGGCCTCCAGCCAGGCCACGGTTTCGGCCGCCGTGAGGATCTGATCAGCCCCGCCCGGCTCCAGCACCACGTAATGATCGAGCTCCCGCAACAGGGGGTCGGACATGGGCAACACGCTGATGGCAGCCATCCTGGCGCTGTGGTTCGCTGTCTGGCCTGCTGCCGGCAGCCCCGGCCCATCGCCCCTGGAGGCGCGGATCGCCCAGTGGCCCGCCTGGAGCTTGCCGGCCCCGCTGACGCGCCCCGGCCGCCGCGACCTGGCCTACCCGGCCTGGTTCGAAGGGGCCTGGCTGGCCAGTGACGACGATGGCAGCCAGTACCAGGTGCGCTTCCTCCGCGACGGCAAAGGGGCGGTGGTGGGGGACCGGGCCTTCAACGCCGGCGCCATCGGCAACGCCCTGCTGGGGGACGCCCTGCTGGGCGTGGAGAACGATCCGGCCGACCCGAACCGGCAGATCGCCAGGCTGCGGGGGCCAGAGGGCACCCCCTTCCAGCTCGAATCCAGTGTGATCGGTCGCCGCAGCGACCAGCCGGCCACCGGCGCGTTCCTGGCCGATGAGCTGGCCCTGCAGGTGCTGCATGGCCCGGGCCAACCCCGGTTGAGCCGGGTGGAAACGCTCAGCCGCTTCCAGCTGCGCAGCGACGGCAGCATCGAGGCCCGGCAGTGGCAGGCCACCTACCCGTCACCCACTGCCGGCCTGGCGGCCCAGGCGAGCAGCAGCCGGGGCATCAGTCTGAAGCTGGTGCCGCTCCGACCCGACCCAGCTGGGCCAGGATCCCATCGCGCCAGCTGAACAGCGGCTGCAGCAGCGGATGGTCAGCCAGGCCGCTGATGCCGTGCCCGGCCAGGGGTGCCCCGGCGCTGGCCGGGAACAGCAGCAGCGAGAGCTGGGCCACCACGGCCAGATCCGCCAGGGAGAGCTGGTCGCCCACCAGATAGGCGCGGCCGCCCGTGAGGGTGGCGAGCTGCTCCAGGTTGGTCTGCAGCTGGCGGCGCTCCTGGGTGCCGATCAGGCCGGTCACCGCATCGCCCATGCCGTGCATCACGGCGCCGGGCAGGCTGGAGAGCAGCTGGCGCACGGGCCCGGGGGTGGCCTCCGGCAGCAGGCCGGCCCTGAGCACGGGGTCACCGGCCAGGGCCTGCAGCAGGGCGGCTCGCACTCCGGCCGCCAGGGCGGTGTCGGCCCAGTCCTCCAGCAGCAGCACCCGAGCCCGTTGCTCAGGCTCTGCCGGCAACAGCGCCGGCAGGGGATGGAGCGCCTCCAGGTACTGGGCGATGGCGGTGGAGTCGGCGATCACCTCCGAACCATCCACCAGCACCGGAACCTGGCGTTGGCCCGAGAGCCGGAACAGCTCCAGCTGCCCCACCCCAGGCGTCACTTCCACCACGCTGTAGTCGAGCGCCTTGGCAGCGAGCACAAGCCGCACCTTCTCGCAGAAGGCGGAGTGGCGGAACTGGTGCAGCTGCATGCGTCAAGCCCGAAGCCAAGGCGGCAGAGTAGCCAGCAGGCACCGCTATGAGTGTTTCCGGGGGCAATGAAGGACTTCCTGCTGAACGTGACGCGCTATCCGCGTTACCTGATCGCCTTCGGGCTGGGGGTGGCCAACTCCGTCCTGGAGCCCCTGGCGGCCCGGGGCCGCAATCCCGTCACCGCGGTGGCCCTGATCGGCGCTGCCGTCAGCGGCCTGCTCAGCCTCGGGCTGATCCTGCAGGCGATGCTGAACGCCACTCCGGTGGCTTAGCCATGGCACAGGGGCGACGGGTGGAGCGGGTGGCCTCCCTGATCCGGCGGGAGCTGAGCGAGCTTCTGGTGGCCGGCATCAAGGATGAGCGGGTCAGCCAGGGCATGGTGAGCGTGACCCATGTGGAGGTGGCCGGCGACCTCCAGCACTGCAAGATCTTCGTGAGCGTCTACGGCAGCGACGCCGAGCGCGATGAGGCCATCGCCGGTCTGCGCTCGGCCGCGCCCTACGTGAAGGGTGAACTGGGCCGGCGGCTGAAGATGCGGCGCACGCCGGAAGTGGTGTTCCTGCTGGATCGGGGCCTGGAGCGCGGCACCACGGTGCTGGGGCTGCTCAACCGGCTGGAGGAGGAACGGCTCGAGAAAGGGGACCCTGGCGACCCGGACGCCAGCGCTGAGCCCGCTGCCAACGAGACCGACAACGCCCTTGGCTAGGCCACTGGAACCGGAGCTGCAGCGGCTGGCCGCCGAACTGCTGGTGGTGAGGGCCAGCGGCCATCTGGCCGATCACCAGCGCCGCTACCCCCGCTGGGAGCTGGCCAATGCGGAGCTGCAGGCGCTGCTGGAGCTGGGCGTGGGCGGCGTGATCCTGCTGGGGGCGGGGGCGGCCGAGCTGGCCCTGCGCTGCCGCCAGCTACGGGACTGGGCTGGGCAGCCCCTGTTGCTCTGCGCCGATGTGGAGGAGGGCGTGGGCCAGCGTTTCGAGGGCGCCAGCTGGCTGGTGCCGCCCCTGGGGCTGGGCCGACTGCACGGCCGCGATCCCCAGCTGGCCCTGGATCTGGCCGAAAGCTACGGGCGCTGCACGGGCCGGGATGCCGCCCGAGCCGGACTGAACTGGGTGCTGGCACCGGTGTGTGATGTCAACAACAACCCCGCCAACCCGGTGATCAACGTGCGCGCCTGGGGGGAAGAGCCTGCGGTGGTGGCGGAGTTGACGGCCGCCTTCTGCCGGGGCCTGCAGGGTGCGGGCGTGCTGGGCTGCGCCAAGCACTTTCCCGGCCATGGCGACACCAGCAGCGACTCCCACCTGGAGCTGCCGGTGCTGCCCCACCGCCGCGAGCGGCTGGAAGCGATCGAGCTGCCCCCCTTTCGCGCCGCCATCGCGGCCGGGGTGGCCGCCGTGATGACGGCCCATCTGCTGCTGCCCGTCCTCGATCCCGAGCGCCCGGCCACCCTCTCAAGCGCCGTGCTCAGCCAGCTGCTGCGGCGCGATCTGGGCTTCCGGGGGCTGGTGGTGACTGATGCCCTGGTGATGGAGGCGATCAGCCGCCACCACGGCGCCGGCGAAGCGACGGTGCTGGCCCTGGAGGCCGGCGCCGATCTGGTGCTGATGCCCGCCGATGCACACCAGGCCATCGAGGCGATTGTCGCCGCCCTTGCCAGTGGGCGGCTGTCACGGCAACAGCTGGAGGCCAGTGCTGAGCGGCGGCGCGCCGCTCTGGAGCAGGTGCGGACCGGCCGTGGTGATCCAGGCCTCAAAGGCGATCCCCTCACGGCCGCCCAACCCGATCGGCCCCTGGAGCAGGAGCTGGTGGAGCGCACCCTGGAGCAACGGGGCGGCAGCTGGGCCAGCGCCAAAGCCAGCGCAGACCCTGCCATCCTGGGCCCCGGGGTGAACCTGCTGCGCCTCGACTCCGCCCTGCAGGCGCCCTTCCTGCCCCCCACCGCGCCGGCCCTCACACTGCCCGCCGCGGCGGGCCTGCGCCCCTGCCTGCTCGACAACCTGCACCCCAGCCTCTGGCGCCCCGATCCCCAGGCCCCCCTGAACCTGGATCAGCTCGGCGAGGGCCCCGTGCTGCTGCAGCTGTTCCTGCGCGGCAACCCCTTCCGGGGCAGCGCCGGCGGCGATGAGCCCTGGCCCGCGGCCGTCGCCCAACTGCTGCGGCATGGCCGGCTGGCAGGCCTGGCGATCTACGGCAGCCCCTACCTGTGGGAGGCCCTGCAGCCCCTGCTGCCGGAGCCGTTGCCGGCGGCCTACAGCCCCGGCCAGATGCCCCGGGCTCAGGCCTGGCTGCTGGGCCGCCTGGGGCTCGCCGACCGCAGCGCCGGCCAGGCCTTCACCGACTGAACCGCCCGAGACCCCATGCCGAAGCTGAGCCTGTCGATGGTGGTGCGCAACGAAGCGGAACGGCTGGAGGGCTGCCTGGCCTCGGTGGCCGGCTTCGTGGATGAGATGGTGCTGCTCGACACCGGCTCCAGCGATGGCACCGTGGCCCTGGCCGAGCGGCTTGGTGCCGTGGTGCATGCCCTGCCCTGGCCTGGCGACTTCGCGCCGGCCCGCAACGAGGCCCTGCGCCACGTGTCCGGCGACTGGGTGCTCGTGCTCGACGCCGACGAGCAGCTGCTGGAGCCGGCCAGGGCGCCCCTGCGCCACCTGCTGGAGCAGCCCGACCTGCTGCTGGTCAACCTGCTGCGCCAGGAGCGCGGTGCCAGGCAGTCGCCCTACTCCAGCGTCAGCCGTCTGTTTCGACGCCACCCCGCCCTCCACTGGAGCGGCGCCTATCACGCCCAGGTGGATGACAGCGTGCTGGCCCTGCAGCGGCAGCAGCCGCACTGGCGCATCGCCGACTGCGATACCCCCGCCCTGGTGCACGACGGCTACGCCCCCGCCCTGCTGGAGCGGGGCAACAAGGCCGGGCGGCTGCGCCAGGCGATGGAACAGGAGCTGCGGCTCCAGCCCCACGATCCCTACGCCTGCGCCAAGCTCGGGAGCCTGGAGGTGAGCGAAGGCCGCCTGCGGCAGGGCATCCGCCTGCTGCGGCGCGGGCTGCGGCACTGCCCCCCCGAGGCGGTTCCGGAGCGCTACGAACTGCTGCTGCATCTGGCCATCGCCCTGGCGAGTGAGGACAAGGCCGCCGCCGCCGACCTCTACCGCCAGGCCCTGGAGCTGCCCCTGCCGGGCCGGGTGAGCCTGGGCGCCCGGCTCAACCTGGCCGCCCTGCTGTGCGAGCAGGGGGCCCTGGCCGAGGCGGCCGAGCTCTGCGGCCAGGCCTGTGCCATCGCCCCTGAGGTGGGGCTTGCCTGGTACAACCAGGGCCTGATCGAACGCCGGCGCGGCCACCTGCCCCAGGCGATCACGGCCTACCGCCGCGCCCTGGAACTGGACCCGCAGCACGCCGAAGCGCAGCAGAACCTCGGGGCGGCCCTGCTGCTCAGCGGCGACATCGCCGCAGCCCGGGGCGCCTTTCGCCAGGCCCTGGAGCTGCTGCGGAGTCAGAACCGCCAGGGCGAGGCCGAGGCGCTGCGGCAACGGGCCTCTGCCCTGGTCAAGCTGGAGGACTGAACCCTTGTCTGAAGCCTCCATGTCTGAGCCCTGCCTGGCCGGCAGAACCATCGCCGTGACCAGGGCCGAAACCCAGATCGGCGCCGCCCGGCGGCTGTTCGAGGCGGCCGGGGCCCAGGTGGTGGACCTGCCCGCCCTGGTGGTGACGCCGCCGGAGTCCTGGGGTCCCCTCGATGACGCCCTCGATGAGCTCGAGGACTTCCACTGGCTGGTGTTCTCCAGCGGCAATGGCGTGGAGGCTGTGGAGAAGCGGCTGGGGTTGCGGGGTCGCAGCCTGGCCCACCGGCCCCGCAGCCTCAGGATCGCCGCCGTGGGCCGCAAGACCGCCGCCCAGCTGGAGGCGATCGGCGCCCCCGCCGACTTCGTGCCGCCCAGCTTCGTGGCGGACAGCCTGCTGGAGCACTTTCCGGCTTCGGGCTGGGGTCTGCGGCTGCTGCTGCCGCGGGTGGAGAGCGGCGGCCGCACCGTGCTGGCCGAGGCCTTCGCCGCAGGCGGGGCCAGAGTTGTGGAGGTGGCCGCCTACGAGACCCGCTGCCCGGCCGGCCTGCCCTCCGCCGCCGTGGCAGCCCTGGAGCGGGGGGCACTCGACGCCATCACCTTCAGCAGCGCCAAGACAGTGAGCCACACCGTTCAGCTGCTGCAGGCGGGCTTCGGCGAGGCCTGGCCCCACTGTCTGCGGGATGTGGCGGTGGTGTCGATCGGCCCCCAGACCAGCCAGCGCTGTGAGCGGGAGCTCGGCCGGGTGGACGCCGAGGCCGATCCCCACGACCTCGAGGGCCTGGTGCAGGCCTGCGTGGAAGCGCTCAGAGCTCAGCCGACACGGTCTGACGCCCCTGACGCAGGGTGAGCAGACCACGGTCGGCGTTGATCGCGGCCACCGTCCAGCCCGGCGGCAACAGGTCGGTGCTGCTGCCGCCCCGGTCACCCACACTCAGGGCCCCACTGGTGGCGCCATAGTCCACGATCGCCTTGGATCTTCCGGCAGAGCTGATCACGCCGGTGAAGCGGAACGACGGCGGCAGGCTGAGCCGCACCGGGGCTGGCTGGCTGCCAGGCGTGGCTGAAACGCTCGGCGCCATGGGGGCAAAGGGATCGTCGCGGCCCGATGGGATCGATGCCAACACCTGGTTGGGTGTAGGCAGGGGGGTGAGGCCCGTGAGCACCGGCGGCTGGGCGGCTGCCGCAGGGCTGGCCGGGGCAGGGCCGGGTGGGGGCTGGCTGGCCTCGGGAGCCGTCCCTTCGCCGCCACAGCCCGTGAGCAACAGGGCCAGCAGGGCAGCGGGGAGGCAGCGCTCAGCTCGCGATGGTCTCGATCGAACGTTCTTCGACCAGATCTCGAAAACGGTCAAGGTTGGCCTGAAGTTCCTTTGTGACGATGCCACCCAGAATGGTGGGTTCCATCAACGGTGCCAAGATCCCAGGAAGTTCGTAGCTCACGCTGAGCTTCACGGCGGTGCTGCCGTCGGGCTGGGGATAGAAGCGAACGCCCCCTTTGGTGGGTAGCCCTCCCACCGATTCCCAGTGCAGCTGCTGGGCCTCCACCCGCTGCGTGATCCGGGCCTTCCAGTGGAAGCGGAATCCCTGGGCGGCCAGGGTCCAGTCGGTGAGGTCTGGGTTGCCAGGCTCAGTGACCACCGACTCAATCCAGCGCATCCAGCGGGGCATGGCCTCCAGGTCGCTCCAGACCTCCCAGACGCGCTCCACGGGCGCGGCGATCTCTGTGGTGACGCTGTGCTCGAGCCAACGGCCCATCGGGTTACTCGTGAGTGGGGCGGTGAGGGCGGCGACCGGGTTCGGCGCCAGGTCGGTCATCGCCGGGGGGAGGCGGTGAGGGGCTGGAGGGGGCCGGAGCCCTGGGCAGCCAGTTGGACGGGGCGATCCAGGATCGCCGCCGCCGCAAGACGGCCGCTCATCGTGGCACCTTCCATCGAATCGATGTAGTCCTGACGGGTGTAGCTTCCCGCCAGGAAGAAATTGGCCACGGGCGTGCGCTGGCTGGGCCGATAGGGCTCCATGCCCGGCGCCTCGCGGTAGAGCGACTGGGCCAGTTTCACCACATTGCTCCACACCAGATTCAAGGACTGGGCTGAGGGGAAGAGGCGGCGCACCTGGCGTCGGTGGCGGCCACGATGTCGTCGCTCTTGCGGGGGATCCAGGGATCGCCGGGGGTGAGCACGCACTGCAGCAGCGAGCCGAGCCCCTCCTTGCGGTAGTCCTCGGGGCTGGCGAGGGCCAGATCGGCGAAACAACTGAAATCCGCATCCGCCGTGTAGAGGAGATTGTCGAGGCCCGCCGGATGGTCGAGGTCAGCGCGGGCGTCGTTGTTCGCCGGGCTGTCCCCGAGCTCGGTGATCCAGCCGTCGTAGCGGAGTTGCACCGTGGCCACTGGCACCGCCTCCAGCTTGTAGATGTTGTCGAACTGGGAAAAGCGGCGCCAGGGCTGCGGCAGCATGCGCTGAATGCCCGGCACATCACAGGCGGCCAGGTAGGCGTCAGCCTGCACCCGCCGCTCGCCCTCCGGTGTCCCAAGGGTGATGCCGCTCACCCGGATCACTGGCGACCCGCTGGAGCCAGGTGCGTCTGGGTCGGGGGACTCCTCGTAGTGCAGCTCGGTGACGCGGTGTCGGAGGTGCAGGCGTCCTCCGCGACTGGTGATGTAGTCGAGGATCGGGCCGGTGAGCCAGCGGTGGGGCGAGCCCTTCAGCAGGTTGAGCTTGGAGGCCTCCGTCTTGGAGGCAAACATCATGAAGATGGTGAGCATGCAGCGCGCCGAGATCGCCTCGCAGTCGATGAACCCGAGGGCATAGGCAATCGGGTTCCACATGCGCTCGATGCTGCGGCGGCTGCCGCCATGGCCCAGAAACCACTGCTCGAAGCTGATGCGATCCAGATCGCGGATCACCCCCATCGCCCCGTCGTAGTCCACGAGGCCTCGCACGATCGGACTGGTGCCCAGGGCCAGGGCATTGCGCAGTTTGTCGATCCAGTCGAGCTGGGGCGTGGTGAAGAAGGCCTTGAGGCCGTTGAAGGGGGCGCCCAGGGCAAAGCGGAAATCCAGCTCGCGCAGATCGCCGCCGGCATTCACGAACAGGTGGGTGTGCTGCTTGGGCAGGAGGTTGTCGATCGCCCCCACCTTGCGCATCAGGGCGAACAGGTTGGCGTAATTGAAGAAGAACACATGCAGCCCCATCTCGATGTGGTTGCCACCCTCATCCACCCAGCTGCCCACCTTGCCGCCCATGAAGGGCCTGGCCTCGTAGAGATCCACCTGATGGCCGGCATCCACGAGATCCACCGCCGCCGCCAGACCCGCCAGACCCGCTCCCACAATGGCGACCTGCACCGGCAACGCTCCCGTCGTACTGGCAGAGACTCTATGGATCCGACAGGTGCGGGTGCAGTTCCATAGAGTTGGCCGAAGCCCCTGGCCGAAGTGATGAGCACCGAAACCGCCGCCAGCCCCGTTGCCCAGAGCCCGGCCGCGCCGAGCCCCGTGGCCACCTTCACGGCCCGGGACGGCAAGGGCATCCTGGTGACCGAGCCCGCCATGAAGCAGCTGGGCAGCCTGATCAGCCAGCAGGGCGAGGGCAGGGCGCTGCGGGTGGGGGTGCGCTCAGGCGGCTGCAGCGGCATGAGCTACACCATGGATTTCATCGGCCCCGACGCCATCAGCCCCGACGACGAGATCTACACCTACGAGCCCGCAGGAGCCCCCAGCTTCCAGGTGGTCTGCGACCCCAAAAGCCTGCTGTACATCTACGGCATGCAGCTCGACTTCTCCAGCGCCCTGATCGGCGGCGGCTTCAACTTCACCAACCCGAACGCCAGTCAGACCTGCGGCTGTGGCAGCTCCTTCGCGGTCTGAGCCAGGGCCTCTGGCCTGCCGCATGGGAATCTGAACAGCTGTGACCCTGCCCTGCAGCCATGTCGGCCAGTTCCGCCGAGAGCAGCCCAGCCACCTCGCAGTTCGACGCCGCCATCGCCCGGTACAGCGCCGGCACCGATCCGGCCGAACTGCTCGACGCCTTTGAGGCGATCACCGCTCAGGCCCCCCGCCAGTCGGCGGGATTCACCTGCCTGGCCTGGCTGCAGCTGCTCACAGACCAGCCGGAGCCGGCCCTGCGCACGGCCCGCACGGCGGTGCGGCTCAACCCCCAGGATCCCCAGGCCCGCATCAACCTGAGCCTGGCCATGCTCGAAACCGGCACCAAGGGGGTGCGGGAGCACATCGGCATGGTGCAGCGGCTGATGGCCATGGCACCGGAGCTGGCCGCCGAGCTGCAGGAGTCGATGGCCGACGGCCTCAAACGCAAGCCCGGCTGGGCCGCCATGCTGAAGGTGCAGGCCTGGTTGAACGGTTGATCGCGCCCCTCGCCTCCTGAAGCCCGTGGCTCGCGTGCTGCTGCTCAGCAATGGCCATGGCGAAGATCTCAGTGGTGCCCTCGTGGGGGCGGCCCTGATGGCCAGAGGCGTGGCGGTGGAGGCGTTGCCCCTGGTGGGGCATGGCAGCGCCTACCGCCAGCGGGGCATCGCCGTGCTGGGGCCCACGCGGGAGTTCCGCACCGGGGGGCTGGGCTTCACCAGCTTCCATGGCCAGCTCAGCGAACTGCTCGGTGGCCAGGTGGCCCACGTGGTGGCCAGCCTGCTGCGGCTGATGCGGCGGCGGGGCCGTTATCAGCTGGTGGTCGCCGTCGGCGACCTGGTGGCGGTGCTGGGGGCCTGGCTGGGCGGCTGTCGCTGCGCCGTGTACCTGGTGGCCTACTCCAGTCACTACGAGGGAAAGCTGCGGCTTCCCTGGCCCTGCGGCTGGCTGCTGCGGCGTCGCCGTGTCAGCCGGATCTGGAGCCGCGATGCGCTCACCGCCAGCGACCTCAGCCAGCAGCTGCGGCGGCCGGTGGACTTTCTGGGCAATCCCTTTCTCGATGCCGCCGTCGAGCCCGCGCTGGCGAGGACCACCGCCCCACGGCAGCTCTGCATGGCCCTGCTGCCGGGCAGCCGGATGCCTGAAGCCGGCGCGAACCTGGAGCTGATGCTGCGCCTGCTGGCCCTGCTGCCCCAGGCCCTGCACCAACCGGGCAGCCTGCAGCTACGGGCCGTGCTGGTGAAGTCCCTCGATGCCGCCACGGTGCGGCAGCGGGCCGCCGCCCATGGCTGGCGCGCACGGGCCCACGACCGCCTGGAGCGCGGCGGTCTGGAGCTGGAACTCAGCTGGTCGGGGGCCGGGGCCGCCCTGGCCCGGGCCGATCTGGTGCTGGCCATGGCGGGCACGGCCACCGAACAGGCGGTGGGGCTGGGCAAGCCGGTGCTGCAGCTGGTGGGGCAAGGCCCCCAGTTCACCGACGGTTTCGCAGAAGCCCAGCGGCGGCTGCTCGGGGCTGGGGTGCATTGCGCCAGCGGCGAGCCTGGCACGAGCATGACCCTGGAGGCCACAGCCCGCCTCGCCTGGGCCCTGCTGGCCGAACTGGCCGATCCGGCAACGGGGCCGGAACTGCGGGGCCGGCTGGCCCGCACGGCCCAGGAGCGGATCGGCGCTCCGGGGGGCACCGAACGGCTGGCGGCAGCGATCATGGAGCTGTTGCCCCCAGTCGATGTCAGATCAGCCACCCAGGAGCCTGTCCAGCCCAGGGGTTGAGGCAGGCCCCGCCGCAGCCCGCGGGACTGCCTCAACCAAGGGAACCGCCAAAGCGCAGCCGTCTGCGCAGGCGCGATCGCTTCCGCAACGCCTCAAAGGGGTGATGGACACCGTGCTGGTGGCGGATGTGTTCGTGGTGATCTGTGGCGCTCTGTGGTTCGGCGTGGCGGTGCTGTGCCACAGCCAGAAGGTGGAAGCCCCCCTGGAGCTGTTTCAGCGGCTCTGGGAGCCGCTGTTCACCCCGGCGATCGGACTGCTGATGGGAGCCGCCGTGCTCAGTGGGGTGCTGAGCTGGTGGCAGCAGCAAGCGCAGCGTCGAGCTCGGGGTACTGGAAGGTGAAGCCCTCGGCCTGGAGCCGCTCGGGCGCCACCTGCTGACCCTCCAGCACCACCTGGGCCCCATCCCCCAGCAGCAGCTGCAGGATCGGCCCCGGCACCGGCAGCAGGCTGGGGCGCCCCAGCACCTTGCCCAGGGCGGAGGCGAACGCCGCCATGCGCACCGGCTGGGGCGCCACGGCGTTGTACGTACCCCGCCAGCGATCGTCTTCCAGGGCGGTGGCCACCAGCCGACACAGGTCGTGGCGGTGGATCCAGCTCATCCACTGGCGGCCGCTGCCCACGGGCCCGCCGAAGCCCATGCGGAAGACGGGCAGCATCTTGGCCAGGGCACCCCCATCGGCACCGAGCACGATGCCGATCCGCAGAATCACCAGGCGAGAGGCGGCCGGACAGCGGGCCGCCGCCGTCTCCCAACGGCTGCAGATCTCGGCCAGGTAATCGCTGCCGGCCGGGCTCTCCTCCGTGAAGCGCTGCTCGAGGCTGCTGCCGTAGTACCCCACCGCGGAGGCATTCACCAGCACCCGCGGCGGCGTCTGCAGCGCTGCCATCGCCTGCACCAGCAGCTCGGTGGTGCGGCTGCGGCTGCGCATCAGCAGGCTGCGATGGGCCGGAGTCCAGCGCTTCTCGGCAATGGGCTCCCCAGCGAGATTCACCACGCCCTCGGCGCCGGCCAGGGCCTCAAGCAGGGCCGGGCTCTGCCAGCTGGCAGGGTCGGCTGGATCGAGCTGCAGGCTGCACAGCCGATCACTGGCCAGGGCATGGAAGGGGTCGCTGCGGCGACTCACCAGGGTGAGCGTGTGACCCAGTTCCAGCAGGTAGGGCACCAACTCCAGCCCCACGAATCCGGAGCAACCCAGTAACAGGAGACGCACCCGCTCGATTCCCTCAGCGCCTCAGGAGGCTAGGGCCAAGCTCTACGCCGGGGGGCCTTAACCTGGCTTTGATCCCTCAGGCTCGTCATGGCCGACACGCCCTCCACCGCCCAGCCCCCCCTGAAGAAGGGCAGCCTGGTGCGGGTGAACAGCGAGGCCTATGGCCGCAGTGCCGAGGCCGCCGCCAGTGCCCCCCAGCCCCCCGCCTACATCCTCAAAGGGCCTGGCGAAGTGCTGGTGGTGAAGGGGGACTATGCCCAACTGCGCTGGCATCGTCCCGTTCCGGATGTGTGGCTGCCCCTCGCCGTCCTGGAGGCGTTCCCAGGCTGATCTCAGGCCATCAGCTGCAGCCGGTCCTGCTTCAGCTGGCGCCGACGTGCGCCGGCCTTGCGGAGCAGTTCACGGCCATCGCGCAGGTAGGAATCCACATACCCCATCGTGTAGCGCTCCAGGTCCACCAGGGCGTCCTTCACCAGGCTGAGGCAGTGGTAGAGGTCCAGGCAGAAGCCCTGCAGAACCTGAGGGCAGGCCTGCGAGCGGTACAGGCTCTCGACCTTGGCCAGGCGCGCCTGACTCAGCTCCAGGAAGGAGCAGAAGGCCTCCATCAGGCGGTCGTCGTAGGGGTCAGCAGCCAGGGCCCGCAGCTGGGCTGGAAACGGGTTGATCACCTGACCCAGCAGACGGTCGATGGGCCCGTACACCTGCTGCAACCAGCGTCGCACCCCAGCCTCATGGTCTGCTGCCCTGGGAGAGGCTCCTGGCCTTGGGGTTGCGGGAGAGGGTGAGGCGCCCCCGCTGCCGCCACGGTTGGACTGCCGGCGGCCATGGAGGCGGTCATGGCGGCGGCGGCGCTCGCGATCGCCCAGCACCTCCCAGGCGGCGTTGATGGCCAGGATCGTGGTGGCATCCCCGCCAGCATCGGGGTGATACCGCTTGACCAGGGCGCGGTAGGCCGCCTTGATCTCAGCGCCACTGGCCTGGGGGGACACACCCAGCACCGCATAGGGATCAGCCTGAGGCAGGAGACACCTCCTTCCGCACCAGCTCACGTCCCGGGCAACCTAGGAGGCCAGGCTCCGTGGATCGGGCCAAAAAAAACCCCGGCCAAAGGCCGGGGAGAGCAGAGGAACAACGGTGTGAAGAGTGGTTCCTGAAGGGAAGAGGACGAAGGGCCTGGAAAGGTGTGAGGAGCCAGGCCCGATTCCGATCAGACGATCAGAACTTGAAGGTGGTCTTGACCAGACCGCCGTAGGTGTCGCTGGCGCCGCTGTTCTCAATCCAGAAGAAGGCGGGGGTCACGCTGATGTTGTCGGTGACCTGGAACTTGTACCACAGCTCGTAAGCCAGGGTGTCCTGCCCGTCGTCGAGCCACAGACCACCGGTGCAGAGTGCACCCGTGCCGCACTTGCCGCCGCCCACCTGTCCGGCACTGCCGATGGCCATGCCCAGGGCGTTGCCCTTCACGAACATGTCGGTCCACTGCAGACCCACCATCCAGCTCCACACGTCCTGATTGCCGAGTCCGGCGACGTTGGCATCGGTGTAGCCGAAGCCGGTGCTGATACCGGGCACCCAACCAGAGTCAGCGGGCTGCCAGTACGCACTCAGCCCGATGGCATTCCAATCTTCGACAACGTTGAAGGGACTACCG
Source organism: Cyanobium sp. LEGE 06113 (assembly GCF_015207615.1). Taxonomy (NCBI): domain Bacteria; kingdom Bacillati; phylum Cyanobacteriota; class Cyanophyceae; order Synechococcales; family Prochlorococcaceae; genus Cyanobium; species Cyanobium sp. LEGE 06113. Next base: position 128,810 of record NZ_JADEWM010000006.1, on the reverse strand, counting down.
CCGAGGCCATCGCCGTAGGTGTAGGCAAAGGCCGCACCCCAGTTCTCGCCGGCATAGCCGAGCTGGACTGTGGCGGTGTAGTCCTCACCGACACCAAGGGTGGAGTCTTCAGCAGAGTTCTCGTTGGACACGAAGTTGGCGCTGATGCTGAAGCCGTCCTTCTGGTACCAGAGGCCAACACCAGCCCCGAGGTTCAGGCTGTAGGTCGCCCGGGCACCGGCATAGGTGAACAGGTCGAGGATGGTGTCAGCGGGATAGGCGCTGGGCCACATGGCCAGCATGTCGTCCTGACGGACCTTGGCACCAGCGGTAACGGTGACGGACTCGCCGACGGGGAACTGGTAGAAGAGGCGGTTGATGCCGACGGAGTCAGCACCGCTCTCTTCCTGGAAAGCCACTTCCAGAGCCGTGTTGCCGTTGCCGAACACGGAGTCACCGAAGTTGCCGGCGCGCAGGGTGGTGCGCAGCAGGTCCTTGCCGGTGAAGCTGGTGTCGAAATTCAGGCGAACGTCGTAGTTCGCGGTGACGTTGTCGCCGAAGCCGGTTTCGCCAGCGCCGCCGAGGGTCATCGTGGCGATACCCGTCAGCTTGGTGGTGGTTGAGAACTGGTTGGCCTCCAGCTCACCCACCTTGGCCTCGAGGCCGTCGACGCGACCCTTGAGGATGGCGAGTTCCTTCTCGAACTCGGCCATCAGGCGCTTGAGCTCGTCGGTCACTTCGGTGACGCGGTCGAGGCAGGCGTTCAGCAGCGCAGCGGCTTCAAAACGGGTCATGGCCCGCTGGCCGCGGTAGGTGCCGTCGGGGTAGCCGGCGACGCAGCCGTAGCGCTCGATCAGGTTGGAGAGAGCCTGGTAGGCCCAGTCCGTGGGTTGCACGTCCGAGAACTGGGAGATGCTGGTGACTTGCTCCTGGGAGGCGTACTGGTCGACGCCGTCGAAGTTGAGCTCAGAAGCAGTGGCGGCCACAGGGGCCAGCAGTCCGAGTGCCGCGGGGGCAACCAGCAGTTGCTGGAAAAGTTTCATGGGATCCTCACACAAGATGGGCGCAACGCGCCGCACACTAATCTTTACAGCCGCATCGGGATTGACGGCCATGCCTCTGTGACAGTCAACACAATGGCCCCGCAACGGCCGCATCCTGGGGCTGAATCCAATTAGCAAAAAAGTGCCCCAGCTGAAGGCCGGGGCACAAGGGAGGAACAGATACGAGCAGTGATGTGAGAAGAGGACGAAGGGCCTGGAAAACGCGTGAGGAGCCAGGCCCGGTTCAGATCAGACGATCAGAACTTGAAGGTGGTCTTGACCAGACCGCCGTAGGTGTCGCTGGCGCCGCTGTTCTCAATCCAGAAGAAGGCGGGGGTCACGCTGATGTTGTCGGTGACCTGGAACTTGTACCACAGCTCGTAAGCCAGGGTCTCTTCTCCACCATCGGCCCAGATGCCGCCGGTGCAAGCAGCGGTGGTACCGCACTTACCATCGCCGATCTGGCCGGCGCTACCAACGGCCATGCCGAGGGCGTTGCCCTTGATGAACATGTCGGTCCACTGGAGACCAACCATCCAGCTCCAGGAGTCGCTGCTGCTATCGCCGAAGGTATCAGTGCTGGGGGCATCAGACCAACCGCCACCGACGCTGATCGAAGGCACCCAACCGGAATCGGAGGGAGACCAGTAGGCACTCAGACCAACATTGCTGTTGCTGAAGCTGTTGAAGTCAGCGTAGGTGTAGGCCAGGGCTGCGCCCCAGTTGTCGCGCGTGTAGCCAAGCTGGGCTGTAACGGTGTAGTCCTCACCGATGCCGATGGCGGAGTTTTCAGCAGCGTTCTCGTTGGAGACGAAGTTGGCGCTGATGCTGAAGCCATCCTTCTGCCACCAGGCACCGACACCGGCGCCGAGGTTCAGGTTGTAGGTCGCCCGGGCACCGGCATAGGTGAACAGGTCGAGGATGGTGTCAGCGGGGTAGGCGCTGGGCCACACAGCCAGCATGTCATCCTGACGGACCTTGGCACCAGCGGTGACGGTGAACGACTCGCCGACGGGGAACTGGTAGAAGAGGCGGTTGATGCCGACGGAATCAGCACCACTCTCTTCCTGGAAGGCCACTTCCAGAGCCGTGTTGCCATTGCCGAACACGGAGTCACCGAAGTTGCCGGCGCGCAGGGTGGTGCGCAGCAGGTCCTTACCGGTGAAGCTGGTGTCGAACATCAGGCGAACGTCGTAGTTCGCGGTGACGTTGTCGCCGAAGCCGGTTTCGCCAGCGCCGCCGAGGGTCATCGTGGCGATGCCCTTCAGTTTGGTGGTGGTGGAGAACTGGTTGGCCTCCAGCTCACCCACCTTGGCCTCGAGGCCGTCGACGCGGCCCTTGAGGATGGCGAGTTCCTTCTCGAACTCGGCCATCAGGCGCTTGAGCTCGTCGGTCACTTCGGTGACGCGGTCGAGGCAGGCGTTCAGAAGCGCGGCGGCCTCAAAACGGGTCATGGCCCGCTGGCCGCGGTAGGTGCCGTCGGGGTAGCCGGCGACGCAGCCGTAGCGCTCGATCAGGTTGGAGAGAGCCTGGTAGGCCCAGTCCGTGGGTTGCACGTCCGAGAACTGGGAGATGCTGGTGACTTGCTCCTGGGAGGCGTACTGGTCGACGCCGTCGAAGTTGAGCTCAGAAGCAGTGGCGGCCACAGGGGCCAGCAGTCCGAGTGCCGCGGGGGCAACCAGCAGTTGCTGGAAAAGTTTCATGGGATCCTCACACAAGATGGGCGCAATGCGCCGCAACGCCATGGTGACCACCCCCCAGGCCCCAGGCACCTCCCTATGTGCCAGCGGTCACAATGGCCCCACCAGGAACGGCTCCAAAACGATGCCCCCACAGCCCAGGCAAACCTGGACGGTGGGGGCTCTCGCCGGGTCCGCGGCTGCGGAACCGTTTGATCAGGGTTGATGCGCCGTAATCAGGCGGCGTTCTCCGCGATCAGCAGACCCTTGGTGAAACAACTGGAACTCACGGGCACCTCCTCCTTTGGGGGATGACGCCAGCCGGCGACGTGTTCGGCCCCCCGTCCAAAGACCGGCGGCCACGGCACTGCTGACAGAACGGTCAAACCATAGCGAGGACGAGGGCTCAGCCCCCTGCCATGGCTGCGGAATCGGCCTGACCGCTCAGGCAGCCGCCGATAGGGTGCCCAGCAGGCAGATGCGGCAGCAGGACGATCGGGTGCGACAGACGAGCCCAGGGAACACACGACCGGCTCAACGCGGAGCGGCAGCCCCTGGGCCAAGGCCCTGGACCCATTGGCGCCGGCGCCAATGGACCTTCCCGGCGCGCTCCCGCAAAGCGCGGCTGCGGCGCGGCCTGCATGACGCCCTCGAACGCCTGGTGAGCTGGGCCTCCATCCATGGCGACGTGCCGGTGTTCGATGCCGGCCGCTTCGCCTGGATCGACACCGTGGAGGGGCAGTGGCTGGGCGTGCGGCAGGAGCTGGAGCAGGTGATGCACCACCGCGAGGCGATGCCCAACTTCCAGCAGATCCTGCCCCAGGTGGGCAAGATCCAGAAAGACGACCAGTGGAAGACCTTCTTTCTCAAGGGCGTGGGCATGGATTGCCGCGACAACGCCCGTCGCTGCCCCCAGACCATGGCCCTGCTGGAGCAGATCCCCCACTGCAGCACCGCCTTCTTTTCAATCCTCTCGCCGCACAAGCAGATCCCCCCCCACCGCGGCGCCTGGGCGGGAGTGCTGCGGCTGCATCTGGCCCTGATCGTGCCCGAGCCCAGGGAGCGCTGCCGCATCCGCATCGCCGATCAGCTGCATCTCTGGGAGGAGGGCCGCTGCCTGGTGTTTGACGACACCTACAACCATCAGGTGTGGAATGACACCGAGGGCTACCGGGTTGTGCTGTTCGTGGACTTCGCCAGGCCGTTGCGCTGGCCCGTGAGCCTGTTCAACCACTGGTTGCTGAGCCTGGCGGCCCTGGCGCCGTTTCTGCGCGAAGCCAACCAGAACCAGCAGGCCGCCGAGCAGAGCTTTCGCCGCTCCCTGGGAGACCGCGCTGGCACTCGCGATCCTGGCCGTTAACAGTTGCCCATGAAAAAAGCGCCCCCGAAGGGACGCTGCTGGAACGGCAGAGGCCGAACCAGGATCAAAGAGCGTTACCGCGGGGCAGAACTTCCTCAGGGAAGACGAAGTTTTCATGCGGCTGGTCAGCCGGCGCCATCCAGGCGCGGATGCCTTCATTCAGAAGAATGTTCTTCGTGTAGAAGTCTCGAACTCGGGGTCCTCAGCGGCGCGGATCTCCTGCGACACAAAGTCGTAGGCCCGCAGGTTCAGCGCCAGGCCGATGATGCCGATGCTGCTGGTCCACAGACCCATCACCGGCACGAACAGCATGAAGAAGTGCAGCCAGCGCTTGTTGGAGAAGGCGATCCCGAAGATCTGGCTCCAGAAGCGGTTGGCCGTCACCATCGAGTAGGTCTCCTCTTCCTGGGTGGGTTCGAACGCCTTGAAGGTGTTCGACTGCTCCCCGTCTTCAAACAGGGTGTTCTCCACCGTGGCGCCGTGGATGGCGCAGAGCAGGGCACCGCCCAGGATCCCTGCCACACCCATCATGTGGAAGGGGTTGAGGGTCCAGTTGTGGAAGCCCTGCAGGAACAGCAGGAAGCGGAAGATGGCGGCCACGCCGAAGCTGGGCGCAAAGAACCAGCTGCTCTGGCCCAGGGGGTACATCAGGAAGACACTGACGAACACCGCGATCGGGCCCGAGAAGGCGATGGCGTTGTAGGGGCGGATGCCCACCAGGCGGGCGATCTCGAACTGACGCAGCATGAAGCCGATCAGGGAGAAGGCACCGTGCAGGGCCACGAACGGCCAGAGGCCGCCGAGCTGCACCCAGCGCACGAAGTCGCCCTGGGCCTCAGGGCCCCAGAGCAGCAGCAGGCTGTGGCCCATGGCGTCAGCGGGGGTGCTGACGGCGGCGGTGAGGAAGTTGCAGCCCTCGAGATAGGAGCTGGCAATCCCGTGGGTGTACCAGGAGGTGGCGAAGGTGGTGCCGGTGAGCCAGCCGCCCAGAGCCAGGTAGGCCGTGGGGAACAGGAGCAGACCAGACCACCCAACAAAGACAAAGCGGTCGCGCTTGAGCCAGTCATCGAGGACGTCGAACCATCCCCGCTGCGGCAAGCGTCCTGCAGCGATCGTCATGAGAAGCGCACTTCATGAAGCGTTACACCCCAATCGTAAGGGGCGGGGACCCGAACTGCGCCTCGTAGGGGCACGATTTGGGTACAACCACTCAGCTCCCCGCCCATCAGGCGCTGGCTTCTGCCGCGGCCCCCTCCGCCAGAGGCCAGAGTGGGCACCAGTCCCCCATCAGCCATGTACGTCGTCGAGCTCTCCATCAAGCTCAGCCCCATGCCCGTTGCGGTGCAGCGCAAGGACCTCGCCGATGCCCAGAGCCTCTACGACACGGTGCGCCAGAGCCTTGAAGGCCATGGACCCAGGATTCTGGAGCTCACCTGCGAGAAGGAACCTGACAAGAAGGTGAGCCTGCTGACCAGCGAGGTGGTGGCGGTTCAGGTCTATGAGAAGTCGGCCAGCGCCAGCAGCGGCAAGCGTCCGGGCTTCAGCTTCGAGGGCTGAACAGAGCGCCATGCTCGCTTGCCTGCCCCAGGGCTGCCATGTCTGAAGCCCTGCTTTCAGCCCAGGCGCCGCCGCTCACGGTGGAGCGCCTCAGCTTTTCCTGGCCCAATGGCCAGGCCGCGCTGCGGCACTGCGCCCTGCAGATCCCCAGGCCCGGCCTGTGGATGCTGGTGGGTAGCAACGGCAGTGGCAAGAGCACCCTGCTGCGCCTGATCGCCGGCCTGCTCGAACCGCGTTCCGGGGCCATCACCAGCCTGGCGCGTCCAGCCTGGTGTTCCAGAACCCCGATCACCAGCTGCTGCTGCCCAGCTGTGGCAGTGAGCTGCTGCTGTCGATCGATCCAGGGCTGCAGCGCTCCGAGCGGGAGGCCAGGCTCCAGCAGGTGCTTGGGGCCGTGGGGCTGCCCGGCCTGGCGGCGCGGCCGATTCACACCCTCAGTGGCGGCCAGAAGCAGCGCCTGGCGATCGCGGCGGCCCTGGCCAGCGGCGCCAACCTGCTGCTGCTCGATGAGCCCACCGCCCTGCTCGATCCCGACAGCCAGCAGGAGGTGCTGGGGCTGATCCGCCGACTCACCGAGGACGCCCGGCGCGGCCTGACGGCCCTGTGGATCACCCATCGGCTTGAGGAACTGCGCTACTGCGACGGCGCCGCCTTGATGGAGGGCGGCCACGCAGGCCCCTGGCAGCCAGGCAACGAGCTGGCGCAGCGGCTGGGCAGCCCCTTGCAGGGCGGCAAGCCCGAGGGGTAAGGTCTCTGGGCCGGTGACGCCGGCCGAACCCTGGTGGTTCGCCTTCCTCGGTAGCTCAGTGGTAGAGCGGTCGGCTGTTAACCGATTGGTCGCAGGTTCGAATCCCGCCCGGGGAGCTTGACTCAGCCAACTGGGGTGGCCGCTCGCCCACGCGTGAACGACTCGCCTGTTGTCGAGCCGTGAGCCGCTGTGGAGACCGCCGTTTCGCCCTGCATGCCAGAAAACTGCCGGGGTTACAACGAAGATTTCCTAAGAAATCCTGAAGAAAGCGATCCTGACTGGGCCCAATCGTGGCCCAGAACCCAGGCCTGCACTGGAAACGACCCAGATAGCCCCGGCGGGAAGGGTGGGGCCGCCAGCGGCTGATTGCCCCATCCACGAATCCAGCGGGGACAATGAAGCCGCCGCCGACCTGTTCTGAGCCGCCAGGCCCGGGCCCAAAGGCGATCACCGCTCCCGTTGTCCCCTGCTTCGCCCTTCATCAGCCATGAAGCCCTGCATCCTGCTGATCGAGGACGACGGCGACATGCGCGACCTGGTAGCCGGACACCTTGAGCACGGCGGCTTCGATGTGCAGAAGGCCGAAGACGGCATCAAGGGCCAGGCCCTGGCCCTGCAGTACGCCCCGGATCTGGTGCTGCTCGACCTGATGCTGCCCAAGGTGGATGGCCTCACCCTGTGCCAGCGGCTGCGCCGTGACGAGCGCACGGCCCGTATCCCGATCCTGATGCTCACCGCCCTGGCGGACACCAAGGACAAGGTGAGCGGCTTCAACTCCGGCGCCGACGACTACCTCACCAAGCCCTTCGATCTCGAGGAGCTCACCGTGCGGGTGAAGGCGCTGCTGCGCCGCAGCGAGAACGCGCCCCTCTCCACCAAGCACAACGAGATCCTCAGCTACGGCCCCATCACCCTGGTGCCGGAGCGGTTCGAGGCCATCTGGTTTGACCAGGCCGTGCGCCTGACCCATCTGGAGTTCGAGCTGCTGCACTGCCTGCTGCAGCGGCACGGCCAGACGGTGTCGCCCTCCCTGATTCTCAAGGAGGTGTGGGGCTATGAGCCCGACGACGACATCGAGACCATCCGTGTGCACGTGCGCCACCTGCGCACCAAGCTGGAACCCGACCCCCGCAAGCCGCGCTTCATCAAGACGGTGTACGGGGCCGGATACTGCCTGGAGCTGCCCAACGACGACCAGCTGGCCCAGCTCACGCCCCTGGTCGAGCAGTCGCGGGCGGCCGTCCAGGCCAGCTAGGCCCCCAGGCCCTCACCCAGCGTCCGCCAGCTCGAGCAGGGCCACTTCCCAGGCCAGGCGGGGCTGCACATGGCCCACCAGCTGCCGTCTCAGCTGTTCCAGGCGCTGCACAGGCCAGGACTGATGCCGCTGGCGCCACAACAGCAGCTGCCACCACTGCAGCAGCCAGAGTTGCTGGTCAGTGTCGAGGGCCTCGCTCAGATCCCTGGCCAGCCCCAGGGCTTCGAGCGGATCGGCGCGGTGGGGCAGGGCCGCCAGGCGTTCCGTCAGCCCCGGCGGCAGGGCCTGCCACTGCAGCCGGTGGGCCAGCAGGGCCCCCGGCGATCCGGCCGCCAGCTCCAGCAGTTCCGCCGAGTCGGGTCTTGGGGGCTCGGGTTCAGCCGCCAGCACCCTGGCCAGGCCCGCTGCATCCAGGCGAGCGAAGCGGATCTGCTGGCAGCGCGAGCGGATCGTGCTGAGCAGCTGCTCCGGCGCGGCACTGAGCAGCACCAGCCGGCCCCGGCCCGGTTCCTCCAGGGTCTTGAGCAGGGCATTGGCCGCGGCCTCGGCCATCGCCTCGGCACAGCTGAGCACCACCATGCAGCCCGGGGCCTCCACGGGAGAGCGGGCCAGGAAGCGGGAGAGGTCCCTGATCTGCTCCAGGCGCAGCTGGGGCGGCTGGCGGCGGCTGACGCCCCGCTCCAGGGCCTGGGACGCCGGCACCAGCTGGCCCTTGTCGAGGTAAGTGGGCTCCACCCAGAGCAGGTCGGGATGATTGCCGGCCTCCAGGCGGCGGCGCACGCCGGCGGACCCTTCGGGCCCGGCGATCATGCCCTCCAGAAAGCGCCGCGCCACCAGGCCCCTGCCCACCCCTTCGGGCCCACTGAACAGGTAGGCCGGCGCCAGATGGCCACGGCCCAGGGCGGCCTCCAGCAGGGCCACCGCCCGCTCCTGGCCCTGCACATCGGCGAACAGGCTGGTCTTGGTGGTGGCGGTCGAGTGGTTCATGGCGGGGTGGCCAGCTCCCCCAGGGCCTGGCAGCAGGCCTCGGTGACCAGCTGGGGCGGGGCCGTGGCATCGATGCGCCGCCAGCCCGGCTGACGCGCCTGCTCGGCAAAGCCCCGGGCCACCCGCTCCAGGAACAGGGGACCCTCCGCCTCGATCCGATCGGCAGGCCGTGGCCCCCGGCGCCGCAGCGACTCCGCCATGGGCAGATCGAGCCAGAGGGTGAGATCGGGCCGCAGGCCGCCGGTGGCCACCCGCTCCAGCGCCGTGATCAGGGCCAGGTCCAGACCGCGGCCATGGCCCTGGTAGGCGGCCGTGGAAGCGCTGAAACGATCGCTGAGCACCCAGTCGCCAGCGGCCAGGGCCGGTCTGATCGTCTGCTCCACGTGCTGGGCCCGATCGGCCGCGTAGAGCAGCAGCTCCGCCGTGCTCACCGGAGCCGCCTCACCGGGGGGATGCAGCAGCAGCTGGCGCAGGGCCTGACCCAGGGGCGTGCCGCCGGGTTCGCGGGTGACCTGCAGGCTGCGGCCCTCGGGCAGACAACCGCGCCCCTCCCCCTCCAGCCAGCCCGCCAGGGCCTGCAGCTGGGTGCTCTTGCCGCAGCCATCGATGCCCTCCAGCACCACGAAGCGGCCTGGGCCGCTCATGGGGTCGATGGGGCCGGACGCTCCAGCTGCGGCCCCGGTACGGCCACGGCCTCAGGGCCAGCAGCCTCGGAGGGGAGGCCTGGGGGAGCACAGGCCTGCAGTCGGAGGGCATTCAGCCCCAGGGCATTCAGCACCACCGTGATCGAGCTCAGGGCCATCAGCAGGGCCGCCAGGGGAGGGTTCAGCAGCAGCCCCCGGCTCGGCAACAGCACACCGGCGGCGATCGGCAGTGCAATCAAGTTGTAGCCAAAGGCCCAGCAGAGGTTCTGGCGCACCTTGGCCATGGTGCGTTCGGCCAGCTCCAGGGCCTGCGGTATGCCATCGAGCCGCTCCCCCAGCAGCACCAGGGCCGCCGTGTCCTGAGCCACGCTGGTGCCTGTGCCCACGGCCACCCCCAGGTCGGCGGACGCCAGGGCCGGGGCGTCATTGATGCCATCCCCCACCATCGCCACCGGGCCGCCGCTGGCCTGCAGGGCCTCGATGGCGGCCAGTTTCTGTTCAGGGGTCTGCTGCCAGGCCAGCTCCTGAGGGGCCAGGCCGAGGCTGGCGCCCAGGCGTCGCACCGGTTCGGCCCGATCCCCGCTCAACAGGCCCAGGCGCAGGCCTCGCTGCCGCAGGGCCGCCAGCACCGAGGCGGCCTCCGGCCGGCAGGGGTCCTCAACCGCGATCAATCCCAGCAGGCTCTGACCACTGGCCAGGGCCAGCACGCTGGCCCCCTGCCGCTCTAGCTGGTCGCGGCGCTGGCTGGCCTCGGCCAGGGTGGGCTGGCTGGCTCCTGGCAGCACCCAGTCAAGCCGCCCGAGCCGGAAGCGCACGCCTGCGATCACCCCCTCCACGCCGGAGCCAGCACAGGTGGCTGCGCTCTGCAGCGGAAGCAGGGGCAACTGGCGCCTCTCGGCCTGCTGCAGCAGCGCAAAGGCGAGGGGGTGACGGGTGCTGGCCTCGAGGCTGGCCGCCCACTGCAGCAGCTGGTCTGCCGCGGCCAGCGGCGTATCGGACCCGGCCTGGAGCCCGGGCGCGGGGAGCTCCGGAGCCAGCGCCAGCACAGCACTCACCAAGGGGCGACCGCGGGTGAGGGTGCCGGTCTTGTCGAAGAGAACCGTGCGCAGCCGCGAGGCGGTTTCGATCGCATCGCCACCACGGAAAAGCAGGCCCCGCCGGGCAGCCACCCCCGTGCCCACGGCGATGGCCGTGGGGGTGGCCAGGCCCAGAGCGCAGGGACAAGCCACCACCAGCACGGCGATGGCGAGCTCCAGGGCCAGCGAAAAGGGTGTGCTGGCCCCCGCGCCCAGCAGGCCGTGGGGACCGTGGACAGCGTGGATGGCGCCCTGCGCGCCGGCGGGCTGCAGCACCTGGGGCCAGAGCTCGGTGCCCCACTGCCACCAGAACAGGAACGTGGCCAGGGCCAGGGCCAGCACCACCAGGGTGAAGCGGCCCGCCACCCGATCGGCCAGCGCCTGGATCGGAGCCTTGCGGGCCATCGCCCGCTCCACCAGCTGAACGATCCGGGCCACGGCGCTCTCGGATCCCGGGCGGCGCACCTCCAGCAGCAGTGGACCCTGCAGGTTCAGGCAGCCAGCCCCCAGCTCGGCCCCTGGCTGCACCATCTGGGGGAGGGGCTCGCCCGTGAGCCCGGACACATCCAGGGACGACTCGCCCTCGAGCACCGTGGCATCGACGGGCAGCCGATCCCCCGGCAGCAGGCGGATGCGGTCGCCGGGGCGCAGGCCCCCGACACGGACCTGTCGCGCCGGACCGTCATCGATCACCAGCAGGGCCGTATCGGGCTGAAGCGCCGCCAGTTGCTGGAGGGCCTCACCGGTGCGGTAGCGGGCCCGCTCCTCCAGAAAGCGGCCGAGCAGCACAAAGCCCAGCAGCATCACGGGCTCGTTGAAGAAGCAGGGCAGGCCAGTGGACGGCCAGAGCAGGCCCACCAGGCTGGCCAGGTAGGCACTGATCACGCCGAGGCCCACGAGGGTGTCCATCGAGGGCAGCCCGGCCAGGGCGGAGCGGGCTCCGGCGATGAGGATGCCGCGGCCTGGTCCGGCCAGAGCCAGGCTGGCCACCACGGCATGGGGCCAATAGGAGCCGGGCTGGGGAGCCAGATGGCCGAGTGCTGACAGCAGCAGCAGCCCCAGGGCCGCCAGCAGCTGCCGCCAGCGGCTCCACCAGCCCTGCTGCTGCCTGCGGCCGGCCAGCGAGAGGTCCTGGCCAGAACCCTCCCGTAGCCGGGCCTCGAAACCCAGGGCCGCCAGGGCCTCCTGCAGCCCGGACACGCTGGCCTGGGGGCCGCGGGCGCTGGCCGGGCTGGGCTCGAGATCCACCCAGGCGGTGCGGGTGAGCAGGCTGACGCTGGCGTGACGCACCTCGGGCTGGGCCAGCAGACGCCGTTCCACCGCCCGCACGCAGCCGCCGCACTTCATGCCTTCGATCTCCAGCAAGAGGGGCTCGGGCGACAGTGGAGGCAGGGGCGCAGCCAGACCCGGTGCAGACAACTGGGATCAGGCTAGGCCGCACGATCGGGCCTGGCCGATCCGCCGCCGCCAGATCGGCCAGGATGGAGCCACTCGAAGCTCGCTGACCCGCCGGTGCCCCGCTCCCAACGCAACGACAACTTCATCGACAAGAGCTTCACGGTGATGGCCGACCTGATCCTCAAGGTGCTGCCCACGAACCGCCGCGCCAAGGAGGCCTTCGCGTACTACCGCGACGGCATGAGCGCCCAGGCCGATGGGGAGTACGCCGAGGCCCTCGAGAACTACGAGGAGGCCCTCAGCCTGGAGGACGACCCCAACGACAAGGCCTTCATCCTCTACAACATGGCCCTCGTGTTCGCCTCCAACGGTGAGCACCAGAAGGCGCTCGACTTCTACGGCCAGGCGCTGGACCTCAACAGCAAGATGCCCCAGGTGCTCAACAACATGGCGGTGATCCACCACCACCTGGCTCGATCGCCGAGGAGAAGGGCGATGCGGATGAGTCAGACCGCTGCTACGACCTGGCCGCCGAGTGCTGGGCCAAGGCGATCCGCATGGCCCCCAACAACTACATCGAGGCCCAGAACTGGTTGAAAACCAGTGGCCGCGGCAGCGTGGACGTCTACTTCTGAGGTTCGCCGCGAGGGCCTGCCCCTGCTTTCAACCGGGCTCGACCTCCTCCAGGCTGACCCCCAGGGCCGCCACCAGGGCCTCCGCCACGGTGCCCGCCTCCAGCACCTGCAGCCCCGCCACCCGGCCCGATCCGGCCAGGCCGCTGGCCCGGGGCACCACGGCCCGGGCAAACCCCAGCCGCTCCGCCTCCTGCAACCGCAGCTCCAGCTGGCCCACGGGCCGCAGCTGCCCCCCCAGCCCCAGCTCGCCCACCAGCACCGTGCCCGGCGGCAGCACCAGATCGCGGTAGCTGGCCACCACCGCCGCCGCCACGCCCAGATCCGCGGCGGGCTCCTCCACCTCCAGCCCTCCGGCCACGGCCAGGTAGCAGTCGAAGCGCGACAGAGGCAGGCCCAGATGCTTCTCCAGCACCGCCAGGATCTGGTGCAGGCGGTTCACGGCGATGCCCGTGGCACTGCGGCGGGGGCTGGCGTAGCTGGTGCCGCTCACCAGCGCCTGCAGCTCCACCAGCAGGGGCCTGGTGCCCTCACAGGCCACGATCGTGGCGCTGCCGCTGCTGGGCTCCGCCCCCCCCAGGAACAGCTCACTGGGATTGCTCACCTCCGCCAGCCCCTGATCGCGCATCTCGAACACGCCGAGCTCGTGGGTGGCCCCGAAGCGGTTCTTCACGGCCCGCAGCAGCCGATGGCTGGCGAAGCGGTCGCCCTCGAAGGTGAGCACCGCATCCACCAGGTGCTCGAGCACCTTGGGCCCGGCCAGCATGCCCTCCTTGGTCACGTGGCCCACCAGCAGCACGGCCGTGTCCTGGCGCTTGGCGATGCGGGCCAGGGCAGCGGCGCACTCGCGCACCTGGGCCACCGAACCCGGAGCACTGGCGAGCTGGGCGTCGTGCAGGGCCTGGATGCTGTCGATGATCGCCACGGCAGGACGCAGGGCCTCCAGCTCCTGCAGCACCAGTTCGAGATCGGTCTCGGCGAGCAGCTGCACATCGGCCTCAGCGGCCTGCGCCGGCGCAGCCAGGCGGCGCCAGCGCAGCTTCACCTGCTGGGCCGACTCCTCGGCGCTCACGTAGAGCACTGAGGCCTGCTCGGCCATCGCGCGGGCGCTCTGCAGCAGCAGCGTGCTCTTGCCGATGCCGGGATCCCCGCCCAGCAGCACCAGGGAGCCCGGCACCAGGCCACCGCCCAGCACCCGGTCCAGCTCGCCATAGCCGCTGGCCAGCCGCTGCAGCGGCTGATCGCCGGCGGCCTGGATCGACTGGGACCGCCGCGGGCGTACCGCGGAGGCGGCCCCGGGGGCACCGGGGGTGGCCCTCAGGCGGCGGTTGTCGCTGGAGCCGGCCTGCTCCACCAGGGTGTTCCAGCTGCCACAGGCGTTGCAGCGCCCGAAGAACTGGCGCGCCTGGGCCCCACAGCTGCTGCAGACGTAGATGGAGAGAGGCTTGGCCACGGGCTGGCGGGCGGGGACTATGAAGAAAGGTGGCTTTGCATGAAATAAGAGCCCCTCTGGCCTTTTCAGTAGGGCGATCTGATGTACAGGCCGAACGGAGGAGATGACGGCGTCACCCACCAGTCCAGTTCGAGAGAAAGAGACGATCCTGGTCGTCGATGACGAGGCCAGTATCCGCCGGATCCTCGAGACCCGGCTGTCGATGATCGGCTACGAGGTGGTGACCGCCGCCGACGGGCTGGAGGCCCTTGAGCGCTTCCGGGAGCAGCCCCCCGACCTGGTGGTGCTCGACGTGATGATGCCTCGGCTGGATGGCTACGGGGTGTGCCAGGAGCTGCGCAAGGAATCCGACGTGCCGATCGTGATGCTCACCGCCCTCGGCGACGTGGCCGACCGGATCACAGGCCTGGAACTGGGCGCCGACGACTACGTGGTGAAGCCCTTCAGCCCCAAGGAGCTGGAGGCCCGCATCCGCTGCGTGCTGCGCCGGGTGGAGAAGGAACAGGTGGCCGGCATCCCCAACTCGGGGGTGATCGGCGTGGGCGACCTGCGCATCGACACCAACAAGCGCCAGGTGTACCGCGGCGATGAACGGATCCGCCTCACCGGCATGGAGTTCAGCCTGCTGGAACTGCTGGTGAGCCGCAGCGGCGAGCCCTTCAGCCGCGGCGAGATTCTCAAGGAGGTATGGGGTTACACCCCTGAGCGTCACGTGGACACCAGGGTGGTGGATGTCCACATCTCCCGGCTGCGCTCCAAACTGGAGGATGATCCGGCCAACCCCGAGCTGATCCTCACGGCGCGGGGCACCGGCTACCTGTTCCAACGCATCGTCGATCCCGTTGCCTCCGAAGGAGCCTGAAAAGCGCACCAAACAGCGGCGGGCGATCCGCCGCCTGGTGATCTGGTATCGCCGCAATGCCGCTGTGACCTCCCTGGTCGGCACCGCCAGCACAGCCGCCAGCACGGCGGTGTCCGGGGCGGGCAGCGTGGCCGGCGTGGCCAGCAGTGCCGCCAACACCGTGCTGCAACCGCTGGTGGTGGACCCGCTGCGTCGCCTGCAACGGGGTCTGGGCGGGCCCGATGAGGACGTGCCCATCAACGACGCCGACCGGCTCTGGGTGGCCGTGGACGGCATGGGCGGCGACCACGCCCCGGGGCCGATCCTGGAGGGCTGCCTGCAGGCGGTGGAGCGCCTGCCGCTGCGCGTTCGCTTCGTGGCGGAAACCGCCCTGCTGCAGGCGGCTGCAGCCGAGCTCGGACTGCACGACCGCCTCCAGGAGGCCATCAGCGCCGGGCTGATCGAGCTGGTGCCCAGTGGCCCCTCGGTGGGCATGCACGAGGAGGCCACCGTGGTGCGCCGCAAGCGCGATGCCAGCATCAACATGGCCATGGACCTGGTGAAGCAGGGCCAGGCCACAGCGGTGTACTCGGCCGGCAACTCGGGCGCCGTGATGGCCGCCGCGATCTTTCGGCTGGGCCGGCTCAAGGGCATCGACAGGCCCGCCATCGGCGCCCTGTTCCCCACCAAGGACCCCGAGCAGCAGGTGCTGGTGCTGGATGTGGGCGCCAACATGGACTGCAAACCCGAGTGGCTGCTGCAGTTCGCCCTGCTCGGCAACATCTACAGCCGGGACGTGCTGCAGGTGGCCCATCCGCGCATCGGCCTGGTGAACATCGGCGAGGAGTCGTGCAAGGGCAATGAGCTCTGTCTGCGCAGCCACGGGCTGCTGAGTTCCGAACCCCGCTTCCGCTTTGCCGGAAACTGCGAAGGCCGCGACATTCTCTCCGGCGCCTTCGATGTGGTGGTGTGCGATGGCTTCACCGGCAACGTGCTGCTCAAGTTTCTGGAGAGCGTCGGCAGCGTGCTGCTGGACGTGATCAAGGTGGAGCTGCCCCGAGGGCGCCGCGGCAAGGTGGGCTCGGCCTTCCTGATCAACAACCTGCGCCGCATCAAGAAGCGCCTCGACCACGCCGAACACGGCGGCGCTCTGCTCCTCGGCGTGGACGGCGTGTGCGTGATCGGCCATGGCAGCAGCAAGGCCCTCTCGGTGCTGAGTGCCCTGCGGCTGGCCCACTCGGCCGCCAACCACGGCGTGATGGAGAATCTGCACGCCCTCAGCCAGGAAAGCGGCGCTGTGGCCTGTGGTTGACTGAGCCCACTTGTGGGTCGCCCGCCCTTGGCTCTCGGCGTTTCGCTCTCCCAGGCAGAAACCCAGGGCAGGGCCGCCACCGGCATGGCCCTGGTGGGCTGCGGCAGTGGGGTTCCCAGTGCCAGCGTCAGCAACGAGGATCTGAGCCGGCGCGTCGACACCAGCGATGGTTGGATCCGCTCCCGCACCGGCATCGGAGCCCGCCGGGTGTCGGGACCAGGCGAGCCGCTCACAGCCCTGGCGACCCAGGCCGCCGCGGCCGCCCTGGCCCATGCCGGCTGGCGGGCTGAGGATCTCGATCTGATCCTGCTGGCCACCTCCAGCCCCGACGACCTGTTCGGCACGGCCCCCCTGGTGCAGGGGCAACTGGGCGCGGTGAACGCGGTGGCTTTCGATCTGACGGCGGCCTGCAGCGGCTTTCTGTTCGCCCTGATCACGGCGGGGCAGTACATCGCCGCCGGGTCCGTGCGCCGGGCCCTGGTGATCGGCGCCGACCAGCTGAGTCGCTGGGTGGACTGGGACGATCGGGGCACCTGCGTGCTGTTCGGCGACGGCGCCGGCGCCGTGGCTGTGGAAGCCTGTGCGCCTGAAGCCACGGGTCTGCTGGGCTTCCGGATGCGCTCCGACGGCTCCCGCAACGCCTGCCTCACCCTGGCCCAGACCGACGAGCAACAGCCCCTGCTGGACGGGCTCACCAGCCAGCGGGGCGGGTTCGCCGCCATCCAGATGAACGGCCAGGAGGTCTACAAGTTCGCCGTGCGGGAAGTGCCCGCGATCCTCGCCGAGCTGCTGGAGAGCACGGGCACGGCGCCGGCCGAGCTGGACTGGCTGCTGCTGCACCAGGCCAACCAGCGCATCCTCGATGCCGTGGCAGAGCGCTTCGCCGTGCCGCGGGAGCGGGTGCTGAGCAATCTCGCCGCCTATGGCAACACCTCGGCCGCCACCATCCCGCTGATGCTGGATGAAGCGGTGCGCGATGGCCGGGTGCAACCGGGCCAGCTGCTGGGCAGCAGTGGCTTCGGAGCGGGCCTGAGCTGGGGAGCCGCCCTGCTGCGCTGGTCTGGTCCCGGGGCCGCCACCAGCCCGGAGGCCTGAGGCTGTCGGTGGGGTCTGGCCGTAGCCTCTGGCGTTGTGATCAGGGGCAGCGGGATGGGAATTGCCTGGGTGTTTCCCGGCCAGGGTTCGCAGAAGCTGGGCATGGCCGCAGGCCTGCTGGAGCTGCCCGGGGCGCGGCAGCGTTTCGACCAGGCCTCGGCGCTGCTGGGCCGCGACCTGCTGGCCATCTGCGCCGGTGAGGCCGAGGGCGAGCTCTGCGACCTCAACGACACGCGCAACACCCAGCCGGCCCTGTTCGTGGTGGAGAGCCTGCTGGTGGATGGCCTGCGGGCCCAGGGCCGGCAGGCCGATCTGGTGGCAGGGCACAGCCTCGGTGAGCTGGTGGCGCTCTACGCCGCCGGAGTGTTCGACGTGACCACCGGCCTGGAGCTGATGCGCAGCCGCAGCAGCCTGATGGCCGCAGGCGGCGGTGGGGCCATGACGGCGGTGATGGGATTCGAGCGCGCGCTGCTGGAGGAGCTGGTGGCCGCCAACCCGGAGGTGGTGATCGCCAACGACAACAGCAGCGCCCAGGTGGTGCTGTCGGGAACGCCCGAGGCCGTGGCGCAGGTGAGCGAGGCGCTGCACTGCCGGCGCGCCGTGCCCCTGGCGGTGAGCGGAGCCTTCCACTCACCGTTCATGGCCGAGGCCGCCGAGGCCTTTGCCCGCCAGCTCGAGAACGTGCCCTTCGCCGATGCCAGCGTGCCCGTGCTCAGCAACACGGACCCCACCCCTGAAACCCGCGCTGAAGCGCTCAAAGCCAGGCTGGGGCAGCAGATGACCACGGGCGTGCGCTGGCGCGAGACCATGGCCCAGTGTGAGGCGGCCGGCATCACCACGGCCGTGGAGATCGGCCCAGGGGCGGTGCTCAGTGGCCTGCTGAAGCGCAGCTGCCCCGGCATCAGCACCGCCCAGATCGCCGGCCCTGCCGACCTGGGTCTGTGAGCCGCTCCGGACTGCGCCCGGGCAGCCGGTCGGTCAACGCCGTGAAGCGGGTGCTGCGACGCCGCAAGCGCAGCGAACCACCGGCCCTGATCCGCACCCCCAGACCCAGCCTGGTGTATCGGCTGATCAGCTATCTGCTGGTGTTTCCGATCTACCGCCTGCTGTTCCGGGGGCGCACCGCGGGCAACGGCCATGTGCCCAACGAGGGGGCTCTGGTGGTGGTGGCCAACCACGGCTCCCACCTCGATCCGCCCCTGCTGGGCCATGCCCTCGGCCGGCCCGTGGCCTTCATGGCCAAGGCCGAGCTGTTCCAGGTACCACTGCTGGGGCCGATCATCCGGGCCTGCGGGGCCTATCCCGTGGCCCGGGGCGCCAGCGACCGCGAGGCGATCCGCACCGCCACCGACCGCCTTGAGGAGGGCTGGGCCACCGGCGTGTTTCTCGATGGCACCCGCCAGAGCGACGGCCGGGTCAACAACCCCCTGGCGGGGGCTGCCCTGCTGGCCGCCCGCAGCGGCGCAGCCCTGCTGCCGGTGGCGATCCTCAACAGCCACCGCGCCCTGGGCCCTGGCGGCTCCGGCATCCGGCTGGTGCCGATCCACATCCGCATCGGCACGCCGATTCCCCCGCCCGGCTCCCGCCGCCGGCCCGATCTGGACGCCGCCACCCGCGCCTGCCAGGAGCAGATCAATGCCCTGCTCGACCAGGGGCTGATCGGCCGGAACCGCCTCAGCGGAGCTCCAGACTCAGCCGCTCTGCCGCCCAGCTCCTGAGATCGCGGCCGCTGATCACCCACAGCGCCGCCCGCAGGCCATCACCCCAGATCTTCTGGCGGCTCTCGGGGCTGCAGAGGTCGGCGCAGTCCACCGGTTCAGGCGTGAGGTGGATGCCCCTGCTGCCAGCCACGATGCGACCCACGAGCAGAGCGCGATCCATGTGGTCCTGGCTGGTCACCAGCAGGGCATGGCGGATGCGGGCCCGGCGCAGGTCGTCCACCAGGGAGGTGAAGTTGGTGAGGGTGTCGTTGGCGCGGTAGTCGAGCTTCACCTGGCCGGGCTGCAGACCCTGCCGCTCCTCGAACAGCCAGTGAGCGAATTCGGGATTGCTGCCGCCGCTCACCACCACGGGAAGCCCCTGCTCAGCAGCGATCTCGGCCGCATGGCGCTCCCGTTCCACATCACCGCCGAGCACCAGGATCATCTGGGCCGGTGGCGGCGTCGGCCACCACCAGCCCCGGGAGAGCACCGCCAGCGCGGCTGCCAGGGCCAGCAGCAGCCAACGCTTGCCGCCACGGCGATGGCGCCGGGGCCGCTGCTGCCGGCGGGAGGCGGGGGCCATCAGAGCGGCACCGGAGCGGTGGGGTAGAGCGGCAGCACCGGCTGCCAGGGCGCCGGCACAGCAGCGGCGTGGGCCTCGGCGCTCAGGTCAAGCAGCTGCACCACGTCGCGCTCCACATCCACCTCCGCCGCCAACACCGGCAGATCGGGCTCCGCAGCGCGCAGGGCCTCGCTGTCCTCATAGAGCCGGGGCTCACGCCGTTGCGCCATGCCCCCCAGGGCTTCGGGGCAGGGACCATAGACACCGGCCACGACGCCCCGGCGCGGCAACGCCTGGCTCAGCCAGGTGGGCCCGGCCAGGTGCAGGCGCCGGGCCACCAACAGAAAGCTGCCCACGCCATCGAGGGGAATCTCCAGCTGCTGGGCGAGGGTGCGGGCCAGCACCACCGTGAGCCGGGTGCCGGTGAAGCCGCCCGGCCCCGTGGCCACGGCCAGCCGCGCCAGGGCTGGCCAGGACTGGGCAGGCAGCAGCGACTCGACGCTCTCGAGCAGGGCGCCGGAGAGATCCCGGCCCAGGGGGAACTGCCGCACCTGGTCAGGGATGTCGTCCTCAAGGCTGCGGAGGCCGACGCCAAGCACCGGGCTGGAGCTGTGCAGGGCCAGGAGCCAGCTCATCGAGGGCAGGCCTCCCCGGGGCGCAGGCGCTGCCAGCGGCCGGGATCGGCCGCGAAGGAGTCGCAGGCCCGCACGTCCCACTCCACGCCCACACCCCCGGCCGCCAGGTCGAGCACCTGCACGTGGATGCGGGGCTGGGAGGGGCGGAAGTCGGGCTCGGCGCTGAGGTGGGGCACACCGTGCTGCCGCTCCACCGCGTGGTAGGCCTGACAGCGGTCGACCCAGCGGCAGTTCACGCAGATGCACATCCCGGCCAGGCCGCGCCAGGCGCCCATTGTGGCGGGCAATCTGCCGGCTGACGAGCGGGCGGTGCGGCTGTGGGAGCGGCTGGCGCCCCAGCACTGGCCCGTGCCCCCGGACCACTTCCCCGCCGGCTGCGCCCTGGTGGGGGGAGCCGTGCGCGATGCCCTGCTGGGCCGCCTGGCGCCCTGCCCCGACCTTGACCTGGTGGTGCCGGGCCCAGCGATCAGCCTGGGGCGGCAGCTGGCCCGCCGCTGCGGCGGCACCTGTGTGGTGCTGGACTCCGAGCGCGACATCGCCCGGCTGGTGCTGCGGGGCTGGACCCTCGACCTGGCCCGGCAGGAGGGCAACAGCCTCGAGCAGGACCTCCGCCGCCGCGACTACACCGCCAACGCGATCGCCCTGCCCCTGGCCCCCGGCAGCCCCCTGCTGGATCCCACCGGCGGCCTCGGCGACCTCAGAGCCGCTCGCCTGGCCGCCGTGAGCGAGGCCAACCTGCTGGCCGATCCGCTGCGGCTGCTGCGCGGTCTGCGCCTGGAGGTGGAGCTGGAACTCGTGCTGGAGGCGCGCAGCCGCAACTGGATCCGGCGCCACGGGGCAAGGCTCGCCGAGGTGGCCGGCGAGCGGGTGCTCACCGAACTGGAGAAACTGGCCACGGCCCCCGGCGGCGAGCGGGGCCTGGCCGGATGTGCCGGGCTGAGTCTGCTGGCCCCCTGGGGGGCCGATGCCACGGCTGAGCCCGTGCTGCTGAGCCTCAGCCTTGAGCAGGCCGAGGCCTGCGGGCTCGGCAGCGCGGCTGCCTGGGCCCTGCCGCTGGCCCGGCTGGCGGCGCTGCTGCCGCCTGAGGCCCTGGGCCAGCTCCGGGCCAGCCGTCAGCTGCAGCAGCGCAGCGGACGGCTGCGCCGGTGGTGGCGGCGGCTGACACAGGCCGCGGCGGGAGCCGCGCTCACGGAGGCCGAGCAACTTCAGCTGCACCTGGACCTGGAGGCAGACCTGCCGGCCCTGTTGCTCTTCCTGCCGGCGCCCCAGGCGAAGCAGCAGATGGAGCGCTGGCATCTGGCGGAAGACCCTCTCTTCCACCCCAGCTCTCCTCTCAACGGCGTGCAGCTGCAGCAGGCCCTCGGGCTGGCGCCGGGGCCCGAACTGGGAGTGCTGATGAGGCATCTCACCCAGGAGCGGGCCTTCGGCCGGATCCCGCCGCAGGATCCGGCGGCCAGCAGGGCGGCTCTGATCGCCGCCAGGGCCTGGCTCGACCGGCGGCATGGTTAACTTCCAGATGTCATAGGCGTGTGTCCGAGGTTTTCCTCGCCTGCGAAACGTTTTCCTATCCCTTCCCCTGCCATGAGCATTCGTCTCTACGTCGGCAACCTGCCGCAAGCTTTTGATGCCAAGGAGCTCGAGGCTCTGTTCACGGCCATCGGGGAAGGGGTGCGCTTCAAGGCCGTCAATGATCGCGACACGGGCGCCTGCCGCGGTTTCGGCTTCGCCAACGTGGACGACCAGAAGCTGGCCGACGCCGTGATCGAGCAGCTCAACGGTAAGGACTTCGGTGGCAACACCCTGCGCATCGAGGTCTCCGAGCGCCGAGACGCCCGTGCCACCGCCACCGCCGACCGCCGTGGTGGCACCGGCAGCGCCCCCCAGCGCAAGGCCGTGAACAAGGTGGTCCACGCCGACCAGGTGGACAGCGAGGCCCCCGACCCCCGCTGGGCCGGCGAGCTGGCCAAGCTCAAGCAGCTGCTCGACAACCAGAAGGCCGCGGTCTGAACGCGGCTGGAGGCGGCCGGCAGCCATCCGTTCCCCGCCCCAGCCCGATGGTCACCTCTCCCTACCCCCCGGCCTGGCTGGCGGCCATGACCTGGCGGGGCTGGCGGGTGGCCTATCTGAGCGCGCCGGCCCTGAGCAGCACGCCGGCGGCGCCGGTGCTGCTGATCCATGGCTTCGGGGCCTGTAAGGAGCACTGGCGTCACAGCGTGGAGGCCCTGCGGCAACAACGGCCTGTGTATGCCCTTGACCTGATCGGTTTCGGGGCCAGCGACAAGCCCCGCTCCCGCCTGGGCGACGAACCCGAGCTGCCGGGCTCCCTGCGCTACGGCATGGAGCTCTGGGCCGATCAGGTGGTGGCGTTCATCGCCTCCCAGCAGTTGGACACGGTGCAGCTGGTGGGAAACTCCATCGGCGGCGTCGTCGCCCTGGCCGCCGCTGCCAAGCTGGAGCGCAGTGGCCGGCCCGCCCTGGGCGTGGTTCTGGTGGATTGCGCCCAGCGCGCCCTCGATGACAAGCGCCTGGTGGACCAGCCCGCAGGGCTGCGCCGCCTGCGCCCGGCCCTGAAAAGCGTGGTGCGCCAACGCTGGCTGACCCAGTTGCTGTTCCGCTCCTTCGCCCGGCCGGAGGCGATCCGCCGGGTGCTGCTCCAGGCCTATCCCAGCGGCCGCAACGTGGATGAGCAGCTGGTGGCGTTGCTTCTCACCCCGGCCCAGCAGCCCGGCGCCAGCGAGGCCTTCCGCGGCTTCGTGAATCTCTTCGACGACTGCCTGGCCCCGGACCTGCTGGACCAGCTGGCCACGCCCGTGACCCTGATCTGCGGTCAGGCAGATCCCTGGGAGCCAGTGGCCGAAGCCCGCCGCTGGCAGCGCTTCGCCTGTGTGCGGCAGCTGCATGAACTGCCGGGGCTGGGCCATTGCCCCCACGATGAGGCCCCGGAGCAGGTGAACCCGTTGCTGCTGGAGGCCCTAGCCGAAGCGGACCAGGGACTGAGCGCCCCGGCTGGTTAGCGCACCTGGGCCACAACGAAGGACAGCGGCAGGTCGAGCAGCTTGCCGGTGCGGGGCACATAGGCCCGCTTGTTGAACACGTCGTAGTTCTGCTGCTCGATCACATCGAGAATGCCGCGGTAGAGCCGCAGCGAGGCCCACACCGGCCAGCGGGCATCGGGAGCCAGCCAGCGCACGCCGGCCTCCGAGCGGGCAAACCACTGACGGGCCCGGGTCACCTGGAAGCGCATCAAGGCCCGCCAGTTGTCGTTGAGCACCCCCGCCAGAAGCTGCTCCTCGCCGTAGCCAAACCGCGCCAGCTCATCCTGGGGCAGGTAGATCCGCCCGCGGCTGCGGTCTTCGCCCACGTCGCGCAGGATGTTGGTGAGCTGGTTGGCGATGCCCAGGGCCACGGCCGCATCCGAGGTGTCTGGGGCAGCACTCCAGGGGGCCGACGTGTAGGCGGCGTCGCGGCCCATCACCTCCTGGGTCATCAGGCCCACCGTGCCGGCCACCCGATAGCAGTAGAGCTCCAGCTCGGCAAAGCTGGTGTAGCGCTGCCGGCTCAGGTCCATGCGCTGGCCCTCGATCATGTCCAGGTAGGCCTGCAGCGGCTGGGGATAGCGCTCAAGGGTGTCCTGCATGGCCAGATCCAGGCCGTCGTGGACCACCCCGTTGAACAGCTCCCTGGTGCGCAGCTCCCAGGCATCGAGACGCTCAGCCAGCTCCTGCGCGGAGCGCGCCTGGGCCTCGGCGCTGTCCATCAGTTCGTCGGTGCGGCGGCACCACACGTAGATCGCCCAGATCGCCCGGCGCTTGGCCGGAGGCATCAGCAGGGTGCCCAGATAGAAGGTCTTGGCCCACTCGGCCGTCTCCTGCCGGCAGTGTTCGTAGGCCTGAGCAAGGCTGGGGAGCACCACAGGTCGGCTGGGACGCTGGCCATGGTGGCAGAGCTGGGCGGTCATCCCCGCACCAGCCGCTGTGGACGGCAATCGAGCGTCATGGACGAGGAGGACAGGGCGAGACCCTCGGCTGCGGCGTGGCGGGGGGACAGGGCCTGGGGGGAAGCGGTGGTGATGGCAGAGCGGCCGGGGAGCAGGGGGCGGACCCGGGGTGGCACCGGGGCATGGCCTGGAGCGGAGCTCCGCACCAGAATCGTCAGGGCACCATCCTGACCCACGCTCCGCCGCCCGTTCAGGCTGCCGGGCTGAGCTGGCGCCCGGCAGGGGAGGACTGGAGCCCTTCAGCGGCAGCCGCCACCGCCTGGGCGCACTGCTTGCCACTGAGCACCGCCCCCTCCATGGAGGCCAGATAGCGCTGCATGGTGTAGTCGCCGGCCAGAAAGAAGTTGGCGATCGGCGAGGCCTGATCCGGGCGCAGTTTCTGGCAACCGGGCACCGTCTTGTAGACGGACAACGGCGTTTTGACCACGATCGACTTACGCAGCTGGGCCTGGTTCTCACCGGTGAAGTGCATCGGGAACAGGCGCTTGAGCTCCTCCATGGTGGCCGCCACGATCTCCTCATCCGGCCGGCCGATCCAGTCCTTGGCGGGGGCGAACACCAGCTCCAGCATCGAGCGGTTCGGATCTTCGTATTCGCGGCAGGTGTTGCTCATGTCGGCGTAGACACTGAGCAGGGGGCTGCGGCTGAACAGCAGGTGATCGATCGTGGTGAGCTTGCGGTCGAACCAGAGGTGGATGTTGATCACCGGCACTCCCTTGAGGCCATCGAGTTTCTGGAAGTACGGCATGGCCTTCCAGGGCTCCGGCAGCAGCAGCTTGAAGGGATCCACCGGCAGGGCACTCACGTAGCATCGGCCTCGAGGGTGTAGGCCTGCTTGCCGTTGATCCCGGCGATGCGAAAGCCCTGAACGGTGCCGTGCGGGTTCAGGGCGATCTCCCTCAGGGGCGCGTCGAGATGCACCTCGCCGCCGCGGGCGGTGACGTAGTCAACGATCGGCTGACACAGGCGCTGCGGTGGGTTGCCGTCGAGGAAGGCCATCTTGGAGCCATCGCCCTCCTGCAGGAAGCGATTCAGGGCGGTGAGCACCACGGTGCTGGAGATCTCATCGGGATCGATGAAGTTCAGCGCCTTGGCCATGGCGATGAACACCTCATCATTCACCCGCTCTGGAATGTTGTGGATCTGCAGCCACTCAGTCCAGGAATACTTATCACACTCTTCCACATAACCTTGCCCCCGCAGCATGGCCGGCACCAGGCCCAGCCCGAAGGAAATCTTCTCCGGCCAGGTGAGCATGTCGTTGTTGCCCAGAATCGCGGCCACACCGTTGAAGGGTGCTGGGATCTCCGGAAAATCAAACCGGCTGTAGGTGCCTGGCGTTTCCTTCTGATTGAAGATCATCGAGTGGCTCTTCCACTGCAGCCGATCTTCAATGTCCAGCTCCTTGAAGAGCTGGCGCATGTTGCGGTAAGCCCCGAAAAAGATGTGCAGCCCGGTCTCGTACCAGTCGCCGTCCTCGTCCTGCCAGGCGGCCACCTTGCCCCCGAGCACGTCGCGCGCCTCCACCACCACCGGAGTGTGACCGGCATCGCAGAGGTACTTGGCCGTGGCAAGACCCGCCAGTCCGGCACCGGCGATCGCGACCCGCATAGCCCAGGGAACAAAGAAGGTCAACCATAAAGGTGGCTGCCTGAGCAGCGCGGCGCCGGGGCCACGGCTGGCCGCGCCCAGGTGTTCCTAAAGTCGAAGCGTTGGCTGCGCCCCACATCCCCCCCCATGGCTGATTCCAGTTCCGCAGCCACGCTGCTGAAATCCACCACCCGCCACGTGCGCCTGTTCACGGCCCGGCTTGAGGGACAGGACCTGGTGCCCGACCCCAGCCAGCTCACCCTGGACGTGGATCCCGACAACGAATTCGTGTGGGAGCCGGCGGTGCTGGAGAAGGTGCAGCAGCACTTTCGCGAACTGGTGGCGGCCCATGCCGGCGCCGAGCTGAGCGAATACAACCTGCGCCACATCGGCTCCGAGCTGGAGGGCCAGATCCGTCAGCTGCTCCAGGCCGGCGAGCTGCGCTACAACCCCGACTGCCGCGTTCTCAACTACTCCATGGGCCTGCCCCGCACGCCTGATTCCCCGTGACTCGCGCCCCCCGCCGCTACGACGACGAGCGCCCCGGCGCCTACCGCCGGGCCGATACGCGACCGACGCGACCGGGAGATCGCTTCGACGACCGTGCCGGCCCTGATCGGTTTCGCCGCGACCGTGCCGGGCGCGATTCCGGCCGCTACGAGAGCGATCGCTACGAGGCGGAGCTGAACCGCAGGCGCGGCGGCGGTGGCGGCGGCGGCAGACCCGGTGGTGGCGGGCCAGGAGGCAGTGGCTCGGGGGGCGGCGTGCCGATTCAGCTGAACGTGGCCACCGTGGCCGTTCTGGCCGGTGTGCTGGTGGTGGGCATCGGCATCGGTACTGGCATCTCCAGCACCACCCAGGGCAACCAGGGCAACATCGCCAGCTCCCAGCAGCTCGACATGGCCGTGCCCGATCCGGAGTTCTGCCGGCAGTGGGGAGCCAGTGCCTTCGTGATGGACATCGAGCTGTACACCACGATGAACCCCAGCACCAGCTTCGTCACCCAGCCCGCGCTCAGGCCCGGCTGTGTGATCCGGCGGGAGAACTGGAGCGTGCTGGAGCGGGAGGGCGCCGTGACCGCCGAGCAGATGCGCCAGTGCAAGCAGCGCATGAACACCTTTGCCTATGTCGGCTCGGTGAAGGACCAGCCGATCGTGCGTTGCGTCTACCAGACCGACATCAGCGAGAACAAGTTCCTCACCAAGGGCGTGGCCGACGACACGGTGGGCATCACCCCTGAGGCCGACCAGTTCTGAGCCTGAGCCGCCGCTAGGTGGCGGCCGCCGTGGGGCTGGCCTCAGGGGCAGGCTGCTGCAGCGGACGGCGCAGGGGGCTGTCGGGGCTGGCGAAGGCGGGCAGCACCTCCTGCCGGAAGGCCTCCGAGGCCCTCGAGCAGTAGCGGGCCGGGTGGCTGATCAGTTTGAGCTGGCGACGCACCGACAGGTCGGCCACCTGCACCCGATGCAGGGTGGAGGCTGAGAGCTCCCTCTCGATCGACACCACCGGCAGAAAAGCCGCCCCCAGGCCCGACTGCACGGCGTTCTTGATCGCCTCGAAGGAGTTCAGTTCCATCTCGATCTTGAGGCGGCTCAGATCGAGGCCGGAGCGGGCCAGCAGCTGGTCCACCATCTTGCGGGTGGTGGACTGGGCATCGAGACAGACAAAACCCAGCCGGTAGAGGTCTTCCTTGGTGAGTTCCTGGAGGCGGGCGAGGGGATGCTTGGTGGGGAGCACCAGGGCCAGTTCATCACTGGCGTAGGGCACCACCTGCAGCAGCTCGTTGAGTTCGGGGGGCAGCTCGCCGCCGATGATGGCGAGATCCAGCTGGCCGTTGGCCACGCTCCAGCCGGTGCGCCGGGTGCTGTGCACCTGCAGCTGCACGGCCACATCGGGGTATTTCAGCCGGAACAGCCCGATCATGCGCGGCATCAGATAGGTGCCTGTGGTCTGGCTGGCACCCACCAGCAGGGAGCCCCCCTTGAGGTTGTGGAGGTCCTCAAGGGCGCGGCAGGCCTCCTGGCACTGGCTCAGGATCCGATCGCAGTAACTGAGCAGCAGATGCCCCGCCTCGGTGAGCTGGGCCTTGCGGCCGCCACGGTCGAACAGGGACACGCTGAGCTGCTTCTCCAGGTTCTGGATCTGGAGACTCACGGCGGGCTGGGTCACATAGAGGCTGTCGGCAGCCTTCTTGAAGCTGCCCTCACTGGCGATCGCCCGCAGGATCCGGAGCTGGTCAAGGGTGAAAGGCAGATCAGCCATAGGGCCCGCCGGCCAGCACCAGGGTGCAAGCCGCGACTCTAGGGGGCCTGCAGGACGCCAGAATCGCCAGCTTCACAACTTCCTCGGCCCGTGCCTCCAGCTCCCTTCACCACACCAGCTGGGTGATGCTGGCCCTGCTGCTGGCCTTCGCCGTGCTGCACAGCGGCGGCGCCTCCCTGCGCCAGTGGGGCGTGGCCCGCATCGGTGAGCGGGCCTGGCGCCTGATCTTCGCCGCCCTCAGCATTCCTGCCGCGGTGGTGGTGGTGGGCTACTTCCTGGCCCACCGCTACGACGGCGTGCGGCTCTGGGACCTGCAGGCCCAGCCCTGGATCGTGCCCGTGGTGTGGGTGGGAACGGCGATCAGCTTCCTGTTTCTCTATCCCGCCACCTACAACCTGCTGGAGATCCCGGCGCTGCTGAAGCCCCAGGTGCGGCTGTACGCCACCGGGATCATCCGCGTCAGCCGCCATCCCCAGGCCGTGGGCCAGGTGCTCTGGTGTGCCACCCACCTGCTCTGGATCGGCACGAGCTTCACCCTGGTGACCTGCGCCGGCCTGATCGCCCACCACCTGTTCGCGGTGTGGAACGGCGACCGCCGCCTCCACAACCGCTTCGGCCCCGCCTTTGAGGAGCTGCGCGCCAGCACCTCGATCCTGCCCTTCCGCGCCGTGCTCGACGGCCGCCAGCGCCTGGTGGCGTCGGAGTTTCTGCGCCCGGCCCAGCTGGGCATCGTGATCGCGGTGGGTCTGTTCTGGTGGTCGCACCGCTTCATCGGGGTGGGGGCCACGGCCTTTTCCCGCACCGCCCTGGGGCACTGGCTGGCCTGAGGCCAAACCACCAGGCCGTGCTGGCAATCCCCCATCGGCAGCGGCGCTCCCGGGCGCACTGCCTACACTCGGCCCAGCCCGTGCCCGCCGGATGCCTTCAACCGCTGAACTCGCCTGGTTGATCCCGGTGTTGCCCCTGGCAGGAGCCTGCCTGGTGGGCCTGGGTCTGATCAGTTTCAACCGCACCGTGAACCGGCTGCGCAAACCCGCCGCCCTGCTGCTGATCAGCTGCGTGGGCGCTGCCGCCGTGCTCAGCTTCGCCGTGCTGGCGGAGCAGCTCTCAGGGGCGGGCCCCACGGAGATCCTGTTCAACTGGGCCAGCGCCGGCAGCTTCAACCTGCAGATGGGCTTCCGCGTCGATCCCCTCGGCGCCGTGATGCTGGCCCTGGTCACCACCATCGCCCTGCTGGTGATGGTGTATTCCGATGGCTACATGGCCCACGACAAGGGCTATGTGCGCTTCTTCACCTACTTGGCCCTGTTCAGCAGCTCGATGCTGGGGCTGGTGATCAGCCCCAACCTGCTCGAGATCTACGTGTTCTGGGAGCTGGTGGGCATGTGCTCCTACCTGCTGGTGGGCTTCTGGTACGACCGCGACGGAGCCGCCAACGCCGCCCAGAAGGCCTTCGTGGTGAACCGGGTGGGCGACTTCGGCCTGCTGCTGGGGATCCTGGGGCTGTTCTGGGCCACGGGCAGCTTCGGTTTCGAGGAGATCGGCACTCGCCTCAGTGAAGCCGTGGGGGCGGGCACCATCAGTGCGGGCGTGGCGGTGATCCTGTGCCTGCTGGTGTTCATGGGGCCGATGGCCAAGTCGGCCCAGTTCCCCCTGCACGTGTGGCTCCCCGATGCGATGGAGGGCCCCACGCCGATCTCAGCCCTGATCCATGCCGCCACCATGGTGGCTGCTGGGGTGTTCCTGGTGGCCCGGCTCCAGCCGCTCTACGACGCCTTCCCGCTGGTGAACCTGGTGATCGCCGTGGTGGGCACCATCACCCTGTTTCTGGGGGCCTCCATTGCCCTCACCCAGATGGATCTCAAGAAGGGGCTGGCCTACAGCACCGTGAGCCAGCTCGGCTACATGATGCTGGCGATGGGCTGCGGCGCCCCGGTGGCTGGCATGTTCCACCTGGTGACCCACGCCTTCTTCAAGGCGATGCTGTTCCTGGGCTCCGGCTCGGTGATCCATGCCATGGAGGAGGTGGTGGGCCACGAGCCCGTGCTCGCCCAGGACATGCGCCTGATGGGAGGGCTGCGCAGGTTCATGCCCGTGACCAGCACCACCTTTCTGATCGGCTGCGTGGCGATCAGCGGCATTCCTCCCCTGGCCGGCTTCTGGAGCAAGGACGAGATCCTGGGCCAGGCCTTCAACAGCTTCCCGCTGCTCTGGGCCATGGGCTTCATCACCGCAGGGATGACCGCCTTCTACATGTTCCGGCTCTACTTCCTCACCTTCGAGGGCAGCTTCCGCGGCAACGACGCCGCGCTGCAGACCCAGCTTCTGAGCGCCGCCGGTGGGGGCTCCAATGAGGGCGACGAGCACGGCCACGCCCACGCCGAGCATCCGCACGAATCCGGTTGGCAGATGGCCCTGCCCCTGGCCGTGCTGGCGGTGCCTTCGGTGCTGATCGGCCTGCTGGGCACCCCCTGGAACAGCCGCTTTGCGGCCCTGCTGGAGCCGGAGGAGGCCGCCGAGATGGCGGCGCAGTTCAGCTGGGGCGAGTTTCTGCCTCTGGCGGGAGCGTCGGTGGCGATCTCCAGCGCCGGCATCGGCCTGGCGGTGGTCGCCTATGCCCTGCACAAGATCGACCTGGGCCAGGCCGTGGCCGGCCGCTTCCCGGCCGTGAACGCCTTCCTGGCCAACAAGTGGTATCTCGATGCCATCAACGAGAAGCTGTTCGTGAAGGGCAGCCGCAAGCTGGCCCGCTCGGTGCTGGAGGTGGACTCGAAGGTGGTGGACGGGGTGGTGAACCTCACCGGCCTGGTCACCCTGGGCAGCGGCGAGGGGCTGAAGTACTTCGAGACCGGCCGGGCCCAGTTCTATGCCCTGATCGTGTTCGGGGGCGTGGTGGGCCTCGTGGTGCTGTTCGGCTCGCTCGGCTGAGCCGATGGCCTGCCGGCCTTGCGTCTGATCCCGTCAGCCCTACGGACTGTGTGCCTCCCCCCACCGTAGGAGTGTTCACCTAGCGGGCATTTCTACACTCCGCCCAACGGAACTCTTGCCTTCAGTGCCTTTCCCCTGGCTCAGCGCCGCGATCCTGTTCCCGATCGGTGCGGCCCTGCTGATTCCCTTCGTGCCCGACAAGGGCGATGGCAAGCAGGTGCGCTGGTACGCCCTCGGCATCGCCCTCACCACCTTCCTGATCACGGTGGCCGGCTACCTCAACGGCTACGACCCCTCCGTGGAGGGTCTGCAGCTGGTGCAGCGGGTGGAGTGGCTGCCGGATCTGGGGCTGGCCTGGTCGGTGGGTGCCGACGGCCTCTCGATGCCGCTGATCCTGCTCACCAGCTTCATCACCGCCCTGGCCGCCCTGGCCGCCTGGCCGGTGACGTTCAAGCCGAAGCTCTTCTACTTCCTGCTGCTGGCCATGGACGGCGGCCAGATCGCGGTGTTTGCCGTGCAGGACATGCTGCTGTTCTTCCTGGCCTGGGAGCTGGAGCTGCTGCCGGTGTACCTGCTGCTGGCCATCTGGGGCGGCAAGAAGCGCCAGTACGCCGCCACCAAGTTCATCCTCTACACCGCCGGCAGCTCCCTGTTCATCCTGATCGTGGGCCTGGCGATGGCCTTCTACGGCGGTGACGTGAGCTTCGAGTACACGGCCCTGATGGCCAAGGAGTTCGGCACCAAATTCCAGGTGCTCTGCTACGCGGGCCTGCTGATCGCCTTCGGCGTGAAGCTGCCGATCGTGCCCCTGCACACCTGGTTGCCGGATGCCCACGGCGAGGCCACGGCGCCGGTGCACATGCTGCTGGCCGGCATCCTGCTGAAGATGGGCGGCTATGCGCTGCTGCGCTTCAACGTGCAGCTGCTGCCCGAGGGCCATGCCCAGTTCGCCCCCCTGCTGGTGGTGCTGGGGGTGGTGAACATCATCTACGCCGCCCTCACCTCCTTCGCCCAGAGGAACCTCAAGCGCAAGATCGCCTACAGCTCGATCAGCCACATGGGCTTCGTGCTGATCGGCATCGGCAGCTTCAGCGACCTGGGCACCAGCGGCGCCATGCTGCAGATGATCAGCCATGGCCTGATCGGCGCCAGTCTCTTCTTTCTGGTGGGTGCCACCTACGACCGCACCCACACCCTGCAGCTCGATGAGATGGGCGGCGTGGGCCAGAAGATGCGCAAGATGTTCGCCCTCTGGACAGTGTGCAGCCTCGCCTCCCTGGCCCTGCCGGGCATGAGTGGTTTCGTGTCCGAGCTGATGGTCTTCGTGGGCTTCGTCACCAGCGAGGCCTACACCCTCAGCTTCCGGGTGGTGATCGCCGCCCTGGCGGCCGTGGGCGTCATTCTCACCCCCATCTACCTGCTGTCGATGCTGCGCGAGATCTTCTTCGGCAAGGAGAACGCCGAACTGGCCTCCCACACCAACCTGGTGGATGCCGAGCCCCGCGAGATCTATGTGATCAGCTGCCTGCTGGTGCCCATCATCGGCATCGGTCTCTATCCGCGGATCATGACGGACAGCTACCGCGCCTCGATCGAGGCCCTGGTACTGCGGGAAAACGACGCCATGGCGAGGGTGATCGCCCCGCCCGCCAGCCGCCTGATCCGTCAGCAGCTGCTGCAGGCCCCTCCCCTGCCCCTGCCGGCAGCCCCGGCCTGAGCCGTGACGGCGATCGGAATTGTGCGTAAGCTGCCGCCCACGCCCTGGGGTGGAGCGACATGAAACAGCTGAACTTCCTGCTGATCTTCAGCTTCGGCCTGGCCACGGTGATGTTCACCCTGGAGAACACGGCCGCCACCACCGTGCACTTCCTGCCGGGTCTCAACGCCACCATGCCGCTGGCCGCGCTGCTGCTGGTGGTGGGCGGCATCGGCGCCACAGCGGCCTGGGTGTTCGCGGTGTGGACCGGGGTGGTGCGCAAGGTGGAAGCCCTGCAGACCCAGGGCGAGTACGAGGCCCAGCAGGTGCGCATCCAGGAGTTGGAGAACGACCTGCACCGCTACCGCGCCACCGTGGATGCCCAGTTGGCCCTGCTGCCCGCCGCCGGCGAAACGGCCGCCGTGCAGGACTCCAGCCTGGCCTCCTGATCAGGAGAGCTACCAACGGGGTGGTTGAGCATGGCCAACGCCGGTAGCGTGCCGAGACAGACCTTTGGACCACCGGGACGGGATTGGCAGACGGCGGCGCCAGACTGGCCATCCGGCTCTTGCAGGATGCGGCCGTCCAGGGGGATCTCGATCCCTGGGACGTGGATGTGATTGCCGTGATCGACGGCTTTCTGGATCAGCTGCGCCAGCGCATCACCGTGCCCCGGCTGGTTTCAGCGGCTGGGGCCAGCCGGGGAGGCAGCTATGAGCACGACCTGGCGGAGGCCAGCGAGGCCTTCCTGGCCGCCTCGGTGCTGGTGAGCCTCAAAGCCGAGCTGCTCGAGGCCAGCACCCTGCCCCTGGAGGAACCGCTGGATGACGATTTCGACGCCGCCTTCGACGCCGAGGGGGCCGACTGGGGAGGTGATCCTGCCCTGCAACTGCCGCGACGGCCGGAGCGCCACCTCTGGCGTCGCCCAGTGGCGCCGCCACCCCTGCAGCGCCCGGTGACGCTGGGCGAGTTGATCCGCCAGCTGGAGGAGATCGCTGAGCGGCTGGAGCAGGAGCCAGCGGGCCCCAGCCGTCAGCGTCACCGCCCCCACCGCTACAGCGATCGGGCGGCGATCGCCCAGGTGACGAACCTGGCCCACCGGGAGAAGCTGCCGGAGACCACCGCCGCCCTCAGCCAGTTCATGCTGAGCTGGGACCCAGCCCACGACTGGGTCGACTTCGAGGAGCTCGTCGGCGCCTGGGCCGAAGCCCCCCAGCCGGCCGGGACGGACGATGACCTGGACCGGGATCGGGTGGGGGTGTTCTGGGCCCTGCTCTTCCTCTGCCACCAGGGCAAGGTGGACCTGGAGCAGCCCGGCGGCCTGGGCGCCTGCCTGAGCCTGCGGCGCTGCGCGGCGGAGGCCCTGGGCGGCAGCGTGGCCCAGCTCTCAGCCGCAGGACCGCCCCCCCCGGCAGGGGTGGAGCAGCTGGTGGCCTGATCCTGCGCGTAAGGTGGGGCCCCCCGACCTCAGTGAGTACGCCCAGATGAAGGCGATGATTCTGGCGGCTGGCAAAGGAACAAGGGTGCGGCCGATCACGCACACCATTCCCAAGCCGATGATCCCCATCCTGCAGAAGCCCGTGATGGAGTTTCTGCTCGAGCTGCTGCGGCAGCACGGCTTCACCGAAGTGATGGTGAATGTGTCACACCTGGCAGAAGAGATCGAGAATTACTTCCGCGACGGCCAGCGCTTCGGGGTGGAGATCGCCTACAGCTTTGAAGGCCGCATCGAAGACGGTGAACTGATCGGCGATGCCCTGGGCTCCGCTGGAGGCCTCAAGAAGATCCAGAACTTTCAGACCTTCTTCGACGACACCTTCGTGGTGCTGTGCGGCGATGCGCTGATCGATCTCGACCTCACCGAAGCCGTGCGCCTGCATCGTGAGAAGGGCGCGATGGCGAGCCTGGTCACCAAGCGGGTGCCGAACGATCAGGTAAGCAGCTATGGCGTGGTGGTGACCGATGACGGCGGCAGGGTGCTCTCCTTCCAGGAGAAGCCTGCGTTGGCGGAGGCCGCCAGCAACATGATCAACACCGGCATCTACATCTTCGAGCCGGAAGTGCTCGATTTCGTGCCCAGCAACCAACCCTTCGACATCGGCTCGGATCTGTTCCCGAAGCTGGTGGCTGCTGGAGCGCCCTTCTACGCCCTGCCGATGGAATTCGAGTGGGTGGACATCGGCAAAGTGCCCGACTACTGGCAGGCCATCCGCAGCGTGCTCCAGGGCAAGGTGCGGCAGGTGCAGATCCCCGGCAAAGAAGTGCGGCCTGGGGTGTACACCGGCCTGAATGTGGCCGCCAACTGGGATCGGATCAGGGTGGAGGGGCCGATCTACGTGGGCGGCATGACCCGCATCGAAGACGGTGCCACGATCATCGGGCCGGCCATGATCGGCCCCAGCTGTCAGATCTGCGAAGCGCCGTGATCGACAACTCGATCATCTTCGACTACTCCCGCATCGGTCCCGGCGTACGCCTGGTCGAGAAGCTCGTGTTCGGTCGCTACTGCGTGGACCGCAACGGCGATCACTTCGACCTCCAGGAGGCCGCCCTCGACTGGCTGATCACCGATGCCCGCCGACAGGACGTGCTG
The DNA here is from genome assembly GCF_015207615.1 of Cyanobium sp. LEGE 06113. NCBI lineage: Bacteria > Bacillati > Cyanobacteriota > Cyanophyceae > Synechococcales > Prochlorococcaceae > Cyanobium > Cyanobium sp. LEGE 06113. The sequence continues at coordinate 93,791 of NZ_JADEWM010000006.1, read as the reverse complement.
TCGCCGAGTCCGCAGCAGAAGGCCCTGGCGGAACTGCTGGGCAACGATCTCACCCTCAACCAGGACCTGGTTCAGCCGCAGCGGGGCCCTGGCTAGGACGACACCTCCCTGCCCAGGGCCACAGCGGCAGGGGCAGGCGGAGCCGCCGAAAGGCCGTGGTCGCCGTGCTCAAGCCCTGCAGCCGGCTGCAGCGGAGCCAGCCCGGCCTGGGCGAGGATTCTGGGGATGAGCGCTTCCGCCTTGATCGCCATCACGTGAACCCCCTGGGCGATCTCCAGATAGCTGGCCACCTGTTCCGCAGCGATGGCCACCCCTTCCGCCGCAGGATCGGTCGCAGCGGCCAGACGATCGATCAGGCGCTGGGGAATGTTCGCTCCGGGTACCACCCGGTTGATGAACAGCGCGTTCTTCGCCGACTTGAGCAGAAACACACCGGCCAGCACCGGCAGCCCCAGGGGGGCGGCGATCTCGTCGACGAAGCGGCGCAGGGCGGTGGCATCCGTCACCATCTGGGTCTGCACAAAGCGGGCCCCGGCACGCTGCTTGCGGCGCATGCGGCTCTGAAGGCCGCTCCAGCTGGGGCTCTGGGGGTCGGCGGCCGCTCCGGCGAAGAACGCGGTGCCGCCATCCGGCAGCAGGCCACTCACCGGGTCCTGAGCGCTATTCAGCTGGGTCACCAGCTGCAGCAGCCGCACCGATTCGAGCTCATTCACGGGCCGGGCGCCGGGCTGATCCCCAGCCCTCACCGGATCCCCCGTGAGGCAGAGCAGATTGCGCAGGCCGAGGGCGTGGGCCCCCAGCAGATCGGCCTGAAGGGCAATGCGGTTGCGATCACGGCAGGCCATCTGCAGCACGGGCTCCAGACCGATGTCCAGCAGCAGACGGCAGAGAGCCAGGCTGCTCATCCGCATCACTGCCCTGCTGCCGTCGGTCACGTTGATGGCGTGCACCCAATGGCGCAGGGCTGCGGCAGCGGCCAGGGTGCGGCTGGGGTCTCCTCCCCGCGGCGGAGTGACCTCAGCCGTGATCGCCGGTTGCCCGCTGGCCAGGGCCTGTTGGAGCAGCAAGCCAAGCTTCCCATCGCAGGCCCCATCATGCGGCAGGGGCCTGCCTAGAGTGAAGAAGTGCCTATGGGCCTGGCGGAGATGGGCAGAGAGCTCCAGCAGCATCAGCCCCAGGAGCGCAACCTCTCCGAGCGGGAACTGGAAATCATCTCCCTGGTGGCTGAAGGGCTCACCAATCAGGAGATCGCGGGCCTGCTCACGATCAGCAAGCGCACCGTGGACAACCACGTGAGCAACATCTTCACCAAGACCGGCGCCAAAAACCGCGTGGCCCTGCTGAACTGGGCGATGGATCGGGGCAAGATCTGCCGTGATGGCTTCAACTGCTGCTCACTGGAGCATCAGCCTGACGAGGAAAGCTGAGCAGGTCTCGGCATGAGCGGGCAGTCCGCACCCCGCACAGGGTTTCGGGAGTCCCAGCCTCAGACCCCCGCCAAGGCAGCCCGGGGGGCGCTGGCAAGGGAGCCGCCCACCAGCACCGCCACGCTCTCGAGGCTGTAGCTGTCCTCAGGCAGCGCGAAGAGCTCGGCGTAGGCGAGACAGTCGTCCCGGTCCCGGCCAGCAAAGCGCAACACACCCTGGCTGTCGTAGAGACCGAGCACGCCCAGCTCCTTAAGAAAGTCTGTTGATTGTATCCGATGCCACCGCCCCCCTGTGCAGCCAGTGCGGCAGGCTCCGGCGCCGTTCAGGGCTCCAAGCCTGCAGGGGCTCGCGGGCCAGGGCGGCATTGCTGAGCTCGTGGCGCCCGGTCACCTCCTGGGCGCACCAGGGCGGCAGGGGGGGCAACTGGTCAGCCGACGCCAGCTCCACCTCCGCCAGCACCAGGGGGGCATTGGCCGCTTCGAACACATCTACCACCCAGTCACCACCGGGAAGGGCGAGGTGGTAGCGCCACTTGCTGATCTGGAAGGGGGCCAGGGCCAGCAGGGCCTGGGCATCGGCGAGAGGGATGGCGTACTCGAACTCCTGCCGCACCAGGCCATCGGGCTGCCCCGGGACTTCCCCAGGCAGACCAGAAGCCCCGCCGGCCGCCAGCGGAGCCTTGAGGGTGAGCCAGGCCTCGGCAGGCTCTCCCCCCAGCGCATCCTCCGCCCTGCTGGAGCGCACCCGCAGGGTGAGACCACCCGGGCCGCTCACCAGGTAGCCCTGCAACAGATGGTCTCGCCCAGTGATGTGCTGGCGCCACTCGTCACCGTGCACCAGGAACCGACGCTCGATCTCCAGGGCCATGGCTGGGGTCAGTTGTGGGAGGGTTCGCCGGCAATCAGGCTGCCAGCCCAGTGCAGCTTGTGGGTGAGGGTGCGGTAATAGGACGGGCTGCGCTCCAGCACGAGCATCAGCGCCGGATGGCCCGAGCGCTGCACCAGGGCCCGGTCACCCGGCTCCAGGGTGGTGGCCTGGGCTCCGTCCTGCCAGAGGTTGACCCGGCGACTCGACTCCCCCAGGGGCCACACCGACAGCTGGGCCCGGGGGGGCACCACGAGGGCGCGGCTGGAGAGGCTGATCGGGCAGATCGGCGTCACCACGATCGCCTCGATGCCGGGATGCAGGATCGGCCCACCGGCCGCCATGGCGTAACCGGTGGATCCGGTGGGGGTGGCGATGATCAGCCCATCGCCGCGGAACTGGTCCACCACCTCACCATCGATCTCCAGCTCCAGCACGCAGGTGGGCGAGCGTTCATCGAGGCCTGGACGGAAATAGACGTCGTTGAGGGCGAGATGGGTCAGCTCCGCGGCCGCCTCGACACCATCACCGCGGTCGATGTGGGCCTCCAGCATCATGCGCTGCTCCACCGCGAAGGCGTCCTCGCGCAGGATGCTCCAGAGGCTGCGCGGGTCATCGGAGGCGGTGCCGCGGCGTGGGGCCTCGCCATCGAGACGCAGCAGGTTGCGGTTGTGGGTGAGAAAGCCAGGTGACCGCCCACGTTGAAGCAGAGGATTGGAATGGCCAGAGGAGCCAGGTGGCGGGCGGCTCCCAGCACCGTGCCATCGCCGCCCAGCACGATGGCCAGATCCGGCAGTTCAGGCTCGGTGGCCAGCAGTCCCGGGAAGGGGTTGTTGACGGGGCCACTGGTGGCCATGGTCACGGTGGCTCCCTGGCTGCGCAGGTCCTGGGCACAGCGCTGGGCCTGGCGCTGGGCAGCCTGGCTGCCGGCCCTGGCGATCAGCCAGATGCGATCGAGCCGCATGGGGAGAGTTCAGGGATCACCAGCGCAGGAGGTTGAAACGCTCCATGTCCACGGTTTCGCGGTTGCGGTAGAGCGAGAGCAGGATCGCCAGACCCACCGCAGCCTCTGCAGCCGCCACGGTGATCACGAAGATCGCGAACACCTGGCCGCGGATCAGCTCACCATCGAGATAGCTGGAGAAGGCCATCAGGTTGATGTTCACCGCATTCAGCATCAGCTCGATGCTCATCAGCACCCGCACCGCGTTGCGGCTGTTGATCAGCCCCCACACGCCGGCGCAGAACAGCAGAGCCGCCAGCACCAGGTAGGCCTGAAGAGGAATCGTGGCGGAAAGACTGGGCTCCATGGTGGGGTGATGGTGACGGAGGGTGGACCGGTCGGGCCAGCTCAGGACGACGACTTGTCGAGCAACAGGGGATAACGGGACTGCTCGATCAGCTCCTGATCAGCAGCCTCACCGGTGGCGATATCGGAGCTGAACACATCGCGCCTGGCCAGGACGATGGCACCGATCATGGCCATCAGCAACAGCACGGAGGCGAGCTCAAACGGCAGCAGATAGTCGGAGAAGAGGTGCTCACCGATGCGGATGGTGGCCTCCTCACCGATCGGCGTGGGACCAGGCAGGTTCCAGGGCGTGGTGACAGCCACCCGGAAGAGCAGGGCAAACAGCCCGCCGCAGACCAGGCCCGACAGCCCCCGGCGCAGGGCCAGCCCCTTGATCACGGAGAGATCCTCCCGCTTGTTGACCAGCATGATCGCGAACAGGATCAACACGTTCACGGCGCCCACGTACACGAGCACCTGGGCCGCGGCCACGAAGCTGGCATTGAGCATCAGGTAGAGCCCGGCCACCGAGAGGAAGACGCCAGCGAGCAGGAAGGCGGAATAAACGATGTTGGGCAGCAGCACAACGCCCAGGGTTCCGGCCACCAGGGTGCTGGCGAGGATGGCGAAGCAGATGAACTGGGTGCTGGAGGCAATGGTCATCAGCTGTCACTCTCCGAAGCGGGCTTGTCCTTGGGGGCCGGGGCTGAGGCGGGCATCGCAGCGAGCACCTGCTCAGGCAGCTGCCCCGCTCGAGGCGTGGTGTCGGGCACGCCGTGGGGATCCATCTCTCCCTTGGGCAGGTAGGCGAGCTCCCGCAGGGCCACCACAGCGGGGTCGCTGGTGACGCTGGTGGGCAGGCGTCCGAGCGCCACGTTGTCGTAATTGAGGCTGTGGCGGTCAAAGGCGGAGAGCTCGTACTCCTCCGTCATCGAGAGGCAGTTGGTGGGGCAGTATTCCACACAGTTGCCACAGAAGATGCAAACTCCGAAATCAATCGAATAATTACTGAGCTCTTTTTTCTTGGTGGCTTTGTTCATCGTCCAATCCACCACAGGCAGATTGATTGGGCACACCCTCACGCACACTTCGCAGGCAATGCACTTGTCGAACTCGAAATGAATGCGGCCGCGATAGCGCTCCGAGGGGATCAGCTTTTCGTAGGGATACTGCACCGTGACCGGCCTGCGGCGCAGGTGATCAAAGGTGACCGCCAGCCCCTGGGTCATGTATTGGGCGGCACCCACCGCATCGCGGCTGTAGTCGCCGACTTTTTTGAGAAACCCGAACATGCGCTTGAAGGCGGTTGGACGACGGGGCTGGTCTGGTCGAAGCACGACCATGATGACTCAGGAGAGCCGAAGCTGAAGGCTCAGCCGCCGAAGACGGCGGGGAAAGCCAGCTTGAGACCAGCGGTGACGAGCAGGTTGACCAGGGCGATCGGCAGCAGGAACTTCCAGCCCAGGTCAAGGAGTTGGTCGATGCGCACCCGGGGAGTGGTCCAGCGCAGCAGGATCGCCAGGAACACCAGCAGGTAGGCCTTCAATACGGTCATCACGATCCCCACAGACCCCGTGATCACCTGCACCAGCGGCGCATCGATCGGCTGACCCAGCCAGCCCGCCAGCCATTCCACCGGCAGCGGGAAGCCCCAGCCCCCCAGGTAGAGAACCGACACCAGCAGGGCCGAGAGCACCAGGTTGATGTAGCTGCCCAGATAGAAGAGGGCGAACTTCATGCCGGCGTACTCGGTCTGATAGCCAGCCACCAGTTCCTCCTCCGCCTCGGGGAGATCAAAGGGAAGGCGCTCGCATTCGGCCAGCACGCAGATCCAGAAGATCACGAAGCCCACGGGCTGGCGCCAGATGTTCCAGCTGAGGATGCCGGCCCCGTTCTGCTGGGCCACGATGTCCACGGTGCTGAGCGAGTTGCTCATCATCACCACGGCCAACACGGCCAGGGCTAGCGGAATTTCATAGCTGATCGACTGGGCCGCCGCCCGCAGGCCACCCAGCAGCGAGTACTTGTTGTTGGAGGCGTAGCCGCTCATCAGCAGGCCGATCGGCTGGATGGAACTCAGGGCAATCCAGAGGAAGATGCCGATCCCCACATTGCTGATCACCAGGTGCTCGCCGAAGGGCACCACCAGCCAGCTGAGAATCACCGGGATCAGCACCAGCACCGGGCCGAGGGTGAACAGCAGGCCGTCGGCCCGGGCGGGAATGATGTCTTCCTTGAACAGCAGCTTGAGGCCATCGGCCATGGGCTGCAGCATCCCCAGGGCTCCGGCATATTCGGGGCCGATCCGCTGCTGCACGGCGGCGGAGATCTTGCGCTCCAGCCACACGTTCACCAGCACCCCCACCACGGCGGCGACCAGCACCAGCAGCATGGGCAGGGGCAGCCAGAGCAGGCGCGCGGCCCCCGGGCTGAGGCCCAGACCCTGGAGCAGAGCAACGAAACTGGCCTCGAGATCAAGGCCAGGACCAGGTGGGAGGGCGGTGGCCGGGACGAGCCCCAGCACCGAGGCCAGACCTGGCCCTGAGGGGCTCAGCATGACGGCGTCTCAGATCGCAGCAACTTAGCGGGCTTCCAGGGGGATCCACTCACGTGGTGCAGACCCGGTGTAAATCTGCGACGGTCGGAAGATGCGGTTTGCACCAAGCTGCTCCTTCCAGTGGGCCAGCCAACCGGCCGTGCGGGCGATGGCGAAGACGGGGGTGAACAGATCGCGGGGGATGCCGAGCTTGCGATACACGAGGCCGGAATAGAAGTCCACGTTGGGGTAGATGCCCTTCGGGCCCAGCCGGGAGCTGGCCTCCTCCTCCACCTTGCGGGCCAGGTCGTAGAGGGGATCGTGGCCGAAGCGGTCGAACAGCTGCTCGGCCAGCCCCTGCAGGATCACGGCGCGGGGGTCCTTCACCTTGTATTCGCGGTGACCGAAGCCCATGATCTTCTGCTTCTCGGCGATGGCCCGGTCGAGCCAGGGCCCCACCCGGTCCTCGCTGCCGATCGCTTCCAGCATGGCCAGCACGTCCTCGTTGGCACCGCCGTGCAGGGGACCGGCCAGCGTGCCCACCGCCGAGGCCACCACGGCGTAGGGATCGGTGAGGGTGCTGGCCGTCACCCGGGCGCTGAAGGTGCTGGCGTTGAGGCTGTGCTCGGCGTGCAGGATCAGGCAGGCATCAAAGATGCGGGCCGCCAGCGGGTCGGGCTCCCGCTCCATGAGCATGTAGAGGATGTTGGAGGCAAAGGCGAGGTCGTCGCGGGGCTGGATCGGGTCCTGGCCTTTGCGGATCAGCTGGAACGCCGCCACCATGGTGGGGATCTTGGCGATCAGCCGCACCACCGCCTCGGTGATGTACTCGGGGTTGTCGAGGGCGCGCCGCGAATAGAAGAGGCCCAGGGAGGCCGCGCTGCTCTGCAACGCATCCATCGGGTGGCCGGTGGCCGGGAAGCACTTCATCATGTCGCGGATGCGGAAGCTCACCCGGCGGTGCATCTGCACCTCCTGCTCGAACTGGCGCAGGCCTTCGGCGGTGGGCAACTCGCCCCAGATCAGCAGGTAGGTGGTTTCCAGAAAGGAGCTGTTGGCCACCAGGGTCTCGGCGTTGAAGCCCCGGTAGGTGAGCCGCCCGCGCTGACCGTCGATATCGCAGATGGCCGACTGGGTGGCGGGCACCCCCTCAAGACCTGGACGGAAGGGCGGCGCGGCGGACTGCTCCCTGACGCCAGCGGGACGGTTGGTGGTGACGCGCTCAGCCATGCCTCGAGGTCCAATGGCCAGAACTTACGGCTGGAGGCCGACCTCGCGCCGTGCCCGCTCGCACAGGAGCTGCCTCGGAGCCATCAGCAGCCGCAGTTGCCAACAGCCGGGCGCCACGGCATCGGAGCAGCGCAGCAGGGCCACACCGGCCTTCTTGAGGGCGATGCTGCCGCAGGCTGCACCGATCAGCCGGGCCGCCAGGCCGCCGAGATCGGGCTCATGGCCCACCAGCAACAGCCGCTGCTCTGCTTCCTGAGCCTCCAGCCGAGCCAGCAGCAGTGCCAGGGCCTCCCCGCCCGGAGCCAGGGCCTCGCTTGCCTCGAGGCTGGCTGCCAGCCCAGCCGCAAAGGCGATGTCGGCCGTCTGGCGAGCCCGGGCCAAGGGGCTGGTGATGAGCCGATCGCCCCCCAGGCCGAGGCGGCTGAGCTGGTCCACCACCTGCCGGGTGCGCCGCCACCCCTCGGGGGTGAGCTGGCGCAGGCCATCGTCCCGACCGGGGCAACGCTCCTCGGCGATGCCGTGGCGCAGCAGCAAGAGCTCAGCCAAAACCCAGGTCCAGCCTGAGGTGCAGGCCATCACCAGACTCCGGCTCCAGCCCCAGCGCCAAGCCGTCCACGCCGCCATCGAGGGGTTGGCCCGCGAGGCTGTTGAGCAGCCGCCAGACCGGCCAGCGGCGCAACCGGGCCCTGGCGGTTTCAGGGCCGCTGGCCCACTGCAGGGGCGCTTCGGGCAACTCCAGGGCGTCCAGGGCCCGCAAGCGATCCCGGGGAACGGGGCCTCCCTGGCGCCGTTGCTCCAGCACGGCCAGGGTCTGCCCCCACCACGCCTGGTCGGACTCCAGCTCCCGCGCTCCCGCCAGGCTGACGCTGAGCTGGGGGCCGCTGCGACGCTGGCGTCCGGATCCCTCTTGGGCGTCGAGCCGGGTCCACACCTGCTGGCTGCCTCCATCTGGGCGCTGCAGCATGGCGGTGACCAACCCCAGCTGGTCCAGGGCAGGCTGCAGCGCTGCCGGTTCGGGCTGATCGGCCGGGGTGGCCAGCAGCCAGCCCTGGGGTCCCTGGCTCCAGAGCAGCGGACCCGCGTCGGCCGCCAGCACCGCACCCGGCAGGGGTCCGCCTTCAGGTTGCTGCAACAGCTGTTGCAACAGCTGGTTCCAGGCTTCGGGCCAATGTGCCGGATCCTGGAGCAGGGCCAGGCTGTCGGGGTCGCCCCGCAGCCCTGCCATCAGCGCAGCGGCCCGGGCCGGATCGAGGCGGGAGGTCCAGGCGGTCTGCACTGGGGCGGCGGCCGGAACCGGCTGCGCGGGATCGGCAGGTGGTGGGGGATCTGTACGCAATGCAAGATCTGCGGGCTCGGCCTGCTCAACCTGGGGCACCACCTGCAGATCGAGCTGGGGGGATGCTTCGGGCGTCAGCGCCAGCAGCGCCTCCAGCTCCAGCCGCCGACCGCTGGGGCGCAGGGCCAGCGTGCCCGACTGCAGCGGCAGGGCGGAGGGCCTGGCTGCGCCCCCAGCGGCCGGCAGGCCCAGCCACGCTTCCAGGCCAGCCGGCCGGAGCTGCAGGAGCAGGGTGCCCCGGCCCAGGCGCTGCACGGCCTGGCGGAAAGAGGGGTCGGCCGCCAGGTTGAGTTCGTCGATCTGCGACACGTCGAGGGCCTGCTCCAGCACGCCCCGCCCAGAGGCCAGCAGCACGAGGTCGTCGTCGATCAGGGCCGTGGCGATCGGCACGGGCTGGCTGCCCAGCAGGGCCCCCCGGCCACTGATCACTCCCATGCCGCGGTAGCTCGACACCTGCAGATCCGTGCCGGCGAGGCTGCGGGTCTGCCAGAAGCGCTGCAGAAAGCGGCGGGCACCGTCGCCATCGCGGCTGTGCAGGGCCAGCAGCCAGCCATCGGGGGGCTGGCCGGGTTGACTCGCCACCAGGGCCAGACCGGTTTCGGCGCCGAGCCAGCTGGCCAGCTCCCCCGGGTAGTCGAGGCCGGCAGCCGCGAAGGCCCCGTCGCGCAGCCGGGCCACCGCCTCAGCGGCCTGGCGGCGCTGGCGGACCGGCGCCTGGGCGCGGGCGTAGTCGACGGGCTGCTGGGGATCGCTCAGCAGGAACAGCCCCAGGGCGGCCGTGCGCGGCACGAAGCGGGCCGAGCTGGGCACCACCAGGGCGCGCCGCTGGAGCTGCAGGGGGGAGCGCTGCCACAGAAGCCAGCCCGCACCAGCGGCCAGGCCCAGCAACAGCAGGGTGACCGCCAGCACCACCGCCAGGAAGGGACGGGCTTTCATGCGTCCAGGCAGGCCGTCATGCAGACGCAGCAGGATGCGCCCATCCTGCACCGAACACCAGCCCGTGGACATGCCGATCAGCATCAAGGCCCGCGACCTGCAGCAGCGTCTGGCCGCCGGCGAGGCCATCCAGCTGGTGGACGTGCGCGAATCCGAGGAGCTGGAGCTGGCCCGTCTGCCCCTGCCGGTGATCCATCTGCCCCTCAGCCGCTCCCAGGAGTGGCTGGGTGACCTGCCCGCCCGGCTGCAGCGCGACGTTCCGGTGGCCGTGCTCTGCCACGCGGGGGTGCGCAGCTGGCAGTTCGGCTGCTGGCTGATCCAGGAACACGGCTACGACGCCGTCTGGAACCTGGTGGGCGGCATCGATGCCTGGAGCACCCAGGTGGACCCCGCCGTACCGCGCTACTGAGCACCGCTCTACTGGCGCTGCCGAGGCCTGCGTTACCGAGCGTCCACGCTGACGGCGTAACCCCCTCAGCCCTCCCTACCATCCAGCCACTCCGGATCGGGGGCTCGTCTTGGCGCAGAACCTCTCTCCCCGTCAGCAGGAGGTGCTGCGCCTGGCCGTGCGCCACTACGTGGACACCGTGGAGCCCGTCGGGAGCCAGACCCTGGTGCGCCGCTTCGCCCTGCCGGCCAGCTCCGCCACGGTGCGCTCGGCCATGGGGGTGCTGGAGCAGCGGGGGCTGCTGACCCAGCCTCATACCTCGGCCGGCCGCATCCCCAGCCAGCTGGGCTACAGAGAGTATGTGGACCGGCTGCTGCCCGCGCCGGGGGCCGCGGCCCAGCAGCTGGACCGGGAGCTCGCCGGCCTCAGCCTGCACTGGACGGCCCTCGACGATCTGCTCGTGCACCTCGGGCGGCGCCTGGCGGACCTCACCGGCCTGCTGAGCCTGATCACCCGCCCGATCAAGACGCAGCAGCGCCTGCAGGAACTGAGGCTGGTGGCCAGCGGCGACAGGCTGATCGTGTTTCTGGTGAGCGGCTCAGTGGCCGGCGGCAGCCTCAACCTGCGGCTGCCGCCCAGGGCCACGCCCGAGCTGGCCCGGCTGGAGGACTGGATCAACCGGCAGTTGCGGGCCCATCCCGAGCAGCCGATTGCCTGGCAGCAGTTACCGCAAGAGCTGCGCAGCAGCGGCCACCTGCTGCGCCAGGCCCTCGACCAGCAGCAGCCGCTCGCAGCGCCGGGCGCCAGTGCCGTGGCCAGCGGCATGGGTGGGCTGCTGGCCCAGCCGGAGTTCAGCCAGACCGCCACGCTGCGGCCCCTGGTGCAACTGGTGGAGGCCACCCCCTACGAGCTGCTGGGTCCCCCGACCGACGCCATCTGGATCGGCCAGGAACATCCCCATGGCGCCCTGAAGGCCTGCGCCGTGGTGCAGGCCGGCTACAGCAGCCTGGACGGGGCCCGCGGCCATGTGGCCCTGGTGGGGCCGATGCGCATGGCCTATGCCACCGCCCGGGCCGCCGTGCAGTCGGTGGCTGCCACGCTGACGCGGATGCTGAGCTGATCAGCTAGCGGGCTGCCAAGCTGCAGAGAAGCAGCAGCTGAGCCCCTCATCCCCAGCGCCCGATTCCATGGACCCCGTTCCTGCCGCAGGCCAGACCGCACACCGGCAGACCCCACACCGGCAGAGCGTTGAGACTTCCGCCCAGCCGTCCGGGGTGCAGGCATGACCTATTGCGTCGCCTTTCTGCTGGATTCGGGGCTGGTGTTCGCCTCGGACTGCCGCACCAATGCCGGGGTCGATTACATCTCGACCTACAGCAAGATGCACGTGTTCCAGCCGTCGCCGGACCGGCTGTTCGTGCTGCTGGCCGCCGGCAACCTGGCCACCACCCAGGCGGTGCTGAACCAGATTCAGAGGGAGCTGAGGGAACAGGGGGTGGGACCGATCGGCGCCACCCAGACGGGGAAGCCGGTGGGCAGTGGGCCTGGGCTCAGCGGCGAAGCGGGCGATCCGCCCCTGCAGACCAGGGTGTTCGCCGGACTGGATGCCGCCGGCCAGGCGCGACCCACGGCGAAGGTGCAAGAGGCCGGCCAGCCCCCTGACGCCACGGTGCCGCGTTGCGAGGCCCCCAGCCAGGAGGCTCAGGACAGCCCTCCCGAGCCCGACGCTGCGGGCCCGAATCTGCTGACGGCCCGCTATCTCTTTGAGGCAGCCGACTACGTGGGGCGCACCAGCGTGGCGGTGCAGGACCGCCACAAGGCATCGCTGCACCAGTCGGGCGCCAGCGCCGAGGCCACCTTCATCCTGGGCGGCCAGATCGAGGGGGACCGCCACGGCCTCTATCTGATCTACCCCCAGGGCAATGCGGTGATGGCCACACGGGAAACGCCGTTCCTGCAGATCGGCGAGAGCAAATACGGCAAGCCGCCCCTCGACTTCGTGGGCCACTGCGGCCTCTCGCTCGAGGACGCCGCCCGGCTCTGCCTGATCTCCCAGGTGATCACGCGCCGCTCGAACCTCTCGGTGGGCCCGCCCTTCGAGCTGGCGCTGATGCCCGCCAATGAGCTGCGCATCTCGCGGCGCATCAAGCTCAAGAAGGGAGCCCCCGAGATCAGCCGCTCCATGGAGGTGTGGGCCGGCTGCATGCAGGAGGGCCTGCAGCGGCTACCGCGCTTCGCCTGGGAAGAACATCCGCTGTAGCCGGCCTCCCGACCCGGCAGCCGGCCACCGGTCTCAGCCCCGCAGCTGATCCCCCAGCCGGTCGGCCACGGTGTTCACATCCTTATCGCCGCGGCCGGAGAGATTGAGCACCACTTCGGTGCCGGGCGCCAGGGTGGGGCAGAGGGCGTCGAGGGCCGCGAAGGCATGGGCGGTTTCCAGGGCCGGAATGATCCCCTCCAGCTCGCTCACCAGCCGCAGGGCCGAGAGGGCATCGTCGTCGGTGACGGCCAGGTAGTCGGCCCGGCCGATCTCGCGCAGGTAGCTGTGCTCGGGGCCGACGCCGGGGTAGTCGAGGCCGGCACTGATCGAGTGGGCCTCCTGCACCTGGCCCTCGGCGTCCTGGAGCAGCAGGCTCATGGCGCCGTGCAGCACGCCGATGCGGCCCTCGGTGATGGTGGCGGCGTGGCGGCCGCTGGCCACCCCCTCGCCGGCCGCCTCCACGCCGATCAGGCGCACGGCGGTGTCCTGCACGAAGGGATGGAACAGACCCATGGCGTTGGAGCCGCCGCCCACGCAGGCCACCAGCACATCCGGCAGCCGCCCGAAGGCCTCCTGGCACTGGGCCTTGGCCTCCTTGCCGATGCAGGCGTGGAAGTCGCGCACCAGCATCGGATAGGGATGGGGGCCCGCCACCGAGCCGAGGATGTAGTGGGTGCTCTCCACGTTGGTCACCCAGTCACGGATGGCCTCGCTGGTGGCGTCCTTGAGGGTGGCGCTGCCGGCGGTCACCGGCTGCACCGTGGCGCCCAGCAGGCGCATGCGGAACACGTTGAGGGCCTGGCGGCGCATGTCCTCGGCGCCCATGTACACGACGCACTCGAGGCCGAAGCGGGCGCACACGGTGGCGGTGGCCACGCCGTGCTGACCGGCGCCGGTCTCGGCGATCACCCGCTGCTTGCCCATGCGCAGGGCCAGCAGGGCCTGGCCGAGGGCGTTGTTGATCTTGTGGGCGCCGGTGTGGTTGAGGTCCTCACGCTTCAGCCACAGGCGCGGACCGCCCTCGGGGCGGGCGTAATGGGCCGTGAGCCGCTCGGCCTCATACAGCGGGGTCGGCCGGCCCACGTAGGTGCGCAGCAGGTGGTTGAGACGGCCGGTGAAGGCGGGATCGGCCCAGGCCTCGGCGGCGGCAGCCTCCAGCTCCGCCAGGGCCGGCATCAGGGTTTCCGGCACGTACTGGCCGCCGAAGCGGCCGAAGCGGCCCGCCGGGTCAGGGCGCACGGCAGGCACCAGGGAGGGCGCCGGGGCTGGGGGGACGGTGCTGGTCACGCTGGGGCCACCGGAACGGATCGGTGGCCCCAGCGTAGGCAGGAAGGCAGACCGAACCAGCGCCGGCTGCGGGAGGATGGCATCATCGGCCCCAGTGCCGCACTGCAGCGATCCAGCCGGAGGAGGCGATGGGCAGCAAAGGCAGCTGGCAGGAGTTTGAGAGCCTCGAGCGGCCGGCCAGCCAGGAGCGCCCGACCGCAGCCCCCACCCCCAGGGCTCAGCAGCGGGTGCGGGTGCAGCGCACCAAGGCCGGCAAGGGCGGCAAGCTGGTGACCGCCATCAGCGGGCTGGAGGCACCGGAGGCCGAACTCAAGGCCCTGCTGAAGCAGCTCAAGGCCGCCGCGGGCACCGGCGGCAGCGCCAAAGGCGGCGTGATCGAATTGCAGGGCGACCAGGTGGCCACGGCCCTGGCGGCCCTGGCGGCGGCCGGCTACCGGCCCAAGCAGGCTGGGGGCTAGCTCTGGGAGCTCCGGGGGGCGGCGGCGCTAGGCCAGCTTGGTTTCGACCAGGTGGGTGGAGGACAGCCAGGCCCCGCGGGCGTCGTAGCGGCGGATCAGGCGCTGACGCTGCGTGGGAGAGGACAGCCAGCCCGCCTCGACCTCAAAAGCCTGACGATGGCTCACCTGCAGCGGCACCCGACTGCAGCCGCCATCGGGCAGGAGATGGAGGCGCTGGGGCAGCGGCGCCTCGATGGCCACCACGCTGCCCTGAAGGGTGCCATCGAGGCTGCTCAACTCGCCGCCGAGATCCGTGCTGAAGCGCAGGCCATCACCAGGCAGGCGCTCAATGCGGCTGGTGCAGAGCGCCGTGCTGGGCACCGGCCACTCGGCCTCCACCGTGGCGGCCTGGCCCTGCCAGGTGCCGATCAGATGCTCCGGGCTGAGCGGTGGGAGCTCGCCGGCGTTGCTGCCGGCCCGGGTCTCGCGGATCAGCACCAGCGACTCGAAGACCCCTGTCTCGCCATGCAGCTGCACCAACCGCCAGCGGCGATCCGGACCCACGAAGCCGAACTCGGCGCCGGAGCGTGTCGCAGGAGCGATCTGGAGCGAGCCCTTGGAAAAGCTGCCGTTGTCGAAGAAGGTCACCTGCTTGCCCAGGGAGCGGTACTCCTGCTGGTGGTCGGAGCTGGGAGGCCCGCTGGTGTCGCCGCCTGCGAAGCGGCGCAGGCGGAACTGCACACAGGCACCCCCTTCATGGCTCTCGAGGCTCAGGATCGAGGCGGTGGAGCGCAGCAACGCCCCATGGGCGTCGAGGTCGGCGAAGCTGCCGTGCCACTCGCCAAGGTTCTGGAGAAAGTTCTGCCACTGGGTGCCCATGGCTGCGGCCACTGGCGGCCCAAAGGGCGGGATGCTAACGATGTGGTCCATTCGAAGTCCTGGAGCGGCGCCACCGATGGCCAGGGTCCAGCACCTGCGGCGGAAGCACGGCCTGCTCACAGCCCAGGAGAGCCAGCGCTGGTGGCGCCACTGGCGCGAGCCCTATCTGCTGGCGCTCTCGCTCTCCTGGCCCCTGTTTCTGGGCCTGCTGGCCCTGGTGTACCTGGCGATCAACCTGCTGTTCGCCAGCCTCTACCTCGCCGACCCGGCTGGCCTGGCCGGGACGGCCGCAGGCCGCGCCAGCTTTGCGGAGGCCTTCTTCTTCAGTGTGCAGACCCTGGGCTCGATCGGCTACGGCGCCCTCCATCCCGTGAGCCTTTACGTGAACCTGCTGGTGGTGGCGGAATCCTTCAGCGGCCTGCTGTTCATCGCCCTCAGCACCGGCCTGGTGTTTGCCCGCTTCTCGCGCAGCAGCGCCCGCATCCGCTTTTCGAAGCTGGCCGTGGTGCACCGCTACAACGGCCTCCCCACCCTCAGCTTTCGGCTGGCCAACGAGCGTGGCAACAACATTCTCGAGGCGCGGGTGCGGGCCTACCTGTCGCTGGATGAGATCAGCCATGAAGGTCATCACATGCGGCGATTGCTGCCGCTGCCGCTGGAGCGCGACCAGGGCATCGCCTTCCTGCTGGTGTGGACAGCGCAGCACCGCATCGATGCCAGCAGTCCCCTGCACGGGCTGAGTGTGGAGGCACTGGAACGGCTCAATGCCGAACTGGTGGTGTCCTTCAGCGGTGTCGATGAAACCATCGAAAGGCCGATTCACAGCCGCTGCAGCTGGCCGATGAGCCGGATCGGCTTCGGCCTCTGCTTCCTGGACATGGTGGAGGTGGAGCAGGTGAAGGATGGGGACGACCGACACCGCATCGACTGGTCGGCCTTTGATCGCACCCGGAACTGCCCCCTGAAGCCAGCGGCGAGCCTCAGGTCCTGAAGGGCCTCACTGGGCCAGCGGCGACCAGGCCATGGTGGCGTTGAACTGTTCGCACCAGATGATCAGAGAGCCGTAATCGGCCAGATCAAAGCCAGCAGGCAGTTCATAGGTCTGGGCTCCGGAGGCGGCGCGCAGTGGGGCGATCACCGTGTAGGTGCCCTCCTGGAGCGGGTAGGCCGGCGGCTTGCTGTCCGCCAGCGGATCGGCGTCACGGCCGAAGGTGACCTTGAGGTCGGGCGCGTGCGGCTGGTGCTGAAGTCCTCGCTGAGCATCAACAGGGTGCGCTCGCCCTCCCGGCGGATGGTGAAACCGCCCTCCACTGGCTTTTCCGCCTCGCGGAACGATCCGCTGTGGAGCTGCTTGGCGGGCTTGTCGGCCATGGCCACCACGGGGGCAGCCTCGGGAGCGGCGGCCTCCTTCTGGGAGGCGGTGGCGCAGCCGGTTCCAGCCAGAGCCAGGGCGAGGGTGAGCAACAGGGCGGGGCGGGGGGAGAGAGACACAGGGAGATCGGTAGACAGTCAGAACAACTACCGCCCAGCCTCACGACTGGATGGGCCAGACTTACGGTTTAGGGCTTTGTTGCTCCCGGCTGCTGATGGCGAACCAGGCCTTTTCCACTGTCCATCGCATGGTCTGGAGCAGGGTGGTGGCTGCCCTGGTGGTGCTGTATCTGCTGGTGGCGTCCCCCCCGCCGCTGCTGCCCGGCTGGGCGCTCGAACTGGGGGAGGCGGTGGGCTTGATTCTGTTGGCCACGGCCGCCTTCGGCAGGCTCTGGTGTCTGCTGTTCGTGGCCGGCCGCAAGAATGAACAGGTGGTGCGGGAAGGTCCCTACTCCGTCGTCCGCAACCCGCTCTACGTGTTCAGCCTGCTGGGGGCCGTGGGCTTCGGACTGGCCGTGGAAAACCCTCTGTTGGCGGCTGTGCTGGGGCTTGGCTTCATCGCCTACTACCACTTCGTGATCCGCAGTGAAGAGCGCTTTCTGCTCTCGGCGTTCGGCAAGAACTACAGCGCCTACCTGAATCAGGTGCCCCGCTGGATTCCCAGCTTCAAGCTCTATCACTCCCCCAGGACCATTGAGGTGGATACCACCAAGGTGCTGCGCGGCATCGGCGATGCCATGTGGTTTGTGTGGGCCTTTGTGCTCTGGGAACTGGTGGAGGTGATGCGCTCCTCGGTTCTGCCGATGCTGCGGGCCTGACGAGCAAGCAGGGGGGCGAGGCCACCGGGGCCGCCAAAATCAGTTAGTATCAGGAGATACATTCCCGCTTGGCGGGGCCACTGGTATCCCTGCCCGGTTCTGGCGATCGGCAGACCATTCGGTCGTCTCCCCTGAGTCTTCAGAACCGAATCAACTCCCGTGGTTTCCCCTTTCAGGGCCCTGCGTGGACCGATGGTGCAGGACGCCCCATCGGCCCCCAGGGTCTTCGCTTCAGCCTCCCCTGCCGCCGCCATCCCTGCGGTGATCTACTGCGAGGGGCAGTTCGGCGTGGCCGATGGCAAGACGGCCCACGGCCTGATGCGGCACAGCGAGCGCTACCGGATCGTGGCGGTGATCGACAGCCTGCTCGCGGGCCGCGATGCCGGCGAGCAGCTCGATGGGGTGGCCAATGGCGTGCCCGTGGTGGCAGACCTGGCGGCTGCCTTTGCCCTGGGCGGGGCAGCCCCGCAGAGCCTCATCTACGGCATGGCCCCCGCCAATGGCCTGTTCAGCCCGACCGACCGGGTTGTGCTGCTGGACGCCATGCGCGCCGGCCTCAGCCTGGTGAGTGGCATGCGCGAGTTCCTGGGCGATGACGCCGAGTTCGCGGCCACCGCCGCCCGCCACCAGGTGAGCATCGAGGACGTGCGGCGCCCGCCGGCCCTCAAGGATCTGCGCCTGTTCAGCGGCACGATCGCCAGGGCCCACTGCCGGCGTATCGCCGTGCTCGGCACCGACGGCGCCATCGGCAAGCGCACCACCGCCACCGTGCTGGTGCAGGCCCTCAACGACCACGGCATCCACGCCGTGCTGGTGTCCACGGGGCAGACTGGCATGATCCAGGGCGGGCGCTACGGGCTGCCGCTCGATGCCATTCCCTCCCAGTTCTGCTCCGGCGAGGTGGAGGCCGCGGTGGTGCAGGCGTTTGATACCGAACGCCCCCAGGTGATCGTGATCGAGGGCCAGGGCGCCCTCAGCCATCCCGCCTACCTCTCCTCCACGTTCATCCTGCGGGGCAGCCAGCCCCAGGCCGTGATCCTGCAGCACGCGCCGATGCGGCGTCAGCGCTGTGATTTTCCGCAGGAGGCCATGCCCACGCCTCAGAGCGAGATCGCCCTGATCGAGGCCTTCGCCCCCACCCGCGTGATCGGCATGACCCTCAACCATGAGGGCATGGACGTGGCCGAACTCCCGGCTGCCATCGCCCTGTATGAGGCCGAGCTGCACATTCCCGTCAGCGATGCCCTGGCCTGCCCGCCCGAGCGGCTGGTGCAGATGGTGATGCGAGCCTTCCCGGAACTGGGAGCACCGCCGGCGGCGCTGGCGTGAGCGCCCCGCGGCTCGAGATCGATCTCGGCCAGCTCCACCACAACGCCACCAGCCTGGTGAGCCGCCTGGCCCGCCGCGGGATCGCGATCACGGCCGTGGGCAAGGCCGTGCTCGGCCTGCCGGAGATCGTGGCCACCTGGCTGGCGGCGGGGGTGGGCTCGATCGGCGATGCGCGCCTGGACACCATTGAGAGCCTGGTGAGCGGCGGCGTGAAGGCCCCGATGCTGCTGGTGCGCACACCGATGCTCAGCCAGGTGGAGCGGGTGGTGGCCGGCGTCGGCGTGAGCTGCAACAGCGAAGCGGTGGTGCTGGAGGCCCTGGCGGCGGCGGCCGAGCGCCAGGGGCGACGCCACGGCGTGCTGCTGATGGTGGAGCTGGGCGATCTGCGCGAGGGGATCCTGCCCCAGGACCTGGCGGGGATCGCGGCGCTCACCCTGGGGCTGCCCTGGCTGAGACTGGTGGGGATCGGCGCCAACCTGGGCTGCCAGCACGGGGTGGCTGCCGATGCCACCAACATGGCCGAGCTCTCGGCCCTGGCCGAGGCCCTGGAGGCCCGCTTCCACATCCATCTGGAGCTGATCTCGGGGGGCAACTCCGCCAACCTTGCCTGGCTGGCCGGGGGCGGTGATCCCGGCCGGATCAACCATCTGCGTCTGGGGGAGGCCCTGCTGCTGGGCCGCGAACCCCTGGGGCGGCGCCCCATCTGCGGCCTCCACACCGACGCCTTCCGCCTGGTGGGCGAGCTGATCGAAGTGAAGACCAAGCCGAGCCGGGCCTGGGGCCGCCGCGGCCTCACCAGCTTCAGCCCCGAGGACAGCGCCCAGCCGCCGCCCCTGCCCCCGGACCGCGGCCCGCGGCAGCGCGCCCTAGTGGCCCTCGGCCACCAGGATGCCGATCCGGCCGGGTTGGAGCCTCCAGCCGGCATGGCGATCCTGGGGGCCAGCAGCGACCACCTCGTGCTGGAGGCCGATCGCCCCCTGAGCGTGGGTGAGGAGATCGGCTTTCGCCCCAGCTACAGCGCCCTGTTGCGCGCCATGACCAGCCCGTTCGTGGCCCGCCAGTGCCGGAGCGTCAGCGCTGACCCAGCAACTCCAGCCAGCTTGGGGACGGCTCGCCGGCGATCGGGATCGTGAACGACTCGAGCGCAAAGCCACGGGCATCCAGGCTGCAGAAGGGCCCACTGGCAGGCCAGGGGGGAAGGTTGATCGGCGGGGTGAGCACCACGGGACGTGGCGTGGAATCCAGGTTGAACATGGGCAGGCCTCATGCCCAGTCAGGCTGGTCGGGGCCCTCCGCCCTGGCTGCTGCCTGGATGGCGACTCCACGGTGTCGCCGCACACACGGGCCTGCGGCAGCGCCCCCCCTGGCGCTGGCAGTCTTGGGCCATGGCGGCCCCTGTTCCACAGCAGACCTCAGCAGAAGCCCGCAGCCTTTGCGTGGTGGGTGTCGACGTGGGCGGCGAGCGCAAGGGCTTCCACGCCGTGGCCCTGCGGGGCGGTGGCCTGCAAGGCCGCCACACCACCTCCGACGCCGCCGAGCTGGCCCAGTGGTGCCGCAGCCTCGGCGCCAGGCTGATCGGCGTGGATGCTCCCTGCCGTTGGAGCACCGATGGCCGCGCCCGTCCCGCTGAGCGGGAGCTGATGGCCGAGGGGATCCAGTGCTTCGCCAGCCCCAGCCGCGAACGGGCCCTGGAGCACCCCAGCAACTACTACGGCTGGATGCTGAGGGGCGAGGCCCTCTACCGGGCCCTGGAGCCCAGCCATCCCCTGGCCAGCGGACTGCCCAGCCCAGGCCAGCGCTGCTGCTTCGAAACCTTTCCCCATGCGATCACCTGCGAGCTGCACCGGTCCCTCGGCCTGGAGCCGGCGGCAGCGTCGCGAAAGCGCTTGGAGCGGCGGGCCCTTCTGGAGTTGTGCGGATTGGCCTGTGGTCAGCTCTCCAGCATCGACTGGATCGATGCTGCCCTTTGCGCCCTTGCCGCCGATCAGGCTGCCAGAGGTGGCCCCTGCCGCGTCTATGGCGAGGTGAGCAGCGGCGTGCTGATCGTGCCGACTCAGGTGCCAAGCCGCCCCAACCCTTGAGCCAAGCCATGAAAGCCTTCCTCTATCACCACTACGGCTCTGCCGATGTCCTCCGCTTGGAGGAGATCGATCAGCCCGTTCCCCAGGCCAACGAGGTGCTGATCAAGAGCCATGCCACCACGGTCAGCTCCGGGGACTGGCGCCTGCGCAGCCTGGAGGTGCCGGCCGGTTTCGGCTTGATCATCCGCCTGGTGGCAGGGCTGAGGCGGCCCCGGCAACCGATCCTGGGATCGGAGCTGGCGGGGGTGGTGGAGGCGATCGGTGAGGACGTGACGCGCTTCCAGGTGGGTGATGCGGTGTTCGCCTTCAGTGATCTCGCCCTCGGATGCCACGCGGCCTACCGCTGCCTGCCGGAGGACGGCGGCGTGGCGCGCAAGCCCAGCGGTCTGAGCTTTGAGGAGGCCGCCGCCCTCTCCTTCGGCGGCACGACGGCTCTGGATTTTCTGCGCCGGGCTCGCCTGAAACCCGGCGAGCGGCTGTTGATCCATGGCGCTTCTGGGAGCGTCGGCAGCGCCGCCGTCCAGCTCGCCTGCCACCTGGGGGCCGAGGTCACCGGCGTATGCAGCAGCGCCAATCTGGAGCTGGTGCGCTCTCTCGGGGCCCACCAGGTGATCGATTACAGCTGCGACGATTTCGCCCGCAACGGCCAGACCTATGACGTGATCCTCGATGCCGTGGGCACGGCTTCCTTCTCCCGCTGCCAGGCCTCGCTGCGGCCCGGAGGGCGGCTACTGCTGCTGGTGGCGAGCCTGCCCGCCCTGCTGCTCAGTGGCTGGCAGACCCTCACCACGGACAAGCGCGTGATCGCCGGGCCGGCCAGCGTGAAGCCCGGCGACCTGGAGCAGCTGGCGGAGCTGGCCGAGGCAGGGGCGTTTCGGCCCGTGGTCGGCCGCTGCTATCCCTTCGAGCAGCTCCCGGAGGCGCACCGTTATGTGGACAGCGGCCACAAGCGGGGCAATGTGGTGATCAGCCTGGCGACCTGAGCCCCTGCAGCAGACCTTCAGGCCAGGGAATGCAGCCCGATCGGATTGCCTTCGGTGTCGATCACCACCGAGATGAAACCGAACGCTCCGATCGCCATCTTGGGACGCAACACCGTGCCTCCAGCTGGCACAACGCGGCCCTCCTCAACAGCGCAGTCCTGACAGGTGAAGTACACCATGGTGCCGCCCTTGCCGGGCTCGCAACCCTCCATCTGCATCAACGCTCCGCCTGATCCCACCTTGTCGTCCTGCATCGGGAAGCACCAGTAGGCCATCCCCGGCGTGGAAAAGTCTTCAAAGCCCACCTGGAACACAGCCGTGTAGAAGGCCTTGGCGCGCTCCATGTCGGCAACATTGAGCTCAAACCAGGTGATGGGGTTAGAAGTCATGGCTCACGTGTGTAGTCTTTGATATGAAATTAGGCCTGCCGGAAGCTCGCTTCAAGTCTGCAGAACCAAACGTCATGGCGCGTGCGAGATGCGAGCGCACCCGCAGTGAAGGTTTCAAAGCTGGTGAGCACAAAACCTGCCAGATCCGTTGCTCCACCACTCATCACAACGGCGAGCGGCATGACATCCATGCCAAACCTGATCAGGGAGAAGCCATCGGGTCAGCGCGCGAGCAGCCAGCGCAGGGCAGAGAGCCCGATGATCAGCCCGATGCCGCTGTTCCACAGCAGGCTGCGGTGCCGGCGCAACCGCTCCAGCCAGTGCGGCAGCCGACTGCCATTTTGCAACAGCAACATGGTGGCGACCAGCAGCAAGGCAGTGGGCAGCAGCAGTGCCAGCAGCAGGTCTGCGGCCATGGTGGTGGGGGGCGACAGCCTCCCCAGCTTGGCTGCTGGGCTGGATGGCGCCATCGCTTTGCCTCGGACAAGGGCTTCGGGGTCAGCCCCCCAGACCCGAACTCGGCCCCTTGCGCCCCAGGGCCGGGCGCAGAGCTGAAACAATGCCCCCCACACCCCCTGCTCCTCGCGCTCCTGATGGCCGCTGCTCCCGCTCCCAACCCCGCCTACGGCGCCCTCACTGACCAGGGCAAGTCGACCAACATCGTGTGGCACCACTCCACGGTGACCAGGGAGTCCAGGGCCCACCAGCGCGGCCACCGCAGTGCCATCCTCTGGTTCACGGGGCTGAGCGGCTCTGGCAAGAGCACCCTCGCCAACGCGGTGAACTCAGCCCTGTTTGAGCAGGGGCTGGCCTGCTACGTGCTCGATGGCGACAACATCCGCCATGGCCTCTGCACCGACCTCGGCTTCTCGGACGCCGATCGAGTGGAGAACATCCGCCGGATCGGCGAGGTGGCCAAGCTCTTCCTCGATGCCGGCGTGGTGGTGCTCACCGCCTTCGTGTCACCGTTCCAGGCCGACCGTGAGCGGGTACGGGCCCTGGTGCCCGCCGGTGATTTCATCGAAATTCACTGCGCCGCAGACCTCAGCGTCTGCGAGGAGCGCGACACCAAGGGCCTCTACGCCAAGGCCCGCGCCGGGGTGATCAAAGAGTTCACCGGCATCTCCAGCCCCTACGAAGCCCCCGAATCCCCGGAGCTTCGGGTGGACACGGGCCATGCTGAGCTGGAGGGCTGCGTGGCCCAGGTGCTGAGTTTCCTCGATGCCAACGGCATCATC
Organism: Cyanobium sp. LEGE 06113; assembly: GCF_015207615.1. NCBI lineage: Bacteria > Bacillati > Cyanobacteriota > Cyanophyceae > Synechococcales > Prochlorococcaceae > Cyanobium > Cyanobium sp. LEGE 06113. The sequence continues at coordinate 70,711 of NZ_JADEWM010000006.1, read as the reverse complement.
CCCGCCGCCAGCTGATTCAGAGATCGCCTGGGGCCTCAGGGGCTGAGCGGCTCCGCAGGAATGGTCCGGCGTGACGCGAGGCTCACATCCAGAAACGTCTTGCTGCAACTCGCCACCGGCACGGCCAGGAGCAGACCCAACAGCTCCCCCAGGCCCATCAGGCTGCCCAGCCGGGCCCCTAACGGCAGGCAGATCAGCAACCAGGCGGGCTGCAGCCCCACGATGCTGCCCATCAGACGGGGCTGGATCACCTGATCCACCACCTGGCCCACGGCAATGGCCACCGCCAGCACCTCCAGACCGGTGCGGGGGTCGTTGAGCGCCACCAGGCCGCTCACCAGCACGATCGTGAGGGCGCTGGCATAGGGCACCAGGGTGGTGAAGCCGATCGCCACGGCGAACAGCACCCCATAGGGAATGGCCAACAGGGTGAACACCACGATCTGCAGGCCGCTCAGGATCATCGCCAGCACCACCTGCCCGGCGAAATAGCCCCGGAACGTGCGGCTCAGGGTGTGCACCACCAGGGATCGGACACCTGCCGGCAGCCACTGGGCCAGGCCAGCGCTGATCGACTCCCCGCCGAGCAACAGAAACACCGCCAGCACCAGCACGATCACCGTGTTCACGGTGAGACCGACGGTTGCCCCGAGCAGACCCAGCAGCCGCTGGCTCAGCTGGCTGGCCAGCTTGCTGAAGCGGGTCAGGAGTTCACTGCTGAGGTTGCCGAAATCCGTGGGGATCCCCTGCTCCTGAGCCCAACCCTCCAGCGCATCGAGCCACACCTCTCCCTGGGCCAGCCAACCCGGCAGCGCTGCGATGAGTTCGGCCAGCTGATCAATCAGGCGCGGAACCAGCCAGAGCAGGGCCAGGGCCAGTAACCCCATCGCCAGCCCCAGCACCAGCACCATCGCCAGACTGCGAGGCAGGCCCCGCTGGCGCAGCCAGCGGCTGGGGATATCCAGCAGGAAGGCGATGAGAGCGGCGGTGAGGAAGAGGGCTGGGAACGGCGCCAGCGGCAGCAGCAACTGACGCAGCACCCAGAGGTTGAGCACGAGCAGGGGCAGGGCCAGGCCGATCTTCAGCCAGGGGGGGAGGACCAGACGCTCGAGCATCGCGGGGTGATCGCAAGGGGGAGAAAGAACGCCTCAGTCCATCTGGGCCAGGTAGGCCTCGCTGCCCAGCTGGCCGAGGCGCCCATCCTTGGCGCGCACCTGGCCATGCAGTTCAGCGCGGTAGGCCAGCAGGGCCTCCGCCAGCCGCCCATCGGCCGTGGCCAGGATCTGCACCGCCAGCAGGCCGGCGTTGGTGCCGTTGCCGATCGCCACCGTGGCCACCGGAATCCCGGCGGGCATCTGCACGATCGAGTGCAGCGAATCCACCCCGGAGAGGGCCCGGCTCTGCACCGGCACGCCGATCACCGGCAGGGTGGTGAGCGCCGCCACCATGCCGGGCAGGTGGGCCGCACCGCCGGCGCCGGCGATGATCACCTTGAGCCCCCGCCCAGCCGCCTGCTGCGCGAAGGCCACCATCTCCAGCGGTGTGCGGTGGGCGGAGAGCACCCGCACCTCGACCGCCACGGCAAAGCGCTGCAGCACCACCACCGCCGGCTGCATGGTGGGCAGATCGGAATCGCTGCCCATCACCACGGCCACGCGGGGTTCGGAGCTGGAACGGTCGCTCAAGGGGGCGGGCGCAGGATGGTCGCATTCTCCCGTGTGCCGCTGCGATGCGCTGGATCCGCAACGTCCGCCTGCCCCAGGCCCGCCGCTGCAGCCACGGCCGGCAGCAGCGCTGGCGGCTCGGCCTCGACGCTCACGACTGGATCGAGGTGCTTGAGCCCATCGACCCCGGCAGCAGCGTGGCCGGCGACGACTGGCAGGGCGACTGGCTGAGCCCTGCCGGGGTGGACCTGCAGATCAACGGCGGCCTCGGCCTCGCCTTTCCGGAACTCACGCCCGCCGATCTGCCCCGGCTGCTGGAGCTGCTCGAACTGCTGTGGCGCGATGGGGTGGAGGCGATCTGCCCCACCCTCGTGACCTGCGACAGCGCCGCCCTGCGCCAGGCCCTGGCCGTGCTGGATCGGGCCCGCCAGCAGCACCGCGACGGCCGCTGCCAGCTGCTCGGCGCCCACCTGGAGGGGCCCTTCCTCCACCCGGCTCGCCGGGGCGCCCACCCCCGGCAGCACCTGGTGGCCCCCAGCCTGGAGGCCCTGGCAGCGCGCATCGACGGCTTCGAGGACCAGATCGATCTGATGACCCTGGCTCCCGAACTGGAGGGCGCCGGCGCCGTGATCGCGGCCCTGCGCGAGGCAGGGGTGGTGGTGAGCCTGGGCCACAGCAGCGCCGATGAGCACCAGGCCGCCGAAGCGTTCAGAGCCGGCGTGGGCATGCTGACCCACAGCTTCAATGCCATGGCGGGCCTGCAGCACCGCAACCCGGGCCCGATCGCCGCGGCCGTGCTCGATGGCGGCGTGGCGCTGGGGCTGATCGCCGATGGCGTGCACGTGGCGCCGTCGATGGTGCTGCTGCTGCAGCGCCTGGCTCCCGAGCAGCTGGTGCTGGTGAGCGATGCCCTGGCCCCCTACGGCCTCGGCGAGGGCCGCCACCGCTGGGACGAGCGGGTGCTGCTGGTGCAGAACGGCTGCTGCCGCCTGGAGGACGGCACCCTCGCCGGGGTGACCCTGCCGCTGCTGAACGGGGTGCGGCGGCTGGTGGACTGGGGCGTCGCGGCTGAGCAGGCGATCGCCGCGGCCACGATCACGCCCCGGCGGGTGCTCGGAGATGGCCGCGACACCGCCACCATGCTGGTGGGCTCACCCCTGGCGGAGACCCTGCGCTGGAACTGGGAGGAGGGGGGAACCCTGGCTGGCGGCGCTGCGCCTGAGCAGCCGCGGACCTGCGGGGCCCTGGGCCGCTCCTTAGGATCCGAGCCACTTTCTTCTGCCCCGATGCCTGCTGAGTCCACGGCCGTTGAGAAGGACGAGGTGAAGGGCTACTTCGAAACCACGGGTTTCGAGCGCTGGAACCGGATCTACAGCGACAGCGAGGACGTCAACAAGGTGCAGCGGAACATCCGCCTGGGGCACCAGAAAACAGTGGACAACGTGCTGGCCTGGTTGCAGGAGCAGGGTGATCTCTCCGGCCGCAGCTTCTGCGACGCCGGCTGCGGCGTGGGCAGCCTCAGCCTGCCCCTGGCCGGACTCGGCGCCGGCAGCATCGCCGCCAGTGATCTTTCCGAGGCCATGGTGGCGGAAGCCGCCCGCCGGGCCGCCGCTGCCGGCCTCAGCACCAGCCAGCTGCAGTTCCACGCCTCCGACCTGGAGAGCCTCACGGGGCGCTACGACACCGTGATCTGCCTGGATGTGTTCATCCACTACCCCCAGGCCGCTGCCGAGGACATGGTGCGTCATCTGGCCGCCATGGCCGAGAAACAGCTGATCGTGAGCTTCGCCCCCTACACCCCCCTGCTGGCGCTGCTCAAGGGCATCGGCCAGCTGTTCCCCGGGCCCAGCAAGACCACCCGGGCCTACACCCTGCGGGAGGAGGGCATTGTGAAGGCCGCCGCTGAAGCCGGCTTCACCCCCGTGCGCCGCAACCTCAACCAGGCCCCCTTCTATTTTTCGCGGCTGATCGCCTTCGAGAGGCAAGGCTGAAGCCTGGGCTCAGCCGGGCTCCAGCAGCAGCGCCTGACTGTCCTGGAACAGGATCGGCTCGCGGCCGGCCAGCTGCGCAGCACTGGGCTCCAGCCCGGGAGAGGCCAGCAGCAACCGCCAGGGCCCGGCCTGCTCCGGAAAGAGCTCGGGCAGGCCGAGCGCCATCGCCGCACCGCCCATGTGGGCCACCAGGGCCACGGTGGAGGCTTCAGGTTCAGGAGCCCGGCGCATCCCGTAGAAGATCGTCGTGGAGGGCGTGGTGAGCAGATCCAGCCGCTCGTCGTTGCTCAGGTTCTCGGCCAGCCAGGGCCGGGAACGGCGGAACTCGCGCAGGGCCAGGTTGAAGCCGGCCTGAACCGGATCCACCCGATCGGCATGGAGCCAGATGTTGCAGGCGGCATGCATGTCTTCCATGAAATGGCGGGCAAAGGCCTTCAGCCAGGCCACGTCCACCACCGCCGTGGTGCCGTCGTCGCCGGTGGGCACCCCGGCCTGGCAGGCCAGGGCGATCTGCTCGAGGTCGTAGTCGTTGGCAGCGATGGAGCCGGTCAGCAGGGCCAGAAACTGGCGCAGCTGCGCCAGCTCAGCGAAGCCCAGCTGCTTGATCGCCTGGAACAGCCCGTCGGCGGCGTACAGCGCGTCGCTGAGCTGCCAGTCGAGGAAACCCGGAGCCTCCTCCGCCACCACCTTGACGCCGAAGCGGTCGTCGGTGTTGCGAAAGAAGCCCCAGGGCGCCCGCATCAGGCAGTGGATGAAATCCATGGGCAGGCCCGGACCGAAGCCATAGGTGAGGGCCCCGATCGCGCCGTTGTCGTAGGCGTTGGCCAGCACCTCCGGCAGCGTGCTGCCCAGGTGGGGATTGATCGGCTCGCCGGGATCCACCTGGGTGCCGCGCCGCAGGGTGTCGTGGTTGCCGCAGCCGGTGACCCAGCGGGACCCCAGCTGCATCTTTTCGCAGACCCGCCGCCACTTGCGGGCCCAGAAGCCATGCAGGGCCGGGGTGTTGTGGGCAAAGATCATGGGGCCCCACTGAAAGGCGTCGGGACGCTGCTCCACCAGGTCGCGGTAGCTGGACACCTCTTCCCAGCCCTCAGCCGGCCAGGGCCGGCCGTCTTCATAGATCACAAAGGGCCGCCAGCGCGCCGGGCCGATCTCCTGCACCAGATCGCCCATGCTCAGCAGGTAGGGATCGTCGTAGGCGACCCGGCCGGTGATCGGGTCGAAGTACTTGAAATCCTGGCCGCCGTCGATGCGGATGCCATCGGCGCCGGTGTTGACCTTGCGGCGCTGCATCTCCAGCAGGATCGCCCGCACCTCAGGGTTCTGGTGGTTCACATCCTGGCCATACATGTTCGGCCCCTTGAGAAAGCGGCCGTTCAGCAGGTCGATGGCCTGGTTGTCGGCGTGGCCATAGACCAGGTCGTACACCACTCGGATCGCGCCGGTGGGGAAGGTGTGCAGTTCGCTGATGAAGGCCACCAGCTCATCGGGCCGCAGGGTTTCGAGCAGGGCCGGATTGGTGGCGGCGCTGCCGAAGATCACGATGTCGTAGCCCCAGTTCTCCAGGTTGGGGCGCCGCAGCCGCACCCGCACATCCCCCGCCTCAGCCACGATCCCCTCGGTTTCGGGATCGAGCACGTCCTCATCGTCCGGCCGCAGGCTGAAGTGGTCGTCGTCACCCCCTTGTCCGGAGCGCACCTCCACCGTGGGTTCGGTGGGCAACAGCTGCACCGCGTCGTAGCCGATCAGGTTGGTTTCGGCGGGGGTCAGCGCCTCGCCGCAGCGCAGTTTCGCGGCCAGCTTGCGGTAGAGCTGCGTGAGCCCGGAGAGGTAGCCATTGGGTGAGGCCGTGCGCACATGCAGCTGCAGGATGTTGCAGGGGGCCGGAATGGTGACGGGCTCATCGGCGATGAGGGCGTCGTAGTAGGCGTGATCGGCCCGGCGGGCCTGCAGACCCTCCAGGTCATAGATCTCGGCAGGGGCGTAGACGCCGTAGGGGAAGGAGTTGCCGAGGCAATCCCCCAGGGCGGTCAAGGCATTGGTATCAGGGCTGAGGTAGCGCAGCCAGTAGAGCGAACCGATCGTGGTGGCATCGCCGACCCGCAGGCCACTGATCACGCCCCAGTGGTAGTCACCCCACTTCTCGAGCTGCAGGTAGTCACGGTGGAAGCGCACCGTCTGCTCGGCCAGGGAGGGATCGATCGTCTGGCGGGGGGTGAACACTTCCAGCTGGATGTTCTTCGGCTGGATCACATCGCCGGAGAGTTCCGGGGTCCAGAAGCCGATCTCCACCAGCCCGTCGGGGCGCACGTGGGCCCCGAGCCGCGTGGCCAGCAGCCGCGCCTTCTCGAACAGGGTGCCCTCACCGGCCTCCACCGCCTCGGCCCAGGCCAGCAGCGCGGCGGTGGGCTCGGATTCCAGCTGGATGGAGGCGTCCCGTTGGAGGCTGGCAGAGGAGGACTGGGGCATGGCCTGGCGTCGGGAACGGCCGGGGGCTCACCCTGGCATGGGGTCGGGGTCAGAGGCGCTGGCCCCATCGGCGGAACCGAGCAGGGGCGGGGGCAGCGGCGCCTCCAGCGCCAGCACCTGCCGCCCGCCCGGCAGGGGCAGCCACAGCCGGTGGGCGTGGAGCCGGTAGCCGCCCTGCCCCGGCAGCACCGTGGGCCGGACCCCGCCACCCGGCAGGTAGAGGGGATCGCCCAGCAGGGGGGCGCCGAGGGCGGCGGCATGGATGCGGATCTGATGGGGCCGGCCGCTGGCGATCACCACAGCCACAAGACAGCCCTCAGCGCGGCGCTCCAACAGGGTGAAGTCGCTCTCAGCCGCCAGGGCTCCGTCGCCGCCAGCAGCCCAGATCCGGCCCAGCAGGGGGTGCGGGAGCCGGCCGATCGGGGTGGTGACCCGCCGGCAGGAGCCCACGGCCAGCGACGCGGGCAGGGGAGCCGTGAGGGCGCGGTAGAGCTTGCGGCATCTGCCCGGGGCAGCCCCGGCGGCCGGGGGAGCCGCGGTGCTCTCCCGCAGCAGGGCACTGAGCCAGGCCCGGGTGGCCTGACGGCGGGCACACACCAGCAGGCCTGAGGTGAAGCGACCCAGCCGGTGAACCGGGCGCGGCAAGCCGGCGGCAGCGTCAAGCTGGCCCTCCGCCACCTGCCGCTCCAGCAGGCGCAGCACGGTGTGCTCCAGGAAGCCACCGGCCGGCAGGACCGGCAGACCGCTGGGCTTGTCGATCACCAGCAGGTCGCCGTCATCGAACAGGGGGCTGGGCAACCCCGGCACGGCGGCCTCCTGCCAGGGGGGGCGATGCCACACCAGCCGATCCCCCGGGCCCAGGGGCCCATCGGCCTGGAGGCGCTGGCCGTTCCTGCAGATCTCAGCGGCGGCGAGCCGCTGCCGCCACAGGGCCCGGGAGGAATGGGGGTAGCGGGCGGCATAAAAGCCGCTCAGGCTGGATTGGTGCGGGGGGTCGCCAGACGGATTCACCAGGTCGGCCGGCCGTACCCGGTCGCGATAGGCATGCCCCTGGTTGAGGGCGGCCGGCAGCCACGCTCCGGGTTGCCCTTCAGGCTTCACTCCACCAGGCCATGTTCCAGGGCGTAGCGCACCAGCTCAGTGCGGCTGGCGGTGCCGGTCTTGATGAACAGGCGGCTCACGTACTTCTCCACGTTGCGGATCGAGGTTTCCAATCGCCGGGCGATCTGCTTGTTCATCAGGCCCTCCGCCACCAGTTGCAGCACCGAGGCCTCACGGGGGGTGAACACCAGGTCACTGCTGCCCGGGGAGGATTTCGCCTGGCCGCCGCTGGCCAGCAGCGAGCGGATCTCGGTGATCTGCTTGGCCATCTGGCCGATGTCGGCATCGGCGAAGCGGGCGGCCTCGGCCAGCAGCCGCTCCTGCCGGCGCACGGCATTGCGCACCCGGGCCACCAGCTCGTCGGGATCGAAGGGCTTGGGGATGTAGTCGTCGCAGCCGGCCTGGAAGCCGGCGATGCGGTCAGCGGTCATGCCCTTGGCGGTGAGGAAGATCACCGGGGTGCCGCCGAGGCGCTCATCGGCACGCAGCTTGCTGAGCAGGCCGTAGCCGTCGCAGCGGGGCATCATCACGTCGCTGATCACCACGTCGGGCAGCAGCTCTTGGGCCTTTTCCCAGCCCTCCTCGCCGTCGGCGGCGGTGGTCACCGCGAAGCCCTCATCCTCCAGGTAGGCCTGCACGGCCGTGCGCAGGCCGGGCTCGTCGTCGACAAGCAGCAGACGCGCCGGCGCCGGGGGGGTCTCGGCGGTGCTGGGGTCGGGCCCGGGGTCAGGGGAGGCGGGCGCTGCGAGGGGGTCGGTGCTCATGCCGTGCAGTCTGCAGAGCCTCAGCGGGGTCGTCCAGGCAGCACCTGCTCGGATTCCCGCAACGTGGTGCTGTAGCCCAGCTCCAGAGCGGTGGCCTTGAGCTCAGCGGGGTCGCGGCCCGCCTGCTCCGGATGGCAGACAGCCCACCACACCAGGTGATCCACCCGATTGGCGGGGGTGATCACGCCGCCGGGGTTGAGGGAGCGGATCACCAGCCGCCCCCCGTCCTCGGTGATCCACATCGGCTCCTCTTTGTCGCAGCGCACGGTGTCCGTCTGGATCGACACATCCGGCCCCAGCTGCCGCCAGAGCTGCATCCGCCAGAGGCCCGCGATGGTGGCATCGGGCTTGGGACCGTAGACCCCAAGCACCAGCATCCCCTCCGGACGGGGCCGCTCATCGAGCACCACCAGCCCCGGCGGCCGCTCCACCGCCGTGGCCTGGGCCTGGGCCGCCGGCGGCGGCGGCGGCAACATGCTGCTCAGGAGGGCAAGGCCGGTGGCCGCCAGGGCCCAGGGCCCCCACGTCGTTGGCAGCATGGTGGGCGGCTCGGCTCCCCATGCTCGCCTATCTCGACCACCAAGCCAGCACCCCCTGCGATCCGGCGGTGCTGAACGCCATGGAGCCCTGGTGGCGGGAGCACTGCGCCAACCCCTCCAGCCGCCTGCACCGCGAGTCCCTGACGGCGGCTGCGGCGGTGGAGCGGGCTCGGGCCCAGGTGGCCGCGGCCCTCGGGGCTGAGCCCGGCGACGTGGTGTTCACCAGCGGCGCCACCGAGGCCAACAACCTGGCCCTCAAGGGGGTCTGCGAGGCGGCCCTGGCCCAGGGCGGCGAGCGGCGGCGGCTGCTGACCCTGGCCACCGAGCACCGGGCCGTGCTGGATCCGCTGCGCTACCTCGAGCGCCACGGCTTCCCACTCACGGTGCTGCCGGTGGACTCCGGCGGTCTGGTGCAGGAGGAGCTGCTGGCGGCGGCCCTGGGCCCGGATGTGCTGCTGGCCTCCGTGATGGCGGCCAACAACGAGATCGGCGTGCTGCAGCCGATCAGCACCATCGCGGCCCACTGCCACCACCACGGCGTGCTGCTGCATGTGGATGCCGCCCAGGCCGCAGGCCACATCCCGCTGGCGATGGCGGAGCAGGGGGTGGATCTGCTCAGCCTCAGCGGCCACAAGTGCTACGGGCCCAAGGGGGTGGGGGCCCTGCTGGTGCGTCAGGGGGTGGCGCTGGCGGCCCAGTTGCACGGCGGCGGCCAGGAGCAGCAGCGGCGTGCCGGCACCGTGGCCGTGCCGCTGGTGGTGGGCTTGGGGGAAGCCCTCAGCCGGGCCGTCGCCGATCAGCAGGAACGGGCAGCGCGGCTCGGCAGCCTGCGCGATCAACTGCGCCAGGAGCTGCTGGCGCTGGGGGGCATCACGCTGAACGGGGCCGCTGCGCCGCGTCTGGCCCACAACCTCAACGTCACGGTGGGCGGGGTGGACGGCGCCGCCCTGCACCGGCTGCTGCGCCGGAGCATCGCCGTGAGCAGCGGCTCGGCCTGCAGCCAGGGGTCCCCCTCCCACGTGCTGGCGGCCTGGGCCGCAGCCGCAGCGAGGCCGCCGCCTCGATCCGCTTCGGGCTCGGCCGCAGCACCGGTGCGGCGGAGATCGAACGGGCCGTGGCCAGCGTGGAGGCGGCGCTGCGCCAGCTGCGCCCCTGACGGGCACTGTTCGGTGGCGAAGACCGCACCGGGCTGCTCAAACCCGCAGGCTGGTGAGCAGCACAAAGCCGGCGGCGCCCACCAGGGCCAGCAGGGCCTGGGCCACCTTGCTCACCAGCATCCCGGCCACCACGGCCAGGCCCACCACCAGAGACCGCCGCAGCCGCAGCAGCCCGATCGGCCCCAGGGCCGTGGGGGCCGTGATCAGCTCCCCGAGGCTGGCCCCGAGCAGCGGGCCCAGCAGGCCCCCAGCAGCGGGCCGCCCACGGGCAGGGCCGGCAGCAGGCCCAGCAGCCCCACCAGCAGGCCGAGCCCGGCGCCGATGTAGGCCCAGCGGGTGGCCTTCAGCCGCGCCGGCCCCAGCACCAGCCCCAGGGCGTCGGCGCCCCAGCCCAGCAGCAGCAGCAGGCAGGCGAGGGCGAAGGGCGGCCAGGCGGCACTCCAGCCCACCGCCCAGACCCACAGCCCAGCCCCCAGGGGCAACAGCGCCAGCCCCGGCAACAGCGGCAGCAGGGTGCCGGGAATGGCCAGCAGCTGGATCACCAGGGCGGCCCACCAGAGGCCATCCACCAGGGTGAGCGCAGGCAACGTGACCCCTGTCACCGCGAGACCACTCATGGCCGCCGGCGCGCCAGGCGGACCTTGGCCGAGCGGCTGCGGGGATTGGCCTCGGCCTCCTCGGCACTGGCCACCAGCGGCTTGCGGCTGATCCGCTCCAGCAGCGGATCACTGCGGAAGGCCGTCTTGACCCGGCGGTCTTCGAGGGAGTGAAAACTGATCACCGCCAGCAGCCCTCCCGGCAGCAGCCAATGGGGCACCTGCTCCAGCCAGCGCTCGAGCACCCCGAGCTCATCATTGACGGCGATGCGGAGGGCCTGAAAGGTGCGGGTCGCCGGATGCAGCCGACCCCGGCGGGCCGCCGGCGGGTAGCAGCCCCCCACCAGCCAGGCCAGCTCGGCGGTGGTGCGCGGCTGGCGCGGGTCGTCCCACGGCCCCTGCTCCTTGATGCGGCGGGCGATGCGCCGCGACAGCCGCTCCTCGCCGTAGCCATAGATCAGATCGGCCAGGGCGCCCTCGTCGAGGCGATCCAGAAGAGCGGCGGCCGTCTCCCCGTCGCAGGGGTTCATGCGCATGTCGAGGGGACCCTCGCTGCGGAAGCTGAAACCCCGCTCAGCCACGTCCAGCTGAGGACTGCTGACGCCGAGATCGGCCAGCACCGCCAGGGCGGGTGCGGGCGGTCGGTAGTCGGCGAAGTTGGTGGCCACGATCTCCACCCGGTTGCCGAAGGGGGCGAGGCGCTCGGCGGCGGCGGCGCGGGCGCTCGGGTCCTGGTCCAGCCCGATCAGGCGCAGGCCTGGATGGGCCTCCAGCAGCAGGGCGCTGTGGCCGCCGCCGCCGAGGGTGCAGTCGATCAGCAGGCCGCCACCGGGATGCTGCCCCAGCAGCTCCCCCAGGGGCTCAAACCCCGCCAGCACCTCTGCCGCCAGCACGGGCCGGTGCTCAAACCCGGGCGGATCGGGGGGCAGCTCAGGTGGCAGGGGAACAAAGCGGGGCGCCAAACCTTCCTAAGATCCCGACACTCTTCCTCCGCCCCCCCGGCCCCATGACGCAGCTGGAAACGCGCACGGAGCCGATGGTGGTCAACTTCGGCCCCCATCACCCTTCGATGCACGGGGTGTTGCGGCTGGTGGTGACCCTCGACGGCGAGGACGTGGTGGACTGCGAGCCGGTGATTGGCTACCTGCACCGCGGCATGGAGAAGATCGCCGAAAACCGCACGAATGTGATGTTCGTGCCCTACGTGAGCCGGATGGACTATGCGGCCGGCATGTTCTACGAGGCGATCGTGGTCAACGCTCCCGAGCGGCTGGCCAATGTACCGGTGCCCCGGCGCGCCAGCTACATCCGGGTGCTGATGCTGGAGCTCAACCGCATCGCCAACCACCTGCTCTGGCTTGGACCCTTCCTGGCTGATGTGGGCGCCCAGACACCGTTCTTCTACATCTTCCGCGAGCGGGAGATGATCTACGACCTCTGGGAAGCGGCCACCGGCCAGCGGCTGATCAACAACAACTACTTCCGCATCGGCGGAGTGGCCGCCGATCTGCCCTACGGCTGGCTGGAGAAGTGCCTGGATTTCTGCGACTGGTTCGGCCCCAAGATCGACGAATACGAGAAACTGATCACCAACAACCCGATCTTCCGCAAGCGCATCGAGGGGCTGGGGGCGATCACGCGTGAGCAGGCGATCAACTGGAGCCTCTCGGGGCCGATGCTGAGGGCTTCCGGCGTGCCCTGGGATCTCCGCAAGGTGGATCACTATGAGTGCTACGACGATTTCGACTGGTCGGTGGTGACGGCCCAGGAGGGTGACTGCTTCGCGCGCTACCGGGTGAGGGTGCAGGAGATGCGCGAGTCGCTGAAGATCCTGCGCCAGGCCTGCGCCATGATCCCCGGCGGCCCCACTGAAAACCTGGAGGCCAGGCGCATGGCGGAGGGCAAGGGTGGCGAGGCCAGCGGCTTCGACTACCAGTACGTGGCCAAGAAGGTGGCCCCCACCTTCAAGATCCCCTCCGGCGAGCTCTACACCCGGCTGGAATCCGGCAAGGGCGAGATCGGCGTGTTCATCCAGGGCAACGACGACGTCACCCCCTGGCGCTTCAAGATCCGCGCCGCAGACCAGAACAATCTGCAGATCCTGCCCCACATCCTCAAGGGCGCCAAGGTGGCCGACATCATGGCCATCCTCGGCTCCATCGACGTGATCATGGGATCGGTCGATCGCTGAACTCGGAGCGTCCCGAAGCCCGCGCCGCCGCTTCCTGAGCCAACTGCAACGGGCCGGCTTTCTCCTGCCCGCCGGCCTCACCGGCTACCTCTGGTTCAAGGGCCTGCATCCCTCCCTACCGGGTTGGCCCTGTCCGCTGCGAGCCCTCACGGGACTTCCTTGCCCCAGCTGCTTTCTCACCCGCGCCACCAGCTCCAGCCTGCAGGGGAACTGGTCGGAGGCCCTGGGGCAGCATGCCTTCGGACCGCTCGTGGCCGGAGCCCTGCTGGTGTGGTCGCTGCAGGCGATCCGGCACCGACGGCTCTGGCCTGGCGGCCTCAGGCTCAGACCCTGGCAGGGGGGCGCCGGCATCGCCCTGCTGCTGGGCTACTGGGGGGTGCGGATGGTGCTGCACTACCGCCTGGGGATCCCAGCCTTCCCCAGCCCATGAGACGCGCCCCTCAGCTCAGCACGCCCCGGTGATAGGCCACGTTCTGGATGTAGAAGCTGGAGACGGGAACCGCCACCAGGGCCCCCAGGCCGCAGGTGGCCACGGACACAACGGCGACGACCAGGCCCGTGAGGATCTCGATCCCCACGAATTCCCAGCCCCGCTGGGAGCGGTAGACGGCCTGAAACGAAGTCCGCAGGGCATCGAGCACCGGCAGGTCGGTGTTGAACACCTTGTTGACGTACACAGGTCCCACCAGGGCCACGGCAATCCCGGGCAAGACGCACAGCAGCAGGCCGATCACCACGGCAACGGTGAACAGCACCCCCGCCAGCAGATAGCGCCAGGGGCGTGCCCACAGAGCCTGGAACGCCGCCTCGATGCCGATGGTGTCTCCGGTGGCGTAGTGAATGGCCGGGACGGCGGTGAACAGCACGCCCACCAGGCTGGAGAGGATCGAGAAGGGCAGCTGACCCAGCTGGCCCACGACCAGCGCCGTTCCGGCAGCGGCATCGGACATGTCCTCGCCGCCGGCCGCGGCGAACACGATCAGGTTCACGATCAGATAGATCGCCACCCCCACCCCACTGATCACCGCCGTGGCCACCCAGATCAGCAGCATCGTGGGCACATGGGCCAGGAAGGCTTCCCAGGCACGGATCAGGGTGGGCTGTTCGGTGGCGGCGGGGGAAGCCAAGGGCTTGGAGGCGCACTGTGGCGACTGTACGAACCCCCGGCGGGACTAAAACGCTGGGGTGACCACCGCCCGGCGTCATGGAACCCTCCCATTGGTTGCAGCTCAGCCGCACGGTGCGCTTCGGGGACACCGACGCCGCCGGGGTGATGCACTTCCAGCGCCTGCTGGGCTGGTGCCATGAGGCCTATGAGCAGAGCCTGGAGCGCTTCGGCCTGGCGGCGGCGGAGGTGTTCCCCACCCCCGGCAGCTCCCTGGCCGTGGCCCTGCCGATCGTGCACTGCCGGGCCGATTTCCTGCGTCCCCTGGTGTGCGGCGATGGGCTGGCGATCGCCCTGAAGCCGCGACGGCTCGATCCAGGCCGCTTCGAGGTGGGTTACAGCTTCTGCTGCAACGGCGATTCCGTGGCCCGGGGGCTCACCTGCCACGTGGCGATCGAAACAACAAGCCGCCGGCGCTGCCCCTTGCCGGCGGCGCTCAATCGCTGGCTGGAGGCCTCGAGCCTGGGGGGGGTGCAGCCGCTGTAGCCCAGTACAGAGCGGCCAGCTGCAGGGGCAGCAGGCTGGCCAGCACGGCGAGGAGGTGCAGAGAGCCGTCCTGGGGAATGGAGCCGAAGGCCCCAACGCTGATGCCGGCCGCAGCCAGCAGGATCAGCCCGCTGAAGCGCCGGGCCGGTTTGGCTGGAGCCGCCATCAGAACCAGTCCTTGACGGCATCGATGTAGGTGACCTGGAACTCCTCGTTGGTCTTGGTGAGGTAGAGGATCCCCTCGATCAGCCCGATCACCCCCATCACGAAACTGGCGATGCCACAGGTGACCACGCCCCCGGCCAGGGACACCACGAGCATGATGATGCCTGCCTTGGTGTAGCCAAGGATGAATTTGTGCACGCCAAAGGCGCCCAGGAAGATCCCGGTGAGGCCCACAGCCAGTTTCTTGTTGCTCAGCTCGGCATCACTCAGGGTGGTCATTACGGGGGTGACAGGCGATGGGGTCGTCCCCCGCTTCTAGCGATTCGAGCCAGCGCTGCCAACGGGCCCGGGGCCACTTGCCCAGGGCCGTGGGTGCCAGCGTGGTGCAGAGCTGCCAGGTTCGAGGCCGTTCGGCAGGGGGCCAGGCGGCCACGGCGGCCTGCAGCTGGGCCAGCAGGGCAGGGCCATGCGCCGCGGGCTGAGCCCGCACCAGGGCCACCAGGCGCTGGCCCCAGAGCGGATCGTCCACCGCCAGCAGCAGCACCTCCCTCAGCGGCAGGTTCGTGCTGGCGGCGAGGGCCCGCAACCTCGCCTCCAGCTGTTCGGGAAACACCGTTTCGCCGCCGCTGTGGATGGCGCCATCCAGCCGCCCCAGCACCTGCAGGCCAGCCCCGCCCAGCCGGGCGGCATCGCCGCTGCGCCACCAGCCCCCCGCCGCCAGCGGCAGCGGCTGCAGCACGCCCGCGCCCAGATAGCCCGGGCTGAGCCTGCAGCAGCGCATCTCCAGGGCGCCCTGCTGCGCCGCCAGACGCAGCTCCACCCCCTCCAGGGGCGGGCCGCAGCCCACCGCGCCGGCCAGGAACGCTTCGGGATCCAGGGCGGCGACCATGGCGGCGGTCTCGGTGGCGCCATAGCAGGGGGCCAGCCGCAGACCGGCCTGGCGGGCCTTCTGAGCCAGGGCCGGCGGCAGCGGCGCGCCACCCACCCAGATCACCGCCAGACGCTGCAGCCAGGCCAGCCCGGCCGGGTCGGCCAGCAGACGGGCCAGCTGGGTGGGCACCAGCGACAGCAGGGCCGGCGACTGCGTCGCGATGGGCAGATGGGCGGCCAGGGCCTGGGGCTGGCGCATCAGTGCGGAGGAAATCTGCCGGTGGGCGCAGCCCCAGCGACGCGAGCGCAGCCAGGGCAGCAGGCCGCTCACGTGGTGGCTGGGCAGGGGGTTGAGGTGCACGCAGGCGGCGGGGTCGAGGCCGATCCCCTCCAGCCAGCGGCCCGTGGCCGCGGCTGAGGCCTCCAGGTGGGCGAGCGGTTGCAGGCACCAGCGCCGCCCGCCCGGGCCACGGCTGCCGCCGCTGCCCAGCACCACCCCGGCCCCCCAGCGCTCCGCCAGCTGATCCAGCGTTCTGACCCCCGCCGCCCCGAGCGCCAGGGCCAGCGCCTGCTGCTCCTGGGGGCCGGCCAGGGCCACCAGCTCACCGCGACGCCAGGCCGCCTCCAGCTGCTCTGGCCCCAGGGGTTGCTCGGGCCTCACAGGGCCGCCCGCCACACCGCCTCCGGGCTTGTCGAGCCCAGGCTGCCCAGAGGCTGCCAGGCCCTGGCCAGGCCAGGGGCCACCGGGGTGGGGCCGCGCCACTGCAGAGCGGCGAGGTGCTCCAGCCAGCGGCGGCCGATGCCGGTTTCAAAGCCGCTGCTCAGCATCAGGAAGGAGCTGCCCCGCTCCAGTGCGGCCAGCAAGGGCCTTGGGTCGCCCTCCTGGCTGGGACGCCGCACCTGCCAGGAGGGCCAGTGACCCGCGAGTTCGGGGTGGCACTCCAGCGACTCATCCAGGGCCACCGGCAGCTGGCGGACCAGCAGCTCCAGCCCCTCCCGATCGGCAGGGGGCAGGGGCTGCTCCAGCCACTCCAGCCGCGGCTCCTGCCGCAGCCGTTCCGCCCAGGTCCAGGCAGTGGCCCGGGTCCAGCCCCCGTTGGCATCGAGGCGCAGACGGGCCGAGGCGGGCAGGCGCTCCAGCAGCTGCTCCAGCAGGCGGCGCTCCAGCTGATCGGGCTCGGCGGCCACCTTCCACTTCAACACCAGCGGATCAGGGCAGGAGCCCTCGGCCAGCAGACGCTCCAGTTCGGCCAGGGCCGCCTCGCCGGCCGGCAGCAGCGCCGCCCCGGCGGGGGCGTCCAGCCAGCGCCCCTCGGGCAGGCCGTCGAGCTCCGCCAGGGCAGCCCCCAGGCGAAGGCCAGACAGCGCGGGCAGCCGGGCCGGGCCAGCAGGTCTTCCAGAGCGGCGCGGTCGCTCTCGGGGGGGAGGGCTGCGATTGCCTGATCAAGGCTGCGGGAATCGCCCTCCAGCAGCGCCGCCTCGCCCCAGCCCACGGCGCCATGGCGGGGGGCCTCCAGGCGCAGCAACCAGCCCTGTTTCACCTCGATGCAGCCGCGGGCGGTGCGCAGCGGCCGGGGCAGCGGCGCCCGGAACGGCCGCCACTCCAGGCTGAGCACCTGGGCCGCCGACGTTTCACCCAGGAGGGGAGGCTGGGCCATGGCCTTCAGAGCCAGCGCCCGAGGGCCAGACCCAGAGCCAGGCCGAGGCCGTTGAAGGTCTGGAAGCGGAGGGCCAGAAACTTGCTGCCCGCAATCGCACTGGGGCTGTCGTGCTGTTGCTGCAGCAGACCGATCAGCTGGCGGCCTGGGGCCAGCGCCAGCCCGCCGAGCAGGGCGGTGAGGGGCCAGTGGCCCAGCAACACCGGCGCCCACTGCAGCGCCAGGGTGAGGGCCACGAACCAGGGCACCAGGCCTGCAGCGGTGGCCGTGCCCAGCTGCACCACCGGCGAGCGCTTGCCGTGATCCGCATCCTCCTCCACCTGATGGAAGTGGGAGCAGAACAGCACCAGGGTGGTGGCCACGGCCGCTCCACTGCCCAGCAGCAGGGCGGTGCGCCAGGGGATGCTGCTGGCGGCGGGGCCCAGGGCCAGCAGCGCCGCCGCCGTGGCCAGGGGCCCGAAGGCCAGCCAGCACAGCGGCTCCCCCAGGCCGTGATAACCGAGGCGAAAGGGCGGGCCCTGGTACAGGTAGCCGAGGGCGCAACAGCCCAGCACCAGCGCCAGCACCAGCGGCGTGCTGCGCCAGGCCACCAGGGCCATCAGCAGCAGCCCGGCCACCAGAGCAATCCGGGCCCAGCGGGCCACCGTGGCGCGACGGCCGGTGAGGTTCACCAGGGAGTGGGGCTTGCCGTGGGTGTCCACGCCGGTCTCGGCGTCATGGACGTCGTTGGCGAGGTTTTCCCAGGCCAGCAGCAACACGGCCGCCAGCAGGAACAGCAGCAGCTGGTCGAGGCGCAGCACCTCGCCCTGCCCCCAGCGCCAGCCGGCCGCCAGCAGCGCCGGCATCACCGCCACGGCATACATGGGCCACTTGATCGCCGAGCGCCAGAGGAGGCGCCGCTGCTCGGCCGCGCCCGCCGCCTGCCCTGAACCCACGGCACCCAGTGCCGCCACGGACCCGGGCGCTGCGGCGTAACGGCTTGCGACGACCTCGGGCTCAGGCATGGGGACCGGGGGCGGCAACCGCGACAGGACCCATACATTTGAGCAGCTCTTCGCGGCGCCCCGGGCCCCAGCCGTTGCCGGCTCCTGATTCCTTCACCGATCTGCTGGCCCTGGCCAGCGAGGGCGCCCGCCAGGCGGACGAGGAGGGCGTGCTCAGCCTGGCCATGGCGATCGCCCCGGGGGATCCGATGGCCCTGCTGCCCCACCTGGAGGGCGGCGACAGCTTCCGCTTCCTCTGGGACGGCGCCCCGGGGCTCTGCATCGCCGCCAGCGGCCGCACCAACAGCCTGGAGCTGAGCGGTCCGCGGCGCTTCGAGCTGGCCCAGCGCTTCGCCAGCGCCAGCCTCAATCGGCTGGCCGGGGCCCAGGTTGCCTGTCCGCCCCTGGCCAGGCCCAGGGTGCTGCTGGCCTTCGGCTTCTTCGACGCCCCCCTGGACACCAGCGTCGCCGCGATCCCAGGGGTGCAGGCCGTGCTGCCCCGCTGGCAGCTGAGCCGCCATGGCCAGCACTGCTGGCTGCGGCTGCAGCGGCCCCTGGGCGGCGGCGTCACGGCCCGCAGCCTGGCCGAGGAGCTCTGGGAGAAGGCCCGCGAGCTGGAGCGCCACAGCCACGCCTCAGCGGCCAGCGCCACGGTGGCGGTGGCCCTGCGCACGCCGTGGCAGGAGAACTACCGCCAGGCGGCGGCCCAGGCCCTGGAGCTGGTGGAGGGCGGCGCCCTGCAGAAGCTGGTGCTGGCCGTGCGCCAGCAGCTCACCCTCAGCGCCCAGCCCGATCCCCTGGGCCTGCTCGCCCCCCTGCGCCGCCACCAGGGCGGCAGCTGCCGGCTGCTCTGGCAGCGCTGCGCCGGATCGGCCCTGATCGGCGCCTCGCCGGAGCGGCTGCTCACCGTGCGCCAGGGCCAGCTGCGCAGCGATGCCCTGGCCGGCACCGCCCCCGCCGATGAACGGGCCGCCAGCCTGCTGCACTCCACCAAGGACCGCCTCGAACACGAGCTGGTGGTGGATACGATCACCGCCGTGCTCAGCCGGGCCGGCCTGAACCCGCGGCGGCCTCGGCATCCCCGCCTGGCCCGCCACGGCCAGCTGGTGCACCTGCACAGCCCGATCAGCGCCTGCCTGGGACGGCAGCAGCCCCTGGCCATCGCCGCCGCCCTGCACCCGACGCCGGCGGTGGCGGGTCTGCCGCGCCGCGAGGCCATGGCCTGGCTGCGCAACCTGGAGCCCTTTGAGCGGGGCCACTACGCCGCCCCGATCGGCTGGATCGACAGCGCCGGCGACCTCGACCTGCGGGTGGCGATCCGCAGCGGCACGGTGGAGGGGCGGCAGCTGGAGCTCACCGCCGGTGCCGGGCTGGTGCCGGGTTCGGCGGTGGACCGGGAGCTGCAGGAGGTGGCCCTCAAGCTGGGGGTGCTGCAGCAGCAGCTCAACCTGCCCCAGCCCACGCGGCTGGCCGGGCCTGCCTGATCGATACCCCTCCATGACACAAGCGCTTCATGCCCTGCTGGCCGGGGCCCTCGCCGGTTCAGGGGTGCTGGCGGGCCTCGATCCCAGCCGTATCACCGCCCTGGGCCCAACCCAGCTGGCCATCGAGGAGGGAGAGCTCCTGTTTCGCCAGGGTGATCCCGGCGACCACGCCTATCTGGTGCTCACGGGGGTGGTGGGGCTGCACACCGGGCCGCCGGGCCAGCCGGAGGGCTTCTTCCGCAAGGTGGTGCCCGGGGAGCTGGTGGGGGACTACGGCCCCCTCAGCGGGGAGCCCCGCTCCGCCTCGGCCCTGGCCCTCACGGCGGTTGAGGTGCTGCAGTTCGACGGCGACCAGCTCAAACAGCTGCTGGAGTGCGAGCCCGGGGTGCCATCCCGCTTCATCACAGCCCTGGCCGAGGCCGCCTCCGTGGGTCGCGACCCCGGCCGCTTGCCGCTGCAGACGATCGTGATCCACGACGCCTGCCCCGGCTCGCCCCTGACCACGGCGGTGCGGCGCCTGCTGCCGGAGCAGCTGCAGCGGCTCAGCCAGGGCCTCAACGGCCTGGACGACGTCAGCATCAGCGCAGCCTCCGAAGCTGACGACGACCCCGAAGCCGCCCTGCACGCCCGGCTGGTGGAGGCCACCCGCACCGGCCGTCCCGAGGTGATCGTCAGCGACGATCCAGCCGCCCTCAGCCGCCGCAACCGGCTGCTGGTGGATCGGCTGCTGATCCTCAGCGAGGGGGAGGCCAGCAGCATCCGCCTGCCCCAGGCCGAAGCTGGCGAGGCCCTGCTGGTCAGGCTCTGGCCAGCCGAGGAGCAGAACCCCCGCTCGCGGGACTGGGCCACGGCCCAGCCCTTCGCCCAGGTGCTCAACCTCAAGCCCGAGCGCCCCGATCACCTGGAGCGGCTGGCCCGGGCCACCCTGCGGCGCCAGCGGGTGCTCGTGCTGGGCGGCGGCGGCGCCAGGGGCTTCGCCCATGTCGGCGCGCTTTCGGCCATGGAAGAGCTGGGCCTGCGCGACTTCGACATGGTGATGGGCGTGAGCATCGGCGCGCTGGTGGCCTCCCTGGTGGCCTTTGAGCTGCCCGCCAGCGAAATCCTCAGCAACCTGGAGCGGGTGATCATCAAGCGAGGCCCTACTCCTTCACCCTGCCGCGGGGCTCCCTGTTCACCCTGCGCAACTCCCGGCTGGAACTGGAGCGCTTTTTCGGCAGTGCCCGGCTGCAGGACAGCTGGCTGCCGCTGCGCACCTTCTCCACCAACCTCGCCACCAACCAGCTGCAGGGCTGGGGCAGCGGCGACATCGCCACGGCGGTGATCGCCAGCATGTCGGTGCCGGGTATCTTTCCCCCCGTCGCAGACGGGCAGGGCCAGCTGAACGTGGATGGCGGCATCCTCAACAACCTGCCGGTGGCCGAGGCGCGCCGGCGCAGCAATGGCCGGGTCGTGGCCCTGTCGCTCGATCCCGATCCGGAACTCAGCGCTGAAGCTGGGGCCGACAGCGCGGCAGAGCGCGGCAGCGAGCGCCAGCCCCCCTCCCTGGGGCGCACGATCATCGACGCGATGATGTGCGGCTCCCACGCCACCACCCGGGCCCAGGAGCGGCTCGCCGATGTGATCCTGCGACCCGATATCGGCAGCTTTCCCTTCCTCGACTGGAAGCGCTACCAGGAGATCCACACGGTGGGCTACGAGGAGGCCATCCGGCAGCTCCAGGCTGGCTGGCCGCAGAACCGCTGAGGGCTAAGGCTGTGGCGGCAAGCCCACGGCCTGGCGCCAGCTGGCCAGGGGACGCGTCCAGCCGCGTTCCCAGCGCTGGGCCAGCAGCGGCTGGGCCTTGTAGCCCAGGAGGTCGCTGTTCACCGCCACCTTTCGGTAGTAGTCGGGATCGAAGCCATGGTCCTGGAGGTGGCGGGCCAGGGCATGGCCAAGACTTTCGGGGGGCATGGCGTAGCCCCTCACCGCAAGGTTTCAAGCCTGGCTGAGTCGGGCCACGGTGAGGTCGGCGAGGGGCACCCCGCCGAGGCGCTCCACCTCGCGGATGCCGGTGGGGCTGGTCACGTTGATCTCGCTGAGGCGGCCGTCGATCACGTCGATGCCCACGAAGAACAGCCCCTCGGCCCGCAGGGCCGGAGCCAGCTCGGCGCAGATGCGGCGCTCCTGGTCGGTGAGTTCAGTGGCCTGGGGCGCTCCCCCCACGGCGAGGTTGCTGCGGAATTCACCGCCGCTCGGCACCCGGTTCACGGCCCCGAGGGGCTCGCCATCCACCAGCAGGATGCGCTTGTCGCCGGCCTTCACCCCCGGCAGAAAGGCCTGCACCATCACCGGCAGCTGTTCCTGGGCCGTCACCAGCTCCAGCAGGGCCCGCAGGCCTGGGCTGGAGGCCGAGGCGAACACCACCCCCTGGCCGGCCCGGCCGCCCAGGGGCTTGAGCACCACCTCGGCGTGCTCGGCGGTGAAGGCCGCCAGGGCCTCCACCCGGCTGGCCACCAGGGTGGGAGCCATCAGGTGGCTCCAGCGCAGGGCACTGAGCTTTTCGTTCCAGGCCCGCAGGGCGGCGGGCCGGTTGATCACCGCCACCCCCTGGCGCTCCGCCAGATCGAGCAGGTGGGTGGCATAGAGGTAGGCCTCGTCCACCGGTGGGTCCTTGCGCATCCACACGTGGGCAAAGGCCGTGAGCGGCAGCAGCTGGGGCTCCCCCAGGCGATACCAGGGCTCCGGCACGATCCAGCCCTCGGGCCCCAGCGCCATCGGCTCCAGGGCAATGGGCCAGGCCCGCACCCAGGCCTGATGGCCTGCGGGGGCGGCGGAGGCAGCGCAGCGGGCCGAGAGGTCGGCCGGGTTGCACCCACACGGGCCGGCCGGCGCGCTGGGCCGCCTGCATCAGGGCGGCGGTGGAGTCCTTGGCGGGGTTGATGCGACCGATCGGATCGATCACGAACAGCTGGGCGCCCTCCTGCTGGAACGGCATTGCCACCGTCAGGAGGCCAGCAGGGCGTCGAGCCTGCCGCTGCGTTCGAGGGCGTGCAGGTCGTCGCAGCCGCCCACGTGTGCGCCGTTGATGAAGGTCTGGGGCACGCTGCGGCGGCCGCCGCTGAGCTCGGCCATGGCCGCACGGGCCCGCTCATCGCCGTCGATGGCGAATTCGGTGTAGGCCACACCCTTGCGATCGAGCAGGGCCTTGGCCCGCACGCAGAAGGGGCAGGCCCGCCACGTGTAGATCTCGACGGTGGGGGCCATGGGCGCTCGCGGCTTGATGAAGGAATCCTAAAAGCGGCCCCAGCCCCTCGCTGGTACGGTCGATTCACCGACCGCCCGTGCCCGGTGCTCGATCTCACCGACTTCAAACGCGACCTCTCCGAGCTCACTGACCGCCTGGGCAACGCCCAGGACTGTCTTTGACGTTCCTGCCCTGAACGCCCGGCAACAGGACCTCGAGCAGCTCGCCTCCCAGCCGGATTTCTGGAACGACCAGCAGGCGGCGCAGAAGCAGATGCGCCAGCTCGACGACGTGAAGGCCCAGCTGCAGCAGCTGCAGCGCTGGCAGACCGCCGTGGGCGACGCCGAAGCCACCCTGGAGCTCTACGAGCTGGAGCCCGACACCGAGCTACTGGAGGAGGCCCACGGCGGCCTGGGCCAGCTGCGCAGCGAGCTGGATCGCTGGGAGCTGGAGCGGCTGCTCTCCGGCCCCTACGACAAGGAGGGGGCCGTGCTCACCATCAACGCCGGCGCCGGCGGCACCGATGCCCAGGACTGGACCCAGCTGCTGCTGCGCATGTACACCCGCTGGGCGGAAGACCACGGCATGAAGGTGAGCGTCGATGAGCTCAGCGAGGGGGAGGAAGCGGGCATCAAGAGCTGCACGATCGAGATCGAGGGCCGCTATGCCTACGGCTACCTGCGCAACGAGAAGGGCACTCACCGGCTGGTGCGCATCTCGCCGTTCAACGCCAACGACAAGCGCCAGACCAGCTTCGCGGGGGTGGAGGTGATGCCCAAGCTCGATCAGGAGGTGAAGCTCGACATCCCCGACAAGGACCTGGAGATCACCACGTCACGCTCCGGTGGTGCCGGTGGCCAGAATGTGAACAAGGTGGAAACGGCGGTGCGCATCCTGCACATCCCCACAGGCCTGTTCGTGCGCTGCACCCAGGAGCGCTCCCAGCTCCAGAACAAGGAGAAGGCGATGGCGCTGCTGATGGCCAAGCTGCAGGTGATCGCCCAGGAACAACGGGCCTCGGAAATCGCCGACATCCGCGGCGACATCGTGGAGGCCGCCTGGGGCAACCAGATCCGCAACTACGTGTTCCACCCGTATCAGATGGTGAAAGACCTGCGCACCCAGCACGAAACCACCGATGTGCAGGGAGTGATGGACGGCGACCTCGACCCCTTCATCCAGAGCCTGCTGCACGCCGGCGTGGCTGGGGGCGAAGCCGAGGCAGACAGCGATGGCTGAGCCCAGTCCGGACGCCAAGCCCAGCTTCGTGAAGCTGGCGATGCGCAACATGGTGCGCAAGGGGCGCCAGAGCTTGCTGCATTTCGGGCTCACAGCCGTTGGGCTGATGGCTTTCCTGGTGCTGGTGGCCTGGCTGGGCCGGCCCCAGCTGCCCGGGGGCTGAGCCATCGAACTCGATCTCGCCTTTGACGCCTCCGCCACCGGTGCCGCTGAGCTGGCCGACCCCGAAGCTGGCCCAGCGCTGTGGCAACAGCAGCTGGAGCGCTGGCTGGACCTGCTGCAGCCTGAGCTGCCCGCCGCCCTGCAGGCACCGGCCTACAGCCTGGGGCTGAGCCTGGTGACCGATGCGGCCATCGCCGCCCTCAACCAGGACTGGCGCGCCCTCAGCGGCCCCACCGACGTGCTCGCCTTCGCCGCCCAGGATCCAGACCTCGACGGCCTGCCGGCTCAGCCGGCCGGACCCGACGGGGCAGCGGCCGCCCTGGAGCTGGGCGACATCGTGATCTCCCTGGACACGGCCGAGCGCCAGGCCCCAGAGCACGGCCACAGCCTGGAGCGCGAGCTGCTGTTTCTGGCCAGCCACGGCCTGCTGCACCTGCTGGGCTGGGACCATCCCGACGACGAGGCCCTGGCGGCGATGCTGGCCCGGCAGGAGGCCCTGCTGAGCGCCTGCGGGCCCCAGCCGGGGGTGGTCGCCCGCGTAGCCGGCAGACCTTTTCAGAGCTGAGAACGGCGGTAGGGTGCGGCTCAGCCATGACCAGTCCCCGCCCGCTGCCCGAACCCCGTCCCCTGCTGATGGAGGCGCCCCCGCCAGTGTCACGCAGGAAGGTGCCCAAGCGGATCGGAGCCTGGCGGGTGGCCGGCGATCTGCCCTCGAGCTTTCGCTACGCCGCCCAGGGCCTGGCCTACGGCCTGCGCAGCCAGCGCAACTTCCGCATCCATACGGCCACCGGCGCCGTGGTGTTCGGCCTGGGGTTGTGGCTGCAGCTCAGCGCCGACCGCATGGCCCTGCTGGTGCTCACGGTGGCGGCCGTGCTGGTGCTGGAGCTGCTCAACACCGCCACTGAGGCCGTGGTGGACCTGGCCATCGGCCGCCAGTTCCACCCCCTGGCCCGGGTGGCGAAGGACTGCGCCGCCGCCGCCGTGCTGGTGGCGGCCATGGCGTCGCTGGTGATCGCCGCCCTGCTGCTGGTGCCGCCGATGCTGAGCCGCTTCGGCCTCTGAAGCCGGCTCGGCCTTTGAATGGGCCGAGGCCCCGAGCATTCATGCTTCTCGTTCTCGACAACTACGACAGCTTCACCTTCAACCTGGTGCAGTACCTGGGCGAGCTGGCGGCCGACCATCCCCTCGCCGCCGAGGTGCGGGTGGAGCGCAACGACGCCCTGAGCCTGGAGCAGATCCGTGCCCTGCAGCCGGCGGCGATCCTGATCTCGCCGGGCCCGGGGGATCCGGATCAGTCGGGCGTGTGCCTGGAGGTGCTGCGGCAGCTGAGCCCCACGGTGCCCACCCTGGGGGTGTGCCTGGGGCACCAGGCCCTGGCCCAGGTGTATGGGGGCCGGGTGGTGCGGGCCCGGGAGCTGATGCACGGCAAGACCTCGCCGGTGCTGCATGAGGGCGCCGGGGTGTTCGAGGGCCTGCCCAGGCCCCTCACGGCCACGCGCTACCACAGCCTGATCGCGGAGCGCGACTCGCTGCCCGACTGCCTGGAGATCACCGCCTGGCTGGAGGACGGCACGATCATGGGCCTGCGGCACCGCAGCCATCCCCACCTGCAGGGGGTGCAGTTCCACCCCGAGAGCGTGCTCACCCAGGGCGGCCACGCCCTGCTGGCCAACTTCCTCAACCAGGCGGCAGGCTGAACCCCGGGGGCCAGCCAGGCCTGGCAACGCTGCTAACTTCGCGCCATCAAAGCGGCCCGATTCGATGGTGAGCGCCACCCAGACCCGCCGAAGCCGGCCGCGGCCCAGCCGCAGCGGCAGCGCCCTGGTGGCCCTGGCCCTCGGCGCCGGCTGGGGCTGAGCCCGGCGGCGGCCCTGGCCGGCAGCGGCGTGAGCATCACCAGCTACGGCCACAGCGCCCTGATGATCCGTGGCGGCGGCGCCAGCGTGCTGCTCAACCCGTTCAAGGCCGTGGCCTGTGCCGCCGGGCTGGCTGAGCCGCGGGTGAGCGCCACGGTGATCCTGGCCAGCAGCCGCCTGCTGGATGAGGGAGCGCCCGTGGCCAGCGGCAAGTTCCTGGTGGATCCGGGCTCCTACCGGGTGGGCGGCCTCAAGATCGAAGGCATCGGCGGCCCCCACGACCGGGTCGGCGGCCGCCGCTTCGGGCAGTCCACGCTGTGGCGCTGGCAGCAGGGGGGGCTCACCTTCGCCCACCTCGGCGGCACCGTGGCCCGCCTCAGCCCCGCAGACAAGGTGCTGCTGGGCCGCCCCGACGTGCTGATCATCGGTGTGGGTGGCGGCGCCAAGGTGTACGACGGCAGCGAGGCCGCCGAGGTGGTGCGCGAGCTGCAGCCGGCGGTGGTGATCCCGGTGCAGTATGTCTCCGGCTCAACGCCCGCCGACTGTGATCAGGGCAGCGTGGACGGCTTCCTGCAGGCCATGGGCGGGGTGCCGGTGAAGCGGCCAGGCCGCAGCCTCAACCTGCCCGGCAGCCTCAGCGGCGGACCGGTGATCCAGGTGATGCGCTGAAGAACGTCAGGCTGAGCTGATGGCCGTGTAGGCGGCCCAGAACTGCTGCATCTGGGCGGTGGTGCCGAGGCTCACCCGCAACGAGCCCCCGATCAGCGGCTTGCCCGCCATGGAGCGCACCAGGATGCCGGCCTCCCTGAGGCGCCGCTCCACCTCCTCAGCCGGGCGCTCGGGCCAGAGCAGCAGGTAGTTGCCGCCGGCGGCGTGGTGGCGCACGCCCTGCTGCTGCAGCTGGCTCACGAGCCAGTGGCGGGCCCGCAGCACCTCGGCCACGTAGGCATCGGTGTAGGGCTGATCGGCCAGGGCCGCCAGGGCGGCCGTCACCGCAAAGCTGTTGATGTCGTAGGGGCCGGTGACGCGGCTGAGACGATCCACCACCGCCTCAGCACCGATCGCAAAGCCGATGCGCAGCCCGGCCAGGCCGGCCGTCTTGGCCAGGGAGCGCAGCACCAGCAGGTTGGGCATGGCGGCGAAGTCGGCCGTGGGCAGCACGCTGTCGCCCGTGAAGGCCTCATAGAGCTCATCCACCACCACCAGCGTGGCCGGCGCGGCGGCGGCCAGCTCCAGGATCTGCCCTGGCGCCAGCCGGGTGCCGGTGGGGTTGTTGGGGTTGCAGAGCAGCAGGATGCGCGGGCAGGGCTCGGCGAGCAGGGCCTGGCGGATGGCCTCGAGCGGGAAGGCGAAACCGGGCAGCTCATAGGGGATGGCGGTGATCTCCATGCCCTGCATCTGGGCGCAGGGGCTGTAGTAGCCGAAGGTGGGGCTGGTGGTGAGCAGCCGGTCGCCCCGGTTGCCGTAGGCGTGAAAGAGGGCATGGATCGCCGCATCCACCCCGTTGAACAGGCCGACCTGAGCCGGGGCGAGCGGCCTGGCCAGGCCTGAGGGGGAGGCGCTGAGGTTGGCCACCACCGCCTCGCGCAGGCCGTCGTACTCGGGGTAGATGGCGTAGTGATCCGCCGGGATGGCGCGCAGCGCCGCCACCACGCGGCGGCTGGGGCCCACGGTGTTCTCGTTGAAATCCAGCCGCAGCAGGCCGCGGCGGCCCTCCAGCGGGGCGCTGTAGGCCTGCAGGCTCTCTACCTCTGGCCGGGCCGGGGGGCCATCTGGCAGGCAAGGGATCAAGGAGCAGCCCGCGGGAACCGTAGGCAGCGTAGAAAGCGGTCTGCGGGGTGGTTCAAAGACTGGATGGCGTGGATGAGCTGGTGGCTGGCCTGCTGTACGGCAGGGGCTGCGACTCATCCAAGCCGGGCACCTGTGGTTGCACGCGGAGTGTTCCAGAAGGGACCGTCGTCCGCAGGCTTGGTCAGCAGTCTCCTAACCCCCCCGCCGCTCTCGCAAGGCAAAGGGCTCGAAGCTCACAGTGATACCAAACTCCTCGGCGAACTCGAGCACGCGGCACCAGGCGCGGTTGTCACGCAGGATGCCGCGCAGGATCACCGGCGCATTGCCGTTCTGCAGCGTCATCTCGAACAGGGGCCAGCCCACCGAAGGCTGCACCTGATCGTCACGGAAGCTGGGTACCACATCAAGGCTGCCGACGAGGATGCGGCGCCGGTTGGCGTCCCACTCGTAGGGGATCTCATAGAGGCTGAGCAGATCGGCCGCCAGGGCCCAGGAACTGCCGTTGGAGTCAAGCTCAACCGCCAGCGCCTGGCCGCGGACACGCATGGTGGCCGGACGTCGGAAGGCCAGGCGCTCGGGCCCACCGACGCCTGGCATTGCCGCCGGCAGGCCCACTGGCGGCTCCGGCTCGAGCAGGAGGCGGCGGATGCGCTGGCGTAGTTCATCGCCGCCGGTGGGCGGGCCGCCCCTGGTGAGCTGCAGAAAATCCCAGCGCTCGCCGGTGCCGCCCCAGATCACGGGGCCGTAGTTGTCGTGCATCCAGCGGCCGTCGCGGTTGGATGCCGCCTCGGCGTGGGTCATCAGCCGCTGGATGCTGATGTCGGCCGCGTCCCAGCCCCAGCTGCGGGCGATGGCGGCGGCCTCACCGCATAGGGCATGGAGCTGGATTTCGGTGGGCGGAATGCTCCAGGGATCGGGGCGGCCGCCCATGCAGGCGCAGGAAAGGGCCACCGCATTGCTGTTGCGCCGCCAAGTGTGGGCGGGCAGGTCGATGCTGTAGGCGTGCAGCCGGTGCAGGCGGCCGTCGCCGCCGATGATTGTGTGATAGAGGCCGGGGCGCAGCCAGTTGTAGGGGGTAGCGGCCCAGTGCAGGTAAATGGTGGCCGGCATCGGCTGAAGCGGTGGAGACGGCATCTATGACGCTGTGGACCGTAGCCGCAGTGGGCAGTGAAACCAGTTCGCGCCAGCTACTCTCAACTTGTGGCTTCGATCCACGCCTGCAGTCTCACTGAGACCTGTAGCTCCATCCGGCATGAGATTTGTGTGGCGATATCACCCGCTCTTTCGCCCGAAACCACCTCTGCCGCAACCCATCTCGGCCTGATCAGCTACCTCCAGGCGATTCCAGATACGCGAATCCAGCAAGGGCTGCCCATTCCGGCTTGGTAGCCACTGATGGTGGCGATTTTGGCATTCTGAGCGGTTGAGAAAACTGAGGAGGTCTGAATCGCTACTCCTTCGGAGCAGGCTTCGCCTACGCTCGGTGCCACCATTCGGAGCTCGGGCACCGTCAGCACCTGCTCAGAGAAGATCCCCCGCTCACGGCAGTAGCCGCTGAGCTCAGTGGCATTCAAACCAGCCGTCTCCGGGCAACCGTGAACTGCTCGGCAGCACTCCCAGAAACCGCCAGGCCTTCCTCCATTTGTCGAGGATGATCACAGGGATGCCCAGCGCCTCGGAATCCGGGCCACGCTCTTCGCAGAAGCCTGCGGCTAGACGACCTCGCTGTAACGACGCATTGACCCTCTCCATCAAGCCCCCGGGTGGACGGTTGAGAGGGGTAACAGCTTTCCTGAAATCGGGAGAGGAGGAGCCACGAGGCTATACTATGAAACGTCAATACCAATGCCGAAGAGGTTACTTAGACTACCATGGATAAGCATGCCATAAAACGACTCATTCACATTACAGACTCTCTCTTCGGCTTCAGGTGTATACGGGGGCATACATTCTACTCAAGGCCCCTAACTGCGAGCTCAGTCGTCCTGGACTTGGGTGCCAACCTCGGCGGCTTTTCGAATTACATTGCCTCAAGATATCAATGCAGAGTCTTTGCCGTTGAGGCATCTCCAACACTATTTGCTCAACTGGATACAGCGCCCCTGGTCCGCAAGTTTAATTACGCCGCCTGCAGCAAGAATACAACAATTAGCTTTTACGAATCTACCAAAATAGAGGCAGGCAACACAGTAGGCCCTAAGTCCAACTCAACCGGGAAGGTGTTTGAAGTGAAAGCAAGAAGCCTTGCTGCCTTGGCTTCTGAGTTTGGCATCGAGACAATAGACTTGCTCAAGGTTGATATAGAAGGAGCAGAGGTGGACTTATTTGACCATGTGCGTGCTAAAACCTTAAAGAACGTCAAACAACTGACAATTGAGTTTCATGACTCCGTTCCAATCCCAAATGTTTCCAAAGACGATGTTGAGCGCATCATCAAGAAGATAGCATCGATCGGCTTCGCCAAGGCATCCATGGGAGACCAGAATTCGGATTGGCTCTTTATGAACAGAAAACATATCCATCTTAATCGGCTGACTCGTTTCTATCTGCGAAATCGAAAATATCTCACAGATCAGCTTCAACGCATAGCCAGAAGACTCGGCCACTGATTTCCAATCAACCTCATGTGCCACGGGCTCATACGAAAAGATATAGATGAAGCTTACCTTGAGAGTGGAGAATTCAAGCCTAGTATTGTGTTTCGCCTGTCAGCTGACAAAGGGCAGCACTAACGACTGGTGTTTCTCTGTCGCAGTTAGCCGGCGTGAGGTTGACGGCCTTGGACTCGGACTTGGGAATGCAGGTAGGGCCCTTGCTCATCTGTGAGATCAGCTGGTCAGGGATGCTACTGAGGCGCAAAGGCTAACGTTGTATTTTGCCCAGAAATGCCACTCCCACTCGGAGATGTTGCCGGCGGTTGTGGTGATGTTCATTAAGGGCGTGCTCCACTCTCAGGCGGGCTCACGATCACTGGCACTCCCTATTCTGACGTGAGACTTCAGAGGACCAAGGGCCACAGAGGAACCAGCGCACCATGCCAACCTCCACGTCGGTGAAAAGGACAAGAATGCCGAGGAAGAAAAGCGCGACAGCAGTGCCAGAGAGGAGGTTTCCAACTGTCATGGGACGAGTGCTGAGTGGTTACCAGCATAGTACTGGCACGTAGCGCTCTTGTGGCGCTGGGCAGGCACGATCCTAGTCATCATGGATGTGACTGAAGAGATTCGATTACCAGCTGCCAGCCTCGCTTGCCCAGCGGATGCGGGCCCGTTAGGTAAAGACCGGACGCAGGACCACCTGTTTAAGTGTTAGCGCACAAGGCGCCAGGGAGTCTCTGAGGAACAGGGGTTTGAGCAATCTTCACCCTGACCAATCGATGGAAGCTGCTCTCATGGGACTGACCGTCTCGGTTCAATCGCCATCCAGTTGATTATCTTAACCTATCACTCTATCCGGAGCCTGTGAGCAGCAGGGCTGATTCAAAGTGTGGTTATGGGTTGGTTTCTGGCTGGCGTCGCGCCATCGCCAGCAATGCCGTGATGTCATGCATCACGGCCTGTATGCCCTCTCGGACCGAGCCGAATTCAGCCAGGCGCAGCAGGTTCATGGCTGCGGTTCGCAGCGTGGCCATGACACCGGCGCCGTTTCTTCGGTGGGTGGCCTTGAGTGGCGTGCCGTCAAGATCCAGCTCCCCAAGCAGCTTCTGGAGCACAGCGCGCTCATGGTTGTCGCCAGTGGCGTAGCAGGCCTGGTCGATGAACGCAGAACCGCCGCCGCTGGTGGGCTCAATGGAGCCGCGCAGGGTCTTGCCGTCATAGACCAACTGATCGAGATCCGCTGCACCACCAGAGCCACATCCACCTGCAGGAAGAAGTAGCGGGAGGCGGAATCTGAGGGAGGACGCTTGAGGTCGAGACCCAACGCCTCGATGAGCACAGCGGGATGGCGCCTGGCAACACGCTCCAGATCGCGGAGGCTCTCGCACTTACTCAGGATCCGGAGCACGGCCACCAGCAGCAAATACCAAGCTGGGATGCGGACACCCCGCCGCATCCCAGCATCCTGGATCGCCTTGAGAAAGCTGATCAGATCGAGATCGGTGGCGGCAGAAACGCTTTGGGGCACTGAGAGGGGGCAATCCCACCGGCCTCAAGCCATGCTCGCAGCCACGGCAAGACAGCCTGCGACACACTTTGAATCAGCCCTGAGCCCATGCCCACCGATGCCGACGTCAAAGCCCGCATGGCCCGAAAGATCAGAAGCAAGAAGGGCTCAAAGATCTACGACCAGCGCTAGCCGAAGCTTCTCCGAAGGAGTAGGCAGTCGTGGGGCCGGTAAACGGCCAAATCAAGGAAGCCCGCGGCCAGAGGTGTTTCCTGACGCGCGGACTGGAGAAGGTCAACGGTGAATGGCACCTGATCGCTGCCACGCACAACCTGCACAAGTTGTTCAGGTACAAGCGGACACAGCAGCAGGCCCTGGCAAGAGCGGCCAGGGCTGCACTTCTCAGCGCAGTCCGGCTGCGCAGCGAGTGCTGGCCTGAAGCCCAATTGGCAACAAACTCCTGGCGGCCACCTCGATGACGACGGCGCCCGAGAGATGCACATGCGCCTGGTGCAGCGACTGACTCGCGGGATGACCTCCAGGGAGAGGTGACTGCGGGCCGGCCCGTGAACCCCTACCCCGTGGCCTACTGGTTCCCGGTTACGGATCTGCGGCATCACGTCCCGGAGCCAGACCCTGCTGATCAGTTGTGGCCAAGGAATGGCGCCGGCCTGTAGTGGTGCCAGGGTAGTTGTATAGTTCCGCCAGGTTGTTCAGCTGACAAGGGGGTGTGAGGCCGCCCATCCCTGGGACTTCACTCCCCATGCAGAGCCATCCCCTGGCCCGCCTGACAGAGCAAGGTCGCTTACGCCTCGAATGCCAGAGGAGCAGGAGCCATGCTCACCACCCTCCTGGCTGTCGCCCTGGTGGCCTCCACGCCACGACCCGGTGATCCGGGCACCGTGATGCTCCCGTTGCCGATCCGACCCGGTGGAGAGCTCTCCACCGTGCTGGTGGACTGCCGCAACAACAGACAGCTCGTCGGCTGGTGGCTGGAGAACG
The DNA here is from genome assembly GCF_015207615.1 of Cyanobium sp. LEGE 06113. NCBI lineage: Bacteria > Bacillati > Cyanobacteriota > Cyanophyceae > Synechococcales > Prochlorococcaceae > Cyanobium > Cyanobium sp. LEGE 06113. The sequence goes on along the minus strand of NZ_JADEWM010000006.1, from coordinate 38,051 downwards.
GCCTCTGGTACGAGCCACGGCCAGCCCGCTACGCGCACCAGTACCATTTCGCCGTCCGTAAGGCGTTGCGGCGTGCCTGCGACTTCTCTTGGCCATGAACTGGCCTCCCAACAGGAAACCCGAACGCTTGATCAAGACCCTCCTGGCAGAATAGGCCTACTTCATCGGGTCCCAGACATCGGCTGAGCGCAACCACTGGCCACCCCGCTATCTAGGGCCCCATAACGACCACAGGTTCCACATGGCTCTCTGTATCCTCACGTCTTGGCAGTTCCTCCAGCGGCCGCCGATCGCTGAATGACCTAGTGAGACAACACAGGTATTGATGGCTACGCCCCATAGGCCGGGAGGGATTACTATCACACCTTAATGCTTAGAAAGCCCAGGCTGGAAGAACCTTATTCCGTCAACCTCCTAGCGGGTCGTTGGTTAAGTCTCTTTCATCTGCCGAACCTTCTCAGCACTCCAATTGGCATCGCCCTGCAATGACTAAGCCTACTTTCGCAGATGCAGAACCCAAGTCGCTGGTGTACCTAGCCGTTGAGATTGGGAACGATCATCCGGTTCCCCAAAGCTGGAAAGAGAGGGGTGTGATAACCGACGAGGACGAGTCGACTGGCTACGCGCGAATCTTGATAGATACTGACAGCTCTGTAATTCATCGGATGGAAATGAACATCGATGGAGTATTTCTGTCCGACGATGGCGACAGTTCGGTTAATATTCTAGAGCAGAACTTTGGAGGAGCTCAGCCCTTTCATTTTCATAATCAGCCTCAGGGAGGGCCAAATTTCTTCGTACAACAACTTTTTGACTATGCCAATAGCAGCCCTACAACTGCATCATTCAGCGATACCTCTACGGGCTTCTCGTTTAGAATTGATGAGCCCTATGCACTTAGAGACCCAATCAATGCCGGGGGCAATCTCAGTCTTACAAAAGAGTTTGTGGTCCAAGAAATACTTGATAAGAATGCCTATCTTGGGATTCATACCAGGTTGTACCCGATTCCGGTAACCCCCCTGGCTGGGGATCTAAATGTTCTATCGGATTCTACGATCAACGGTGTAATTCGATGGCTTGATGGAGAAAACAATATCACTATTGGCGGAAGCAAGAATGATCTCCTTTCCTTGGGCGCCGGATCAGACAGGGGATTTGGCGGCAATGGCAACGATGTTCTCGATGGAGGCTCTGACAATGACAAGCTTCTTGGCGGCAATGGTCACGACAACCTATGGGGAGGTGATGGCAATGACGTTCTAGTAGGCGGTAGGGGCAAAGATATAATCAATGGGAATAGAGATAGGGACAGACTTTTCGGGGGGGCCGGAAATGACGGCTTACTAGGTGGTGCTGGCAATGACTTACTAATCGGCGGCAAGGGTAACGACACCATGACAGGAGGCGCTGGTCGAGATACCTTTCTGTTCAAAAAGAGATCTGGCAAAGACGTCATAACTGATTTTGATCAAGAGAGAGACGTCCTGAAACTCAGTCCAAGTCAAGCCATTAGAAGTATCACTTTTGCCAAACACACCGAGCCGGGAGGTGGCGATACCGTGATCAACCTATTGAATGGCCAGATCTCTATTCTCAATATTGATCTAACCACTGTCGATGGCTGGGCGATTTAGAGCAACGAAGCGAGACCCTGAAATAGACAATATACTGGCGCTAGGATTGCAGACTAGGGCTGGCTTCAAGGGTTGCAGATTATGCTCATTCATTGATGCTGAAGCATCAGGGTCAGTACAGCGTCCATATTTTTTGAACTGGGTCCTTCATGGCTCGAGAGCCCTGCGATGCCGCGGCCCGTTGTCTTTCGCTTGCGACAGGCTAGAGAATAAGTAGCGGCCACAGAGTGGCGCGCCGGGATTCGCCGCGACTGGAGGCAGTGGAGCAACGGCGATGGTGGGATAGCACCGGGGCAGCCGAATTGCCTCCAGAGCCTCTACCTGCAAGCAGTGCAGATGCCGATGACCAGAGAAGCGACTCAGGCAGGTGTGAATCTCCCCCACGATACTCAGGCCCGGCTGCTGGAGCTGGGCGGCAGCAACTTTTCTGTAGGTGTCAGAGCAAAAGCCGAGCAGTATTTGGGCGTAGCTGAACCACCAGCCCGCCTTTCATCCTCTGGTGGTGTGTGGCTCGAAAAACAATCGTGTGAGCTACTGGCCGCCGCGATTGGCGCAGATGTAAGAGTGATCTGCTGGCCTGCTCGGCTGCTGATTTTAGCGCGCAAGGGGAATGCTTGTCCAGGGTCTCCCCAAGGCAAGTGAAATCTCCTCCACTCTTCAAACCATTGCCTCGGTCCAATCGACTGAACTCAGCAGTTCATCATGGACGGTATAGCTTTACCCCAATCACTGGCCAATGTTCGTTAAACTCTGAGAATCCCATCACTGCGCATCCCTGAACTGCACCGTCTTCACTGTTCTGCCTCTTTTGCCATGTGTGAAAGTTCGCTGGCGCCATCCAGCATCCGCTTCTTTCAATCGCTCTCATGGATCCTGTGGATCAAGCGATCAGCCAGGATCTCCAGGATCGTGCAGACACCACTGATTGCCTCAATGGCAAGCCTGGCCATGAACTCGGGACTGTGGTTGCAGCCCTTGCTCACGTTTGGCGGCCCAACGTGCTGGTGACTTTTGCCTGAGGATGGTGTGGTGGGATAGTCTTTGTTGACACATCACCGCTGCCACGTGAGCTCAGGCGAACATCCTGTTGATGCCGTGCAATGTAGCAGGCAACCTGGGCCAACCGTGGTTCTTCCACGGCTTGTGATGACATTGCTGGTCCGCAACGAAGACGACATCATTGAGGATACGATTCTTTTTCATCACGCACAGGGTGTCGATGCGTTCGTTGTGATGGACAACCTTTCAACTGACCGAACGCGTGAAGTGCTTCGTGATCTAGCGGGTGAAATCGTTATCGACTATATCCATCAGCCTGAAGACAATTATGCACAGGGTGAATGGGTCACACTGATGGCCAGGAAGGCCTTTCTTGACCATGCCGCTGATTGGGTGATTAATAGTGATGCCGATGAGTTCTGGCTCGTCAAGAGTCAAGCAACCATGAAGCAGCTGCTGGCGGGCCTACCGGAAGACGTGTGCGCACTTGCCGCCAAACGTTATAATGCTGTGTTGCGTCAAAGAGATAACAACTATGCTGGTGCGAGTGCACACCCGCGTGTAAGCACATTCTTCCGCCATTTGAGTTGTAATGCCCTGGGAGCACCTCTTCCGCCAAAATGCCTTCACCGTGGCAGTACTGATGTCATTGTTCAACAAGGCAACCACAGTGCCGAGGGGATTCGGGGATCCACTCAGGAATCAGACGATCTATACATACTGCACTATCCCTACCGCAGCTTTGCTCGCTATCAGAGCAAGATCTCCTTGGGTGGTGACGCCTATCAACGAAATACAAGCCTGCCTGAATCCTTAGGCCACGCCTGGAGGGAGCATCACAGGCTCCTTCGTGGTGAGGGCCTACGTGATTTTTGGAGTGGCCTGCATGTTAGTGACAATGAACTTCTTCTCTTATCTCTAACGCACGAATTGTTTGAGGAGGGAATGGTGGTAGATGTGCTTGCCCAGCAGAGGCGTTGGTGGCAAGGGCGGCTGCTCAAGCATGCCATTGATAAGCTTGAGGACAGTACTCGCCATGTTGCTGACCAATTCTATGCCCGCATCGCAGAACGGGCGATGGCAACACCACCTGAGGACAGAGACAGTGATCCTTTCCTTCACAACCTGCGTTTTACAACCAGAGGGGCCAAGAGTCAATCAGACTTTATCTCCAATTTGAAGCATGGCTTGAGTATTGAGACTCTACCATCCTCCTTGGCGCAACTACGGGATGGATTCTCACTGTTCCCATCGAACGATGCACTCGTTGACTTCCTGCGATCGTTGCTCCTGCTTCAGCAGCCTGATGAGGCGAGAGCGCTAAAAGATGATCTCGACAAAGACTTTGCTTTTATGCATGTCACCTGTGAGCAGCGTCTTGGAGCTGCCCGTCGTACGCTTGAAACCTTTCAATCCCCAGCGAGCCGCTATGGCAACATTCTAGTGGTTGGTGATCCTATGTTAAGCCGACAAGACCAGATCCCACTCGGCTTTCGCTACCGCGACGGGGTACTCACAATTCCCGTTGCTGACAGCTATGAAGCCCTAGCTACGAAGGTGTTTGTTGCTCTGCTGATCATACACCTTGTGGGCAGCCCTGCTTATCTTGTAAAGCTCGACGATGACATTGGACTAGCCAGTAGCTCTAGCTTTGAGAAGTATCTTGGCGTGATTTCTGCCTGTGAAGCCAACTATGCTGGCAGGCCTATAAGCCTGCCTCTTCATCGTCAACAGCTCCATGGCTGGCACATCGGTAAATGCCAGGATCAGGAACTCCATAGCCGTGGTTACCAGTATCCGTTGCCTCCAACCTACGCAGCAGGTGGCCATGGCTATGTGCTGGGGCGAAGTGGAGTCGAAGCCTGTGCTTATATGTTTATGGCCATGAAGTCGTTCTTTGCGATGCCATGTGTTGAACTGGAAGACGTATTTGTGGGACACGCCATGGCCGCGAGCGGCATTGCCTTGAATTCCAAGGGTATCGACATGCCTTCATTAGCCCTTCCAGGTCTTTGCAAGCTCAGCACGTAGGCGCCGACCACCCAGATCTAGGTGCCGCGTCTGATCGCGAACGAGTTGGAGTGATCATCTCTATACTCGTAGTGAGGAGTTTAATGTTCGTTGACAGATAGCCTGAATCTGCACTTCCAAGGCTAGGCTAGTAGCAGACAACGATTGAGCCTGGGGTTTGCAATGAGCAAGCGGCCGAATATTCTCTTTGTCATGGCAGATCAGCTGCGCTGGGATGCCCTTGGTTGCACCGGTGGCTGGGTGCGTACCCCACACATTGATCGCATTGCCAGCGAAGGTGTGCTGTTCCCGAATTGTGTGACGGGCTCGCCGGTGTGCGTTTCGGCACGGATCAGTCTTGCTACAGGGCTGTACTGCCACAACACTGGCGTGTGGAATAACGGGAGCTTCACCCTGCCGGTCACTACGCCGACCTGGATGCAGGCCATCCGCCGAGCGGGCTACCGCACCAGCCTCTTTGGCAAGTCTCACCTATATCCCCATGGTCGCGACTTGCGCGAGACCACCCACCTCATGAATGCCTATGGCCTGGATGATGTAGACGAGATTGCAGGGCCTCGTGCCAGTGCCTCGGTGGTCAGCCATATGACCGCCCGCTGGGATGCCCTTGGCCTCTGGCAACGCTACCGGGAGGACTACGCCGAGCGTTTCGCCCATAACCCCTTCGTGGCGCGCCCCTCTCCCCTGCCCCTTGAGGAGTATGCCGATGTGTATGTGGGTCAGCAGGCGGCACGCTACCTGGAGAGCTACGAGCGCAGTGAGCCCTGGTTCTGCTGGGTCAGCTTCGGGGGGCCTCACGAACCTTGGGATGCCCCTGAGCCCTATGCCAGCATGTACGACCCTGACACCATGCCCCCGCCTACCCCCGTTCCTGACTGGAGCGAAAGACGGGTTCAGGGTGGTCTGGACTGGCGACTGCAGCACCTCCCCGGCCTGAGCGCTGAAGACGTGCGGGCGATGCGGGCGAACTACGCGGGGAACGTGACCCTGATCGACGACCAGATCGGGGAGATCCTCAAAGTGGTGTCCGCCCGCGGTGAACTCGATAACACGATCATTGCCTTCACCTCCGATCACGGTGAATTCAATGGCGATCATGGCCTCGTCTACAAGAGCGCCTTTCTGGATGGTGCTGTGCGCGTGCCGCTCATTGTGCGAACGGCGCAGTCGCCTGCTTCCGCAGCTGGTGGCCAACGCTGCCAGGCGCCGGTGGAACTGGCAGACCTTGGCCCCACCTTGGTGGAACTGGCTGGTGGTGAGTTGGGGTATCAACAGTTCGCCGTGTCGCTGTGCCCTGCTCTCGATGATCCTGCCAGCCAGCCTCGGCTCAGTGCCCTTTCAGAACTGAACGGCGAGATCATGGCGCTGACCAGCGAGTGGAAGATCGCTCTCAACCGTTCGGGTGAAGCCTACATGCTCATTGACACTGTCAACGATCCCGATGAACAGCGGAACTTGGCCGGCGATCCCGGCTATGGGGCGGTGAAGGATCAGCTGCGGCTGCATCTTCTCGAGCGGCTCGTCACATCCCAGAGCTATGTGACTGCTACCAAGGCCATTCTCGCCCAGTGGAAGAAAGCGGGGCCGTCTCCCCACTAAGAGTGCAAGGCCGCCTGTGCGCTGTCCTGCTTGACAAGGCCTGCTGTCATTCAGGGTCCGCAGTGCGGGAACGTTCTCAATCTCCCCAGAAAGGAGGGGTGGCCATGTTCCATCCAGAGGAAGGCCCTGTGCGCCAGTGCTGGTTTCAGCACCGCAAACTGCTGAAGCACGGTGAGCGTGGCCGCTGTTTCCAGGGGCGTCACGAAACCCTGGCGGGGGAGCGGCTGTTGCCGAAGCTTAAGGATCTGTTCGGAGTTCACGCAGAACAATCCCGAGTGAGGGTTGGCCGTTCGATCGAAGCTCACCTGTTGCCCGTCCAGGAAGCGTGCGCTGGCTACGGCAACCTTGGGTTGGCAGAAACGCTCGATGAACTCCGGTTTCAGTGGACCATCGATCAGCAGCCGCCGGCCGCCACCCCCGGGGATGAGTTCATAGCGGTGTGGCATCAGCACCGCCCGCCCGCCCGATCGCTCCAGGAACCAGCGCTGCTTGTCGAAGAACAGCGGATCGCTGAGTACCAGGTCGTCCTCCAGGTAGAGGCTCAGGTCGGCGCGTGGTTCGGCGGCGACGAGGTGATCACGGCAGGCCAGGGGCAGCTGGCGCGGGTCCTCCAGATCCAGGCTGTGCACCTGGATCTGGCCGTCGAAGAGCTGCAACACCTCCTCCAGCCGGTGGCTGCCATCGGTGAACACATGGACTTCAACCACCAGGGGGAACAGGGGCGGCCCACTGCGCTCCAGGGCGGGGGCGGCCTGCAGACAGCGGCCGGCGATGTGCAGCACCAGGTCGTCGTGGGCCCGCCCCTGGGCCAGCAGAGCCTGCAGGCATCGGGCCAGGGCCAGGCACCGCTGCTGACGCACCTTGGGCCGGCTGGAGCCATAGCCTTGGTTGGTCCCGTCTTCACGGAAGAAGTGGGGGATGCCGACCCGCACACGTACGGCTGGCGGGATGCTTACAGCCATGGCACCGCCGTCACGACCGGGGTTGGGCGGGATTCTGCCATCCACATCAACGTCATAGCTGCGCCGACGCTGTGGCCGCCCCCCGCCGTCTGCGCAGGGCCGTGTTCACCAAGGCCTCCCAGCGCTGGAGGCAAGCCGGTAGGGCGAATTCAGGAGCCAGCCGCGACTCCCGTGGCTGGCTGCGCGCCCCTAAGGAGCGCTCCAGGGCCGCCCGGATCGCCCCGGGGAGGGCGGCGGCCTCATCGAGATCCACGGTGGCGAAGGCCGCGCCGGGCAGCACACCGGTGGTGGCCGGTCCGGTGTTCATCAGGATCGGAGCCCCGCAGGCAGCGGCCTCGAACAGGCTCCAGCTGGTCACGTAGGGACGGCTGAAGTAAACATGCAGATCGGTACGCTGCATCAGGTCGCGGAGCTGCCCGTAGGGGATCAGGCCGGTGAAATGCAGTCGCTCGCGCCCCTCGAACTCACCCAGCTCCTCCAGCAGGTGTTCCTTCCAGCTGCCGCCGTGGCTCGGCGCTTGGTAGCTGTAGGCCTGTCGGTCGCGGCCCGCCACAACCACATTCAGCCTGGGAATGGCCGCCAACAGCGGAGGAAGGGAGCGCAGGAACTCGGGGAAGCCCCGCAGGGGTTCCATCCCCCTGGTGGTGTAACTGAGCACCACCGCATCTCCTCCGAGGCGCAGCGGAGGGGCCTCCCCTTCCGGCTGGAGAACCAGCTCGCGGCGTTGCGCCGCGGGGGTTGGCGGCTGGAAGAAATTGGTGTCGATGCCATCGAACAGCACCTGGAGCTGGGCCTGCAGCGGGGCTGGAAACTGCTGCCGCTGCCAGGCCGTGGGCACCACGGCCAGATCCGCCTCCGCCAGTTCCAGCAGCATGGCGCTGTTGCGCAGGCCGATCGCCAGTGAGGCGTTGAGATCGCGGCGGTTCCTCAGCCAGGGCAGATCGGCTGGCTTGAAGTACCACTCGCAGTAGGCCACCAGGACGGCCTCTGGCAGCATCTGGCGCAGGAACAGGCCCAGGCCCCTGCCAGCGTGGTAGATCACTAGCTTCGGCTGAAAGCCTTTCTGTTGCAGACCGTGCAGACAGCGCACCACCGCCTGACCATGGAGCACGGCGTCCTCGCTGGAGCTCAGGTAAGCGTGGATGCCCTTGGTTGGCGGGCGGTGTGGGGCGTAACGGGCGATGTGCAGCCCTGGAATGATCTCTGCCTGCGGCACCGGATCGCGCTCGGTGGCATACACCACCCGGTGGCCCGGATGGGTGGCCAGGGCCCCGGCCTGCGCCCGGAACTGGGCGGGATAGTTGCCGTGCACGAAGAGGATGTCCATCCGGTGGTGGTGGGGGCCTGCGAAGGTCTGGCGCCGCTTGGGAAACTCCGGACGCCTGGAGGGGGTGCATGAAGATTCTGTTCGTGCACCAGAACTTCCCGGGCCAGTACGTGCACCTTGCCGGGGCGCTGGCGCGGCAGGGCGGCCACGAGCTGGTGGCCCTGGTGCTGGCGAAGCCTGGCAAGACGCCGCCCCGGATGGCCGGCGTGCGGGTGGTGGCCTACAGCACGCGCCGCTCCAGCAGCCGTGAGATCCATCCCTGGGCGGCGGATCTGGAGAGCAAGGTGATCCGGGGTGAGGCCTGCGCGGCGGCGGTGGAGCAGCTGCGCAGCGAGGGATTCCTGCCGGATGTGATCTGCGCCCACGCGGGCTGGGGCGAGAGTCTGTTTCTCAAGGACGTGCTTCCCGGTGTGCCCCTGCTCACGTATCAGGAGTTCTACTACCGCAGCCGCAGCATGGATCTGGACTTTGATCCGGAGTTTCAGGAGCCGCCCGACTGGCAACACTGCGCCCGCAGCCGGATGAAAACGGCCAATCCGCTGCTCAACCTCAGCGCCAGCGACTGGAACGTGACCCCCACCCAGTTCCAGCGCTCCACCTTCCCGCCGCAGTGGCAGAGCCGGATGAGCGTGATTCACGACGGCATCGACCTGGCCGCGGTGGAGCGCTGCAGCGGCGTGGCGGAGCTTGCCTTGCCGGATGGCACGCTGCTGCGAGCGGGGGATCCGGTGGTGACCTTCGTGAACCGGCGCCTGGAGCCCTACCGGGGCTGCCATACCTTCCTGCGCGCCATCCCAGCGATCCAGGAGCGCCAGCCGCAGGCACGGATCGTGATCGTGGGTGACACCAAGGGAGTGAGCTACGGCTCCGCCTGCCCTCAGGGGGAATGGAAGGATGTGTTCCTGCAGGAGATCGAGGGCCGCTACGACCCGGCCCGGGTGCACTTCACCGAGCGGCTCCCCCACGACACCTTGCGGAAGCTGTTTCGCCTCAGTGCGGTGCATGTGTATCTCACCTATCCCTTCGTGCTCAGCTGGAGCCTCCTGGAGGCCCTCGCCAGCGGCTGCGCGGTGGTGGGATCGGCCACAGCACCGGTGCAGGAGGTGATCGAGGATGGCCACAACGGGCTGCTGGTGGATTTCTTCCGCCCGCTGGATCTGGCGGAAGCTGTGGCTGATCTGCTGGGGCATCCCGAGCAACGCACCAGCCTTGGCGAGGCCGCACGCGCTACAGCCAGCGGCTACGGGCTGGCCCGCTGCCTGCCGCGTCAGCTGGCGCTGATCGCTCTGGTGGCCGGCCGCGGCCTGGGCGAGGCCGGATGACGAGAGCGGGAGATGCGCCGCGACTGGCTCCCGTTTATGTGGCCTCCCAGTTCTCCATGGCGACCCGCAAGATGGGGCGCCAGTCGGCCAGCGGCGGGCTGCTGACGGCGCTGATCGACAGCGAACCCACCGACACGTTCCGGGTGCTGCTGCCGCCGCAGGAGGGCAGCGATGGGTTGCCGGAGGCGTTGACGAGGCGGCCTGAGCTCAGGCTGCACAGCCAGCGGCTGCTGCAAAGGCAGCCGCCGGAGGGTGTGGACCAGGTGTTCATGTCCGATCCGCTGCTGGGACGCCTGGCCCATTGGCGCCAGTGGCAGGGCAGCGGGGCCCGGGCCTACGGCCTGATCGGCATCACCCACACCCTGTGCTCCCTGAACGTGCTGGAGGGGCTGCGGGAGCTGGTGACCGCCCCGGTGCAGCCCTGGGACGCGCTGATCTGCACCAGCCGCTGTGCCCGCGAGGCGGTGCGCACGGCCCTGGACTGGGAGGAGGAGCGGCTGCGACGTCGCTTCGGGGTGGCAGGGCTGCGGGTGCCGCGACCACGGCTGCCGTTGATCCCGCTGGGCTGCGACGCGGGTCGGCAGGCGGCACTGCGGGATCAGCGGCAGTCGGCCCGGCGGGAGCTGCGGATCGAGGCCGACCAGGTGGTGCTGCTGTTCGTGGGCCGGCTGTCACTGCACGCCAAGGCCCACCCCACGCTGCTGCTGGAGGCGCTGGCGCGGGTGGCGGCGCGGCGGCCGGCAGGGGCGCCGCGGCTGCGGCTGCTGCTCTACGGCACCGCTCCTGAGGAGCACATTCAGGCGCTGCGGGAGGCGCTTGCTGCCCTGACGAGGGGCTACGAGGTGCTGCTGCTGGATGGAGAGAACCATGCCCTGGGGGAGCGGGCCTGGGCGGCGGCCGACATCTTCGTGTCGATGGCCGACAACCACCAGGAAACCTTCGGGCTGACACCGGTGGAGGCGATGGCCTGCGGTCTGCCGGTGATCGCCAGCGACTGGAACGGCTACCGCGACACCGTGCGCCACGGCGAAACCGGCTGGCTGGTGCCCAGCCACCAGCCAGCGAAGGGCATGGGCCGCGAACTGTCCCGCTATGCGCTTGGCGAGCACGACTACGACTCGTTCGTGGGGCGGCTGATGCAGGAGGTGGTGATCGATCCGGCGGCGCTGGTGGTGGCGCTGGAGCGCCTGATCGGGGATCCTGAGCTGCGGCGCCGGCTGGGGGAAGCGGGCCAGCGACGGGCACAGCAGCATTACGACTGGCCGGTGATCGGCCGGCGCCTTCGCGACCTGGCGGTGTCGCTGGAACTGGCGCGGCGCAGGGCGCCGGGGCCTGGCGAGGCCGATCTGTGCCTGCCGCCGACGGAGCGCCAGTTCGGTGGCTGGGCCAGTGGCCAGCTGCATCCCGGCACGCGCTTCGGCGGCGATGGGGCGGCCGCGCGGCGGCGCTGGCAGCGGCTGGCACCCCTGGCCATCCACCGCTTCCCCGCCCCCCATGGCTGCAGCGACGAGCTGTGCGAGCTGCTGCTGGCGCAGCTGGAGCGGCATGGCCCCTTCAGCCTGGCGGAGCTGGAGGTGGGGAGGCCCGATCTGCCGCCCGAGGGCCTGCGCCATGCCGCCCACTGGCTGTGCAAGCTTGGGGTGCTGGAACTGCTTTCCTGAGGACTGGCCGATGGCTTGGCAACACGGGTATTTCGCCGATGAGGGCTATTCCTACGGCTTCTATCCCCAGCAGAGCCCGGTCAACATCGCCTTCGCCGCCCTGCTGAAGGGCCACCGGCCGCCGGATCTGAGCGGCAACTTCCACTATCTCGATCTCGGCTGCGGTCAGGGGGTGGGCACCTGCCTGCTGGCGGCCGCCCACCCGCAGGCCCGCTTCACTGGAGTGGATTTCCACCCGGAGCACATCGCCCATGCGCGCCAACTGGCCGCGGGCTGCGGCCTGGAGAACGTGAGCTTCGAGGAGGCGGATTTCCTCGATCTGGCCAGGCAGTTGCCGGCCGATTGGCCACCGGTGGATTTCGCCGTGGCCCATGGCATCGCCTCCTGGATCGCCCCGCCGGTGCGGGAGGCCCTGCTGCAGACGGTGAGCCAGGCGCTGCGCCCGGGCGGGGTGTTCTATGTGAGCTACAACACCCACCCGGGCTGGCTCGCGAAGGTGCCGTTCCAGCACATGGTGGCCACCCTGCAGCAGTATCACCAGCCGGGCCATCCCGCTCTGGAGGCCGCCCGGGCGCTGTTCAGCCGGCTGGGACAGGCGAAAGCGGCCCTGATGACGGCCTATCCCAGCCTGGAGAAACAGCTCGAAACCCTGGAGAAGCAGGATCCCGCCTATCTGGTGCAGGAATACAACAACGGCTTCTGGCAGCCGCTGTTCGTGAACGAGATGATGGCGGAGGCTGCCGCCGCCAAACTCAGCTATCTGGGTAGCGCCTCGCTGGTGGAAAACTTCGATCTTTTTTACCCCGAGGCCTACCGCCAGATCCTCAAGGAGGCCCCCAGCACGGATCTGCGGGAGTTGTACCGCGACCTGCTGATCAACCAGACCTTTCGCCGGGATCTGTATGTGAAGGGCAGCGACCGCTTCTGGGGGGAGCAAGCGCTGGCCCCACTGGAGCAGCTGCAGGTGGAAGCTCTGAAGGGGCCGGAACTGCTGGAGGATGAGGAGGCCTTCAACCTCAACTGCAGCCTGGGCACGATCCGCCTGGATCCCAGGCTGATGCGGCCGCTGTTGGAGGCGATCCTGGCGGGCCCGCGCAGCCTGGCCCAGCTGCGCCGGGAGCTGGCGGGCGTGCAGCGGGAGCCAGCCCAGATGTTGCCGTTGTCGGTGCTGCTGCGCGGCCTGGCGCTGCTACTGGATCATCGGGTCGTGGCGCTGGTGAGCAACGCCGCCGTGGATTCCAGCACGGCCCAGCGGGCCAATCGGCACCTGGTGGGTTGCATGGCCGAGGGCGCACCCTACAGCTCGCTGGTGGTGCCACGGCTGGGTACGGCGATCAGCTTCGGCCGGGCCGATGCGATCACGCTGGAGGCTTTGGAGGCGGGGGTACCGCAGCAGGAGCTGGCGGCCCATCTGCAGCAGCGGCTGGCGCAGCAGGGCCGGCAGCCCCGGGGAACCGAAGGGCAGCCGCTTGAGGATCCGGCGGCCGCCACCGCCCAGCTGCAAAGCGTTGCGGTGGACCCGTTTCTTCAGGTGGGACTACCGCGGCTGCAGAGGCTGGGGGCTTGGCCTGCGCGAACTCCAGAGGCATGAAACCAGCCCCTCCAGGGACTCCTGAACAACCGTGTGTTCGGACCCGCGCCTGGTCAGCAGAGCGCCGCGCCCTGATCATCTCAGGAAGCTGCAGGTGCTTCTCGAGGGTCATGGCCAATCGAGAGCACTTGGTGCCTTCGTGCTGCAGGATCTGTTGCTGCTTCACCAGCTCACTGGGCACCAACAACATGCGATTCCAATAACAACCAACAGCCTGAATCTTCGTGCCGCAAGCAACCAGAGCACCGCTCCAGCCCAGGTTTCGAGCCTAAAGCCTGAGCTGCTGAGCAATGTCCTTGCAAATCATGCTCAGGCAAAGAGCGCTGGGCAGGCATGTGGGGACGATCAGCAGGGTTTCTTGATGAGTCTTAGGCACTTGCGTGTCTTGGATAGGGCTCTTACGAGCGGTGAGTCGTGTTCTCTCACGATCATTGAGGGATCCGATCTGCAAACTTTGTGCAGTAGTGCTTATCCCTCCCGATAGCCTGTCGCCAAATGAGAGAAAGGAAGAATCATCAAAGGAGATTTGATGATCGTCCTTGCGTACAGGATTGCAAACAGGGTGCGGGCCTTCAGTGTAGTGAAGCGGGTTGCGGGAGGGCAGTCAGGCAGCCATGAAAAAAGCCCCTCCAAGGAGGGGCTGGAAGCTTCTAACACCCGGAGGTGCTTGAGGCCTAACAATTTGCTCAGGCGAACGAGCCGAAGTTGGCGGCATCGAAGTTTTCGTCTCCAGCACCCTCCAGGATTACGCCCTGGTTGCCGAAGGCAAAGGATGTGAGGATGGGGAACAGTTCATCGGCTGGGAGGAATAGCTCCTCTCCAACAGCCCTGAAAGCAAAAGCGTCTGGGCCGTTGTTTGAAGTTTCGAAGGTGAAGGTCGCAGCGTCGTATGAGCCGCGGTAAACAACGATGTCGTTGAATCCCCAATTGGATTGGCCAATTGAGAGACCAGGAGCGTTCGTCATGTCAACGAAATTACCTGGACCACCCCCAGGTGCAACAGATTCGAACCAAATCTGATCTACAACTTCACCAGCGCCATCGCGAGCGTCGAAGTCGGTGATGATGTCAGGGGCAGTAGCAAACAGACCCTCGGCAATATTGGTGCCAAAGTCCAGGGACAAGCCCGTAGGCGAGAAACTGAACTGAGAACCACCAAGCACGATGCTGCTGTCACCCCCTTGCTGGATGAAGTCATCAGCGCCCGATCCGCCGGTCATCACATCAGAGCCGGTGTTGCCCATGATGATGTCGTCGTCGCCGCCGCCGTCGATGGTGTCATCGCCGCCACCGCCGAAGATGATGTCTTCGCCAGAGTCACCCTCGATGCTGTCATCGCCGGTGATTTCCCCAATTCCAGTAAAGGCCTCAAAGAGGGGGATATCTTCGAGTTCTGGATTACCCGCTACAAGGGTATCAAAGATTTCCTCGTTGATGATTGGCGGGGGATCGCTCAGGTCGACACCACTGAGATCGTCGACGAGATCTACAATGCCTCCATTGAGCTGACCGCCGTAAATACCACCATAGATGAGGTCATCGCCGGATTCACCCGTGATCGTGTCGTTGCCTACGCCGCCAACCAGAGTGTCGTCGTCGGTGAAGACGGTGTTGGGGATGGGGTTTTCAAGGTCGTCGAAGGGCTGCGCAAGGAACTCATCCAGTAACTCGCCCACGGTGGGAGGTGTAGAGGCACCTTCGCCGCCGGTGATCGAGTCATCGCCAAAGCCGCCGAACACGAGGTCGGCATCCATGCCGCCATCGATGGTGTCATCGGCGTTCCCACCGAAGATGATGTCACTGCCGGCATCGCCGAAGATCAGATCCTCGTCTTCCTGGCCGAGAATGATGTCGAAGCCCTCACCACCGCGCACGGTGTCATTGCCGTCGCCGGAAGTGATGAAGTCGTTGTCGTCGCCACCTTCGATCGAGTCGTTGCCGTCTTCGGTGTCGATGGCATCGTTTCCGGTGCCGCCCAGGACGGTCACATCGCCAGAAGCGGGACCGGCGAAGACGTCGTCGCCGTCGCCAAGGAAGGCCTGCATGCCTTCGGAGCCGACCCCAGTGAAGCTGTTTTCCAGGTCTACGACATCATCGCCGCCCTTGAAGCCAAACTCGGTTGTGGTGAAGTCAACCTCGAAGCCGCCGTCCGTGAAGGTGTCGTCACCGTCGCCGGTGAAGCCCCGAGAATTCTTGTAAGAGGATGGACCTGTGAATTCAACGAGATCGTCGCCGTCACCAGCGAAGAAGTTGTTGTTGAAGAAATCACCAAGGAGGTAGATTTCGTCGCGGCCACTGCCGGTGCCGATCTGGCTGGTGCCCTGACCGGTGCCGGTCATCAGCACGTTTTCCATGACAACGGTGTCGTTGCCAGCGCCAGCGAAGAACTTGCTGTCAACGACAGAGCCTTGATTCGTTGTGACGACGGAGAGAATGTCGTCGCCGTCGCCACCGAAGACGTTGGTTTCGCGGGGGGAACCCTCCAGGGTCAGGGTGTCGTTTCCGCCCTCACCTTTGATTTTGAAGCCAGTGATCGTACCAATACCACTGCTGCTGTCAACAACGAAAAGTTCGTTGGAATCGTCGCCGGTAAAACTCTGATTCTGATCGGCGGGGTTGGCCCCATCGATCGAAATTCCAGGCTGAGGTAATGCCATTTTTTGATGCCCTGCAGATGGGAAGAAAGTTGAAGGTTGGGGCCTTTGACCCACTCCGGCACCACTATGCTCAGGCGAATCCTGTGGTGTCAAGCGATGCCGGGTTGTTTTTCGAGTTTTGCGGACAGTTTGAGTAGCGTCCGAATTCAGTCGACTAGTTCAGGTGTACAGGCGATTCAGCGTCTGCTCTAGCTCTAGGCCTGGCAGGGGGCTGCCGCATGGGGCTTTCACATTTCGTGTTGATTTGAGTAAGTATCCTATCAGAGCCGTCTCAGGGCATCGGCCTTGGAGCGGAATCGGCCTGAGAGCAGCTGCAGGTAGCTCACCTTGCGCAGCTTGATGTGGGCCTGCAGCGACATGCCAGCCTGCAGCTGGAGCGGCTGCTTGCCCTTGAGCAGCAGCTGCTGGCTGTTCAGGGTGATTGCGGCCGGGAATCGGTATTCGAGATTGCCCTCGGCGGGGTTGGGAGGCAGGGCATCAGAGCCCACTTGCTCCACCGTGCCCTCGAGCACGCCGAAGTCATTGGCCGGGAACGAGTCGATGTTCACGTCCACCGGTTGGCCCACCTCCACGAAGCCGATGTCGCTGCTGGGAATCTCCACCCTGGCCTCCAGCTGGTCAAAGGGCACGAGGCTGAGCACCGGCTGGCTGGCGCGGGTCACGAAGCCCGGCCCCTTGGGCTGCAGCGCAAACACCACTCCGTCCACAGGCGCCCGCACCTCCTGGTAGCGCAGGAGCTGGCCCGTCTGCTGGAGGCCGCTGGCCAGAGCAGCCTGCTGAGAGAGCAGCACCTGGCGCTCCTGATCGAGCTCGGCCTGGCGCCGCGCCCGTTCCTCCTGCACTTGGTCGATCTGCCCCTGCAGCTCCTCCACGCGGTTGCGTTGCTGCAGGGTCTGGAGCTCGGCACTGGCGCCCTCCCGCTCGAGCTCCTCGAGGCGCTCCAGCAGTTCGCGCTGCAACACCAGACTGCGCTGCAACTGGGCCAGCTGGGCGCGGTTCTGATTCAGGAAGCGGTTGAGCTGCTGCTGCTTGAGTGCCTGTTCGCGCTGGTTGAGAGCGAGCTGCTGCTTCAGCGTGCCCAGTTCAAAGGCGTTGCGCTCGGTGTCGAGCCTCAGCAGCAGCTCACCCTGTTTCACGCTCTGCCCCTCGCGCACCAGCACCTCCTTCACCACGCCATCCACCGGGATCTGGATGTCGCGCACCTGGCCGCTGGGTTCCAGTTTGCCTGGGGCCACCACGATCTCTTCGGTTTTCGCCAGGGCCAGCCAGCTGATGCCCGCAGCAGCGCCGATCACCAGAGTCCAGGTGATCGACCGAGCCCAGCGCACGGAGGTGCGCAGCCCCAGCGAGTGGTTGCGGGCGTTGGGGGCATCGGTGCCGGTCATGCTCATGCGCCGGCCTCCTGCTGTCTGTAGAGGCTGTAATAGCGGCCCTGCTGGGCGATCAGGCTGGCGTGGGTGCCGCTTTCAGCAATGGTGCCACGATCGAGAAGCACGATGCGATCGGCGTTGCGGATGGTGTTGAGGCGGTGCGTGATGAAGAATACGGTGCAGCCCTTGAGGCTGGCCCGCAGCCGCTGGCACACCTGACTCTCGGTGTCGTAATCAAGGGCGCTGGTGGCTTCATCGAGCACGAGCAGCTTCGGGCGCGACAACAGGGTGCGGGCGATGGCGATGCGCTGTCGCTGGCCCCCTGAGAGTGACGCTCCACGCTCGCCCACCTGGGTGCTGTAGCCGTCCGCCAGTTCCATCACAAATTCGTGGGCGCAGGCGGCCTGAGCCGCGGCCACGATCGCCTCGTAGCTGGCGTTGGGGTCGGTGATGGCGATGTTCTCCGCCACGGTGCCCGAGAGCAGCAGCGGCTCCTGCGGCACGATGCCGATCTGGCGCCTCAGGGAGTAGAGCTCCACCTTGGCGATGTCGATGCCGTCGATCAGGATGCGGCCTTCGGTGGGGGCGTAGAGGCGGGACAGCAGCTTCATCAGGGTGCTCTTGCCGCTGCCGCTCTGGCCCGCCACGCCCACGAAGGTGCCCTCCGGAATGCTCAACTCCGTATCGCGCAGCACGAACGGCATGCCCGGCTGGAAGCAAAAACTCACCCGTTCGAAATGAACGGCCCCCCGGATCGGTGGCAGCGGTGGCTTCGACTGATCCACCGGCGTGGATTCCTGGGGCGTTTCCACCACGTCGGCCAGCCGCTCGAAGGACACCTTCAGTTCCTGGATGCTCTGCCAGAGGGTGGAGAGGCGCAGCAACGGCTGGGTCACATAGCCGGAGATGATCCGGAAGGCGATCAGCCCGCCCAGGCTCAGCTGTCCATCCAGCACCAGCGAAGCTCCCACCCACAGCACCAGCAACTGGGAGATCTTCTGCAGCACCTGGCTGGTTTCGGTGAGTGTGGTGCCGGTCACCGACTTCTCGAAGCTGCGCTCCACGTAGGCCGCGTAGAAGTCCTGCCATTTCCAGCGACTCACCATTTCCACGTTCTGGGCCTTCACCGTCTGGATGCCATTGAGCACTTCCACCAGATGGGCCTGGGTGCGGGCGTTCTCCTCAGCGGCACGGCGGAACTGGCGGCGGAACAGGGGTGCCCCCGCCACGGTGATGCCGATCTGGATGGGTAGAACGGCCAGGGCGATCAGGGTGAGCAGCCAGCTGAACATCACCATCACCACGATGTAAATCACAGCAAACACTGCATCGAGAAAGCTGGTGAGCGCCTGGCCGGTGAGGAAGTTGCGGATCGTCTCGAGTTCGGCCACCCGGCTGCTGAGCTCACCCACAGGCCTGCGGTCAAAATAATTAAGTGGCAGGCGCAGCAGGTGATCGATCACTTCCGCCCCCAGGCGCATGTCGATCCGATTGGTGGTTTCCTTGAACAGGAAGGTGCGCAGCCCCTTGAGCACCCCCTCCAGCAGGGTCACCACGAGCAGACCGATCCCCAGCACCTGCAGCGTGTCGAGGCTGCGCTGGCTGATCACCTTGTCGATGATCACCATGATCAGCAACGGGTTGGCCAGGGTGAACAGCTGCACCACGAAGGAGGCGATCAGCACCTGAACCAGGGCGGCGCGGTGTCGCTTGATCGCGGGCAGGAACCAGCTCACATCGAAATTGGCCTGTTTGGTCTCGGCCCCCCGCTCCACCACAAGCAACTCGATCCCCTCGGGGAACTGCTCCTCCACCTGGGCTGCACTGAGCTTCACCCAGCCCTGGGCCGGCGAAGCCACGGTGATCCCCTGGGAGTCACTGGCGGTGATCAGCGCGAAGCTGGACTGCCAGGGCACCAGGGCAGGCACCTGCAGCTGGCCGGTCAACCGGGCGGGCACCCGCGTGGCCACCACGTGCAGACCCAGGTTCGACGCCCGCTGGCCACAGAGCTGGAGGTTGGGTTTCTGGCCCCGGCCGAGGCTGTCGTGGAGCACTTTCTCCAGGGAGTCCCGCCGGAAGGGCAGGTTCATCAGCTGGCCCAGCATCTGGAAGCAGGCCACCGTTTCGGGCACGGTGCCGTTGGCCCGCACCAGCTGAAGGCCACGGGCCAGGTCCTCCTGGCCCAGATCCAGGCTGGTACGGCGCAGGGCCGTTTCCGCCGGCTTGATGGCGTTGCCGGCCGGCAGCACGGCTGCGGCTTCCTGCTGGCCAGGCCGGGCCGGCAGATCGCCCGGCCGCAAGGCCAGCAGGCGCACAGGTAGCGGACCGCTGGAGCGCGGCGGTGTGGCCGGGCTCACCACATCGCCGATGGCCAGGCCGGGGACATTGGCGCTGCCGACAAGCACTTCCTCGCCGGGTTGCAGCCCGGCGAGGGCCGCGGCTTCTGGAGGCAGGGGCCGGGCCACCTGAACAAGTTGCTCGAGCTGCCCGGCCACGGTGTCCTGGTCGGGTTCGCAGTAACGCGGCAGCAGCGCGCCGAGTTCGGAGGGGAACAGGGTGTGCTGGCACCAGCGCCGGAAGCTGGGCTCGCCGCCCAACAGCTCCATCACCAGACGGTCGGGCAGGCAGGCGGCCACGAGTTCATCGATGGCGTGCACCTGTTCGCACGGGGAGGCTCGCAGCAACGAGGCCAGCCCCACCAGATCACCAGGGCCCAGCCGGGTGAGCGTGAGCATGCGGCCCCCATGGGCGAGCAGCAGGCGAGCGTGGCCGCTCACGATCAGCAACACACGGTCGGAGAGCAGGTCAGCCGCGCTCAGGGGCTGGCCGATGCGGAAGCGCAGGTAGGTGATCTGCTCCTCAAGCTGCTGGCGGGTCTTGTCGCTGAGGCCGCTGAAGGCAGGGTGCTGCAGCAGGGCCGTGGTGTGGGAGGCAGTCATGCGGGTTCCGG
The DNA here is from genome assembly GCF_015207615.1 of Cyanobium sp. LEGE 06113. Classification (NCBI taxonomy): domain Bacteria; kingdom Bacillati; phylum Cyanobacteriota; class Cyanophyceae; order Synechococcales; family Prochlorococcaceae; genus Cyanobium; species Cyanobium sp. LEGE 06113. Next base: position 17,945 of record NZ_JADEWM010000006.1, on the reverse strand, counting down.
GCTGCCGGCGAGGATCCGCGTGGCTTGCTGCTCGAGCCAGTTTTCAAACAACTGGTCGCAGATCTGCTGGGTGGTGGATTCGTTGAGTTTGGCCGGGATCAATTCCTCCAGCCTGGTGACCAGCCACAGGTCTGACGCCGGGATCGGCATCTGCACCACCCCTGGCTGGGCGGTGCGCAGGCGCTCGGCCAGCATCGGATGGGCCTGGCTCAGTGGCTTCGGCCCCACCAGCCCCCAGCTCTGACGCTCGGGCCCCTCGGCGAACTGGTAAGCCAGATCAGCAAAGCTGGCCTCACCCGCAGCCAGGCGGTGGTAAAGCTCCAGGGCGAGATGGCGATCGCTCACCCGGATCAGGCTGTAGACCACCTGGTCGAGCCTGCCCTTCTGGCGCAGAAACGTGGTTTCCGCCAGGTGGCCGAAGGCCTGGCGACTGTGGCGGGCACGCAGCAGGGGCAACAGCAGTTGCCGCTGCAAGTCGTCCGCCCCGCAGCCGCGGATGGCGCAGAGGCGGGCCATGGCTGATGCATCGGACACGCCCTGGCGTTGCAGGGCCTGCGCCAGGACTTGCTGCTTCTCCTCCGGGCTGAGGTCCACCCCCGCCACGGCTTGCTCCACAAGCAGTGCTTTGACCAGCGGACGCACCATGAGATGCCGCCTCAGCAGGGCGTGGGCGTTAGGCCCAAGAGCCGCCCGGAGGGATGCCAGGTTCAGCTGTGGGGCTGCAGCGCTGCTGGGCGGATCCTCGTTGACAGCGGGATCGTCGTTGGCAGCGGTATGGATGTCGGGAATCTCAGGGTGGATCGCGGTCAAGCAGCGGGTCGTCCACGTCAAAGCCCTCCCATTAAACCCGATCCGCTCCGGATTCTTCCGTGGGTGCTAGGCCAGGCGCAGGCTCTCGCAACAGCTCGGTAGGCTGCCACCTGCCCTGGTAGCCGTCCTCACCATGCTCAAGCTCCTGCTGGGTGACCCCAATGCCCGCAAGCTGAAGCGCTACCAGCCGGTTGTCTCCGACATCAACCTGCTGGAGGAGGAGATCGCCCCCCTCTCCGACGACGAGCTGCGCGGCCTCACCGGCGAGTTCCGCCAGAGGCTGGAGCAGGCCCGGGATGCCGGCGGCAACGCCGAGGCCGTGCGGGCCCGCGAGCGCAAGCTGCTCGATGAGCTGCTGCCCCAGGCCTTTGCCGTGGTGCGCGAGGCCGGCAAGCGGGTGCTGGGCATGCGCCACTTCGATGTGCAGCTGATCGGCGGCATGGTGCTGCACGACGGCCAGATCGCCGAGATGAAGACCGGCGAGGGCAAGACCCTCGTGGCCACCCTGCCCAGCTACCTCAACGCCCTCACCGGCCGGGGTGTGCACGTGGTGACCGTGAACGACTACCTGGCCCGCCGCGACGCCGAGTGGATGGGGCAGATCCACCGCTTCCTCGGCCTCTCCGTGGGCCTGATCCAGCAGGACATGGCGCCCTCGGATCGGCGGGAGAACTATGGCTGCGACATCACCTACGCCACCAACAGCGAGCTGGGTTTTGACTACCTGCGCGACAACATGGCCACCGACATCGCCGAGGTGGTGCAGCGTGAGTTCCACTACTGCGTGATCGACGAAGTCGATTCGATCCTGATCGATGAGGCCCGTACGCCCCTGATCATCTCCGGTCAGGTGGAGCGTCCCCAGGAGAAATACCAGAAGGCCGCCGAAGTGGCCGCCCGGCTGGAGCGGGCGGCGGAGCTCGGCAAGGACGGCATCGACCCCGAGGGCGACTACGAGCTGGACGAGAAGCAGCGCAGCTGCACGCTCACCGATGAGGCTTCGCCAAGGCTGAGCAGATGCTGGGGGTGAGCGATCTGTTTGACCCCGCCGATCCCTGGGCCCATTACATCAACAATGCCCTCAAGGCCAAGGAGCTGTTCATCAAGGATGTGAATTACATCGTGCGCGGCCAGGATGCCGTGATCGTCGATGAGTTCACCGGCCGGGTGATGCCTGGGCGTCGCTGGAGCGATGGCCAGCACCAGGCGATCGAGGCCAAGGAGGCCCTGCCGATCCAGCCCGAAACCCAGACCCTGGCCTCGATCACCTATCAGAACTTCTTTTTGCTCTATCCCCGCCTGGCCGGCATGACCGGCACGGCCAAGACCGAAGAGGTGGAGTTCGAGAAGACCTACAAACTCGAAGTGGCCATCGTGCCCACCAACCGGCCCCGCTCCCGCGCTGACTGGAGCGACCAGGTGTACAAGACCGAAACCGCCAAATGGCGCGCCGTGGCCCTGGAAACCGCCGAGGTGCACAACTCCGGCCGGCCGGTGCTGGTGGGCACCACCAGTGTGGAGAAATCGGAGCTGCTCTCAGCCCTGCTGGCCGAGCAGGAGGTGCCCCACAACCTGCTCAACGCCAAGCCCGAGAACGTGGAGCGGGAAGCCGAGATCGTGGCCCAGGCGGGCCGTGCCGGCGCCGTGACGATCGCCACCAACATGGCCGGCCGCGGCACCGACATCATCCTCGGCGGCAACAGCGATTACATGGCCCGCCTCAAGCTGCGCGAGGTGCTCTTGCCCGTGCTTGTGCGCCCCGAGGAGGGGCACCGACCGCCAGTGCCGCTGCAGCGCTCCGCCGAGGCGGCCGGCTTCGGCGCCGGCAAGGGCCAGGCTGCCAGCGCCCGCAACGGCAGTGCCCCCTCGGAAGCCCGCGCCATCGGGGCCCTCTACCCCTGTTCCCTGCCCGAGCAGGAGGAGCAGGCCCTGGCCTCCCTGGCCCGGCAGCTGGTGAAGGCCTGGGGCGACCGCAGCCTCAGCGTGCTGGAACTGGAAGATCGCATCGCCCAGGCGGCCGAGAAAGCCCCCACCGAGAATCCGCAGGTTGCCCTGCTGCGCGAGCGCATCACGGCCGTGAAGGCCACCTACGACGCCGTGGTGAAGCAGGAGGAGGGCCGGGTCAGGGAGGCCGGTGGCCTGCATGTGATCGGCACCGAACGTCATGAATCCCGCCGGGTGGACAACCAGCTGCGCGGCCGCGCCGGCCGCCAGGGCGACCCCGGCTCCACCCGCTTCTTCCTGTCACTGGAAGACAACCTGCTGCGCATCTTCGGCGGCGACCGGGTGGCCTCTCTGATGAATGCCTTCCGCGTGGAGGAAGACATGCCGATTGAATCCGGGATGCTCACCCGCTCGCTGGAGGGCGCCCAGAAGAAGGTGGAAACCTACTACTACGACATCCGCAAGCAGGTGTTTGAGTATGACGAAGTGATGAATAATCAGCGCAAAGCCGTCTACACGGAACGCCGCCGGGTGCTGGAGGGCCGTGAGCTCAAGCAACAGGTGATCGGCTATGGCGAACGCACCATCGACGACATCGTGGAGGCCTACGTGAATCCGGATCTGCCGCCGGAAGAGTGGGATCTCAGCCGCCTGGTGGAGAAGGTGAAGGAGTTCATCTATCTCCTCGAAGACCTCGAGCCCAAGCAACTCCAGGGCCTGGGGGTGGAGGAGCTCAAGGCCTTCCTGCAGGAGCAGATGCGCAATGCCTATGACATCAAGGAGGGGCAGATCGAGCAGCAGCGTCCAGATCTGATGCGCCAGGCCGAGCGCTTCTTCATCCTGCAGCAGATCGACACCCTCTGGCGCGAGCATCTACAGGCGATGGATGCGCTGCGGGAGTCGGTGGGCCTGCGTGGCTACGGCCAGAAAGACCCGCTGATCGAATACAAGAACGAGGGCTACGACATGTTCCTCGAGATGATGACCCAGATGCGCCGCAATGTGATTTACTCGATGTTTATGTTCCAGCCTTCCCCGGCGCGTCAAGGGGCCACCGCCTGAGTTGCCGAGGTAGATACTGTGCCAACAAAGGAGCCCCGAGGCTATGCCAACCCAATCGAGGTTCCGAATCAGATGGCATTCAGGAGTTCGGCTTTTCCTTTGCGATAAGGTTGAAAGGCAGCGAGATGCGAGGTTGTGTTGAGTCGGATACTTCCACATGATGAGGAAGCCATGATGGGAACATGATCACCCTGCCTTCCCTTGGCGTGAAGCCAATGAGTCCATGGGCCAACTGCTCATGCTCGCAATATTGAAAATACTTATCAAATCTGCTAAATACGGCCTCTGCGCGAGGGTCTTCCACGACCAAACTGCCGCTTCCGTCGGGCACAGAAATATAATAAACACCACTCAGAACTGCCCCGGGATGGGTATGTCGCAAATTGAAGCCATGCTGGTAGTGGATGTTGAGCCAGGGTTCGAGCCGGTAGGCGTACTTTGGACTGACAATTGGGCGAAGCAACTTGGTGAGCCAGGCGGCCAGCCCCTCAAGCCCTTGTTCTCTGATGGACAGGGTGTTGCTTCTCCACCCACCCCGGTTGGACTTTGTTGACTGCGAAGACCCTCGCTCCTGCTGCTGCACCCGATCCACCAGCCTGATCAGGCCAGGCTTCACGGCCTCGGCATCGGGATTGTCACAAACCCAGATTGGTACGTGGTAGCTCTTGAGAAGTCTTATTTGATTATGCGAGATGTTCAGTGCGGATTCTGCCCTTTGGCTCGCTTGCATTGATCCTCCAGGCATACTCGAATAAATATAGCCGACCTTCAGCAGACCCCCCGCGACAGACTTGATCCCTGATGAGACCAGACAATCCGTTTCGTGATTCCGCTGCCTGATCAACTTGCTCCCCCCTGCTGGGGCTGGGGCTGACACGGTGGCTTATGGATCGTCCCCCAGATACTCGAGGATCTCTCGGTCTTTGAGGCTCTGCGCCTCGCCACCACACACTTCCCGGAGCTGGCGACCGGCGGCCACTTCCTTCAAGCAGCGCCGAAGGTTGTTCACTGTGCTCTCCAGTTCATCGATCCGCTCCATCAGGTTGCGGATCACGCGGGCCTCGGTATCCGGCAGGGCGGAGTGGGCCAGGGGATCCACCCGCACGCCGCTCTGGTGCACCACCCGGCCGGGAATGCCCACCACCGTGCTGTCCGGGCCCACGTCCCGCAGCAGCACGGAGCCGGCGCCGATGCGGGTGTTGGCGCCCACCGTGATCGCGCCCAGCACCTTGGCGCCCGCCCCCACCACCACGTTCTCCGCCAGGGTGGGGTGACGCTTGCCGTGGGCCTTGCCCGTGCCGCCCAGGGTCACGCCCTGATACAGCAGGCAGTTGTTGCCCACCTCAGTGGTTTCACCGATCACCACCCCCATGCCGTGGTCGATGAACACGCCATGGCCGATCCGGGCGCCCGGGTGGATCTCGATGCCGGTGAGCAGGCGGCCCAGCTGGCTGAGCAGCCGCGGCAGGATCGGCAGCCCGGTGCTCCAGAGCCGGTGGCTGATGCGATGCAGCACCAGGGCATGCAGCCCCGGATAACACAACAGGATCTCCAGCACCCCGCGGGCGGCAGGATCCCGATCCTTGATGATCGCCAGGTCGGCCTGGATTGCCTTAAGCATGCAGGCATCCTGCCGGACCCTGGAGGCGTTTGACCGAGGGGCACCCGCTCGTGCATGATCAGCGGGTCGGCGTCGCCGGCCCAGTCCCGTCAGCGGTTTCGGCCGCAGGCCGCTCTGGATTGCGGATGTAGCTCAGTGGTAGAGCATCTCCTTGCCAAGGAGAGGGTCGAGAGTTCGAATCTCTTCATCCGCTTTTCAGCCCCCAGGCCGCAGGCCCTCGCAAGCCTGAACCGTCAGGCGGCCAGCACCCCGATCTCCTTGCGCAGCTGGTCGATGGTGGCGCCGCGAGGTAGCTCTGGGAGCAGTGCACCACGGGCATCCGCATCAGCTGGGAGCGGTTCTGGCGCAGGCTCTGCTCCACCAGCGGCAGGCTCGGCCGGTCGCAGAGCACATGGCCCGCCGCCCGCAGCAGCGCCAGCAGGCGGCTGCCGGTGTCGGGATTGGCGGTCATCACCAGCAGCTCATTGCCCCGCAGGCTGTGCAGGATCACCTCGGCGGCCCGCAGCACCCCCGGACTGATGCTCACCAGGCCCACGCAGCTGCCGGAGCGCAGCTCCTTGAGCAGGTTGAGCTCCTGGTGGAAGTCGTTGAGATCCACCGGCACCGCCCGCACCCCATGGCGCTTGGCGATCGCCTCCACAGGCTGCAGGAAGTAGCGGCTGGTCACCACCGTGCCGTTGTTGGAGGTTTCCAGCACACCCTCCAGCTCCTCCATCGGCACCACTTCCACGGGCACCTCGAGGCTGGGCGCAAGCTCTTCGGCGATCAGCAGGGAGGCGCCGATGTCTTCCCGTGGCGTGCTCACCAGCACCCGGGCGCCACAGCGCAGCCGCCAGTCGATCTCGCGGGTCAGCATGTCGCGGGCCTGCTGCAGGGTGCAGCCCCCGTTCAGCAGGCCGTCAATGCTCTCGCGCACCTGGCGTTCCGCGTCCGGCAGCACCCGGTTGCGGGGGCCGGGCGGTGGCTTGATCTCACGCGGCTTCTGCTGGTCGCGCACGTAGATGCCGGAGCCCGCCATGGCTTCCACCACGCCGTCGGTTTCCAGCTGCCGGTACACCTTGCTGATCGTGTTGCGGTGCAGACCGGTCTGCATGGCCAGCTGGCGCGTGCTCGGCAAGCGGTGGCCCGGGGGGTAGTGACGCGCCGCGATCGCGAAGCAGATCTGGTTGTACAGCTGGGTCGACGCCGGGATATCGCTTTCCTGTTGGATGTGAAATCGCACGCAGGAGTGAACCAGGGGAGCAGGGGCTCACCTTACGGAGCCTGAGCCCTGCGGACAATCCCCCCGTTGGCATACGGAGCTGTGCCGGTTCATGGTCAGAATCCCCCTGAACTGCCTCTTGCCGATGGCTGATTCCGCCTCCCGCCCGGTGCTCTCGGCCTGGCAGCAGCTGCCGGGCGAGCACCAGCCGTCCCTGCGCTGCTGGTGGTCGCGGCCGGCCAGCGGCGCCCCCCGGGCTGCCGTGCTGGTGCTGCCTGAGGTGTTCGGTGTCAATGCCTGGGTGCGCAGCGTGGCCGACCGCCTGGCGGCCCAGGGCTATGCCGCCCTGGCCCTGCCGATCTTTGCCCGCACCGCGCCGCAGTTCGAGGTGGGCTACGACGCCGCAGGCTGGAGCTCGGCCGCCGGCACCGCGACCAGGTGACGGCCGCCGGCTGCCTCGAAGACGCCCGCCGCGCCATCGTCTGGCTGCAGGGCCAGCCGGGGTTGGAGGGCCGTCCTGTGGGCTGTGTGGGCTTCTGTTTCGGCGGCCACCTGGCCCTGCTGGTGGCCGGCCTGGAGGGGGTGGCCGCCACCTGCGACTTCTATGGTGCCCGGGTGTCGGTGTTCCGCCCCGGGGGCGGGCCGCCCAGCCTGGAGCAGCTGCCTGGGATCCCCGGGGATCTGCTCTGCCTCTGCGGGGAAGACGATCCGCTCATGCCTGAGCCGGAGCGGCAGGCCATCGCCGCCGCCCTCGAGGCCGACAGCCGCCGCCACCCGGCTCGCCTGCGCCGGCTGGTGCTGGCCCCCGCGCCGGCCACGGCTACATGTGCGAGCAGCGCGCCGACCACAACCCCTCAGCGGCGGCCGAGGGTTGGCGGCTGATGCTGGAGCTGTTCGCCCGCCGCCTGGGCTGAGCCGCTGCTGCACTAGGGCGTGGCCGGGCTGGATCCGCCGCCTGGGGGTTCCGCGTTTCTGGACTCGAGGGTTCTGGTCACCACCCGAGCGGCTGTCTTGACGGGCACCGGCTTGGGAGTGGCGGGCTTGCCCGCAGCCGGGGCCGAGCCCGGCTTGGGCACCGCCGCCTTGCGCGGGGTGAGAAACATGATCATGTTGCGCCCCTCCCGTTTGGGGGGCTGCTGGATTTCAGCCGCCGTCTCCAGATCGCGGGCCATGCGGTGCAGCAGCACCTCCGCCAGGGCGGTGTGCTGAATCTCGCGCCCCCGGAAGATCACGGTGCACTTCACCTTGTCGCCGGCCTTGAGAAAACGGGAAGCCTGGCCGATACGCACATCATAATCGTGCTGGTCAATCTTGTAGCGCATCTTCACTTCTTTGACCTCCGTTTGATGCGACTTCTTCTTGGCTTCCTTGGCTTTCTTTTCCTGCTCGAACTTATACTTGCCATAGTCCATGATCCGGCACACGGGCGGATCGGCCTTCTCGCTCACCAGCACCAGATCGAGCTCCCGGTCCTTGGCCACATCCAGGGCCGCCTCGCGGGTGATCACTCCCAGTTGACTGCCGTCGGCGTCGACCACCCTGAGCTGGGGGTAGTTGATGCGCTCATTGATGTTGGGCAGCTCCCGAACGGGAGCACGGCGGTCAAAACGGGGACGGGGCATTCAGTGGGGTGAGGATCTGGGGGGTGAGGGGTCTGTCGGGTGCAGGGCGCTGGCAGCCCCTCACAAGCACACCTTTCACCCTAGAACGGCTTCGACCTGCTGCAAGGCCTGCTCCAGCCTTTGGTCGGTTTCGTGGCCGCTCAGCCACACGGGGTGGTGTTGCCGGCGGAACCAGGTGCGCTGGCGCTTGGCGAACTGCAGGGTGCGCCGGGTGGTGAGGGCCTGGGCTTCGGCCTCGCTCAGGCTGCCCGCCAGCAGCTGCCGCGCTTCGGCGTAGCCGATCGTGTCGAGCAGGGGCAGCCCGGCCCCGTAGCGGCCGATCAGAGCTGCCGTTTCGGCCACCAGCCCCTGGGCGTACATCGCCTCGGTGCGGGCGCTGATGCGGCTGCGCAGGTCGGCGGGGTCGAGGCCCAGCTCCAGCACCCTCCAGGCCGGGGGCGAGCTGCCCTGCTGGCTGGAGAGGGGCTGGCCCGTGGCATAGAGCACTTCCAGGGCCCGCTGGGTGCGCACGGCATCAGCGGCGGCGATCCTGGCCGCGCTGGCCGGATCGCTGGCCCGCAGCAGCTGGTGACAGGTGGGTTGACCCAGGGCGCTGAGCTGGGAGCGCAGGGCCGGCTGGGGTGCCACGGCCGGCGGCCGCAGCCCCTGCAGCAGGGCCTTGAGGTAGAGACCGCTGCCCCCTGCCAGCAGGGCCATGGCGCCCCGCTGCTGGGGACGCTGGTGTTCGCGGGCGATCAGGGGTTCGGCCAGGCGCCGGAACTGCTCGAGGTTGAGGGGCTGATCGGGGTCGCTCACGTCCAGCAGTTCGTGGCGCACCTGCCGCTGCTGGGCGGCAGTGGGCTTGGCGGTGCCCACGTCCATGCCGCGGTAGAGCTGGCGGGAATCCACGTTCAGCACGGCCAGGTTCAGCGCCTGCGCCAGGGCGATGGCCAGCTCGGTCTTGCCGCTGGCGGTGGGACCCAGCAGGGCAATCACCAGGGGCCGCTGGTCGGGGCGCTCAGCGGGGCGATCAGCGCTGGTTGGCAGGGGCGCATCGAGGGCCATTTCCCCACAGTGCCAGGTGGCCCTCGTACCCCCTGGCGGGTGGGCTGGCGATGGTAGATTGCCCACCGTAGAAGGGGTTTCACCACTTCTCACCCCCTCTTGTCCAGGGCGAGTCGCCGCCTCTGCCCGACCCCTGGAAAGCACCCCCCGCATGAGCGAAGCCACGAAAGTTCAGGCCGCGTACGGCGCCGAGCAGATCCAGGTGCTTGAAGGCCTGGAACCGGTGCGCAAGCGACCCGGGATGTACATCGGCACCACCGGGCCCCGGGGCCTCCACCACCTCGTCTACGAGGTGGTGGACAACGCCGTGGATGAGGCCCTCGCCGGCCACTGTGACCAGATCCTGGTGGTGCTCAACGACGACGGCTCCTGTGCCGTCACCGACAACGGACGCGGCATCCCCACCGATATCCACCCCCGCACCGGCAAGAGCGCCCTGGAAACCGTGCTCACGGTGCTGCACGCCGGCGGCAAGTTCGGCTCCGGCGGCTACAAGGTGTCCGGCGGCCTGCACGGGGTGGGCGTGTCCGTGGTCAACGCCCTCTCGGAGTGGGTGGAGGTCAAGGTTTACCGCCAAGACCAGGTGCACACGCAGCGCTTTGAGCGCGGCGCCCCGATCGGCACCCTGGTCTCCGTTCCAGGCGAGGCGGGGCGCACGGGCACGTCGGTGTGCTTCAAGCCCGACATTGAGATCTTCACGGTCGGCATTGTCTTCGACTACGCCACCCTCTCCTCGAGGCTGCGCGAACTCGCTTACCTCAACGGCGGCGTACGTATCGTCTTCCGCGATGAGCGCAGCTCGGCCCGCAACGCCGCCGGCGAAGCCCATGAGGAGATCTACTTCTATGAAGGCGGCATCCGCGAGTATGTGGCCTACATGAATGCGGAGAAAGACCCTCTGCACCCTGACATCATCTATGTGAATGCCGAAAAGGAAGGCGTTCAGGTGGAGGCCGCCCTGCAGTGGTGCGTGGATGCCTACTCCGACAGCATCCTGGCTTCGCCAACAACATTCGCACCGTCGACGGGGGCACCCACATCGAGGGGCTCAAGACGGTGCTGACGCGCACCCTCAATGTGTTTGCCAAGAAGCGTGGCAAGCGCAAGGATGCCGATAGCAATCTGGCCGGTGAAAACATCCGCGAGGGCCTCACCGCCGTGTTGTCGGTGAAGGTGCCTGAGCCCGAGTTCGAGGGTCAGACCAAGACCAAGCTCGGCAACACCGAGGTGCGCGGCATCGTCGACACCCTGGTGGGAGAAGCCCTGGGTGAATTCCTGGAATTCAACCCCTCCGTGATCGACCTGATCCTTGAGAAGGCAATCCAGGCCTTCAATGCCGCTGAGGCGCCCGCCGCGCCCGCGAGCTGGTGCGCCGCAAGAGCGTGCTGGAGAGTTCCACCCTGCCCGGCAAGCTCTCCGACTGTTCCTCCCGTGATCCCTCCGAATCTGAGATCTACATCGTGGAGGGGGATTCGGCCGGAGGCTCCGCCAAGCAGGGCCGCGACCGCCGCTTCCAGGCGATCCTGCCGCTGCGAGGCAAGATCCTCAACATCGAGAGAACAGACGATGCCAAGATCTACAAGAACACGGAGATCCAGGCTCTGATCACCGCCCTGGGCCTGGGCATCAAGGGGGAGGAGTTCGACGAAAAAAATCTGCGTTACCACCGCATCGTGATCATGACCGATGCTGACGTGGATGGTGCCCACATCCGCACCCTGATCCTCACCTTCTTCTTCCGCTATCAGAAGGCCCTGGTGGAAGGTGGCTACATCTACATCGCCTGCCCACCCCTCTACAAAGTGGAAAGGGGCAAGAAGCATGTTTATTGCTATAATGAGGCCGATCTCAAGGCCACCATCGATGAGTTTGGCGAGAAGGCCAACTACAACATTCAGCGCTTCAAGGGTCTCGGCGAAATGATGCCCAAGCAGCTCTGGGAAACCACCATGGATCCCGAAACCCGCATGATGAAACGCGTCGAAATCGAAGACGCCCTGGAGGCTGATCGGATCTTCACGATCCTGATGGGCGACAAGGTGGCGCCCCGCCGCGAGTTCATCGAAGCCCACAGCGCCGAACTCGACCTGGCCCAGCTGGACATCTGAATGGGTCCCGTCGCACCCCTGCTCACACCCTGGCGTTGGGCGGCCCTGCTGGGATTCGCTCTGGTGGCGCCGGCTGGCCTGCCCGCCGGGGGCGGCGACTGGCGCATGCCTGAGCTGCGCCGTCGTCAGAGCAGCCGCGAACCCCTGCTCAGCCCAGTTCCCCTGGCGCTGCGCTGCGCTCCCGAGCGCCAGGCCCCCACGATCACTGCGGCGGCAGCCGGCGAGCCGCTGCGGGTGCTGCGCGCCTGGTCGCGCCAGGACGGCGAACGCTGGCTGCAGGTGGAGCTGGCCAGCCCGGGCGGCCAGCGTCGGGGCTGGCTGCCGGGCTGATCAGGATCAGGCGGCCAGGGCCGCTTCGATGGCCGCCGTGAGCTCACCGGCCTCGGGTTCCACGCCGCTCTTGAAGCGGGCCAGCACCGTGCCGTCCTTGCCCACCAGGAACTTCTCGAAGTTCCAGGCCACAGGCCCGCTCGGCTCCGCCTGGGTGAGGGTGGTGTAGGGGTCTTCCGCCATCGCCACCTTGTCGAACAGGGTGAAACTGGCGCCGTAGGTGCTGGAGCAGAACTGCTGGATCTCTTCGAGGCTGCCGGGCTCCTGGGCCCCGAAGTCGTTGCAGGGGAAGCCGAGCACGGCCAGGCCCTGGGGGCCGTAGGTCTCGTTCAGTTTCTGGAGCCCGGCGTACTGGCGGGTGAAACCACAGCGGCTGGCCAGGTTCACGATCAGCAGCACCTGGCCGCACCACTCGCCGAGGCGGCGCTCGCCGCCGGCGGCGTCGCGCACCACCACATCGCTCACGTTCACGCTCATGCTGGCTGGAGTTCCGGAGGGCGGACACTAGCGGCTGACCGCCAGGCGCCGGCCCATAAACTCGTGAGTTCCTGGGCTGAGAGCCGATGAGCGAGGCGAAGGCCCCGAACCAGGAGCTCTCCGGCGTCGGCCGCGTCATGGTGGCTGAGATGGTGTCTCGCCAGCTGGCCACCCTGCTGGAGGCCGGCAACTATGACGGCGCCAAGCTGCTGCTGCAGCCCGTGCAGGAGGTGGACATCGCCGAGGCGATCGGCACGCTGCCGCGCACCCTGCAGGCCCTGGCCTTCCGGCTGCTGCCCAAGGACGAAGCCATCGAGGTCTACGAATACCTCGACGGTGCGGTGCAGCAGAGCCTGCTCGACCGGCTGCGCTCCGGCGAGGTGCTGGAGCTGGTGGAGAGCATGTCGCCGGATGATCGGGTGCGGCTGTTCGATGAGTTGCCGGCCAAGGTGGTGCGCCGGCTGCTGGCGGAGCTGAGCCCGGCCGAGCGCAGGGTCACCGCCCAGCTGCTGGGCTACGCCGCCGAGACGGCGGGGCGCCTGATGACCACGGAATTCATTGATCTGAAGGAGTTCCACAGCGCCGCCCAGGCCCTGGAACTGGTGCGCCGCCGCGCCCGCGACACCGAGACCATCTATTCCCTCTATGTGACCGATGGCTCGCGCTATCTCACCGGCATCCTGTCGCTGCGCGACCTGGTGGTGGCCGACCCCCAGGACCGCATCGGCGATGTGATGACCCGGGAGGTGGTGAGCGTGTCCACCGAGACCGACCAGGAGGAGGTGGCCCGCGCCATCCAGCGCTACGACTTCCTGGCCGTGCCCGTGGTGGACCGCGAGGAGCGGCTGGTGGGGATCGTCACGGTGGACGACGTGATCGACGTGATCGAGCAGGAGGCCACCCGTGACCTCTACGCCGCCGGCGCCGTGCAGGCCGGCGATGAGGACGACTATTTCCAGAGCAACCTGTTCACCGTGGCCCGGCGCCGGGTCGTGTGGCTCTCGGTGCTGGTGGTGGCCAACGGCTTCACCTCCGAGGTGATCGCCCTGCAGGGCGAGGTGCTCAACCAGGTGGTGCTGCTGGCGGCCTTCATTCCGCTGCTGATCGGCACCGGCGGCAACGTCGGCGCCCAGAGCTCCACCGTGGTGATCCGTGGCCTCAGCACCCAGCGGATCCAGGCCCTGGGGGCCTGGCGCACGATCGTGCGGGAGGCGGTGGCCGGAGCTCTGCTGGGCCTGCTGATGCTGGTGGTGGTGGTGCCCTGGGCCTGGTGGCGCGGCGAAGGCCCCCTGGTGGGGCTCTCGGTGGGGATCAGCCTGCTGGCGATCACCACCCTGGCGGCCACGGCAGGGGCGGCGCTGCCGCTGCTCTTCGATCGTCTCAAGCTGGATCCGGCGCTGATGTCGGCACCCTTCATCACCACCGCCACCGACGTGGCCGGGGTGTTCATCTACCTGAGCACCGCGGGCTGGCTGATCGGCCACTTCGGCATGGGCTGAGGGGCCCCGGGCCGCCGTTTGGGCCTAGATGAGAGAGCGTTCACACTTCTTCAGGTTAGGCTTAACCAAAGTTCAAGGGCCAGAAGCATGACGATCGCCATCGCCCCCACCCCCATCACCGCCCCCCGCGGCCAGCGCTCCGAGCGTCCGGCCCGCTCGATGCCGGCCGTGGATGGAGACCTGGTGCGCAGCTACTTACGGGACATCGGCCGGGTGCCGTTGCTGAGCCATGAGCAGGAGATCACCCTGGGCCGCCAGGTGCAGGAGCTGATGGCCCTGGAGGAGATCGAACAGGAGCTGACGATGCGTGCCGGGGGTACGGCGCCGGAGCGGCCGGAGCTGGCGGCGGCGGCGGGCCTGAGCCTGCCGGTGCTGAAGAAGCGTCTGCAGGCGGGCCGCCGTGCCAAGGAGCGGATGGTGGCGGCGAACCTGCGGCTGGTGGTGAGCGTGGCGAAGAAATACACCAAGCGGAACATGGAGCTGCTGGACCTGATCCAGGAGGGCACGATCGGCCTGGTGCGGGGCGTGGAGAAGTTCGACCCGACGCGGGGCTACAAGTTCAGTACGTATGCGTACTGGTGGATCCGGCAGGGGATCACGCGGGCGATCGCGGAGAAGAGCCGCACGATCCGGCTGCCGATCCACATCACCGAAACGCTGAACAAACTGAAGAAGGGTCAGCGGGAACTGAGCCAGGAGCTGGGCCGCACGCCCACGGTGAGCGAGCTGGCGGTGTTTGTGGAGCTGCCGGAGGAGGAGGTGAAGGACCTGCTGTGCCGGGCGCGGCAGCCGGTGAGCCTGGAGACGAAGGTGGGTGACGGCGAGGACACGGAACTGCTCGACCTGCTGGCCGGTGATGGGGAGCTGCCGGAGGAGCGGGTGGACGGAGAGTGCCTGAAGGGGGACCTGCGGGCACTGCTGGAGCAGCTGCCTGAACTGCAGGGCCGGGTGCTGAAGATGCGCTACGGCATCGACACCGAGGGCCAGGGCCTGGGCGAGCCGATGAGCCTGAGTTCGATCGCCAAGAACCTCGGCATGAGCCGCGACAAGACCCGCAACCTCGAGCGCAAGGCTCTCGAGGGGATCCGCTCCCAGTCGCGTCGGCTTGAGGGCTACCTGGTGGCCTGAGTGGCCTAGAAGAACTGGTCGAAGTTGTCGAAATCGACGGCGCTGAAGGTGCCGTCTTCCACCTGCTGCATCAGCCGCTCCAGCTGGGCCCAGAGGGCCCCTGCCGTGCCGATCGAGAGCACGAAGGACACCAGCAGGGCCGCCCCGGAGGCGAAACCGAACACCTGCAGCGCCCCGCCGATGAACAGGGTGACGCCCACCACGATGCCGATGTAGGGCAGGGTGGTGCCGCCGTTGCCCAGGGGCAGAAGGGGCAGTCGGTCCTGTTTCCAGCCCTCCAGCCGGTTCTGCACCATCTTGGCGAAGGTGAGGCCGCAGAGCACGCTGATGGCCAGGCCCAGCCCCGACACCAGGTAGGGCGGCTGGATGAAGGTGCCGTACTCAATCAGAAACTCGCTGGCCTCGAGGTCGAGCGGGGCGGTGTCGATCACGGCGCACAGTCGGGTCGGAGGCCGACCCTAGGCGGCGGCCAGGGGGTTGAGCCGCGCCAGCAGGGTGCCTGCCAGCTTGCGGGCGCTGAACGTGCGCCGCAACAGGTCCATCAGGGCGCGCAGGTCTTCGGCATTGAGGCGGTCATCGCGCACCAGGGTGAGCAGCAGCCTCTGGCGCAGGCTGGCGCCATCGGGACCCAGCAGCAGCTTCAGCCCTGAGCCCATCACCGGCAGCAGGTCGGCCCGCGGCCCATCGTTCTCGAGTACCGCCAGCAGGCTCTCGAGCCGCTCGATCTGCAGCCGGCCCTCCCGGTCGAACAGCACGTCGAGCAGCTTCTCGCGCATCTCGGCGGTGTCGCCCGCCAGCAGCCGGCGGGCCACGTAGGGGTAGGCCACGCGGATGATCTTGAAGTCGGGGTCGAGCCGCAACGCCAGCCCCTCCTGGCTCACCACCGCCCGGATGATCAGGGCGAAGCGCACCGGCACCCGGAACGGATAGTCGAACACCAGCTCGGAAAAGCGGTCGGTGACCGCCTTGAAGTTGAAGTTGCCGACGTTCTCGCCCAGGGTGCCGCCCAGCACCTCCTCCAGGGCCGGAATGATCGGCTCGAGGTTGGTGTCCGGGCTGAGAAAGCCCAGGGCCACGAAGTCGCTGGCCAGGGCGCGGAAATCGCGGTTGATCAGGTGCACCACCGCCCCGGTGAGGGTGAGCCGGTCGGCATCGGAGATCGAATCCATCATGCCGAAATCCACGTAGGCCACATGGCCCAGCTGGCCGGTGCGTCCCGGCAGGGCGAAGAGGTTGCCGGGGTGGGGATCGGCGTGGAAATAGCCGAACTCCAGCAGTTGCTGCAGCCCCGCCATCACCCCGGTGCGGATCAGGGCGGTGGGATCGAGGTGGCGCGCCTCCAGCACCTGGCGCTCCTGCAGCTTGGTGCCATGGATCCAGCTGGTGGTGAGCACCCGCCGGGCACTCAGCTGGCGCTCCACGTGGGGCACGGTCACCTCGGGATGGGCGCTGAACAGGCCGGCGAAGCGCTCGGCGTTGTCGGCCTCCTTGCGGTAGTCGATCTCGTCGAAGAGGGTCTGGCCGAACTCGTCGATGATGGCGTCGAGTCCGAAGCCCAGATTGAGGGGCAGCAGCGGCGCACTGAGCACCGCCAGCATGCGGATGATCACCAGGTCGCGGCGCAGGATCTGGGGCAGATCGGGACGCTGCACCTTCACGGCCACCCACTGGCCGTCGTGCATCTGGGCCTTGTAGACCTGCCCCAGGCTGGCGGCGGCAATCGGGTAGTCGGGGAACAGGGCAAACAGCTCCTGGGCCGGTGCCCCCAGCTCCGTCTCGATCGTGCGCAGGGCCACCTCCTGGGGGAAGGGGGGCAGGTTGTCCTGGAGCTGGGTGAGCTGCTCGAGCCAGTCGCGCCGCACCAGGTCGGGGCGGGTGGAGAGGGCCTGCCCCACCTTGATGAAACAGGGGCCCAGGCTGGTGAGGGTGGCGAGGATGCGCTTGCCCAGCCGCTGCTGCACGGCCCGGTCGCCGCTGCCGGCATGCACCACCAGGGTCAGGGCCAGGCTGATCAGCTGCCACAGCACCGAGCTGAGCCGGCTGAGGAACAGCCACGGCCGCCCCAGCAACCAACGCCGATCAGCCCTGGGGTCGTAGGCCGGCGGGGCGGGGCTCGCTGCGGCGGTCAAGGGCGCGATGGGGAGAGTGACAGAACTCTAGAAAGCCCGGTCGGGCCGACCGCGCTGGCGATGACCGCCCCGGAGCCGATCGGGCCGGCGGGCGTGTCCCCGGCCCAGGGGCGGCCAGACTCCTGATCCGTGCCAGAGCGCTGCCGGACCTGTCTGCGCAGCCCCATCCCTGGCCCTGGCCGCGCCGGTGTTGCTCCCCCCCGCTGATCCCGCTCTCCTGGCCCTGCACCTGCCCGCCCACGGGCGCGGCCGGGGCCTGGCGCCGCCGCTGGCGCGGTTGCTGCGCCGCCGGCCCGGCAGCTGGGATCTGCCCGAGCTGCCGGGTTTCGGTGGCCCTCTGGAGCCGGAGGGGGCCGTGGCGGAAGAGCAGCGGCAGTGCGCGGCGCTGCTGGGGGCTGAGCACTGCTGGTTCGGGGTGAACGGGGCCAGTGGCCTGCTGCAGGTGGCCCTGCTGGCCCTGGCGGCCCCCGGCAGCCGGGTGCTGCTGCCCCGCAACCTGCACCGCTCGCTGCTGCATGCCTGCGTGCTCGGCCAGCTGGAGCCGGTGCTCTACAGCCTGCCCTTCGATCCCGCCACCGGCCTGTGGCTGCCTCCCACCCCGCAGCTGCTGGAGCAGGCGCTGGCGGCAGCCCGAGCAGGCGGCCCCCTGGCGGCCGCGGTGGTGGTGTCCCCCACCTATCAGGGGCTGGCGGCCGATCTGCCGGCCCTGGTGGCAGTGACCCACGCCGCCGGCCTGCCGCTGCTGGTGGACCAGGCCCATGGCGCCGCTGAGGCCGTGGCCGCCGGGGCCGATCTGGTGGTGCTCTCCTGCCAGAAGAGCGGCGGCGGGCTGGCCCAGAGTGCCGCGCTGCTGGTCCAGGGCGGGCGCTGCAGCGTGGAGGCGATCGAGCGGGCCCTGCTCTGGCTGCAGACCTCCAGCCCCAGCGCGCTGCTGTTGGCCTCGGCGGCGGCCAGCCTGCGCCATGGCCGC